>CAZKGI010000020.1:0-58266 GCA_964552315.1 uncultured Akkermansia sp. | reverse complement strand
CGCCGCATGGGCAGGGCGGGGGAAAAGGGCAATTCCGCGTTGAGGAAGCTCTTATCCTCCACTATCCTCGGCGCTCAGCATGAGCAAACGAGCCCATCTACGCAAAGACCCCCGTGATTTCACCGGCGGAGGAATTCTCGGCCTTTCCGGTAAGCCAGGCACCACGGGCGACCCTCTTTTCGATGACCGCATCAAGACCCTCGTTGAGGATTGGGCCTGCGGAAAAGCCAACAACCTGGTGCGCGAGATGATCGTGACGGCCCTGAAAATGGGCCGAGACTGTCTCTCCGTCGGGGACATGAAGCTTTACAGCCGGTCGCTCAAGGAGATGCGCCGGACTAGTTTGGTCTTCGGCCCCTACGAAGACGAACGCAAGATTTCCATCTTCGGCAGTGCCCGCACCAATCCCAGCGAGCCGGAGTTCAAGGCCGCGGTGGCCTTTGCCCGTCGCATGCGCGAGGTCGGCTTCATGACCATCACGGGGGCCGGGCCGGGCATCATGGAAGCCGCCCAGGAGGGGGCGGGGCGCGACGGCAGTTTCGGTTTGAACATCAAGCTGCCCTTCGAACAGAGCGCCAACCCCACCATTGAGGGGGATGAGAAGCTCCTCAACTTCAACTACTTCTTCACGCGCAAGCTGGCCTTTGTGAAGGAGAGCGATGCCATCGCCGCCTTCCCCGGAGGCTTCGGCACCATGGATGAACTCTTCGAGGTGATGACGCTCATCCAGACGGGGAAGGCCCAGCTGGTCCCCATCGTCCTCGTCGATGCCAAGGGCGGCACCTACTGGAAGACCTGGTTCCGCTTTGTGAAGGAACACCTGCATCGCCTCCGTCTCATCTCCGACGACGATTTCCACCTCTTCAAGGTGACCGACGACATCGAGGAGGCAGTCGAGATCGTGGCCAAGTTCTACCGCAACTTCCACAGCTATCGCTACGTCGGGAAGCGCCTCGTCATGCGCCTGCAAAAGCCCATCACCCCCGAGTTGCTGGGACGGCTCAATGCGGAATTTCTCGACCTGATCGAGGAGGGCGCCTATCACACGAGCGAGGCCCTGCCGCAGGAAGAGGAGGAAACCCACCTGCGGGAATTGCCGCGCCTCATCTTCACGAAGAAGCGAGGTTACTCGGGGCGTTTCCGCCAACTTATTGATTTCCTCAACGAGCAGTGAGCCATGCCCGATCTGAGCCACGAGACTCTTTGGCGCGCGGCGGGATATCGACACATCGCCGGCATTGATGAGGCGGGGCGCGGCCCCTTGGCGGGACCAGTCTTCGCCGCAGCCGTCGTTCTCCCCGAGGACTACGAGCACGGCTGGCTGAACGACTCCAAGCAGCTCTCGGAATCGCGTCGTGAGGCGCTTTACCAAGAGCTCACCCAGGATCCTCGAGTGGTCTGGGCCTCGGCCTCGGTGGATGTCGAGACCATCGATCGCTGCAACATTCTCCAGGCAACCCATCTCGCCATGAGGCAGGCTTTCGCGAAGCTGCAGCCCTCGGCGGACTTCGCCCTCATCGACGGTCGGCCCTTGCCGGAGTTTCCCGTGCCCCATCGCGGCATCGTCAAGGGAGACTCGCTCAGCCTGTCCATTGCCGCTGCCAGCATCATCGCCAAGGTCGAGCGGGATCGGCTTCTGCTCGCCGCCGCGGAACTCTATCCCCACTACGGCTTCGAGAAACACAAGGGCTACGGCACGGCGGCGCACCTCGACGCCCTTCGCCGCTTCGGGCCCTGCCCCCTGCATCGGCGCAGTTTCGCGCCGGTGACCCGTCTCTTCTCCGCTCCCCAGTGAGTCTCCTACGTCAGGCTTGGTATCGTTGGATCGACCGCGAGCTCGATCGAGCGATCACCTTGCCCGAGCCCGGCCGCCTGGAGCCCTCCGCATGGAACGCGCGGATCGGTGCCGAGGGGGAGCGCCTCGCCGCCAAGCATCTCTGGCGCGCGGGCAAGAAAGTGCTCTACCGGAACTATCGACCGCGGGAGGGAGGCGAGGTCGACTTGGTCTATCGCGACCACCGGACGCTCGTCTTCGCCGAGGTCAAGACGAGGACCCAGGGCGAGTTCGGCGATCCGGCTCGGGCCGTCGACGCATCCAAGGAAGCCCTCGTCATCCGCGGGGCCAACGCCTGGCTGCGCGAGCTGGGCCAGCCGGAAATCCTCTTTCGTTTCGACATCATCGAGGTCCTGCTCCATAGCGGCGAGCCCCCGCGCATCCGTGTGGCGGAAGACGCCTTTACCACGCCACAGCGCGGCTTGGGGATCTGAGCCCTGCGGCGCCCGCCAAGGGCGGCGCCCTTTTCATCCCGCGAAGTGGGGGTAAGGTGGACGATCCCGCATCCGGGGGGCGGCCCTGGAGCTGCTCTCCCGGTAGGGATGCGAACCCCCGTGCCTGTGCCTATCAAAGCTCTTCTCCAGCTCTACCGACTCGCCCTGCTGGTGGCCATCGCCTGGCTGGTGCGCTCTCATCACGAGCGGGTGCGCGTCCAGGGGGACTGGCCGATCACCCTTGCCGAGGTGAAGGTCTTTTTGCCCGAGGCGCACCGCCTCCGCGTCGACCCCGGCCCCCGAGCGGGGCTGGAGGTGCTGGACGGGGATGGCGCCGGGATCGGCTATGCGGTGCGGACCATGCCGCATTCGCGACGAATCACCGGCTATTCCGGTCCCTCCGATGTGCTGGCGGTCTTCGACGCGGCGGATCGGGTTCTCGGCGTGGCCATCCGCCACAGCTACGACACGCCCAGCCATGTCGAGGACGTCCGCATGGATTACCTCTTCATGGAGCGCTGGAACGGGCGCTCCTGGGAAGAGGTGGCGGCCATCACGGACCTGGCGGCCGCGGGGATCTACGGCGTTTCCGGGGCGACGCGCACCAGTGAGGCCGTGGCGAGAAGCCTCAGTCATCGCCTCGCTCTGGGGGAGGCGTCCGAGGACGGCTCGTCCCCCCTGACGTTCGGATGGCGCGACGGGTTGTTGCTGGCCTTTTTCATCTTGGGCGGGGCCTTCGCCTTCTGCAAGACTAAGGCCCTGCAGCGCTGGCGGGGATGGCAATCCTTCCTCACCATCGCGGTTCTGGGATTCTGGTTGGGCGATCTGGTGGCCCAGTCGCTCTTGGCGGGTTGGATGGAAAGCCGCCTTCCCTGGAAGGAGACGCCCGGACTGGTCCTCTTTGTGGCCGCGGTCTTTCTGGTGCCCTGGTTTTCTGGCCAGCCGGTCTACTGCCAGTTCCTCTGTCCCCACGGCAACCTGCAGCGCTGGGCGATGAAGTTGCTGCCGGCGCGCTGGAAGCGGCCCCTGCCCGAGGAGGCGAAATGGATCCTGCGATGGATTCCGCCTCTCCTGCTGGGCGTCGTCCTCACCGTCAGCTTTCTGAGACTCGATCTGGACCTCGCCGGACTGGAACCCTTTGACGCCTACCTGCTGAGCTCCGCGGGCTGGGCCACGATCGGGGTCGCCCTGGGAGGTCTGATCCTCTCGCTCTACTTTCCCATGGCCTACTGCAAGTTTGGCTGTCCCACGGGCTGGTTGTTGGAGTTCCTGCGGCGGCGCCTGGGCAGAGATCGCTTTTCCGAGCGCGACTGGATGGGGCTCGCCCTGCTCATCCTGGCGATCGCCCTCTATCTTTGACGTTTTTGGCGGCTGGACGGGCTTTCTGGCGCCCCATTTTTCCCGGCGACGGGGGCTCCTTTGCTCTTGTCCATTCCTTGGCCCCGCCCTTACACTGGCCCTTCTCTTTTTGCTGACCCCATGAAATTGCCTACCCCCTTCATCGCCCTCGGCGCCCTTGCCTCCGCCTGCCTGGTCGTGGCCCAAAACAACAAACCCGCGAGTGAGGCGCCGAAGACCTGGGAGGAGAAGGCGGCGGCCCGCTTCGGTGACACGCCCACGGCGGAGCAGCGGGCGCAGATCGAAGCGAATTTGCCCAGCGCCCGCGTCCGTCCCCAGGCGCCGCGCAAGATTCTGGTCTTTTATCGCTGCGAGGGCTTCATCCACACCTCCATCCCCTTCGCCAACCACGCCCTGGCCAAAATGGGCGAACGCAGCGGGGCCTACCAGGCCGATTTTGCCGATCAATACGAGGCCCTCAGCAAGGAGAGCCTCGCGAACTACGACGCCCTCGTCCTGAACAACACCACCGACCTGATCCCGGACGAGTCCCAGCGCGCCGCCATCCTCGAGTTCATCAACCGTGGGAAGGGCATCGTGGGGCTACATGCCGCCGCCGACAACTTCAAGCAATGGGAGGAGGGCGTCGCCCTGATCGGCGGCGTCTTCAACGGCCACCCCTGGACGGCGGGAGGGACCTGGTCCTTCAAGGTGGAGGATCCCGGCCATGCCCTCAACACCGCCTTTGCCGGGAAGGGCTTTTGGCACAAGGATGAGATCTACTGGTACCGTCCGGAAAGCTTCCAGGGACGCGAGAAGCTGCGCGTTCTTCTCAGCCTCGACCTGAGCAAGCCGGAGACCCGCAAGCCCATTGAGAACGAGAAGGAGGCGCCCAAGCTGCAGGGCAAATCTCCCGCGGAGGTCGATGTGCCGGTGTCCTGGTGCCGCCAGGTCGGCGAGGGGAGGCTCTTTTTCACCAACCTCGGCCACAACGACCTCACCTTCGCCGATCGTCGCGCGCTCGAGCACATCCTCGACGGGATCCAGTTCGCCCTCAAGGATATCGACGCCGATGTGAAGCCCTCCGCCGAGGTGCAGGTCGACGTGGTGCCGGCTCCCGACCAGCCCTGAGGGCCCCGCGCGCTTCGCGGCGGGTCGCCACGTCCCGGAGAGCTGGATTCTTCCCTCGACAATTTCCTGACATGGCCTCCTTCTTAGCCTGACAATGCTGCAAGAATATCTCCGATTTGCCGAAGAGACCGCCCGGCTGGCCGGCGAGGTGACCTTGAAATACTACCAGACGGATGCCGCCCGCCCGGAGTTCAAGGCGGACGACACGCCCGTGACGGTGGCCGACCGCGAGGCCGAGGCCCTCATCCGCCAGCGCATTGAGACCGCCTATCCCTCCCACGAGATCGTGGGCGAGGAGTTCGGGGCCTCCTCCGGGGGATCGGAGTTCCGCTGGATCATCGACCCCATCGACGGAACCAAGTCCTTCAGCCACGGGGTGCCGCTCTACGGGGTGCTCCTGGCCTTGGAAATCGCCGGCAAGGTCGAGGTGGGGTGCGCCCATTTTCCCGCCCTCGGGGAAACCATTGTCGCCGCCACGGGGGAGGGGGCCTGGTGGAACGGGCGTCGCGCCCGCGTTTCCGAGGTTTCCGAACTGGACCGCGCCATCTGCGCGCACATCGACACGGCCTACTTCGGGCGCAACGGCAAGGGCGAGCCCTGGTCGCGCCTGCAAGAGTCGGTCTACTACAATGCCGGCTGGTGCGACGCCTACGGCTACCTGCTCGTGGCCACGGGACGCGTCGAGATCATGATCGACCCGGTCATGGCCGTGTGGGACTGCGGTCCCTTTCCCCCGATCCTGAAAGAGGCGGGCGGCTATTTCGGCGACTGGGCCGGCAACGAGGGGCGCATCGACGGCGGGGAGGCCCTGGCGACGAATGCGGCCCTGCGCGACGAAGTCGTCGCCCTTTTGCAAGCCCCGGCCCCGCTTTCCTGACACGATGAAACCTGTCCTGATCTCCCTGTCTCCGTGCCTCGCCCTGGCCCTCTTGGGAATGGCTGCGGATCTCGCAATGCCCGCCCTGGCCCAGGAGGGCGCCTCGGAAGCGCGGCCCGCGCGACCCATCGGTCGCCACAATACGGGGGAATCGCTTATGGCCTGGACGAAAGGGGCCAGTCGACCCGAGGCCCCGCGCCGCATCCACCTCGGCCTCCGTCCCGGTGAGTCCGCTTGGGCCAGCCTGTCCGAAGAGGTGGAATGGCATGGCCTGGTCGCCCCGCTCGAGAGCGAGTCCTTTCCACCGACTGGAAAGGCCTTCGAGACGGGGCAGGCCTATGAGCACGCGGTTTGGCGCTGGATCGGGTTGACGGCTCCCGAGGCCGTGCACCTGCCCGACACCGCCGCAGGCCGCGCCCTGGGCCGGGCCCTGCAGCAGCACGCCCCCGGTGAGGTGGGGCGGGTGAGGGTCTTTGTGGAAAAGCTCAGCGCCGAGGGCCAGTGGGAAAGCACGGAATGGCCCTGGGAGGGCGGGGAGCAAGTGACCGCCGTCGCAGAGATGCAGGCCCGTACCGAGCGCTCGCCCGAGACCGTACTCGCCCAAGTGGCCCAGCATTACGGCGACCGCTTTGGCGGGGGCTACATCGACGCCCTGGCCGTGATGGCGAGGATGGATGGCGGCTTGGAGCACCGCGCCGCCGCGTTGGCGCGCACCCATCTGGAGAAATCCCCGGATCTTCCCAAGGGGGCCAGCAATATCGCCGGCAACTTGCTCTACACCCGCATCGACGAGCCCTGGGCCCGCCAGCGCGTCCTCGCGGTGGCCGATATGGCCTTCGACGCGTCGGGGGAACCGCTCGAGGCGATGCCCAGCCACAACGAGATGAGCGACCAGGTGTTCATGGGCAGCCCCCTCCTTGCCGAGGCGGGGCGGATTTCGGGGGAAAAGCGCTACTATGACCAGGCGCTGCAGAACTACCGCTTCATTGCCGGACTCTGCCGGCGTCCCGACGGGATCTATCGCCACTCCCCCCTCGACGAGGGGGCCTGGGGACGCGGTAACGGCTTCCCCGCCCTCGGCCTGGCCTTGACCTTGCAGCCCTTTCCCGAGAGCCACGAAGGTTTTGCGGAGATGCGCGATGCCTTGGTCGCCCACCTCGAGGCCCTGGCCCCTCATCAGGACGAGGAGGGCATGTGGCATCAAATCATCGATCGCCCGGACAGTTACGCTGAACTGACCAGCACCAGCATGATCTCCTACGCCATCGCCGTGGCGCTGGAGAAGGGCTGGTTGCCCGAGGTCCCCTGGAGGGGGCGGCTCGAGGCCGCCTGGGCGGCGTTGAAGCGCCGCGTCTCCAGCGACGGACGCGTGTTTTTCAACGTCTGCACCAGCACGGGCAAGCAGACTTCTCTCGAGGACTACTACCTGCGCGAAGCCATTCTCGGTCCCGATGGGCGCGGCGCCGCCATGGTGATGATTTTGGCCCAGCGCCTCTCCGCCTCGCGGAAGCAGTGATTTGCTTTCCCTCCTCCCAACACGATGCAAACGACCCTCCGGATCGATCCTGACAAGTTCTCCATTTCCAGGACGAGGCCAAGCTTATGGCTGCTCGCCCTGGCTTTCCTGCCCATGAGCCCCGAGGCGGGCCAGGCCGAGATTCCCGAGAACTTCCGGCGCGAGAACCTGGTGACTTGGTGTGTCACCACCTTCGACGCGAAGGAGCGCAGCCCCCAGGAGCGGGCTGCCATGCTGAAGCGCCTCGGCCTGCGGCGGGTGGCCTACGAGTGGCGCGAGGACCAGGTCGCGGAATTCGAGACCGAGTTTCAGGCCTATCATGATAACCAAATCGAGCTCATGGCCTTTTGGCGGGGGCATCCCGCGGCCGAGGCGATCTTTAAGCGCTTGGACTGGAAGCCTCAAATCTGGGTGCCCTTGCAGAGTGGCAAGGGCCTCTCCAACGAGGAGAAGATTCAGGATGCCGCCCAAGCCCTCCTGCCCATCGCCGAGCACACGAAGTCGCTGGGCTTCACCCTGGGGCTCTACAACCAGGGAGGCTGGGGCGGTCTGCCCGACAATCTCGTTGCCGTCTGCGCGGCGCTGAAGAAGCAGGGGCATGAGCATGTCGGCATCGTCTACAACTTCCACCACGCCCATCCCCGCATCCACACCTTTGCCGATGACCTGGATCGGATGCTGCCGCACCTGCTCTGCGTCACTCTCAACGGCATGGCCGATCCGGTGAAATACGACATTTCCAAAAAGGAGCACCGCACCAAGCCGATCGGCAGCGGCGATCACGAGGCGGCCATGATTGCCGCCCTGGTGTCCAAGGGATACCGCGGGGCGGTGGCCATTCTCGGGCACGTCGCCAACCGCGACGCCGAGGAGGTCCTCAAGGAGAATCTCGAGGGCTTGGAGGCCATCCTCTCCGCCCAGGGGCGCTGAATCATCGCCGGAAGCTGAGGATGAAGGGACCCGCCAGGCGGATGGCCTCGCCAATCCCGCGATCCTCGCGCAGTTGTTTTAGGAAGTTCGCCTGGACTTGGGCGGCGACCTCGACGGGGGACTTTCGTCCCCCTTCCAGACCGGCGTAGAAGTCGCGCATGTAGAGGGCGGTCTCGCGATCGGCGACGGGCCAGAGGGTCAGGAGGAGATGGGCCGCGCCCGCCTCGATGAGGCCGCGGCGCATGCCCAGGACGCCCTCGCCGGAGCGGGCTTCCCCCAGGCCGGTCTCGCAGGCGGAGAGCACCACCAGCCAGGTGCCGGAAAGATCGAGCCGCGTCATTTCCTCGGCGGTGAGGATGCCATCTCGGCTGGTGTCGGGAATTTTGCCCGCCCCCCAGGCCTTGAGGGTGGCTTCGGCCCCGCTGAGGGCGATGCCGCTTCGGTGCATGGGGTTGTCGAGGACGACGTCGGAGAAGTTTTCCAGCGAGGGACCGCGACCCTTTTCCTCTGCGGCCAGCCAATAGCTCTTGGCCCGTTGCAGGGGATCCCGTCGTCCCGTTCGCGGCAGGTAGAAGCCGTGGGTGGCGAGATGAAGCACCCCGGGCCCCCTGATCTGGGAGACGGCCTCCTCGGTGGCCTCGGCGCCCAGGTGACTGGAAAAGGTCCAGCCCCAGGGAGCGGAGGTGACAATCTCCCGCAGGGCGGCTTCCTCAGCCACCGTGCCGGGCAGCGGAGAGAGCCCGATGCGGTCTAGCACGCCGCGCATGGAGAGGGCGGCCTGTCCCCCGCGTGGGGACGATCCTGCCGGCGTCGGGTCGGTCGGGCTCTGGAAGTCGGGATTGGCCAGCACCTCGAAGGATTCCCGCCTCGTCGCGCTCTCCCCGCGCCGCAGGTCGCGGCCCGAGGAGACGTAGGCCAAGGGCCAGACCTCCCCGACAAAGCGCCCGTCAGGCGCGAGGAGCGTGGCGAAGGACAGGAAGTTGAGGTCTCCGTCAGGGGAGAGGATGAGCATTTTCCCCGGTTCGGGCAGGTGAGGGCGCAGGGGATCCCAGACGCTCTGGCCGAGGGCCTCGAGAAAAGACCGCAGCTCGGCTTCCTCCACCTCGGCCCGCACCGCCTGAGCGTAGAGCTGCATGCCTCGCTCGATGGTGGCCGCGGTGTCGAGGGGAACGAAGGCGGGCGCAGCGCCAGCCTTGAGGACGAGGGCGCCATAGCGCGGGACAAAGCGACCGGGGGCGGAATAGTCCCGATAGCGGATGAATTCGACGAGGACGCCTCCCTCCGGCAGGGCCGCCACGACGTCGGCGACCCGGGTTTCAAGCGCCTGGCGCGTCTGTGACCTTTCTCCAACCTCTCCCGCGCCCTCCCGCAATTGGCCCTCCAGCTGGGCGATGCGCTCCTTCAGGGAGGGGACGCGGGAGGCCTGGTTTTCGCCTCCGGCCAGCAGCGCCTCCATCAGTTCCCGCCGCCGCAGGGAGAGTTCCTCGATGGTTTGGGCCAGCTGGGGATCGTTGACCCGGGCGGCGAGTCCCCGGTCCTCGAGCAGGGATTCCAGCACGATGCCCTTGGTTCGCAACACCACTTCCGCAAGGGCCTCCACGGCATCGAGGCTGGCGTGGAGGCTCCAGAGATCGATGGAGGAGCGATAGGCCAGTCGCATGGGCTCGTCGGCAAAGGCGAGGACCTCGGCCAGGTCTTCGAAGCGGCCCTGACGGACGCGCTCCGCCAGGGTTCGGGCCCCTTCCACATCGCCCTTGGCTTTAGCGAGCAGGGCACGGCTCTCCTCGATGTCGAGGATGGCGGGGTGCCCCTCGGGATAGTGTTGTCGTGTCAGGGCGATGGCCTTGGCATAGGAATCCTCCGCGGCGGCGTGCTCGCCGAGCAGGGCCTGGAGGTCTCCGAGCATGCGCAGGCTTTCCTCGGGGCGAATCACATTGTGTTCGAGAACGAGGTGGCGCTGCGGCGTGAAGTCCTCGCCGCGCCTGGCCAGGCCTTCCTGCATCAGCTCGAGGGCAGCGCGCTCTTGGCCAGCGGCGCGCAGCACCAGGGCGGCTCGTTCGTAGAGCAGGTAATTCGCCCCGATTTGGATGTTCTCCATCGACTTGCGCACGACCTCCGGATCCATGCCCGAGTCGGGACGACGCATCGCCTCGGCCCATTTCTCGTAAAGCCCGAGCATTTCGAGGCTTGCCTGGCGCGCCTTCTCCACGAAGCCGACCGCTTCCTCGTGTTGTTCGCGCAGGCTGGCCACCTCGGCCAACTCCATGAGCAGGTGGGAGCGGCCCTGAAGGTTGACCATCTTGACGGAATTGCTGAACTCGTTTTCGACGCCTCCGATGCTCTTCAGGAAGCCTTCCCAGGCTTCCTCCATATCCTCCAGCAAGCTCACGATGGCCTCGGTCGCCTTGGCGTAGTCGCCGGTGGCGCGATAGAAGCTGCCTTCCATCGAGGAGACCTCGCCCATGTGATAGCCCACCGACTGGCCGGAGGCGGCCTGGCGCTTCCACAGCGGGGGAATGGCGGCGGCTTCCTCGAAGGCCTCGGTGGCTCGTTGGATGTCCCCGGCGGCCAGGTAAAAGTTGGTGAGGCCCCGCAGGCTCAGTCGGAGGCGCTCGTCGATCATGGCCTGCAACTGCGGGGCTGCCTGGGGGGGCAGGCCAGGGATCAGCTCAATTTGTCGGGCCTGCTCGACGCTGTGGCGCAGGTCGGCCTCGGCGCCGGCATAGTCCCCGAGGTTGTAACGGAGCGAGGCCCGGTTGTGGAGGGCCGAGTTCAACTGGATCCCCAAGGTGAAATCGCGGGCGCTGGGGCTGAGGGCCTCAATCAGTTTCCCCGTGGTCTTTTCTGCCTCGGGCAGGTGGTTGGCGGTCCAGTGGGCCGAGAGCTCATCCCAAAGGGCCTGGATCTCGGGAGATTGCTGGGAGCGGAGCGGTGAGACTCCGAAAACGCAGAGCAGGAACAGGGCGTGGACGCAGGGCAGGAGGCGCATGGCGATGCTTCCTGTTCTAGTGGGAAGCCTCCGCGAGGGCAATGGAAAAACCTCGAGGGGGAGAGCCTCCAACCCAGCCCCCAAGCGCTTTTGCGGGTTGCAAATCGGGAGGGCTCAGTTTACAGGGGGAGCACATGAAATCGCTGAGTCTTTTCGCCCTTTCGACCCTTTTGTTCGGACTCGTCCAGATCGGCTGCGAGCGTCATTCCTTTGACGACACCAAGAAGCTGCACCTCGGACACGGTCATCACGAGGAAGGCCACGGGCAGGGGCACGGCGGTCATGGGGAAGCGGCGGATGCTCATCATGGCGACGCCCATGCCAAGAAGGACGAGGCGCCCAAGTCGGCGGAGGAGGCGGCTCAGCCCGCGGCCACGCCACCGGCAGTCCAGTAATTCGGATCACAGGGGATCCCGGCAACGCCCTGATTCGAGGGCGATCCCACGCGGCGGAACGCGGCGAGATGTGGGACAGCGGTACGGGAAACTTGCCCGGACGCTGGAAGGGGGCGTTGTCTTCCCCAGGCCTCCGCCCCTAGACTCCGCCCGGAATCGATAGACCGGACGGAGTTTGATGGGAAGAATCAAGGCCGCGAGGGGGCGGCGCGCTTATTCGTTGGCGTCGAGCTTGAGCTCGCGCACCCAGATGTTGCGGAAGCGGGTGGGATTGCCGTGATCCTGAAGCTTGATGGGACCGCTTTCGATGACGGTGTTGTAGTTGGCCACCTGCTTGTGTCCCGTGGCGCCGAGGTAGGCCTGGCGGTGGTGGGTGAGGACACCGTTGTGGAAGACCGTGATATAGGCCTTCTTCAGGAGGTTGCCCTCGGCATCCCATTGGGGGGCTTCAAAGACGATGTCGTAGGTCTGCCATTCGCCCGGCTTACGCGAGGCGTTGACCAAGGGGGGCTTATAACCGTAAAGCGCGGAGGCCTGGCCGTCGGCATAGGTCTTGTTGTCGTAGCTGTCGAGGATCTGCAGCTCAAAGCTCCCGAGGAAAAACACGCCGCTGTTGCCGCGTCCCTGCGAATTTCCTTCGACTTTCTCGGGGGTGGCGAATTCCAGATGCAGCTGCACGTCGCGGAACTCGCGCTTGGTCTTGATGTATCCTCCAACCCCGCTGCCCTTTGGCGGCACCTCGAGATAGCCGTCCCTGACGATCCAGTCGGCCGGGGCGTTGTCCTTTTCCATGACCCATTCGTCGAGGCTGCTCCCGTCGAAGAGCACGATGGCGTCGGAGGGGGCGTCCGCCGGGGTCTTGCCCGGGGTGACGACTTCGGGACGGGGGCGGTTGTCATCGTGGACGCGCCATTTGCCGCCGGGCAGGAAGGGGGTGTCCGTGTAACCGGTGGGTGACGGGGGGGCCTCGGCCGGTTTTTGGGCCTCTTGGGCCGTGGCGCTGGCGGCCAGGAGCGGAAGCAGGGCGAAGGTCGCGATTCGGGTGACTTTCATAGGTAGGGAAGGGGAGACACGTATGGAGAGGGGGAGACTGCCATGGAGCCGACCCGGCGGCAATGGCCGATAGGCGTGCTTGCTCCCGTGAAGCTCGGTTCAAGAGAGCCCCGGCGAGGGGCCTTCGCTGGCGCCGCCTTCAGGATTCCAGGGGAACGCGGCGGCCCGTGGCCATCGAGGTGGCGGCGGCTTCGAGCACCTGCAGGCACTTGACTCCGTCTCGGAAGTTGGGCTCGACGCGGCCTCCGCTGACGCAGGCGTTGAGGAAGTCGTAGGCCGCGTGGACGAAGGCATGCTCGTAGCCGATGATGTGGCCGGGAGGCCACCAGGCCCCGACGTACTCGTGTACGGCCTCGGTGACGAGGATGTCGCGGAAGCCCTGGCGGTCGGGCAGGTCCTTGCCAGAGTGGAAGCGGAGCCGGTTCATGTCCTCCATGTCCCAGGCGATGGCCCCCTTCCTTCCGTAGATTTCGAAGCTGTGTCGGTTGAGACGACCGGTGGCGTAGCGGGTCGTTTCGATGGAGGCAAGGGCCCCGTTGCGGAACTCTCCGGTGAGCAGGGCGGCGCATTCCACCTCGACGGCTCCGGACTGGGTGTTGTCCTCGGCCAGGGGACGCTCGGTGATGAATTGCTTGCCGCGGCAGTCGATCTCGGCGAACTCGCCCACGAGGAAGTGAGCCAGGTCCACGGCGTGGGAGCCGAGGTCCCAGAGGGGGCCGGCCTGGGCCGTGGCCTTGCGCAGCTTCCAGTCGAGCGGGTGTTGGGGATTGACCAGCCAGCTCTGTTGGTAGGCGCCGCGCCAGTGGTAGATCTCGCCGAGCTCTCCCTCGTCGATGAGTCGTTTGGCCAGGAGCACGGCGGGGCAGCGCCGGTAATTGTGGTTCAGATAGTGGACGACGCCGGCCTCTTCCGCCGCTGCCAACATGGCCTCGCCCTCGGCCAGGGTGTTGGCGAAGGGCTTCTCACAGAAGATGTGCTTGCCCGCCCGGGCCGCGGCTATGGCGATCTCGGCGTGGAGATGAGTGGGGGTGGCGATGTCGATGGCATCGATGTCGTCGCGCTCCAGGACACGGCGCCAGTCGGTTTCGACCTCCGCCCAGCCCCAGCGCTCGGCAAAGGCGCTCAGGCCTCTCTCGTCCCGACCGCAAGCGACTTGCAAGACCGGTTTCACCTGGGGGGTGAAGAAGCGCGTCACCTGATTCCAGGCATTCGAATGGGCCCGTCCCATGAAGCGATGACCGATGATGGCAAGGCGGATTTCCTTCATACGCCGCTGCCGATAGCGCCTCCCGGAGCTTGTGGAAAGCAATTTTGTCGCCGAAAAGAGAGGCTTGTCTTTGCGATTTTCTGACTCCTGTTCATTATTGCAGTAATCCATGCCTTCCTCCGCCGCCGATTCAGAACGCCTGCGCGACCCCGTGGCCGCCCTGGAGCGTCATTTTGGCTTTCGCGAGTTCCTCCCCGGCCAGGAAACGGTGGTCGCTTCCCTGCTGGCGGGGCGGGATACTCTGGCGGTGATGCCCACGGGCGGTGGAAAGTCACTGTGTTATCAGCTTCCCGCCATGGTCATGGACGGGGTGACCCTCGTGGTCAGTCCGCTCATCGCCTTGATGAAAGACCAGGTCGACGGCCTCCTTCGAAAGGGGATCCCGGCGACGCTGGTGAACAGCACCTTGTCGGCATCGGAGCAGAGCGAACGCCTCCGCGAGATCGCCGCGGGCCGATACAAGCTGGTTTACATCGCGCCGGAGCGCTTTCGCAGTCCTTCCTTCCTGCACGCCTTGCAGCAGGTGCCCGTCGCCCTGGTGGCCGTGGACGAGGCCCACTGCCTCAGCCAGTGGGGCCACGATTTCCGACCGGACTATCTGCGCCTTTCCCTGGCCCTGGAGGCACTCGATTTTCCCCAGACGGCGGCCTTCACCGCCACGGCCACGCCCGAGGTGCGCGAAGACATCCTGCAGGTGTTGAAGCTCCGCGATCCCTACATCTCGATCAGTGGCTTTGAGCGCCCCAACCTGAGCCTGCGGGTGACGCATTGCGAGGGCAACCGGGAGAAATACGCCCGGCTTCAGGAGCTCATCGCCACGCATCGCACCGGGATCGTCTATTGTTCCACGCGCAAGCGGGTGGAGGAGGTCAGCGCTTCGCTCTCCGGCCTGGGGGTGAAGCTGGTCGCCTACCACGGGGGCATGGACGACCGGGATCGCGAATGGGCGCAGAATGTCTTCCTCGATCGCAGTTACGACGTGGTGGTGGCCACCAATGCCTTCGGCATGGGCATCGACCGGCCCGATGTGCGCTTCGTCGCCCATTTCGACGTGCCGGGCAGCATCGAAGCCTATTACCAGGAGGCCGGACGCGCTGGCCGGGACGGGGAACCGGCCGAGTGCGAGTTGCTCTTCAACTACGCCGACACGCGGACCCAGGAATTCTTCATCGAGGGCAACAACCCCGGCGTCCACCTCATCCGCGATCTCTACGCCCTCGTCAGACGCCTGTGCGGGCAGAGCAACGAGGGGGTGTTGATGACCCTTCAGGAGATCGCGGAGACGCTCAATTTGAAGAACAGCATGCAGGTCAGCAGCGCCATTTCCCACCTGGTGCGCGCCGGATTGTTGGAGCGCTACGACGTGCCGGGAGAGCGCACCCGGGGCACCCGCCTGACCGATCCCTCGCTGCGGGCCGAGACCCTGCCCATCGATGAAGCCAGCCTGCTGGAAAAGGACCGTCGCGACCGCGCCAAGCTGGAGGCGATGATCCGCTTTTGTTACGATCACGAGACCTGTCGGCAGCGCTGGATCCTCGAGTACTTCGGGGAGAGCGATTCCTCTCCCTGCGGCACCTGTGATTTTTGCACCGAGGACCGGCATCGCGACCGTCGCGGCCCCCGCGATGAGGAAATGCTGATCGTCCAGAAGGCGCTCAGCGGCATTGCCCGAACTTGTCAGCGCACGCCCGTGGGGGATTGGGAAGCCCGTTACGGGAAGGGCAAGATTGTCGCCATGCTCACCGGCAGCCAATCCGCCGATCTCGCTTCCGCCCGCCTCAACAGCCTGAGCACCTTCGGCCTGTTGAAGGAGGAAGGCTCCGCCTACGTCTTTGCCCTGATCTCCGAGATGGAGCGGGCCGGCTTAGTCGCCACTCGCAAGACGCCCTACCCCTTGCTTGGCCTGACTCGCCGGGGTGAGGCGGTGATGAAGGGGGACCGCCATTTCCAAATGGCCTGGCCCGAGAGGGCTCGACGGAACCGCAAGGGAGCCAGCGCGGAGCTGGCCCAGGAATTGGACCAACTCGCCTTCGACGAGGATCTCTACGAGCGCCTCAAGGAGGTGCGCAAGCGCCTTGCCGAGGAGGCGGGGAACGTGCCGCCCTACGTCGTCTTCAGCAACCAGGTCCTGGAATGCTTCGCGCGCCTCAAACCCCAGAGCGAAGCCGAGGCCATGAAGGTCCACGGGGTCGGCAAGGTCAAGGCAGAGCGCTATCTCGCTCCCTTCCTCACGGCCATTCGGGAGCATGAGAAGGCGGCGCTCCAGGACTCTTGAGCCAGGCAGGTCCCAATGACCTTGAACGGCGTCTGGCCTCGCGTGATGCCCTCGCGGAGGGGAAGAGAGAAGCGAGGAGAGGGGAGACAAAAGACTAAAAATTATGGAAATTATTAATATTTATGCGAATCTTGGCTCATGTCGCTGCGACTCCAGCTCGTTGATCGCGTGGATGCGGTCGAGGCTTCGTTAGGGGAATGGTGCGCCTTTGCCGATGCTTGTCGGCTGGTGGCGCCCTTCTGCCATCCGAATGTTTGGGGACCTTGGCTGCTGGCGCAGCGCGAGGGGGAGCCCGCCGTATACGAATGGAGGGAGAGGGGGGAACTCCGCGCCCTGATTCCCATGCGTCGCCAGGGTCGGGTCCTGGAGATGGCTGGTGGGGATCATCTCGACTATCAGGACATCGCCGCCCTCTCGGTGGAGGACGCTATCGCCGCGCTCTGCGCCGTGGTCGAGAACGAGCGCTTCCGCAGTGCCACGATCGTGTTTTCCAAGGTGGCCGAGGGCTCCCTCTTGGCGGCGGCGACGGGCTCCGCGCGCCTCGCCGCACTGGGCTATCTCGAGGAACGCTACTGGAGTCGCTGCCTCGTGGCAGAACTACCCCAGGGATCCGGGGGCGACTTTTCTCAGCTCCTGCCGGCGCGCCAGCGCAAGGACTATCGCAACGCCGCGCGGAGGATCGCGGAGGCCCTGCCGGACCATGAGGTTGAACACCTCGGCCCCGGGGGCTTTGATCCGCAGCTCATCGAGGAGATCGGGGCCTTGCACCAAGCCAGCCAGTATCGCAAATCCGGTCCATCGGTCTTTCAGGAGGCCGCCTATCGTCGCTTTCTCCAAAGCCTGACGAGCTCAGGCGCGCCGCTCTGTCTCTCCCTGCTGCGCGAACGGCCCCAGGGAGCCTTGGTGGCCTTTCACCTCGCCTACTTCAGCCAGGACACCTTCTTCCATTACCTCACCGCCTACGCCGACGCCCAGGCCAAGTTGTCCCCGGGGCGCTGGCTCCTCGTCGACGCCCTGCGCCATTGGCATGAGCGGGCCAGGAGGGGGCTGCGCTACGACATGCTCTGTGGAGAGGAGGCCTACAAATCCCGCTGGCCAGCCAATCCCTACTTTGTCTCCAAGATCGTCCTGCTGCCAAAGCGCCTCGCCAATCTCCCGCGGCTTTTGGCCTATTCCGCCGTCTACAGTTTGAAGAACGCCAAGAACCGTCACCTTCTCCATCGCCCCTGCAACCTTCGGCGCGAAGGGGATCCGACTTCGCTGGTGCTGCCGAGTTGAGCGGCGCGGCCAGGAGGGGATGGATTGGTCACTCGGCCGCTTTCTCGGCCTGTTCGGTCGACGGCGGGGTGGCGGGCGGCACCCTCAGATAGGCGCGGCTCTCGCGTCCCGTGGCCCCTTCGATGGCGCGGATTTCCCACAGGCCGGGCCGGTCATTGCGGGCCAGATCCAGGGTGACCTGCAACCGGCCCCCGGCGGCTCCATAGTTTCCACTGGGCTCGGCGGCAGCGCCTTCCGGATCGACGATGTGCAGATCGATGGGCACCACGGCGTCCACGGCTTGGCCCTGGCTGTCGGTGACCGAGAGGGCAATCTCCACGGAACTGCCCAAATCGGCCTCAGCGGGAAGCTCGAGGCGGAGCTGTTCCACCGGCCGCTCGCTGACGAGGAGCAGGCGACCTTCGCAGGGACCGAGGGAAAGGGGAATGGCCAGCCGGCCATCCTCTTCGCGAGTGGCGGGCAGTTCCCGTCGGGCGAGCAGGTCGTAGACATGGGCGTCCCCCTCGCGCTGCAGGCGCAGTTGGGTCACCGAGGGCAGGCCATCCTCCATGACCATGCCGTAGCGGCCGACATAGCTGCCGGCCTCGCGACGGTCGTTGATGGCGAACAGGTAGTCACTCGTCCCCGCGACGCGGCGCCGCGTCAGGACGTCGGGATTTTCCGAGGCGAGGGGCCAGCGGTAGCCGGCGGCGTGGAGGTCCTTTTGGAGCTGATCCGACAGAGCCGCGAGAGCCGCGAAGTCCTCCTTGGCATGCCGGGTTCGCCGGTAGCGAGGGACCTTCAGGCTGGGCTGAATCGCCGGACATAGTTCCTCGTCGCCGATGACGAGTCCGCCAGCTTTCTGGAAGGCCTGAACGGCGGCGACCACCGACGCCGGGAGGACGTCGCAATCGCCCATGATCAAGACCTTGGCTTCCTTGAGTTCACCGGAGAGACCCTCCTCGTAAACGACCTTGGGTTGCAGTTGGGCGCGGACGGCGACCTGATAGAGATCGGCGGCCCAGCCCCGGCCCCATCCGTAGGTGCCGCGGCGGGCGAACATCTGCGAAGTAAAACTTTCCAGGAAGAGCACCTCCGCGGCGGGGTCGGGCACCTGCAGCAGAGTCGGTCCGAGCGGTTCCACGACCTCGGAAACGAGCCGCTTCAATTCAGGCGCCGCGTTGGGGTTGGTGAAGACGTAGCTCGTCGGGGGATCCACGGGCACGAGAGAGCCCCAGCCGTGATACATGATCCCGGTGACGGGGCGGGCCAGTTTCAGCCAGAGCGCTTCGCGCAGGTGCATGGGGGCGATGGTGATGTAGGCGGCGTTGGGGTCTTGGTCGACCCAGGGCGAGCCCTCGACCGGTAGCTGGGCATTGGCCGGGGCGGTCTGGGATCGATACCAAATGATCTGGGTCATCTTCATGACCTGCTGACCGCGACCGTTGGCGCGCGCCATGGCAAAGAGCTCGTCGGTGCAGAGCCCGATGCGCACGGGATCGGGGTAGGTGTAGGTCCAGTGGGAAAGCACGTCCACCGATCCGCCGCTGCCGGCGATGCTGGGCACGCGCACGGCCGGATCAAAGAAGGTCCAGAAGTCCTTCCGGGGAATGCTCTCGCGCAGGCCCTCGTGGAGCTGGGTGTGCAGTTGGTTCCAGCCGTCCCCCTCGGTCCAGAACCAGCGGTAGAAGGCCAGCAGGGGATCCTCGTCGCGGAGGACGCGGTCCTTGGGGAAATCGGGGAGCTTGGTGTAGTCGACGCCGTTTTTGAGGGTTGCGGCCTCGGGGATCTCTCCCCCGAGGGCTTGGCGGGCGGCCTCGATTTCGAGGGGATGGAAGGAGAGCTGGGAATGATCGCGGACCTCGGTGCTGGCGAGAACGGCGGCAAAGGCCGGATGGTCCCCGTAGGCGCGCCCCAGGGCGGCTCCCGCCTCGTGGAAGAACTGCTGCACGCGGGGAAAGAGGCCACTGATGTCTCCATCCGGATAGGGCTTGCCTTGGCGATCCACCCGCAGATAGGGCGCCCCGGCCTTCGTCTTCTTGAGCCATTGTCCCGGCGAGACGCTGGCGATGATGCCGAGGTCGTGGGCCAAGGCGGTGTCGAGGAGATCCCGCCCATCGCGCAAGGCTTCGGGCTTGCCCACGGGTGCCGCGGCCCCCTGCTCCCAGACCGCGGCGTAGTCCAGCCCGAGTCCGAGACAATGGGTGAAGCCGAGGTCCTTGACCCGGTGAAGTTCCTGGCGCACCGACTCCGTACCGCCCAGTCCCCACAGGACCACGGGCATGCGATGGGGCTTGGGGCGAGGCACGAGCACATAGGGAAGCTTTATCCGGGTCTCGTGGACGAGGCCCTCTCCGCCCCAACCGGGAGTCGACACGGTGACGACCGCCTCGTAATTGCCGGGGCGCAGGGAGGTGTCGAGTGGGATTTCCAGGAGATGGCTGGCGCCCGGAGCGAGGGCCTCCAGCTTCAGGCGGCTGGGGGAGGCACTGGGCAGCTCGATCACGATCTCCAGGGCCTGCAGGGCGGAGTTGGTCAGATTGAGCACATCGGCGCGCAGCACCGCCTTCTCATCAAAACGTCGGAAAGCCGGTCGGGTCGCCTGGCTGAGCACCTGAAGGGGACGAAAGTGCCGCACCCCTTCACTGAGCCGGACCTCGTCAATCCAGCCGGGGAAGCCGTGGAAGTTAGAGCCGAGGCGGTCGCCGATCGAGAGCTCGCGGCTCGCCGCGGCCAGGCCCGCGGCCGAGGGGACCCGGCTGCGGCCGATTTCCGTGCCGTCGAGCCAGAAGACCACTTCGCCAGCGCCGTCGTAGGAAAAGGCCGCGTGGTGCCAGTGTTCCGGCTGCAGCTGGAAGGAATCCGAATGCCACATTGCCGAGCGATGGCCCAGACCGATTTCCACGGAGAAGCGGCGCTGTCCCTGGCGATCCGCCGGACTCAGCACCCATTGGAAGCCCTGGTGGGTGTCGCGCGTGTACTTCGTGTCCGCCAACACGGGGCGCAGCTCTGGGAGGAATTCGGACTCCGGCTTGGGACGCAGCCACATCTCCAGGGTAAAGGCGCCGGAGGGAGAAAGGACCGGGGCGCGGGGCACGAGGAAGGCGTGGCGTTCATCGATCACGGGATGACCGGCGAAACTCTCGAGGGCTCCCCCGAAACGGCCCTCGGCATGCCACTTAGCCCCGGCCAACTTTCCCGGGTTGCCCTGGGCGGAGTCATCCCGCCCCACTTCCGTCTCGGAGTCGAAGCGCCACAGGCCGAGAACCCCGGGGGACTTGGCCTCGGCCTCGGACACGGGCTCCCACCAGCGCAAGGCCAGACCGTCGTTGGCACGGATCGCCAGGGGCGTCCCCAGAAATCCAATCAGGGAAAGCAGGACAAGCAAAGTGGGTCGTCTCATGATGCAGCAGGAGGAAGCCCCGTGTCGCGACGCTTTTCAAGTGCCGATGAAGGGGATGTCGGGGGTGGCGACGGATGGGGCTCGGCGGCAAGGGCACCCAAACCCTGAGAACGGGATTTGACGAGGAGGATCCCAGTGGGAGGAATGGTTGGCGCGGCCTTGCCCGTCCATCCTCCCGGCGGCAAGGCCTGGTCTGCCTAGCGGGCCGGGGCAGGGGGCAGGACGATGGCATCCTCTGCAGAGGCGCTGGTGCGCAGCTCGCTGCCGACATCGCGCCGAACGCGCCGCGGATTGAGCTCCGCCCAGTGGAGCGTCTCCCCTCCGGAAGACTTCAGGGTGTAGTAGGCGATCTCCCCAAGGTAGACGGAGTCCAGCAAGACCCCGCGGAGGCCTTCTTCCGGCTGATCGGAGTTCAGGGGGCGCAGGCATTCCGGGCGGATGGAGAGGAGAACGGCATCGCCGGGCGCGGGACGCCAATCCGGAAGGCTGAGACGTCCGCTCAGTTCCCCGAAGTCGGTCCGGACCCGGTAGTCCTCACCCGCGACCGAGAGCAGGACGCCGGGGAGCAGGTTGGTCTCGCCGACGAACTGGGCGACAAAGGCGCTGGCGGGGCGGCGGTAGAGTTCCTCCGGCGTTCCGACTTGGGCGAGGCGCCCGGCCTGGAGCACGGCGATGCGGTCGGCCATGGCCAACGCTTCTTTCTGATCGTGGGTGACGTAGAGGGTGGTCAGACCGTGCTCTTTACAGAGGCGACGGATCTCGCTGCGCATCTCCACGCGAAGCTTGGCATCGAGATTGGAGAGGGGCTCGTCGAGGAGCAGGCAGCGCGGTCGCACCACCAGGGCCCGGGCGAGGGCGACGCGTTGCTGTTGGCCGCCGGAGAGCTGGTGAATGCGGCGTTCTCCCAGCCCCTCGAGGTGGACCATGGCCAGGGCGGCCTCGACGCGAGCCTTCAGTTCCGCCTTGGGCACGCGGCGTTCCTCCAAGCCAAAGGCGACGTTGCGATAGACATTGAGGTGGGGCCAGAGGGCGTAGCTCTGGAACATCATGCCCGTGTCGCGCTTGTGCGGGGGCAGGCCGGTGACCTCCTCGCCGTCGAAGCGGATCTGGCCTTCGTCCGGAAGATGGAATCCGGCAATGGCACGGAGCAGGGTGGTCTTGCCGCAGCCGGAGGGGCCCAGCAAAAAGAAGAGTTCGCCCGCGGCGATCTCGAGATCGAGGCGGTCGAGGGCGGTGACCTCGCCGAAACGCTTGACGAGTCCGCAGATGGAAAGGGAAACCATAGAGGGGCGAGCGGAAGGTCTCCGATGGGTTGGGAGACCGTCGGAGGCAGGACCATAAAGCGGCACGAATCCCCGGAACGCAAGATCTGAGGCGATCCCTTTTCCCCCTTTGTCATTTTGAGGTGGTTGCGGCCCCTGCCATCCTGGGGGAAATTAGGATCCGACGGGGAAATGGAAGGATGTGCCGGAACCCTTTCCCCCTGGATAGGGATGGCCTTTTTTCTCCGACCGCTGCAACCCGAGACCGTGCCCGTAGAGGCCTTTTGGATCCCACAGGGAGATCGGGTTCTTCACGTCGGTCGCGAGGAGGGCAACGACCTGCGTCTCGAGCACGATTCGGTTTCGGCGCGGCATGCGCGCATCGAGGTCTGCAATGGTCGGAGTTTGGAGGTGGTGGACTGCGAGTCCTGCAACGGAACCTATGTCAACGGCGTGCGGGTGGTCCGCTCCCCCCTTTCCGTGGGGGACCGCCTGAGCTTTGCCGATGCAGAGTTTTTGGTCATCGTCGAGGATCCCGCCCCGGAGCCGGACCCCATTGCCGAAGCCCAGCAGCGCGTCGCGGAGTTGCAGGCCCAGCTGGAAGGAGAGGCCCAGCGCCTTGCCGAGATTGAGGCCCAACTGAGGGCGGAACGCGGCCAGTCCGAGACCTTGCGGGAACAGCTGGAGGCGGTTAGTCGCGAAGCGGAATACCGGCGGGCGAGTCTTGAAAAAGAGCAGGAGGAGAAAGTCCGCATCCAGGGGGAATGGGACCGTTGCTTGCGGGAGCGGAACCATCTGGAGGCGGCGTTGGCGGAAGCCCGGGCGGAGCTGGCCCGGCAGCGGAATCAACTGGCCTGGCTTGAAGAGGAACACACACGACGCGAATCCCAATTCCGGGAAAGCCTGCGCCAGGCCCAGGGGGAGACCCTCGCCCGCGAGGCCAGTCTGACCGAGATAAAAGACGCCTTGGACCAGGCGACCTCGCGTCACGAGGAGGCGGTGCAGCGTTTCCTCGCCTTTCAGGATCGCCTCGCTGCCCTGACAAACACCCTCTTGGACCAGTGGAGGAGCTGGATCGGCGAGGCCGGGGTCATCGAGTCGGAAGACGAAAAGGGGATACTAGACGCACTCGAGGTTGCCGCCGCGGCCTTGCACAAGGAGCTGGGGCGCTTGGAACCGATCTGGCAGCAATACGGCGAGCGCGTGCAGGAGGAGCTGTCGAGGCGCTGCGAGGAGCGTCGCGCGGACTTGGCCGCCCTCGACCTTGCCCTGAAATCAGGGAGCCAGGAGCGCCAGCGACTCGAGGCGGATCTCGATCAGCTGCGCCGCCTTCTGGACGAGGAACTGCGGCGCGCCCAGGGCTTGAGCCGGAAAGGCATCAAGGTGGAAATTCCCGAGCGCCTCGAAAAGATGGTCATCGCCCGCGATCGCGAGATTCAGGTCTACCGCGGCCTGGTCGACTGCTTGGAACGCTTGGATGAATGGATCGCGCAATTGCCTCGATCGCGGCGCGAAGCGGCCGTGGAGACGCTGCGTCAGCCCCTGGCCGGCTTGCTGGAGATCGCCGGGGTGGAGCCCTTCGAGGTGGACCCCGGACTCCTTTTGACGCCGCAAATGCGGGCGCAGGTGCAGATTCTGCGGCGCCAGGGCTGGGGCAAGAAAGCCTATTCCGAACAGCCTTTCCAGCCCGGGACGGTGAGCCGAGTGGTCCGCTGTGGTTATCGTCTCGGGGAGGGGGATGGGGCGGTGATTCTCCGGAAAGTGGGCGTGCTCGTGCGTGACTGCCCCGAGTAAGGGGGGGAGGGAAAAGAGGATGCGTAAGCGGTGGATACAATGGCTCGGAATCGTGTGGCTCTCCCTCGCGGGCGTCTCGATTCAGGGCGAGGAGCCGGTGGATCCCGCTTCCCTCTGGGTTGGCGTCTACTCCTGGATCCAGATCGCGGATCGCCTGGCCGAGTCGGACCACTGGCCCCTGGCCCTGGGCAGTTACCTGGAGGCGCGGCGTCAGATTGAGGCCTTGTCCACCGCGCATCCCCACTTTGAGCCGGAGATGATCGCCTATCGACGGGAGCGGCTCGCCCAGACCATCACCGCAACCGAGGAACGGCTCACGGATGACGAGCACGAGACGCTCATGAAGTATCTCGACTTCATCGAATCCTATCACACCGGCGAAACGCAGCGTTTTGACAACCAGCTGGAAGCCGCCCGCGGTAGCTTGGAGATGGCCAAATCACTTCTGGAGGAAATCATCGACAAGAAGCCGGACAGCTTCCGGGCGGCGGTGGCGCCGCAACTCGAAAGACTCGACTCGACCCTCGAATGGATCGACGTCCAGCTGAATTGGCGTCGTCCGCGCCCGGTGAGCTCCTACGGCTCCTACGATGCCTCGATTGACCGGGGCACCACGCGCTTCATCAAGCCCGAGGATCTGCCCAAATCCCCGGGGCTGGCCCTGAGCAGCGGCCTGTTTCCGGGAGGGGAGGTGCCCTCGGGCGACGCCGCCGGGACCGCGGCACCGGAGAAGACGACCGGGGAGAAAGAAGACGCCAAGGCCACCTCTCCGGAGAACGGGACCACCGCGCATCGCTTCCGCATGAGTCGCGATTCCCGCCCCGGAAAGGACGAGGCCCCCGGGGTCGGAAAGGAAGCGGCGGTTCCCTGAGGGCGGCCGAAGCCGGGCTATTTCAAATCGTCGAGGGCGTCCCAGACATGGCTGCCCGAGTCCTCCTCCTCTACGGGGAGGTCTTCGTCCTCTTCTTCGAAGAGGTGGGCTCGGGGGCAGACGCGCCCTTCCACGAACTCGTCGCAGCGAGGATGGGCAGGCAGGTTGAGGAGGAAATCCTCCCGCACGAGACGGGCGAGGTCGAATCGGTCCTCCCCGGGCTCGCGATCCAGTTCCGAGGTCCACTGTGGGAAGTCGGCTTGATAGGGAAAGTACTCGAGACAGGCGCCGCATTGCAGCTGAAAGGGGCCAGCGAGCCGACCGTGCAGGGCGATGACCTCCTCGAAGGCGTAGATGTCCGCCGAGTAGTGAACCGGGCCCATCGGTCGAATGGGATCGGTCGCGGAAAGCTCGAAGATGGAGGCGGGGAGCTCCCCATCGAGGTGCAGGCCTTCCACGGGGATTTCGGAAAAGAGGACTTCCATGCCCACGAATGAACGCCCAAGCCGAGGGCTGCGCAAGCCGCAGTAATGAACCCGGAGCAGGGGTACCGGGGCATTGACTGAAATCACGATAAAATCTTCTTTAATTATGGCCCAATCCGCTTAGGCTAGTTTTGGCCTTAACGCATGATGAGCTCACCCCCTTCTCCCGCGGCGAAGTCGGATCTAGTGGATCGTTCCGATATCGTGCGCCTCGTCGACGCCTTTTACGAGCGGGTGCGACAAGATGAGATCCTCGGCGAGATCTTCGACAAGGTCGCCCAGGTGAACTGGGGGGAGCACTTGCCGAAGATGTATGCCTTTTGGGAGACGGTGCTCTTCCGTGCGGGCACTTACCGGGGGAACCCCATCGCTGCCCATGCCCGCCTGGTGCCCCTGACCGAGATGGGGCGTCCCCAGTTCGACCGCTGGCTGGCGCTTTTCTGTCTCACTGTCGATGCGCTATTCGCCGGGGAGAAGGCGGATCACCTCAAGCGCTGCGCCGAGGACATGGCCAATGTCATCTATTCCCGCATCCACGGCGTGTCGGATCCTCGCTTCGACCCGTCGAATCTTACGCCGGAGCAGCGCGAGCGGTATCGGAACTACCGCCCCGCCCAGCCGACTGACTGAGATGGGCTTCCCCGCTTGTGCGCACCGCCGGCGCCCCCGCCGGTCAGAGGGGCTCCGCTGGCTCGCCGCAGAGCCTTTTCGCGTGTTCTTTCCGCTGGGCGCCTTTTGGAGTCTCGTCGGCGTGGCTCTCTGGCCTCTCTTTTATCAAGGGGGGGTGGAGGCCCATCCCCTGATCCGCCACGGGCGGCTCATGATCGAAGGCTTCGGCGGGGCCTTCGTGATCGGCTTTCTCGGCACCGCGGGCCCGCGCATGGCCTCGGCCCCGAAGTGGAGCCCTCTCGAGGGGATCGCCTTCGTCGGCCTTCATACGGCGATGGCCCTGGCCCATCTCGGTGGGTGGCATCGTCTCGGTGACTTCCTCTTTGTCCTGCTGATGGTCGGGCTGCTCCTCAGCCTCGGCGTCAGGATGGGACGGGCTCGGCGAGAGGCGAGGCCGCCACAATTGGGGCTCGCGGCGGTCGGGCTGCTGAGTGGGGCCCTCGGCGCGGGAGGCCTGGCTCTGGCCGAGTTCTTACCGGACCTGCGCCTCTATCGCTTGGCCAGTCTGCTGCTCCATCAGGGTTTTCTGCTCTTTCCCATTCTGGGCGTGGGGTCCTTTCTCTTTCCGCGCATTCTGGGCGGGACTTTCGGCGCGTCGGCCAGTGCTTTGGATCACAAGCGCCGGACCCGTCGGGCGCTCCTTGCCATGGGGCTCCTGAGTGTCAGCTTCGTCGTGGAGGCCCTCGGGGCCCTCCGCTGGGGCGGGGGATTGCGCATCGGTGCCTGTCTGGCCTATTTCTGGGGCGAGATGGCCTGGCGCGGACAAAGCGGGCAGGGGACCATGGTCACGGGGCTGCGGGCGTCCCTGCTGGCCGGGGCGGCGGGCATCGCTTGGGCGGCCTGGGTTCCAGTGGAACAGGTGGCGCAGCGAATCTCCGTCGATCACCTCCTCTATCTCGGTGGCTTCGGCCTCCTCATCCTCGTGGTGAGCAGTCGGGTGCTCTGTGGTCACAGTGGCCAGTTGGACGACTTTTCCCGGCGCAGCCGAATGGTCCGCAGTCTCGTCGGGCTCGCCTTGCTCGCCCTGGCCAATCGCGTCTCACCGGCCCTGGCCCCGCAGGTGGCCGTCTCGCATCACCAATACGCGGCCCTCTCCTGGGTCCTGGCGATCCTCCTTTGGTTCTACTGGCATCGCCGCCGCTTCCGCCTTCGAGAGGAGGAAGATTGACGCGAATCCGCCCTCCCTTTGACGCCGCGAAAAGTGAGGAAAAAAACATTGCCAAAGCTCGAGAGCGCCGCTAATAAACCCCGAACCTGAACATCCACTCCCCTTTTCCACATGGCTGACGCATCGATCGAAGAAAAAGTGAAGAACATCATCGTTGAGCAACTCGGCGTAAGCGAAGAGCAAGTGAAGCCCGAAGCCAAGTTCATCGAGGATCTCGGTGCCGATTCGCTCGACACGGTCGAATTGGTGATGGCCTTCGAGGAGGAGTTCGACATCACGGTTCCGGACGAGGAAGCGGAAAAGCTCGCCAGCGTCGGTGACGTCTACGCCTACATCGAGCAGCAGTCCTCCAAGTAATCATCCCGGGCCTAGACCCGGTTTTGCTCCTGACCCTGCAGGCGCCTCTTCGGAGGCGCTTTTTATTTTCGGCGGTGGCCAGGTGAGGGCCCGGCGAATCTTCGCGCATCGCTTGGATTGGATTTCCCCGTCATTTGCGCTTAGACTGCAACTTTCCGGTGACATGCCCGCTCTCTCTTTCGACGACATTGCTTATGCCATGGAACAAACCGTCGTCGTCCATGAGCCCGACCGGCTCATTGACACCTTCGGGACGACGAACTTTCAGTTCCACCTCCTCACGGAACCGATGGACGAAGTCGGGGCTGTCCGGGTGCGCGCCGGACGCATGGAAGCGCAGCGTCCCAAGATTCTGAGGCCCGAGGGCTACGAAGACCTTTTCTTTGAGGGCTTTGGCGAGCAAGCCCAACAATTTGCCGAATGGTTCCGTCGCCATGGCAACTTCGCCTTCCTGCAATACGGTTTCCAGTTCGCCAAGCGGCATTTCAGCGAGGAACTGGTGCATTCCCCCATGGAGGAAGTGCGCGACCGCATCCTCGAGGAGATCCGTTACGGGGGCGACCCCTCCCGCGCCTTGATCTGCGGCATCGACGACGCCTGGGAAGTTTCCCTGATCAAGTTCACCATGGAGACCATTGCGCGCTCGCTCCGCATCAACGCCTTTGACTTCAAGAGACGCGGTCTGCTCTGAGCTTCCCCCTTGTCCTGCAGGAAGATGGCCCGTCTCAAATATCTCGTCGCCTTCCTCGCCCTGCTGGTCTGTGCCGGGGGCATCGTCTGGACTTGGGTCTTTTGGAAGAAATTCGCCCAGCCGGAGCTGTTGGTGACGCGCCACATCTCCGGCAAGGGGGAGACGGGCTTGGAACGACCCGATCTCGGCAAGCGCCACTTCGACGCCGCCTTGAAACTCCTGCGCGAGGGGGAACTCGTCTCCGCCCGGGATCGGCTGCTCTACCTGATGGAGTATTTCCCGGAGTCCGCCACCTGCGAGGAGGCGGCGCGCATCGTCGGCGAGGTGAACATGGACCTGCTCCTGTCGCGCATTCCCATTCCGGGCAAGTCCGAGCACAAGGTGCGGCGCGGCGAGGCCCTCGTCACCATCGCCAGCCGCAGCCAGACGACGATTGACTACATCATGCGGGCCAACGCCAAGACCTCGGAGTTCATCTTTCCGGACGAGGTTTTGGTCGTTTACCCGCTCAATTTCCGGGTGGAGATCGCTCTGGGGGCGGGCACGGTCACCGTCTATGACGGGGACAAGCTCTTCAAACGCTACGCCATTGCCGACCGTCACCTTCCTCCGGGCCTCAAGCCACCGGTCTCCACCTCGGTCAGCGAACGGGTGGCCTGGTACGAAAACCAACCCATCAACTTCACCCATCCCCATTACATGGACTGCGCGAAGTGGATCCGCACGGGACGGATGGGCCTGTTCCTGCGCCAGGTCGAGCCCGGAGAAACCGGCGGCGGGGGAACCCGCCCCTTCGGGGTGATGCTCGCCAATGCGGATTTGGAGGAGATTTTCACCATCCTGCGCCCCGGATCGAAAGTCGATCTCGTGAAGTAGTGTCCAGTGGACCTCCGCGCGAAACACGTTAATATCCCGCCATGACCCTCATCGAACCCCTCGAATTTGAGAAGCCCATCGTGAATCTCGAGCGACAGCTCGCGGAGCTTCGCGACCGGGCCGCCGACAGCGACATCGACATGTCGAGCGAGATGAAGCGCATCGAGGACAAGCTGACCAAGATGAAGGAGGAGGTCTATCGCAATCTCTCACCCTGGCAGAGAGTGCAGATCGCCCGCCACACGCAGCGCCCCTATATGCTGGATTACGTGGAGCATTCCTTCGACGACTTCCTCGAGTTGCACGGCGACCGCCATATCGGTGAGGACGAGGCCATGCCAGGCGGCTTTGCCCGTCTCGAAGGGCGCAAGGTGATGGTCATCGGCCATCAGAAGGGGCGGGACACCAAGGAAAACCTGCGCCGCAATTTCGGCAGTGCCCATCCCGAAGGTTACCGCAAGGCGCTGCGCCTGATGAAGCTGGCCGAAAAATTCGACATCCCCGTGGTCACCCTCATCGACACGCCCGGGGCCTATCCGGGCATTGGCGCGGAAGAGCGCAACATCGCGGAAGCCATCGCCTACAACCTGCGGGAGATGATGATGTTGCGGGTGCCCGTGGTCGCGGTGATCATCGGGGAGGGGGGCTCCGGCGGGGCGCTGGGCATCGGCGTGGCCGACCGCGTCCTCATGATGGAGAACGCCTACTATTCGGTGATCAGCCCCGAGGGCTGCGCCGCGATCCTCTGGAAGGACCGCAAATACGCGACCGAGGCGGCCTCTGCGCTGAAGCTCAGTGCCGCGGATCTGCTGGAGCTGAAAATCATCGACGAGCTGGTGCCCGAACCCATGGGGGGCGCCCACCACGATCACGTGGCTGCCGCCAGCAATCTCAAGAAGGCCGTCATCAAGCACCTGCACGAACTCGAAAGCGTCGACAAGGACGAGCTGCTCGAGCGGCGCTATGAAAAATTCCGCAGCTACGGCGAGTTTCGCGATCGCGGGCGGCGTTGAGCTGGTCTTGGGCTTGAAATGACGATGATCCTCGCTTGATTCTCCACCAATACGGACCATTATCCCGACGATGAATTCTCTTTCCCACGGTTTCCTCTTCCTCTGTGGACTTGCCTGGCTGCTTGGCGAAGTCTGCGTCAGCGCTGGCGACGGATTCTGGGGGCCTCTCTGGCTCTACCTGCTCGGCCTCACGGTGATGTTTTCCCTGATGGGCTGCGTCAAAGTTTCGGACAAGACGATCAACGCCGCGGGCCCTGTCTTCACCGGGATCATGGGCGCTTCCATCATCCTCTATGCCTTCGGCGCGTTCAGTGACAGCGCCCTCGGTGGTCTTTTCCGTCTGGTCCTCGGCACGGCCCTGCTCTACCTGGCCTTTAACAGCTTCCTGAGCCGGGAAAAGGGCGAACACGCCCATTGATGGTCTCTCTGGACCCGTTCCTCGCGGATGGCGTTCGGCGGGGGCGAGGGGGGCGACCCACCAGAAACGGCCCCCAGACGATCTCCCGGTGAGCCGCCGGGCGCGGGCTCGTGGATTCCTCTGGCCGCGCCTCAAGTGGATTTGGCGGTCGCCGCGAGCGCTTTGCGCTGGGAGAACCGGTAGAGGATGAGGTCGAGTCCCGTCTTGCCTATGACGAGGAAGGCGAGCATCCAGACGGGCGACCCCAGGGATTGGATGGCAAAGGCGCCGAAGAGAATGGCCAAGTGCAGCAGCACGATGCGGGCATAGGGGGCGCTCATTTCGCGACGGGCGCTGGCCTCTTTCCAGGTGCCCGGGCGGAGGTATTCATTCCAGAAGCCGAGCCCGTGACTGATGACCAGGGCCAGGAGTGCCCAGAGCAGGTTCCCCCGAAAGACTTGGAGGGCGTTTTGCCCCTGACCGAGCAGGGTAAAGACAAACATGCCGTGGACGAAGCAGAAGAGCCCGTAGTGGACGGCGAAAAAGGCGGCCAGGGCGACATTGGCGGTGTGTTTGATCCAGTGGGGGTGGCCCCCCTGGGCCGTGAGGATGCGCAAAAAGGCGAAGCCTCCCAAAATGAGGTTCTCCGCCCAGTAAAGGGCGACAATATCCAGCACGCTCCAGTCGAGGAAAAGGGTCCCGAACAGGGGCAGGAAGTTGGCCAGGACCAGAAAGGCGAGGGACAGCGAGGTCGGGCGCCCGGATGGGGCTGGAGGCGGCGGAGACACCAGGCAAGATTCCGGTTTCTGCCGAATTGGCAAGCCTCCGGGGCATTTCAGAAGTCCAAATTTCTGCTTGCTTGCCTGGCGCATCGCGGCTAGCTTCCGCCCCTCCCGACCGGAGGAAGACGAATATGAAAGCGGATATTCATCCCGACTACCAAGACGCCGTGATCCAATGTCACTGCGGCAATGTGATCCAGACCCGTTCCACGGTGCCGAACCTGCACGTGGGGATCTGCTCCTCCTGCCACCCCTTCTTCACGGGGGAACAGCGCTTCGTGGATACGGCGGGCCGCGTCGACAAGTTCCAAAAGCGTTTTGGCGCGGTCAAGGCCTCCTCCGAGCGTCGCAAGCGTCCCAAGCTTTCGGACCTGAGCGCTTAGTCGACAGCCGATTGACTTTGACTGACGGCGACGATGCCCCCGTGGCGTGGTCGCCGTTTTTTGTGTCGTCTAACCGTCTCCAATTGCCCCGTGGACTACTCGGCCCTCATCGAGAAAAAGCGGCTCCGGCTGCCGGAGTTGGAGGCGCTGATGGCGCAGGAGGGCTTTTTCGACGACGCCAAGCGCGCCAGTGAGCTGACCCGGGAATACAATCGCACCAAGGCTCTCCTAGAGGAATGGGAGGCGCTGGGCCAGGCCAAGGGCGATCTTGCGGAGAGTCAGGAACTGCTCCGCTCCGGGGATGAGGAACTGGTGTCGCTGGCGGGCGAGGAGATTCCCCGCCTGGAGTCGCGCATCGCCGAATTGGAGGCCTCCGTGCAATACGCCCTGCTCCCGCACGACCCCAACGAGGATCGCGACGCCATCGTCGAGATCCGGGCCGGCACGGGTGGCGACGAGGCATCGCTCTTTGCGGGCGACCTCTACCGCATGTACCAGCGCTACGCGGAATCCCGCGGCTGGCGGGTCGAGCCCGTCGAGGCGAGCCCCTCCGAGGTGGGGGGCTACAAGGAAGTGGTCTTCCGGGTCAGCGGCGAGGAGGTGTTTCGCTACCTCAAGTACGAAAGCGGAGTCCACCGGGTGCAGCGCGTTCCGGCGACGGAAACGCAGGGCCGCATCCACACCTCGACAGCCACCGTTGCCGTCCTGCCCGAGGCGGAGGAAGTCGATGTCGAGCTCAAGCCCGAGGAGCTCCACATACAGACCACTCGTTCCGGCGGCCCGGGGGGGCAGCACGTCAACACCACGGACTCCGCCGTTCAGGTGACCCACCTTCCCACGGGGATCATGGTCAAGTGTCAGGAAGGGCGCAGCCAGGGCAAGAACAAGGAGCGGGCCCTGCAGATCCTGCGAGCCAAGTTGCTTGAGGCCAAGGTTCGCGAGGAGGCGGAAAAGTATTCGGCGCATCGTCGCAGCCTCATCGGTTCGGGCGGGCGCGAGGAGAAGATCCGCACCTACAACTTTCCCCAAAACCGGCTCACCGATCACCGCGTCAACCTGACCCTCTACAATCTCGACCAGGTGGTGGGAGGGCTGTTGGCCCCGGTCATCGAGGCCCTGCAGGCCTCCGAAATGGCGGACCGGCTGGCGGAGCTGGAGTTGGGCTGATCCCGGCGGGCGCGACGGTCTTCCCCTCAGGCGCTCGCTGTCTCGGCGTAGAGCAAGTCCACTAAGTCGAGGGACTTCCGGTTCGGAAAGATGCCGAACTCCATCTGGTTCATTACGTAGGCGAAGGACCAGCCGCGCTCCGGATCGGCGAAGGCATGACTGCCGCCGGCACCGGGTTGCCCAAAGGCGGCGGCCGAGGGGCCGAAGAGGGAGCGCAGCTTCCGCCCCTCCGCATCGAGGGGATCGAGCTGGAAGCCCGTCGCAAAGGCCGTGGGCAAGAGGAGGGTGCGATCCTCGCCGCTGCAGATCAGGGTCCGGGCGCGGCGCACCAGGCGAGCGGGAAGGAGCTCCCTTCCCTCCAGTTTTCCCTCGTTGGCGAGTATCTGGTAAAACTTGCCCAGAGCGCTCGCCGTGCCGATGCCGCCAAAGGCGGGCAAGCCAGCTTGCAGGATCTCCAGGCGATTAATCTCGCCGAGGGTCCGCAGGCCGGAAGGCGAGGCAAAGGCCGCGAAGGCCAGCGAGTCGGGATTGACCAGCTCGCGATAGAAGGGGAGCTCTTCTCCCGCGGGGCGATGCGCCTTCGGCGGGACCATGGTGGCCAGGCGATCGAGGACGCGCGCCGGGAAGTCGCCGATCCAGAATTCCAGACCCCAGGGGGCCGCAAGCCGTTCGTTCCAGTAGTTCCCCAGGGGCATTCCGGAGACTCGGCGCACCACTTCGTCGAGCAGGTAGCCGTAGGTTCGGGGATGATAGCCATGGCTCTCGCCGGGCGTCCACCAGGGCTCTTGCTTTTCGAGGGCAGCCACGACCTCGCCGTGCGCGAGGACGTGGGGACGATTGTCGGGATCGAGCGCGGGGAGTCCCGATTGGTGAGCGAGGAGCTGATGGAAGCGGAGCCGGCCATCGCGCGCGGCCCTCAGTTCCGGCCAGACGCTGGCCACGGGATCGAGGGGAGATCGTCCCGCCGCGTCGAGGGCATGCAGAAAGGTGAGCGCCGCCGGTCCCTTGGTGGCCGACCAGACCGGCACCAGGGCGTCCGGTCCCCAGGGCGTCTCGCGCCGCGGATCGAGCCAGCCCCCGTGCAGGGAAAGGACTTCCTGGCCGTTCTTCCAGATCGAGACGGAGGCCCCCAGCTCGCCGTAGGCCTCGAAATTGCGGTGAAAGCGTTCTTCCAGGGATTCCATGAGCGTCAGATCTCGTCGCGGATGGCAATGAGATCGGGATCGGCGAGGGCACGCTTGCGAAAGTGGCGATCCATCTCGATAGAGATCCGCAGCCAGGTGAGGGCCGCCTGGGCCTTGCCCAGGGCCAATTCATAGCAGGCGAGGTTGTAGTAGTAGACCGGTTCCTCGCGCAGGGTTTCGGGGCCGGACTGGAGATGTTCGATGGCGTCCGCAGTGCGGCCCAAGGCGTGGAGACAGTAGGCCCCCTGGATGTAACCCGCGTGGTTGTCCGGGTGCAGACTACAGAGCACCGCACAGAGGGCGAGCGCCTCCTCGAGCCGACCTTGTTCCAGGCGGACGACGATGCGCAATTCCTTCGTCTCGGGGCGGTCCCTCAGGTCGGGGGGCAGGCGGTCGAGTTCCAACCAGGCTTCGTCGTACATCGCCAGAGCGAGGTAGCCGTGGGCGCGGTCAAGCCAGGTGGGTTCAGTCATGTGTGGGGGAGCGGAAAATGAGCCCCTCCCAGGCCCACTTGTCAATGAAGCTCCTCGTGTCGCCACGCGCGTAGGGCCTGTCCGATTCGTTTCTCCCGGTGGGCATCGCGGGGATGCCGGGCATAGGCCAGGTGGTAATGATAGGTGACGGCCTCGCGGACCGCCTCGGGCAGGGCGCCGCGGGATTCCATTTGGCCCAGCCATTCGCGCCAGGTCTGTCCAGACCGACGCTCCATCCCCGCAGCCCGGGCCGCCAGCTCGAGCTCGCGCAGGTAGTGAAGCGGCGCGGCGGGCTCGGCGAGGGAACGGACGCGGCCGAGCGGCTCCGCGACGGGACCGGAGACGCCTCCCCGGCCGAACAGAAACCACCAGAGTCCTCCGCACAGGATGAGGCCCGCCGCTGTGCCCGCGAGAAAATGCCGCGAAAAGAAATCCAGGCTTTCGACAATCCCGAGCCAGAGACTGGAGGGGGCGTCGATCCCCTCGGATTCGAAGCGGGAAAGGTTCTGAAAGGCCCCCTCATCGATGGCGGGCAGGCGCGCGGGGAGGGAGACCCGGGGGGCGGCCTCCGCGACGCGGGGGCTGGTGTCAAAGATCTTCCACTCGTTCGTGCGGGTGAGGACCTCCGCCCAGGCGTGGAAGTCGCTGTCGCGAAAGGCGAAGAGCCGCTTCTCCTCATCGACGAGACCGCCCGCGTAGCCATAGGCGACCCGAGAGGGGATGCCGAGGGATCGCAGGATCAGCACCGTGGCGGCGGCGTAATGCTCGCAGTGGCCCTGGCCGTGGCCGAAGAGGAACTCGACGAGCGGGCTCGAGCCTTCCGGGGTTTGAAACTGCAGCGAATAGCGGCAGCGCAGCTCGAGGAGCTGGCGGATGCTTTCGAGAAGATCGCCCGTGCCGAGATCGCGACAGAGCAGGTCGATGCGGGCGGGCAAGCTGGAGGCCGGCAGTTGCAGGTAGGCGCTGCCCTCGTTCCAGGGCGAGAGCGGGGGCAAGTCCTCGCTGCGAAGCTCCTGGGGCGCGACCCGCGGGGCCGCGGCGACGTAGTGCAGCCCCTGGGTGCCCTCCTGCAGGGAGAGCTGGTACCAGTCGTCCGCCAGTTCGTAGAGGGAGGGCAGATAGAGGGCCTGGCAATCCAGGACCAAAGGCAGCTGTTCGCCCTTGCGGCGGTCCAGCAGGTAAAGGCTGTGCAGGGAGTCGGGATGGGGGGGCGGTGTCGGGGCGGTTTCTCGGAGGTGGAGGATCCGGTCGCTCTCGCCGTCGTCCTGGTCGTAGATCCATCGTCCGCTCGGGATGGGGGAAAGGCTTTCGTTGCCCTCGAAGAGGCTCAGGGTCGAGGTGCGAAGATAGATCGTCGATGCCGCCCACTGACGGTAGAGCGCCTCGCTGTGGGGATGCAGCAGCACCTGGACTTCCTTGCGGTAGCGGATGTCCGCCTGCCGGGGGATCTGGCGGGAAAGGACTAGGGAGTTCTGGGGGGGCTCGTCCGGACGGGGGGGACGGAGGGTCGGGATGGGCTCGGCTTCCTCCTCGACGGGAAACCAGAGCGCCCGCAGCTGAGTGGTGCTCGTGTCCACGGCGAGCCACAGGGCCAGCAGCAGCAAGGCCAGGGGGAGGACAGGCACCCAGGTGGAAAGGGCGCGCCTCCGCTTCCAGGTGAAATGCCGCCAAAGGCTCAGGCTCAAGGGCAGCACGGACGCAATCTGCAGCCCCCAAGGCGAGGGATGGGCCTCTGCCTGGGAGACGCCCACGCAGCACACGAGCAGGGCACCGGAGAGCTCCGCGTAAGGGCTGGCCAGGGAGAGGACCAGATCCGGCTGGGAAGCGGCTCGGGCAAAGAGCGCACTGAGACTCGCCCACCACAGGAGGGCGAGCCCGGCGTGATAGGCCAGGGGGGGATCGCTTTTCTCCGTGAGCGCCGCGCCCTCTTGAAAGAGGCGCAGCTCCAGCCAGGTGGCGGCCCCGACCAGGAGGAGCGAAGCCAGCCACGGCAGGGGTTTCCATGACCCCAGATTTCGCACGAGCGGAGTGCCGAGCAGGGCGATGAGCAGCAGGACGAAGCTCAGGGCCATGGGGAGCGGCGAACCGGATAGGAGCCAGCCCAGCAAGGCCGCGAGGAGGACGGGAGCGAGAGGGGGCGGGCTCATGCGGAGATGGCTTCCCGCGGCGACCGGGAGGAAGGAGTCAACAGGGTCGGGCGCGTGCCAAGGTGGAGGCCATCGGCATCGATGCAGGTGCAGTGGGGGAAACGGGCGCGCGCCGCCGGTTCCCAGTATTCCTTGGGCGTGTCTCCCAGCACAAAGACCTCGTCACAGGCGAGGAAGGGATCGGATGCCGCCGCCTGGGCTGGCGCGAAGAGGGCGTCGAGAGGCAGCGAGGGCGGTCGGCGTGAGAGGGCCAGCTGATCGAGGCGGGCCTCGAAGTCCCGGGGACGACGCAGGCGGTGGACCGATCCAGGTGCCTGACAAAACACCGTCTCAATGCCGCGATGGCGAAAGTGCTGCAGTAGGCCGGCGGCGATCCGGAGCAGGCGTTCGTAAGCCTCGGGCACGACCACGCTGCCGGGACGCTGGGCAGAGTGCAGGACCAGGGCGTAGCGAGGCCGTCGGGGCAGGGGCGGTTCGGTTTCCCTGTAGAGCAGGCTGCCAGCGCGCAGGCTGGCTGGCCAGGGGATGCCGCGCACGGCGTCTCCGGGGCGGAACTCGCGCAGCCAGCGGAATTCCGCAAGGGGATCCGGAACCTCGAGGGAGGGCTCCGCATCGGGGCGGGCGAGGCGTTCCAGATGGATTTGTAGGGGGGCGGGCAGCCAGGGACGCGGGTGCACGAGGGTAGGGCGATCGCCCTGGAAAGCCCCTTGTCGCTCGGTCTGGAAGAGCCCGAGCGGCCACGTGGAGACCAGACGCCAGGGCAGTGAAGGGAGACGGCCGCGCTGCTGGCTGAGACCGGTGCAGAAGAGGACCCAGTCGCCTTCGGGGCGGATGGGCCCCAGGGGACGTTCGCGCCGCGCCGGCGCGTAGGGAACGCTGAGCCGGTAGGGCGCCCCGAAGGGCGCCGCAGACCCGGGGCGGCAGCGAATTTCCATGGGAAAGCTCTCGCCAGCGCGGACGCGGCGGGGCAGGTCCCGCTCCAGAACAAATCCCTGGAGATGACGAGCAGCCAAACAGCGGCCCCCCACCAGCAGCAAGAGACCGATCAGGCCCCCGAGACAGAGCGCGCTCGACAAAAGCAGGAGGCCCAGCGCGGTGCCCGTCATGGCCAGGGCCGCGACGGCATAGCCGAGGGAGGTGAGGCGGGGAGGGGACATCTCCGCAGTGTAGCGGATGGGATCGAAATCCGGCAATGGGGCATTTCCGTGCCGATCCCTTCCCTGACCCGGTGCGCGGGGAAGGGCATTCACCAGGGCGAGAAGGGTGGCGCGCTCGCCGTTTCCGGTCCGGGGGCAGGCGGCTCACTCCACCGGGACCGTTTCCAGCAACTCCTCGAGGAGAAGACGACGTGCGGCCCGCCGATCCGCGCTGGCCTCGCTGTCGAACTCGTTTTCTCCCGCCTCGATTCGATGCAGCACGGCCGGGACGAAGGCCCGCTTCACTTCATCGGGATAGACGGCCTCGTGTCCGTCGAGGAAGGCCATGGCCCGCGCGGTCTGCATGATGGCGAGGGCGCCGCGGTTGCTGATGGTGGTGTCGAGCTCGGGATGCTGTCGGATGGCGTCACATAGGCGTATGACGTAGTGGAAGAGCGCGTCCGTCGCCGGGAGCGAGCGCACCTCCTGCTGCCAGGCCGCGATTTGCGCGAGTGTCAGGAGAGGCTCCTTCTCGGATTCCTCCGGCGCCTCGAGGGAGCGGAGGGCATGCGCCTTGAGGATCCCCGCCCGGGTTTCGCTGTCTGGCAGGTTCATCTCGATGGAGACGAGAAAGCGGTCGAGCTGCGGGGCGGGCAGGGGAAAGGTCCCGGCGCGGTGGCGGTTGTTGCGGGTGGCGACGACCTGAAAGACCTCTGGGAGCCGATGCGAGCGGCCGTCGATGGTGACCTGCCCCTCGTTCATGCATTCGAGCAGGGCACTCTGGAGCCGGGGACTGGCCCGGTTGATCTCGTCGGCGAGGAGGAGGTTGGTGAAGACCGGCCCCTCCACAAACTCGAAGACCTGGCGATCGTGACGAAAGAGGGAATAGCCCAGCAGGTCCGCCGGCAGAAGGTCCGGGGTGAACTGGACGCGCTTGAAGGCACCGGACACGGCCCCCGCGAGGGCCTTGGCGAGGCTGGTCTTGCCCACGCCGGGAGGGCCTTCCACGAGGACGTGCCCCCCCGCCAGGAGAGCCGCGACGAGCTCGTGGACGGCTTTCTCCGCCCCGAGCACCGAGCGGTTGAGGTGGCGGATGAGGGCCTGGAGGGAAGCGTCCACGGGCGTCAGCAAGGGCTTACATCTTCTCCGGCGCGTGGATCCCGAGCAGGCCCAGCCCGTGACGGAGCACGCGGCCGGTCAGTTCGCAGAGGGCCAGGCGCGTGTGGCGCTGGTCGCCCTCGACCTTGAGCACGGGACAGGCCTCCCAGAACTGGTGATAGGTCGTGGCCAGGTCGTAGAGGTAGGAGGCCAGGGCGTTGGGGCGGAAGTCGTCCAGCACCGTGGGAACCACCTCGGCATACTGGGCGAGTTTCAGCAGCAGGGTCTTTTCCGCCTCTTCGCTGAAGAGCAGCTGTCCCCCCTGGGGATCAAAGGCGCTGCCGAGGCGGCGGAAGATGGCCCGCGTCCGCACGTAGGCGTTGATCAGGTAGGGCGCGGTGTTGCCCTTGAGGCTGAGCATGGTGTCCCAATCAAAGACGTAATCCGTCATGCGGAACTGGCTCAATTCCGCATACTTCACCGAGCCGATGCCCACCGCCTTGGCGATGGCCTGCTTTTCCTCTTCGGGGAGGTCGGGATTCTTCTCCTCGAGGATGGCCCGGGCGCGCTCCACCGCCTCGGTGAGGACGTCGGCGAGCTGCACCGTGTCGCCCGAGCGGGTCCGCAGCATTTTCCGGTCCTTCCCGAGGATGCTGCCGAAGGGAATGAAGCGCAGGTCCACCTGCTGACCGCGGCGGCGCGAGATCGCGAAGATTTGGTCGAAGTGGAGCTGCTGGGGGGCGCCGACCACGTACCAGATGGCATCGGCGCCGAGCTCCGAAAGGCGAAAGTCGATGGTGGCGAGGTCGGTGGTCGCGTAGAGGAAGCCGCCGTCGGACTTGCGGATCAGGGCGGGCTTGTCGGCGAGCCGTTCGTCATCCCGGAAGAAGACGCAGATGGCGCCCTCGCTCTCCTCGGCGATGCCGGCGGCGATTAGTTCCTCGACGAGGGGCGCGAGACGGTCGTTGTAGTAGCTCTCGCCATACCAGTGGTCAAAGCGGACATCGAGCTGGTCGTAGATTTTCTGCAGCCCCTGCTTGGAGAGCTCGACACAGCGCTCCCAGATGGCGAGGTTTTCGGCGTCGCCGGCCTGTAGCTTGACGAGCTCGGCCTTGCACTCCGCGAGGAGGGCTTCGTTCTCCTTGGCGCGGGCATTGACCTCGCGATAGATGCGGAGCAGCTCGGGGATGGGATCGGCCTCGAGGGCGCTGGCGTCGAGGAGGTGTTTCCAGCCCCAGAGGATCATGCCGAACTGGGTGCCCCAGTCGCCGATGTGGTTGTCGGTGATGACGCGGTGGCCGAGGAAGCGGGCAATGCGCGCGAGGCTGTCGCCGAGAATGGTGCTGCGGATGTGGCCCACGTGCATGGGCTTGGCGACGTTAGGCGCGGAGAAGTCCAGCACCAGGGTCTGGGGCGTTTCCGCGGGGGCGACCCCGAGGCGCTCCTCGTCCTCGAGCAGCGCGGCGAAACGCTCCCGCAGCGCCGCCTCCTCGAGGCGGAAGTTGAGAAAGCCCGGACCGGCGACTTCCGGAGTGGCTGAGAGCCCCGCGCCGTCGAAGCCTTCCGCCAAGGTGGCGGCCACTTCCCGAGGATTCCGGCGCAGCGCCTTGGCCAGGATCATGGCCGCATTGGATTGATAGTCGCCAAACTGGCGGTTCTGGGTCGGTTCCACTTGGACGGCGAATTCGGCAGGCAGCTCAGCCGCGTAGGGACTGCGTTGCAGGGCTTCACTGAGTCGGGCGGCAAGGAGCTGGGCAAAGGTGTCTGGCATGGAGGGAAGGGAAACTGAAAAACCGAAAGTCAGAGATGGCGATCAGGGCGCGGTGGCGAGCACGTCGAGCAGGTCGTCCTCGTCGGTGGCCGCGGCCAGGCGGTTGCGGGTCTCGGCGTTGCTGAGATGCTTGGCGATCACCGCCAGGGTGCGGAGGTGTAGGGCGTGCTCGGCCTCGGGCACCATGAAGAGGACGATGAAATGCACCGGGACGTGGTCCACCGACTGGAAGTCGATCCCTTCGCTGGAACGGCCGAAGATCGCCACCACTTCGCTGAGCCCTGGAAGGAAGCAGTGGGGCACCGCAATGCCATTGCCGATGCCGGTGCTGCATTCCTCCTCCCGCAGGCGGAAGGCCTCGAGGGCCTGATCTCGGCGACTCGCGGGCACCGCATCGAGGGAGGCGAGATGGTCGAAGAGCTCGGCGATGGCCTCGTAACGCTCGTGCGATCGCATCTCGGCGATCACCCGACCGGGTAGGATGAGATCGGTCAGGGACATGGGATCGATGGATAGGAAATCAGGAGAATTCTGCGTGCGAGCATAGGCCCGGCCCACGGCGGATCAAGGCAGTTTTTCCCGCTTGTGGCTTTACAATCCTCGGTTCACGGCTCCATTGCCAGACAGTCCCGAGCTTCGCACAATGACCCGACGCGTCCTTTTCATTTGCACCGGCAACGTCTGCCGCAGTCCCATGGCCGAGGGATTTCTGCGCCGCATGGCCGAGGAGACGGGCGCGGAGATCGAGGTGGGATCGGCGGGACTCGGGGCCATGGAGGACATGAAACCCAGCCGCAACTCCATCCTCGCGATGAAGGAAGAGGGCATCGATATTTCCCCCCAGCGCAGTCGCATGCTCACCCCGGAGATGGTGGAGAGCTACACCCACATCTTTGGCATGGGCAGCGGCCACGTCGACGCCATTCGCTCCTACTTCCCCGAGGCGCGGGAAAAAACCTTTCTCCTGCGCGAATTCGTCGGCCAGGGCCTCGACCTCGAGGTTCCCGATCCGATCGGCGGCGACCTGGATGAGTACCGGCTCACCCGCAATCTCATCAAGGAGGCCATGCCCTCGGTTTATCGTTTTGTCCTCACCGGCGACCCGAACCAACCGGACTAGGTCGGTCCCCAGCGGGTGCCCGCCTTCCAGGAAACGCGGATTTCCCCCGTGCCGCGGGGCGACTCCCGTTTGACTTCCCCCCGCATCCGTCTTAGGCGTTTCCCTCTCCAGTCATCCCATGCAGAAGCCCAAGCTCATCATTGGCACCGATCACGGTGGATTCGAACTCAAGGAAGCCGTTGTCGCCTACCTTCGCGGCCAAGGCTACGAGGTCGAGGACGCGGGCAGTCATGGCAAGGAATCGGTCGACTATCCCGACTACGCCGCCCTCGTCGCCTCCGCCCTGCTTTCCGGGCAGCGCGACCTCGGCATTCTTTGTTGCACGACCGGCATCGGCATGGCCATCGCCGCCAATCGCTACCCCGGCATCCAGGCCGCGGTGGTGACCGATCCCGCCCTGGCGGCGAAGACACGGGTGCACAACAACACCAACGTGCTCTGCCTGGCGGGGGATTTCACCGATTCCGAGCAGGCAGCCCAGATCGTCGACGCCTGGCTGGGCGCCCAATTCGAGGGCGAGGGACGACACGGACGACGCGTCGCCAAGATGAACCAGTGCGGGCTGGCCACCAGCGCCCCCAAGTTGGCCCTCACCGATCCAGAAGTTTACGAGGCCATCGCCGAAGAAGAGGAGCGCCAAAGCGGCAACATCGAGCTCATCGCCTCGGAGAACTTTGCCTCCCGCGCCGTGCAACAGGCCCAGGGGAGCTGCCTGACCAACAAATACGCCGAGGGCTATCCGGGCCGTCGCTGGTACGGCGGTTGTGAGAATGTCGACAAGGTCGAAACCCTCGCCATCGAGAGGGCCAAGCAACTCTTCGGAGCCAAGTTCGCCAACGTGCAGCCCCACTCGGGCTCCCAGGCCAACTGCGCGGTTTACTTCAGCGTCCTCTCGCCCGGCGACAAGATCCTGACCATGGACCTTTCCCACGGGGGACACCTCACCCACGGGCACTTTGCCAACTTCTCCGGCAAGCTCTACGAGGTGAAGCATTACGGCGTGTCGAAGGAAAGCGAGACCATCGACTACGACCAGCTCGCCGAGGTGGCCAAGGAATACCAGCCCAAGATGATCACCGCGGGAGCCTCGGCCTACTCGCACATCATCGACTTCAAGCGGATGCGCGAGATCGCCGATTCCGTCGGTGCCTGGCTCTTCGTGGACATGGCCCACATCGCCGGCCTCGTGGCGGCGGGGGTCCATCCCTCCCCGATGGAGCACGCCCACTTTGTCACCACCACCACCCACAAAAGCCTGCGCGGACCGCGCGGGGGGCTCATCCTCACCAACGACGAGGAGCTCGCCAAGAAGATCGACGCCACCGTCTTCCCCGGCATCCAGGGGGGGCCGCTCATGCACGTCATCGCCGCCAAGGCCGTCTGCTTCCACGAGGCGCTCCAGCCCGGCTTCCGCGAGTATCAGCAGCAGGTCGTCAAGAACGCCGCCCGCCTGGCCGATCGCCTGGCCTCTCATGGCTATCGCATCATTTCCGGGGGAACCGAAAACCACCTCTTCATGGTCGACCTGCGGCCCAAGGGCGTGAACGGCAAGCTCGTTCAAGAAACCCTCGACCACGCCGGCATCACGGTGAACAAGAACTCCATCCCCTTCGACACGGAAAGCCCCTTCAAGGGCGGCGGAATCCGCGTGGGCACCCCGGCCGTGACGACCCGGGGAATGAAGGAAGCCGAAATGGACCTGATCGGCGACCTCATCCACGAGGCCATTTCCCATCACGGCGATCCGGAAAAGCTGGAGTCCATCCGCCAGCGCGTTCTCGAGCTCAACGCCCGCTTCCCCCTGCCCTGAAGCCGCAGGAGAGGGCGGGAGCCCGCCAGTTCGCCGCTTCTGGCCGCTTTTTACCGGAAGACTCCGACTTGCTCGTCTCGTTGAGTCGGAAGGGAGTGAGCGGCTTGGCCCTCGACCTCACGGGAGCACAGTCGGGACCGCGAGCGGTGCGGCGGCCAAGCTGTTACAATGCCGCCTGAGAGCTGATCGAGCAGGGGCGACACGTGACCCGTCGGCTCGACCTGGCGCACGTCTCCCCTTGGCAATGGAGACAGCGCGCGGACGGCACGCCGCAGAACCTCAAGATCGGCTCTTGGCTATTGGCGCGGATCTAAGCCTTGCGAGTCACGACAGCCGCGGGCGAGTAGGTCTCCAGGCAGGCAAAACGCGAAGGATCTTCGTTAATTTGAATAGGAGAGCCGAGGTTTGAGGTGTAAGCGTCAAGCCGAACGACGTTTTGGGGGCCGCTCAGCAGAGCGGATGGAGCCGCTCCTCGCCGCGGAGGAAGCGGGCGATTTCCGCGGCGGCCTCGAGGCGACCGCGACGGCGCTCTTCTCGGGTGGCCCCACCAATGTGAGGGGTGAGGACGACGTTTTCCATGGAAAGCAGGGCGGGATGGACGCGCGGCTCCTCCTCGAAGACGTCGAGGGCGGCTCCGGCGAGCGGGCCGGACTGCAGGGCGGCGACCAGGGCGGCTTCATCCACGATCTTGCCCCGGGCCACATTGATGAGGAAGGCGCCGGGTTTCATCTGGGCAAGTCGATCTGCATCGAGAAGATGGTGCGTGGACGCATCGTGAGGCACCAGGATGACCAGCAGGTCGGACTCGGCGAGAAGGCGTTCGAGAGGGCGGTAGCCGGGATGATCGTGGGGACGGGCCTTGTAATGGATCACGTCGAGGCCAAAGGCGAGGGCGCGCTTCTCCACGCGCTGGGCGATGCGACCATAACCGATCAGGCCCAGGGTTTTGCCGCCGAGCAGGCTCCCCTCCCAGCGGAGTGGTTCGCGACCGCGGCGCTCCCATTCCCCGCTGCGGACGAAGCGATCCCCCTCGGAGACGCGACGAGTCAGGTCGAGGATGAGGGCCAGGGTGTGGTCGGCGGTCGATTCGGCAAAGGCCTCGGGGGTGTTGCTGGCGGCGATGCCCCGGCGGCGCAGCGCCTCGAGGTCGAGATTGTCGATGCCCATGGCCGCGTTGGCCACGAAGCGCAGGGCGGGGGCGGCGTCGATCAATTCCTCATCGACCGTCAGTTCCCCTTGGGAGAGCACTGCGCTGCAGTCGCCAATGAGCTCGAGCACTTGGGCTCGCGGAGCCGAGCGAAGCCCGTTGTCCGGCATGACAATTTCCGCCAGTCCCTCGAGGGGAGCGAGGTGCTCGAGGGGGATGTGGACGGTGACGAGGACGCGAGGCAGGCTCATGGAGAAAGGTGCACGAAAGAAGGAACGAGGAAACGTCTTTTCCGCGGTGCCCGCGGCTCACGACGCTCGGAGCCCTCATTTCGCCCGACCCGCGGGAACGGAGACCCCGGGATGACCGGCCATGAGAAAGCGCCACTCCAGCTCGCGGCCCGAGGAGAGGCCAATGCGGCGATCCACCGCGATGGGGACATCGCTGGCCTCCGGCGGATGCAGCAGGGCAAACTGGGGATCCTCGAGGAGCGAGCGACCGTGGTAGCTCCCGTCGATGGCAAGGGCCGCAGTGAGCCGCCCCGGGCCGGAACAGAGCCGTCGTTTGTCCCGGGAGCCGCGGCGGGCTGCCATCCACTCGAGTCCCGCGAGGGGCTCCAGGGCCCGGAAGAGGACGAAGCCGGATTGGTCTGTAATCGGATCGTGACAGAGCACGTTGACCAGCCAGTGCACCCCGTAATTGAGATAGACATAGGCGGTGCCGGGCGCATGACGCCGCGCAAATTCCCGGGCCGAGGGGCGGGTGTGGAGGTGGCTGGCGGGATCGCCCACGGCGGCGTAGGCCTCGGTTTCGAGGATGCGGCCCCGACAGGGTCCACAGGCCAACTCCATGCCGATGAGCTCCCGGGCACAGGCCAGGGGAGGGCGCAGGAAGAAGTCGATGGGGAGAAGTCCAGGCATGGCGAGAAGTCAGACACCAAGGACCTTTCCGGAATTAAGGGAAGCCGACGGGGCGTCGCAATGAAAAAGCGCGCCCCTGCCCTGACGCTCCCAGGATGGAGCGGATGGTGAGGTGGCGCCAGCTGGGGCGTTTTCGACGGTCCGGTCTCAGGCCTTGGGGGCGGCCGAGAAGGGCATGGCGCGGCAGCGCCCCGTGGAGATGCCCCCGTCGATGAGGAGCGTCTGCCCGGTCATGTATCGGCTTGATTCCGAGGCGAGGAAGATGACGGCTCCGTCGAGATCGGTCTCCTCGCCGGGACGGCGCAGGCAGATGCGTTCGCTGATGTAGTCAACCCATTCCTGGTCGGCGTAGAGCATGCCGTTCTGTTCGGTCTGAAACCAGCCCGGAGCGAGACAATTGACCGTGATGCCATGCGGACCCCAGTCGTCCGCCAAGGCCATGGTCATCTGCTTGATCCCCCCGCGGCTGGCACCGTAGGGCGCGAGTCCGGCGTAACCGGCGACGCAGGTGACCGAGCCGATGGTGATGATGCGTCCATAACCGGCGGGAATCATGGCCTTTGCGGCGACGGCTTGGGCCAGGAAAAAGGATCCCTTGAGGTTGGTGTTGACGACGTAGTCCCAGTCTGCCCAGCTGACCTCGAGGGCGGGCTTGCGACGATTGCAGCCAGCGTTGGCGACGAGGATGTCGATGCGCCCCATCTGGGTGTAGGCCTCTGCCACGGCGGCTTGGATGGAAGCGTGGTCGGTCACGTCGAGTTCCAGCGGCAGGAAACGCCGCCCCAAGGCCTCGATCTCGGCCTGGGTTTCCCTCAGCGAGTCGAGAGTGCGGCTGGTGCCCACGATGTCGGCGCCGGCCCGGGCCAGGGCTCGGGCGAAGCGGCGTCCCAGCCCCCGGGAGGTGCCGGAGATGAATGCGGTTTGTCCGCTCAGGTCGAATTCCTTCATGGGAGGGGAAAGGGTGCAGGCGAATCAGGGTTTGAGGATGACCTTCAGCAGGCCCTCCTTGTTGTCGTGGAGTCGGGCAAACCAGTCGGCGCCCTCCCTGAGATCCGCGACCGCGGAGAGCAGGGGCTCGACCCGGATGCGGCCCTGGGCGATGGCCTCGACGGCCTCGGCATACTCGCCGGCCGAGGCGCAGCTGCCAAAGAGGGAAAGTTCCCGGGTGACGAGGGTCTGCAGGGGGAAGGGGACCTCGGCCTTGAGGTTGCCGACGCAGCTGATGCTGCCGCCCTTGCGCACCGAGGCCACGGCGATCTGGATGGTCGGCCCGAAGCCCACCACTTCGACGGCGTGGTCGGCTCCGTCTTCGTTCCCCACGAGCTGACGGACCTGCTCGGGGACGCTTGCGCTGGACAGCAAGGTGGCATCGGCGCCGAGTTCGCGGGCGAGAGCGAGTCGTTTCTCATCAATGTCCACGGCCACGAGGGGGCCTGCGCCCTTGGCCTTGAGCGCCTGGATCACGAGCAGGCCGATGAGTCCGGCGCCAACCACCACCGCGGAATCGCCCGACCTCAGGGGCAGGCGATTGACGCCGTGCAAGGCGATGGAGACGGGCTCGGCGAAGGCGGCGTGCTCGAAGGAGAGGTCCTCGGGAATGGCGTAGAGAATGTGTTGGGGGACGGTCAGATATTCGGCAAAGGCCCCGTGGCGGCGGTAGTCCCCGCAGGAGACCCCCAGGACATTGCGATGGGGACAGAGGTTCACCTGACCGGCGAGGCAGGAGGGACAGGCCCCGCAATAGATCGTGGAGTCAAAGGTAACCCGGTCGCCCACCTTCCAGTGTTGCACGGCACTGCCGACCTCGGCGATCACTCCCGAGGCCTCGTGGCCCATCACGATGGGTGGGATGCGGCGGCCCGAGCTGCCGTCCATGCCGTGGATGTCGGAGCCGCAGATGCCACAGGCCTTGACCGCGACGAGGACATCGTTCTCTCCCACTTCGGGATCGGGGACTTCGCCGTATTCAAACTGTCCGTAAGCGGTCAGGGTCAGGGCTTTCATCGGAAAAATGAGACTTGAAGCCTACCCCTAAGCGAAAGAAGGTGACACATCAATTCCGAATCCAAATCCCCCAGAGATCCTGTCATGACGCCTCTTCTGCGCGTGCTCGGCCTGATCCTCTTGCCCCTGTTTCTCAGCCAGTGTGAGACTCTGGAGAATTCCATGTCGGGCACTGCCGGCACCATCACCGTTCAAGGAACGCTGTTCTATCCTGATGAAAAGGGCATGACCTATCGGGTCCCTTCCGGGGCTCAGATCATCGGGGCGGGGGGCGTAGACTGTGTCTATATTATCGAGAGCGGGGGCTCCGTCGTGGCCCATTCCGGAAAGGGCAACAGCTATCGGGTCAAGAGCGGAGGCCATTTCCGCGGCTTTGCCCATCCGGCGACCGACTGCACCGTGACCTTCGAGGCGGGGGCCATCGTCGAACAAGAAGAGACCGGACCCGGGACCCGCTTCGTGGGCTCCTGAGCGCACTCCCCGCAGGTCGATTCTCTCCTGCCGCCTTCCCATGGAGGAGGAGGGCTCTCCGTGGACCTGCCGGGGGGTTCTGAGGGTTCCGTGGCGTACGTTTGAGTGGGAGGTTTAGGGCGTGGTTAGAGAAGATATCCGGGAGCTCTCCCGTTTTTCAGGGCCGCCACCCCACTCCAGGTCGGTTTGACCTTCATATTTTACCACGCTTAGTGCCTCATCCAACTTCCAGATCACGGTGAGGCGCTCCTCGATCCAGTCCTTCATTTCGAAGGGGCGTGCCGGAATCTTCAGGCGCTCAAGACCGCTGCTCCCGTTGTATCGCCCATGGCCTCGCAATGCACGATAAGCTGTTCGAGCGGTTGGGCTCCGGCAAGCAGCTTGGTGGCATACTTGGGTTCGTGGCCAGTGACCTGGCAAAACTCGTCGAGCAGGCGCCCTTTGTCTTCCTTGCCCGTGCAGCGCCGATAGCGGCTGCAACACGCAAATTCGGCACGATCCCGAATGTGCTTGACCAAGCGCTGGCCTCCGGCCAATGCTGGGCGTCCCGGATCCGCTCCCACCGATCCGGCGTGGCCCCAATGCCTGATTCCATGAAGAGAAGAGATTTCCTGCACCGCGCTGGCGCGATCGGCGCCCTCTCCCTGATCCCCGGAGCGACCCGGCTCCACGCTTCGGACATTCTCAGCCTGAGCGAGGAGCTCGTGCCCACTCGCAAGATCACCAAGGGGCCGAAGCACCATTGGTTTGGCTACTACGACAAGTTGGAATTCGATCCCAGCAACCGCTTTGTCTTGAGCAACGAAGTGGATTTCGAAATGCGCACCCCCACGGCGGAGGACGAGATCCGGGTTGGCATGGTGGACACGCAGGACGGAGATCGCTGGATCGAGCTTGGGCGCAGCAAGGCCTGGGGCTGGCAGCAGGGCTGCATGCTCCAGTGGCTGCCCGGCACGGAATCCAAGGTCATCTGGAACGACCGGGAACAGGATCGTTTTGTTTCCCGCATCCAGGACGTCCAGACCGGCGAGACGCAGGTCATTCCCCATCCCATTTATTCGATCGGTGGCGATGGCAAATGGGCCGTCTCGACGAGTTTTGCCCGCGTGCAGAACATGCGTCCCGGATACGGCTATAAGGGAATCAAGGACCCCTACGAGGATGAACGCCATCCGGCGAGGTCGGGGATCTGGAACGTGAACCTGGAGACGGGCAGCTCGGAACTCATCGTCAGTCTCGACACTCTGGCCGGCATCCCCTTCGAAGGGGCCAAGCTGCACGACCGCTGGAGCTGGACCAACCACCTGCTCATGTCCCCCGACAGCAAGCGCTTCGTCTTCTTGCACCGCTGGAGAGAGTTTAGCCACAAGGACGAGAGGTTCGAGACGAATCGGGGATGGAAGACCCGCATGTTCGTGGCCAATGTCGACGGCAGCGACCTGCGCCTGCTCATGCCCCACGGGATGGTGTCTCACTTCATCTGGAAGGATCCAGACCACGTCTGTGCCTGGACCCAGCCCGAAGGGGAGGAGGCGGGATTCTACGTCTACAACGTGCACAGTCTCGAATACACCCGGGTCGGGGCAGAGAAGATGCCCCGCGACGGGCACAACACCTACCTGCCCTTTGGCAACGGCGTCGACTGGATCCTCAACGACGCTTATCCCACCAAGGACAAGCGCCAACAGATTCCCTATCTCTACCACGTGCCCACAGACCGCCGCTTCGATATCGGCAAGTTCCACCTGCCGCCCGACTACAAGGGCGAATGGCGCTGCGACCTCCATCCCCGGGCCAGCAACGACGGGCGCATCGTGGCCATCGATTCCGCGCACGGCGGCGACGGTCGACAGGTCTACCTGCTCGACGTCAGCGCCATCGTGGAGGCCTGAACCCCGCCCGCGCTTCCTCGCGCACCCTGCCCCCCATGTGGAAGGCATCCCCATCGCTGACTTGCCTGCTGGTTCTGGGCGCCTGTTTTCTGACCATGTCAGGCAGCGCTCGAGGCGAGGAATGGGACTTGGTCATCGTTGGTGGCAGGGTCGTCGACGGCAGCGGCCAGCCCGCCCGCGTGGCCCAGGTCGCGGTCCACGAGGGACGCATCGCGGCCATCGGGGAGTCCGTGGGGGAGGGCAGGCAGCGGCTCGACGCGACCGGCAAGGTGGTGGCGCCGGGCTTCATTGACGTTCACACCCATTCGGAAAACCTCGCGAGCCTGCCCGTGGCCGAGAATTTTCTGCGCATGGGAGTGACCACCCTGGTGACGGGCAACTGCGGGGCCTCCCAGACCGATGTGGCCGCCTTTTTTCGCGAACTGGAGGAAATTGGCGTCTCCCTCAACGTGGCCACGCTGATCGGGCACAATTCGGTACGCCGTCAGGCCATGGGCGGGAGCCTGCTGCGTCCACCGACGCCGGAGCAACTCGCCGAGATGGAGCGACTCGTCGACCAGGCGATGCAAGACGGCGCCGTCGGACTGAGCACTGGCCTGATCTATGTGCCCGGCACCTATGCCAAGACGGATGAAATCCTCGCCCTGGCGCGGAGGGCTGCCGCCCATGGGGGCCTTTACGTGAGCCACATGAGGTATGAGACCGCGAGGATCTTCGAAGCCCTCGAGGAATTTCTCACGATTGCCCGCGAGGCCAGGATTCGAGCCCAGGTCTCGCACATCAAGCTGACGGGACCGACCGCCTGGGGCCAGGCGGAGCGGGTGCTGGCCATCCTCGAGGAGGCGCGTGCGGAGGGGCTCGCCCTGACTCACGACCTGTATGCCTATGATGCCTCGAGCACGGGCTTGGCCCAGCTCATCCCCTCGGAGGCCCGCGAGGGGACGCTGCAGGATTATCTCCGGCGCCTCGACAATCCTGACGAGAAGGCCAAAATCATCGCCGAAATGAAGCGGATGCGCGAGGCCATCGGTCGGCCGGACTACGCCTACGCCGTGATCGCCCGCTACCCCGCCGATCCCGAACTCAATGGGCTCAGCATCCCCGCCGCGGCAAAGCGCCGTCGGGGCTCCGACAGCCTCGAGGACCAGGTCGAGCTGATCCTGCAAATTCACGCCCAGGGTGGGGGATCGGCCATCTATCATGGAATGAACGAGGCTGACCTCAAGGTTTTCATGGCGCATCCGGGGACGATGATCGCCAGCGACGGGGGCCCCCGGCGGCTCGGCGAGGACCTGCCCCATCCCCGTAGTTATGGAAACAATGCCAGGGTGCTGGCCCGCTACGTCCGCGAGCAGGGCCTGCTCGGCCTGGAGGAGGCTGTCCGCAAAATGACCTCCCTGCCGGCGGAGGTCTACCGACTCAAGGACCGGGGCGAGCTGCGCGTCGGCGCCGTTGCCGATCTCGTGGTCTTTGATCCCGAGCAGGTTGCGGATCCCGCCACCTTCGAGGATCCTCACCAATACGCCCTCGGCTTCAGCGAGGTCATCGTCAACGGAGTGCCGGTGATCCTGGCAGGGAATCTGCTAGAGGCACGTCCCGGACGGGCGGTGCGGCGCGGTGAATAGCGCGAGGGACTCCCTTGGGAATACGCTAGGAGGCGCATGTGCGCCCCGATTCACTTGACCTTTACCCCGGAGAAGCGAAATGCTAACCTCGCCCTTGTACTCCTCCGATTATTAGGAATGGTGAGAGAACGCATCAATGGCAGATTTCCCTAGCTTTCGCGCCCGATTCGGGCCCATGGGTCTGTTTCTGCCACAGGGGCTGCTGTGGTTGCTCTCATTTTTGCTCCTTCCGTCGCTCTTTGCGGAGGAATTGGAGCTGAGCCCCGCCGAGAAAAATGGTTGGAGCGCCGCTCGGTCATTCGCTTCAGCGCCGACCCCTTTTGGCCGCCTTTTGCCATGCATGGGAAGGACGGGCTCGAGGGCATCGACCGGAATTTGGTCGATCTCCTGAGTGAAAAGCTGGGCGTGCGTTTTGAGCATGTCCCCGCCAATGACTGGGATGACATCCAGGAGAAGATTGCCTCGGGAGAAATCGACTTCATGACCGGCGTGGCGGACCTGCGCGGACGTCCCCTCGGCCTGCACTACACGCGGTCCTACGCCAATTTTCCCATTGTCATGCTGATGCGGAACGAGGGGCCCTTTTTCGCCTCTCTGGAACAGGTCGAGAAGGCTGGTCTGGTGATGGCCAGTCCCGGAGGCTATGCCCCGACGGTCTACATCCAGAAGAATCATCCCTCCATTCCGCTGAAGATCACGAAGACCTCCCTCGATTCGCTGATGCAGGTCTCCTCCGGCGAAGCCGAAATCGCCATCGAGAATCTGGGGGTGGCCGCCTATCTCATCCGCCTTCACGGCCTGACAAACCTCAAAATCGTCGGCCTCACGGACTATCGCTTTGATCCGGCGATCGGGGTGCAGCGTGAGCTGCCCGAGCTGCGGTCCATCCTCGACAAGGGGATTGCGTCCCTCACCCCACAGGAGCGCCTCGACCTCTACGGCGATTGGATTCCCGTGGAATTTTCCCGCCTCTGGAGCTGGAAACAGGTCCTCTGGATGGGATCCTTGGTGGGTTTGGTGGCGGTGTTAATCATCGGCACGGTGGTGGTCTGGAACCGCCGCCTCGGACAGGAACTGGAGAAGCGGCGCCAGACGGAAGAGACCCTGCGACAGAGCGAGGAGCGTTTCCGTCACCTCCTCGAGAGCATGGAGGAGGCCTATTTCCTGACGCGCGCCGACGGGACCATCCTCTACCTCAATGAGTCGGCGGTGGGGCTGCTCAAGATTGGTTCGCGACCCGTCGTGGCCCGACTTGGGCTGGTGCACTTCTTCCGCCAGCCGGAGAATTTCGAACAGTTGCGCCGCCGCCTGATGCAGGAGGAACGACTCCGCGACGAGGTCGTGGAAGTGGCCGACGCCACTGGACAGGTGCGGGCCTGCCTCTGTCAGCTCCGGCTGATTCGCTGCAACCACAGCGAAGAGGTCGGCATCGAATGGATCGTCTGCCCCAGCACCCAAAGCGGGCGTGGGGCAAGCTGAAGCTCGACTCTCGCGGGGACGGCGCTCAGCGTTTCTTCGCGCTGGGGCGGAAGGGCCAATCCGGCGAACCGGGGGCATCGACGGCCGCGGGCGCCTTGCCCAGGCCGAAGTCCGCGGGCTTCAGGTTGCGTCCGGGCCAGAAGCTTTCGTCCCGGATGAAGCCGTAGAAGCTGGGGTAGTAGGGGTCGACGTAGGTGACGTCCGCCTTCTCCGGCACGTCGAGACCGACCAGATGGAAGGCGGCATTGACGATGAGGCGACGGAGGTTTTCGTCGACGAGGTCAACGGAGGCCCCGGCTGTGGTGCAAAAGGCCTTTCCCTTGGTGCGGCCATTCGGGGCGGTGTATTCGCGCAGCCAGGCGTAGGCCTGGGGGGATTCGTTCTTCTCACCCTCCACCGGCTTGGAGGAAGGATCGAGGCTTTCGGTGACGAGCGCGCGCATCAAGACCGTGGCGTCGTCGGCGAGGTTCTTGACGGCGTAGACGTCGGTGGGGGCGAAGATCTCCGAGACGCCGCGCAGGATGGGATGGGAGGCATGGGCGGACTCGACAATGCCGCGAGCGCCCTCCTTTTTGTGCTGCCCGTGGTGGGCCACCCAGGTTTCCCCCAGAATCTTCAGGCCGAAGCCGCCTTGCTGCCAATCGCCGTAGGTCCAGTCTCCGTCCGCCATTTTGCCGGCAAAGGCGTGGGTGGCGGTGCGCAGGCCGATGACCGGTTTGCCGGCATTGAGGAAGGCGGTGATCGGGGCGGTCTGCTCGGGAGGAAGGTCGCGGAAACGGGTGAAGATGACGAGCAAGTCGGCGTCGTTCAGCGCCTCCGTGCCGGGAATGTTCTTCTGCTGGTTCGGATCGATGTATCCCTTTTCCGGGTCGAGGGAGAACAGCACCGTCGCGTCGAAGCCATGTCGCTTGCTGAGGATTTTTGCCAACATGGGCAGGGCCTCCTCGGAGCGGTATTCCTCGTCGCCGGACATGAAGACGATTTTCTTGCCGGCTCCCGGTCCCTTGCCGCCCGTGAAGTGGAGGCCGGGACCCTCCTCGGCAGGGAGCGATGCGGGAAGAGTGGCCAGGGCGAGGGCGGCAGCTAGGGGGCGCAGGGAGACGTTCATGATCACGAATTTAGGGCATTGTGGACTGCTTGGGAAGGAAGTGCCATGGCGAGATCAGGGAGGGCACGGACGGGAATTTCGGGCGCGACACTCAGGGATTGCTCGCCGCCCCACCCTCGTAGGCCTCGGGATAGCGCACGTGGACGAGCATCAACCCATCGGGGGGCGCGCAGTAGGGTGCCTTGCGGTCGTCCGTCACCCCTTTGAGCAACTGTTCCAATTCGCTCAGGGGGAAGCGACCCCAAAGTGTCTGGACCGCCGTCCCCACGAGGAAACGGACCATCTTGTAGAGGAAGCCATCACCGCGGAAACGCAGGAGCCATTCGTCCGGCTCGGAGGACAACGACAGCGAGGCTTCGTGGATAGTTCTCCGGGTGTCACGGCTCTCGTCGCGGCCGTCGTGTCGCTTCGCGGAAAAGGCGCGGAAGTCGTGAGATCCCTCGTAGCGGGAGAGGATGGCGGCGAGTTCGTCCGCGGGGCCGAGGCCGCGCTGGTGCCAGGCGAGCCCGTGACGCAGGGGAAGGAGCACCTCGCCGACGGCGATGCGATACTCGTAGGTCTTTTCCACGGCGGAGTAGCGGGCGTGAAAGTCCGAGGGCACCTCGAAACAACGCCAGGCGCGTATGCTCGGCGGCAACTTGGTGTTGAGGGCGCGCTGCCAGGCGGCCCCATCCATGCGCCAATCGAGCGGCGCGTCAAAATGGGCTACCTGGGCGAGGGCGGAGACGCCGGTGTCAGTGCGTCCCGAACCCTGCACCGTGGATATGGACGGACAGATGGCCCGCAGGGCACGCTGCACCTCGTCCTGCACGGTTCGGCCACCCGTCTGGCTTTGCCAACCGAGGAAGGGGCGACCGTCGTAGGCGAGGTCCAGGCGAAAACGGCGCAGATCGGAAGAGGAGACGGCCATGGCAAAACGGGCAGGGAAGGGTAACGCAATTTTTCCCTTCCGGCGTTGCCAAATCCAGCCGATCCTCGTCTATTGGGTGAGCGTGAGGCCAATTCCCTATTTCGACCTGAAGGATCATTTGCGGTTCCTGCACCGTCAGGTGCTGCCGCTTTTTTTCTTTCTCCTGTCGCTCGTGCTCATCTTTGTGGTGATTTACCAGAGCGGACGTTCCGGAGGAGACTTGCCGGAAGCCGACTATTTGGGGGCCCCTCACGGCTTGCTGAGACCGGCGGCGGAGCCCGTATTCGACGCGGCCTTTGCCACGCTCTCGCCCATCGAATTGGCCCTGGCCCCCGAGGCCCCGGTCTTTTCCCCCTTTCGCCCTCCCCAGGGGCCGGAGCGGGAAGTGCGCAGCCTGGCCCTGGGACGAGTCGTCCTGGCGAATGAGCGGGAGCTGATCCTGGCGCATCAGCGTCAGGGAGAAGTGGTGCTCAGCGTTTTCCGAGGCTTGTCCTCGGTGCGCGTCGGGGTGGGACGCTTGGTGCCCCGCGAGGAAGTCATCGGCATCGCGGGTGAGGATTTTGCTTTTTCCTGGCAACACTTTCCTGCCCTGACCGGAGGCCCTGCCGTCGCGGGGCGCGGGGATAATGTGCCGGAAGCATGGTGGGGACGTCCCCGGAATCGGCTGGCGCCGCCGCCGCAGGGAGCCGATCCCGAGGAGCGAGTCCTGAAGCTGGACAATGCGCAGGCTCCATAAACAACCCGGAACGGCCGGCCCGACCCAGGGGGGCGCCAATCCTCCGATTCGGCCGCCTTTCGCCCTGAGGAGGAAACTGGGGCGCCTCCTGTCCGTCGCCTCTCTGCTCCTGCTCGCTTCCTGCGCACGCGAGAGGGAAAAGGAAACTGGGGCGGGGGTGAGCGAGTCGCCCTATTCCGTCATCCCCGGGGCCGAGTTCGTCGGGCATCAGGCCTGTCGGGAATGCCACGAGACCGAGTTCCGCGACTGGCGGGACAGCGACCACCATCGCTCCATGAATCCGGCAACGGAGGAGCACGTGCTGGGCGACTTCGACGACGCCGTCTTCGAGCACTTTGGGCAGCGCTTCCATTTTTTTCGCCGGGATGGCGCCTATTGGGTGAACGCCCCGGATGAGACCGGCGCGGCCCGGGACATGCGCATCGAATACACCTTCGGCCACGATCCCCTGCAGCAATACCTGATCGCCTTCCCGGGCGGGCGCTACCAGGCGCTGCAGGTCTGTTGGGACAGTCGTCCCGCGGAGGAGGGGGGGCAGCGCTGGTTTCACCTCTACCCGGACGAGCCCGTGCCCCCCGAGGACGTCCTGCACTGGACGCGACGCCACTTCAACTGGAACTACATGTGCGCCGACTGTCATTCCACCCATGTGGACAAGGGATTCGACAGCGAGACCCTGAGCTATCACACCACCTGGTCAGAGATGAGCGTCAGTTGCGAGGCCTGCCATGGTCCCGCCTCGGAGCACCTTGCCTGGGCCCGCGCCTGGAAGGCCCGCGAGGCGGGCGCCGCCTCCCTGGAGGAGGCGGACCTGACCCGCCTGCGGGAATACGTGCGTTCAAAGGGATTTCCAGTGAGCCTGCGGGAACCGGGTGACGAAGCTGGCGAATTCCCCTGGACGATCGATCCCGCAAGCGGGCGCCCCCACCGGGTGCGACCGCTCTCCTCCTCGGTTCAGGTGGAAAGCTGCGCCCCCTGCCATTCCCACCGTCTCCTCCTCGAGCCGAAGTGGCGCCCCGGCCAGCCCTATCACGACAGCCACATTCCCTCGGTGCTGAGCGAGCGTCTCTATCATCACGACGGCCAGCTCAAGGAGGAGACCTACGTCTACGGCTCCTTCGTGCAGAGCAAGATGTATCACGCCGGGGTGCGCTGCACGGACTGCCACCATCCCCACACGATGAAGCTCGTGGCCCCGGGCAACGCCCTTTGCGTGCGCTGTCACCAGGCGGATCGCTACGACGCGCCAAGCCATCACTTCCATCCCGTGGGCAGCCCCGGAGCCAGCTGTGTCGAATGCCACATGCCCGAGACCCTCTACATGGGCGTCGACGCGCGGCGCGACCACAGCCTGCGCGTGCCGCGTCCCGACCTAGCCCAGAAACTGGGTTCGCCCGACGCCTGCAGCCGCTGTCACCAGGAACAGGGAACGGAGTGGGCTGCCGAGAAGTTCCGGGAGTGCTGGGGCTCCGGCCCCCGCAACCTCCACTACGGGGAAATCCTCGCCGCAGCCCGGCGCGAGGAGCCGGGCTCGGCTCCCCGGCTCCTTGCCCTCGCGACCGACCTCTCGACCCCCGGCCTCGCTCGAGCCGCCGCGGTGGAGATCGCGGGACAGTGGGGGCCATCCGCCGAGCTGAGCCGACTGCTGGCAGGACGCCTCGCCGACCCCGATCCCTCGGTGCGGCGCGAGGCCCTCGCCGCACTCCAGGGCTATCCGCCGGGACAACGCCTTGCCCTGGGCCGGTCCGCCCTCGAGGATCCCGTGCGCGCGGTGCGCAGCGAAGCGGCCCGCGTTCTCGCCGCGGCGCATGCGGAATTTGACGAGGCCACCGCCCGGGCCTTCGAGCGGGCGGCGGCGGAATTCCACGCCCAGCAGGAGGCCATTGCCGACCGCGGCGCTGGCCCCCTGGGACTCGCCGCCTTTTACGCCGACCTGGGCGACCGCGCGCAGGCCGAGGCCGCCTACCAACTCGCCCAAAAGGTGGAGCCCGAGTTCATCCCGGCGCGACTGAACTACGCCGACTGGCTCGAGCAGCTCCAGCGACTCGAGGAGGCCGAGGCGGAATTCCGCGGGGCTCTAGTCGCCGCCAGGGGCGATGCCGACCGCGGACTCTGCCACGAGGCCTTGGCCCGTTACCTCGTCCGGCGTCAGCGCTACGAGGAGGGACTCGCCGAATTGGCCGCGGCCGCCCGGCTTCTCCCCGAGCAGGCGGAAACGCAGTTCTTCTATGGCGTCGCCCTGAATTCGCTGGGACGCTTTGCGGAGGCCCTGCCGCATTTGGAAAAGGCCCACCAACTGGCCCCCCGTCACCTCGAATACCTCACTGGTCTGGCCACGATCTGCCGCGACGCCGGACGCCTGGACCTCGCCCGGCAATACGCCCGGCGCGCCCTGGAGTTGCAGCCGGACCATCCACAACTACAAGCCCTGCTGCGCAGCCTGGGGGCTAAGTAATTCGCGAAAGGCCATCTCATAAATCTCGCATGGACTCTTCTGAGATGATCAATGGAAATGGGGGGCTCACCGACAAGCCTGGGACACATTGATTTGATTCCAAGAAATGATGGTAGCCCCAGCGCCGCCGCTTGGCGGCCGCCTGCTTCAACGCGCTGCGGAGCCG
>CAZKGI010000019.1:0-59851 GCA_964552315.1 uncultured Akkermansia sp. | reverse complement strand
GAGGCGTCGGTCTTGTTTTCTTTCATGGTCGGGGCGGTGTGCCCGGCCATAGCTTCCCTCAGCGAGTCAATTCGGACATTCCGTCTGGGGCGGGACAATCTTCAAGCGGAGCGCCGAGCTACTTGCGGGGTCAAAGGTGCCCGTATTCGAGGCTGGCTTCTGCGGCGGAGGTGGACTCGCCTTTGCCGATGTCATGCTGCCGGACGATCTCGGTTCACTGCCGAGATGGCATATGATCGAGGTGAAATCCTCCACTTCGGTGAAGAACTACCATCGGGATGACGTCGCGGTGCAAAGCTGCATCGCTGCGGCGGCGGGGATCGACCTCGCTTCGGTCAGCCTTGCGCACATCGACAACTCCTTCGTCTACCCGGGAGGAGGAGACTACCGCGGGCTGTTCCTCGAGGAAGATCTCACCGAGGAGGCATTGGCAAGGCGGGAGGAGGCTGCCGCCTGGATCCAGGAAGCACAGTTGATCGCGGAACGGGAAGAAGAGCCGGCCATCGACACCGGATCGCACTGCACCGATCCGTTCGAGTGTCCCTTCCTGGCCTACTGCAATCGGGGCAAGGCCGAGGTGGAGTATCCGCTGACTTCGCTTCCCCGGTTCAGCACGGTCGCCCGGGCGCAATGGGAATCGGAGGGAGTGGCCGATCTTCGTGACGTCCCGGACGAGGTGCTGAACGATCTGCAGCTCCGGGTCAAGACCGCCTCTGTTTCTGGCGAGGTCTGGTTCGACCAGAAGGGCGCCGCGGCGGACCTGTCTGACCACGGGTTTCCTGCGTGGTTTTTGGATTTCGAGACGGTTTCCTTTCCCGTGCCGGTCTGGGCGGGGACGAGACCCTATGAGCAGCTGCCGTTCCAATACAGCCTGCACCGGATCGACGCATCAGGGGCTCTGAGCCACGAAGCTTTTCTTGATCTCTCGGGTGAAGATCCCGGAGAAGCTTTTGCACGGGCTCTGGTCGATCAGTGCGGTGACGACGGTCCCGTCTTCGCCTACAACGCCAGCTTCGAGCGAGGCGTCATGCGCAAGCTGGCGGAACGATTTCCCGGGCACGCTACCGGACTGGAAGGAATCATCGACCGCCTCGTCGATCTCCTCCCCATTGCACGGAATCGCTACTACCATCCCGACCAACACGGCAGCTGGAGCATCAAGGCAGTGCTTCCCTGCCTGGTGCCGGATCTTTCCTACGCGGAACTCGAGGGAGTGGCCGATGGCAACATGGCGTCCACGGCATTTCGTGAGGCAATTTCGGAATTGACGACGGATGAGCGCCGACGGGAGATCGAGAAGGAGCTGCTGGCCTACTGCAAGCTCGACACGCTGGCGATGGTGCGGATGTGGGAGAAATTTCGCGGGGACCGGGAAACATGACCGGACCGGGGCCAAGCGGGACCCTGGTTTGACGGAAAAATCACCCGGCACAGATTTCGGTGAGGCTCTCCTCGATCTCTCGCCAGGGCCGATCGAGGTCGATGCTGACCACTCGAACCGGATGTCCGTTGAGCCGCAAACGGTAGTCCAGGCGGTGATCGACCGCGGGATACAGCAGCACTCCGCTGGCCCTTTCCCACCCGGGATCGGCGGCCTTGTTTCTCAAGTAGGAGGTCAGCTGATACAAATGGCTGGAGCGCATGCGCTTCCGATCGTGCCGGGTAACCAGCGCCTCCCGGTAGAACTTGCAGTCCAAAATCAGCTTCGAATCGGGATGTTCGATGGTCACGTCGGTGACCATGATTGGGAGAACCTCACCAGCCGAATCCCCCCAGTCGCCGTCCCACTGAATCGTCATCGCGGACACCCGGGACTCGGGGAAATGAAGCGTCGCGAAGTTCCGGACGAAGCTCTCGAAGATCTTCGGCATGGCTTTTTCATCCTCGAGGATCTCGTGAAAACGATACCCGCCTTCGCGTTCGGAAGGGGTCAATGCCCGATGTATAAGGCGGCACACCGCAAGCGGCAGCCGGTAGGAGCGATTGTTGCGGTGGAGGCGCACCCGGCGGAAGAGCGCATCCTCGACTCGAATCGGCGTGACGGCTCCCAATTGCTCCCGGGCGATCTGGATATCTTTTCGGATAGAGTCCTCCAGAACACCGAGACGGAGCAGACGATCACAGGTGCTGCGAAGCAACTGGTTCGGCAAACAATCGACATTCAGTTCGTCGAAGCGACAGATCATTTTTGCCTGTCGGTCCACCATTTCCCTGCGACTCTGGGCGACGAGAATTCGCCCCTTCAGTCGGGGGGTGGCCTCGGTCTGCTCGATGTATTCGCGGGTCAAGCCGCGGTGAACCAGGCGGCGAATTGATCGGGCCAATACCTTGGCCAACAGGTGCAGCGAATCCGGGCAGTCGTCGTCTCCGATTCCCGCTTCCTTCGTGTCGGGAACCTGTTCGCAGGCATAGCTCAGCAAATAATAGAGATTCTCGATCGGAATCTTTCTGCAAGGGCTGACAGACTCGGTCATGGAATGATCGATGGGTCAGATGCCGAGAAGATTGCGGGCTTTTCCCAACCCCTTGGGGTCATCAGCCCAGTATTCCTCGATCAGAGGAAGAAGCTCGAACTCCACGATTTCACGGAACCAGGCAGCGCCGTCGGTGATGTTGCGGGTGGGAGTAAAGAAGCTATGCCCGATCCGGTAGCCGCGACCGAGGTTGGTGGCATCCTCTTCGATCATCTGGTTCAGACCGCCCATGACAGAACGGATCTGGCCGATCAACTGGGGCGAAATGCCGCGGCGCTCCAGAGCCACGGAAAAGACCGGCGAATCGAAACCTGGTTCCATCTCGACAAAGGCAAACCGGCGCCGCAACGCGAAATCAACCAACGACAGCGAGCGGTCTGCCGTGTTCATCGTGCCGATCAGGTAAACATTCGACGGAACGTGGAATCGTTCGCTTTCGGCATCTCCGTAGGCCAATCGGATGGCGTGATCCTCGCCTCGTTTGTCGGGTTCGATCAACAGCATGAGTTCACCAAAGATCTTCGAAAGATTCCCCCGGTTGATTTCATCGATCACAAACACGTGGGGTTCCTCGGGCATCTGGGCGGCGGAACGGCAAAAGTCGAAGAACACTCCGTTGTGCAGGAGAAATCTCCCTTCATCGTCGGGCCGGAACCCCTGGATGAAATCCTCGTAGCTGGTGCTCTGATGGAACTGGATCATCGGCGCCCGACTCTCGTCCCGCACGCCCATGAGGAGATAGGCAAGACGTCGGGCGATGAAGGTTTTCCCTGTTCCGGGAGCCCCCTGGAGGATGAGGTTCTTTTTCCGGCGCAGCAAGGCCATCATGCGGTCGAGCCTCTCCGGAGTCACGAAAAGATCGCGGAGCGCATCATCACGGGAGTATCCCGGAGCTTCGACGGCCACCCTTTCGGGTTCTCCGGAGAAATCGTAGATCGACTCGAGAGCATCGAGCAGCACTCGATTGGCGGCAACATTGCGGTAGCCGGTGAGTGTCTTGTTCGGAAGCCGGACTGACTCCGGAAGCTCCACTCGCTTGTTACGCTGCCAACTCACATCCCGCACGTTATGATAGGGTTCACTCTTCGGATCATGGCGGTAGTCCGAACTGACGACACCCCAGCCAAGGACCGCACGAGTGCCCTCCTTGGCCACAATAATGTCGCCTGGCTCCATCCCGCGGGCAAAATCATGAAGCATGCGCCCGACCTTGGAGGCACCAGCATCCGGGTAAGCTTCGGCAACCGCTTCCCGAAAGGCGTCGATATCTTCCAGGCCCGTGAGGTCGCCAGTCTCGTTCCAGCCGATCGAAGCGGTCCCGGACTCGAACCATTCCGACCAAAGCCCCCCGCCTTCACCCGGCGCGATCACCCAGAGGGGACGAGAGGAATCAGATGCCTTGTCGTGCCCCGTCTGTCCAGGTAGTCCCTCTTGGAGAAGTTTCGTCCGGCTTTCCGGATCCATGATGGCCTCGTAGACGAATCGGTTGTGGAAGCGATTGTAGCAGGATTTCTGATTCTCGAAGTGTGCCTTCAAGTCATCCAACGCTTCCAGATAAATCTCCCAAACACCCTCATTCTGGAGCTGTTCCGTTGTCAGATAACAATGGGCGAACGGGTTGTTTTGAAACTCCGTGTGGGCGACGTCCGGGAGCGCCGCGAGCAAAGCCTTGAATCGATCTTTAGAGAAGATCACCTGCCACTGACCGGATTCTGGGTATCCGAAGGAAAGAGCGGGCCATTTGACGTAGTTCAGGTTGATATGGCTGCGTCCAGGTATCGTGGTGTTGAGTTGGCTACTCTTCTGGGTCTCGCCGTCCTGGAGATGCAGGATGGCCTGCTGAAAGATGTCGAGTGCCTGGCCGGCTTGCTGCTCATCCTCGAAGATCACATCGAAGGGAGTCGCCAAGGTCCCTTCCACGGGTTTGATCCCTTTCTGCTCGATCGACCAAATGTGCGCTTCTTTTGAGAACGACAGCACATCGCCTCCCGTGATCTTGAGCACGGCCTCGCACCAGTCCTTGTAGGCGGAGGCGGAAGCCGGCTTGCCTCCAATCCCCTTCATTTTCGCGAACTCGACATTCTTCCCGTCCGCGGCCACCCAGACATCGGGACGAGCCCAGAACATGCCCATCGTGAGAAAGGCCATGCCGACCTTCTTTTTTCCGAGACAGCGATCCATCAACTCGGTGTCGAGAGTTTCCGGACGAGCGTCCAGTATGTGCTCGAAGAATTGCCAGAGCAGGGGGATATGATCCTCGTCGCGCTTCGGGAGAAATGGCATCAGCCACGAATTCTGAAGATTGGCGAGGGGAATCCCCGGGAAACCGTCGGGTAGCGGGGACGCGAGGTTCCATTCCCGCTTGAGGAAATCCCACAAGGCACGCCGATTCGTGTCGGTGACCCCTCGATTGAAGTTGGCGAGGAAGGTGAAGGGGTCGATCGCCTCCAGAGGGAACTCGTTTCCGGCCGCATCCTTGTCCATGATGGGCAGCGCTTTCAGATCTTCGTCATGCATGCGCTGAAGCAGCTCAACCAATTCGCCGGAACGGTCACGAAACTCGAGGAGTTTGCGCGCCGCCTCCAGATGAATGGGAACCCAGGTGAATTGTGTCTCTGTAATTTCGCTCATGGTTTGATCCGGGCCAGGAGTGTAGGTGACCAACGATACCGCAGTCAAGGGAGCCGCAGTCCGATCGGAGGTTCGGGGAGGGCCATGAGGGAAGGTGAAAAGGTGGAGACGGGACGGAGGAACTCATCCAACCTTCCCAAGGTTTCTCAATCTCCCCACTCGGCAAGCTGCTGGTTGATCTTGAGCCGAACCCGCTGATTCTGGAATCCCGCAAAGACTGCATCCGGCTCCAGGGTTTCACTGAAGCCTGCTATCCCTGGTAGAGACGCCCCTGCCTCAGCCCGGAATCTCCTCGCGAACCTGTCGTCCAGATAAGCCGTCTCCCACCACTCCAGGATTCGACTTCTTGCCTTCTCCAGCCTGTCTGCGCTCACCAGCCTGTCAGCCTTCTGGGAATTCACAATGCGCGAGACGGGAAGCAGATTCCAGAGATCATTGTTCGGCCATCTCGCGAACGGCAGACCATGATCGATGGCGAATTCTTTCCCAAGCCGTTTATCCGACCAGACGCAGTATACCGGTTTTCCCGCCTCCTGGAACGCGCCGACGAGGTTTCTGACCTCCGTGGTGCTTCGGGCATGCTCCGGCCATCGCAAAGCCTCCAGGTATTCCCCAATCGACCGCTCCCGGTTGGATGCGCGCTCGTAGGACCGCATGAGATTTGCCCATTCGCCAATGATGGCAGGTTCAATCCAGCAGGCATGCTCCGCGAGGGCATCCCAGATCCTGAGCGGCACCTGGAACGTTCCGAAGGCGGAGAAAAACTCCATGTCGAGCGTGATCGAAGTCTGCACGCGGATGGGTTTGGACTCGCACGGGAATATCGGCTCCACGCCGTTGGGAAAGGTCGTGTGAAACGCCGGCATTTGCTTGATCGTGTTCCTGGCATCACGAATCGCCATGAACAGCATTTCGGCATCAGCGCCGCGGAAGTTGGCACCGGGGCGAAACTCAGTTGCTGAGATCTGCGACAAGGCACGGAATCCATCTCGGGCGAACCCCAGTCCCACGCTCGGATTGCCTTGCTGCTGGAAGTCGCCGTCCAGGATCAACGGCTTGAAGGCTCGCACCCAGTAGAGCGCCACCAACCCAAACGGGAGAGTGACGAAATCCTCGTCTCGCTCCAGCATCAGGCCGGATGATCCGTCAGCGATTCGCGTGAGCACACGCAACAAGGCGAGCTTATAGGTCGAAGACTTGGCATCATTCACGATGATGTGGCGAAGTAGCGGGAGTGCCCCGGTCCCGTCGTCCCGCAGTTCGAAGACGACCGTGTCCCATCGGACGCCGGATCTTCCGCACGCGTCCTCACTTGAATGTTCGAGTTTGAGTTCGAGAAGTTTTTCGTTCGCCAGAGCCCGGAGTTCGCTAACACTGGTCTCGTGGGCACTGCGATCATCGGGCAGCTTTCTCCGCAGGGAAAAAACCATCCTTCCGCCAGGTTTCAGGAGACTCGCGAGCTTCCGGAAGGCACGCTTTCGATCCTCTCCCGGCGCGACATGCATCCAGGTCCCGCTGAGAAGGATCAGGTCGAATTTGAAGCGCAACGCTTCAACGGCCTTGAAGCCAGGGAGATCGTCGTCGATCCACTGGATCGCGGAAGCAGAATGCCTGCGGGTGCCTTCCGCCCTCATCTTCGGGGATGGTTCGACAGCAACGACCTCATGCCCTTGGGCAGCCAACCAAGCGGCATCTCTTCCCGAACCGGCTCCCACATCAAGAACCAAACCCTTCGAGGGAGGCAGGAACTTCGACCAGCAAGCGTGAACCTGATCCGCTCTCACGGACTCATACTGATCCGCCAAGGCCGCAGCATTGGCATCGTAGAACCGAACGGATTCCTTCATCAGGAGAAACTGAATCTCGCTCGTGGGATGAATTTTGACCTGAGATTGATCCTTCTCAGGAGTGTAGACGGTGCAAAAGGATTCATTCGGGCTTGCAGACCATGATACAGGTCCGTTTCAATCTGTCCACGTATGCGCATCGCCACATGAAACCTCCAGCGTAAACGTCCGGCTTCACCCAACGGAAGCAGGGCGGTCGATCATCTTCGTTCCGTTTCGGCCGACATCGCCATCGTCACGGAAGCCTGGGTGGATCACCTGGGCGATGACTTCCATCATGCCGATGCCGGTCCCACGGGAATCGCTCACTTACGCGACGGCGAGCGGAAGGTCGTGGTCGCCAGCCGGTGGCCGATCCGCGGTGTCAGGATCGATCTGGATGTCCCGACACCGGGCCGCTTCCTTTCCGCCACCGTCGAGACACCTGAAGGGCCGTTGAACGTGATCGGGATCTGCATCCCGTGGGCCGCCTCCCGGGTGATGAGCGGCGAAGCGAAGAACTGGGAGGATCACCGCACCTTTCTGCGGGCGCTGGCGCCCGTGCTTCACGCGGCCGTTCAATCGCCTTGCCTGGTCGCGGGAGACTTCAACCAGCGGATTCCTCGAAGTCGACAGCCCCGGGATGTGGCGGACTTGCTCAGAGATGCGTTCAAGGATTTCTCGATCCCCACGGCGGGTGATCGGCCGGAAACCGGTCGCATGCTGATCGACCACATCGCGTTCTCGCCGGGACTGAAGTTCCGAGAGGTAACGGCGTGGAGTGGGGAGAGCGATGGGAGGAAAATGTCCGACCACGACGGCGTGTCGGTCGAGGTCGCGTTTACCGATCAGTGAGGTGGTTCTCTGAAAGCTTGGCAGGCAGAGATTGCTTTTGAAAGAGCTTCACAAAGCCTTCAGGCAACTGCTGTAAGGGATCCAACTCATCCGCCACCTCTCGGGCCCATGCCAAGATCTCGCGACTTTCGGCGCAGTCTTGTTCGAGCTTGCCCTCCATCGACAGGATGAATTCGCGGAGCAAGGCACTCTGCTTCCACGCCTTGGCCGCCCGCATGAGGTGCTTGCGGCGTTTCCGCTCGGCGGCGGTTTCAGCCTCACGTAGCCGATGGAGTTGCTCCTGTTCCTTGCGTTCCTGCTCTCTTTTCTGCTCCCGGATTTCATAATGCCGGTCGCGCCGAGCAAGGTGCAGCATGATCAGGAGGATCTCGTTGAGAGAATCCTCAAGTCGCTTGCGCTTGCCGTCGCGCCAGTGGATGGCCCCGCATCCGTTGTTCCAACTCCGGTAGACTCGGAAAACCAGTCCCAGCCGCAGTTTCGCCGGCCCATCTTCCCAAGACCACGCGAAGGGAACGGAACCGGGTGCATCGTCACCTGCCAAAGGGAAGTTCCGATCCCGGAGATCGAAACGAATCTCCTGGCCAAAAATATTCGCACACCCGCCACCATAAAAGCTTTCGGAAATGCCGACCGTGTATCCCCGTGCTTCGATTGCCTTGAGCAGGGAATCCATGATCCGGCAGGCTCTTCCCGCGGCTCTCGGATGCACGATGACGCTGAGGAAGTGTCGGCTGAAATAGACCCGATCCCACGAACAGAAGTCGCGGATCCTCTTCAGTGCCTCCCGGCTGCTCTTGATCAGGGGGTGCGGATTGGTGAGTCGCTCGGGAACCGCGATTGGCTTGCGAAAGACGACTTTTCGTTTTGGCTCTCCTCCGCGGGGTCCCTTGGTTCCGCTATCTCGCCGGCTGAATTCGTGAACCAAAACCGTATCGGGCTTGACGCGAGGCAGCCGGGTCCGTTTCGGTCGTTGGCCTGACTCGACACGACGCCAGTATCCGCGATAGGGCCGCGGCACGTTCATCTTGCGGCAGATCTTGGCCAGGGCGACATCGGACACGCCGCAGCGCTCAGCCAGTTGCCGGCCCGGGGTTTTCCAGACTTCCTCGTAGAGTTTTTCCCGCGTTACCGTATTCGGCAATTCCATGGATCACCCCAAGCCACCACAATCTCCGGCCAGGCTCCAGACTTCCTTCGCCAATTTTCGTCTTTTGCCCTAAAAAGAGGTCAAGTTTTCCCCGATGCCGGAATGGAAGCGACACAGTTTTTCGACACCAAAAAAAATGTGGATCGTGACAAATCCTGCATATCCTCCAGATTATTTGGGCACCCATTTGGGCACCGTAGGTCCTACCACAAGAAAAAGGGGCTACGATTTTCGTCGTAACCCCTTGATTGAAAGGATGGTGGGCAGAGAAGGATTCGAACCTTCGAAGGCATAGCCAGCAGATTTACAGTCTGCCCCGTTTGACCGCTCCGGAATCTACCCTTTTGCGTTGGACCGGGAAATCCGGCCCGTGGCGAGAAATGCAAGATGTCGAGTTTCGTCGAATTTGCAAGACCTTTCTTGTCGGAACGGACCGACAATCTGGCCCTGAGGAGGCCGGGCAAGACCTCGATCCGCCGCCCGGTCCCGCTCAGAAGAGGTCCTCGATGACCACGGAGTTCTGCTCGCGCGCGGAGAGCACCTTGGCCTGGGTCACCACGAGGTCCTCGTCGCATTCAAAGCGGTAGGCGTGGCAGTTCGGGCAGATGTTCACCTTGCTGGCCACGATCGAGTCGCAACCGAAACACACCTTGTAAAGGGCGGGGTTCTTGACGATACGGCGCGCCCTCTTGGCACGCTCGGCTAAAGCGGCGTTCTCCTTTGACATGCGAGCCGAAATGTACCGGGAGCGACGGTTTTTTGCAAGAATGAATACACAAAATGGAAATTTTCTCACAATTTTTATACTGACTAGAAAAATATCTTTCAATCCTAAGCGTTTCCGGCTGATTTGGGTCGTCTCGGGCCGAAAGTTGGGGAGCCCAAGGGAATTCTCAGTTTCTCCGCGTCGAGTTTGCGGCTAGCATCCCCGGCTTTGAAATCGTCTGGGGAACAGAATGGCGCCCGCGATCTCGCGACCCTCACGCTGCGGCGCAGCCGCCGCCTCGCGAGGGCCTTGCAGCAGATTTCCCAGGCGAGCCCGGCGAAGCCGGTGGTGCTCGACCACGTCGCCGAGGCGGGCCAACCGCTCTACGTCGCCGCGGCCATCGCCGCCTGGCGAGAGGCCGGGAATCTGGACTCCGCCGTGTGGGTGCTTTGCTCGCAGGTCAAAACCCAGGAGGTGATGCAGACCGAGCTCGCCGTCTGGGGGCGCGAGGCGCTCTTTCTGCCGGAATACGAATGGGCGGGCTTCGAGGAAACCCTGCCGGATCCCGAGTCCGCGGCGGAGCGACTCGCGGTGCTGAAGGAGCTGCACGAGATCACCAAGGAGCGGGGCGAGGCCATCGTCGTGCTCACCGCCGAAGCCTTGGAGGAAAGCGCCCCTCCCCCGGGATCTCTGACGCGACAGGCGGAGCGCTGGAGTCCAGGGGACCGGCTCGACCTCGCGCAACTGGCGGCGAAACTCGAGGAGGCGGGCTATGAGCGCGAGGCCCAGGTCTATCGACGGGGGCAGTTCGCCCTGCGCGGCGGCATTGTGGACGTCTTTTCCTGGCAGGCGCTTCACCCTGTGCGCATCGAGCTCTTTGGTGAGGAGATCGAATCGGTGCGCGAATTCGACGTGGATGCCCAGACCTCGATCGGGCGGATCCCCTCCTGCGAGATCCTCCTGAGCGAGGCCAACCTGGAGCAATCCGGTCGCATCGCCGACTACTTGAGCGCGCGCGACTTGGTCATCGCGGTGGATTGCGACTGCGATCGGGCCCAGATCCGCCTCTCGTCGGGGGCGGCCGCCAACCTGGGCGAGGTGGAGGACTACGACGGCGCTTGCTACGACAATCCCCTGGGGGAGTTCAGCGCGGGAGACTTCATCCTGCAGGAGGCGCGCCGCGAGGAGTTTTTCCGCCAGATCGCCCAGTGGCGAAAGGAGAAGTGGACCGTGCTGATGGCCTTCCATTCCGAAGGCGAGAAGGAGCGCTTCACCGAACTCATTTTCGAGAAGGCCTGGAAGGACGGCTTTCTCAAGCCCTTCATCGGTTCGCTGAGCCGGGGATTCACCGTCCCGGAAGCCAGGTTGGCGGTGCTCAGCGATGCGGAGATATTCGGACGCTATCAGAACCAGCGCGGCCATCGTCGCTACCGGATGGCCCGGGTGCTGCAGTCGAGCAAGCAGGTCTCCGACCTCAGGGAGTATGGCTACGGCGATCTCGTGGTGCACCTGGATTACGGGATCGGCAAGTTCAAGGGCATCCGCACGCGGGAAACGCCCGATGGCGGCCAGGAGGTGCTGGAGATCGAATACGCCGAATCGGCCCGCCTCTTTGTGCCCCTGGACCAGGCCCATCTGGTTTCCCGCTACATCGGCACTGGCAAGGGGGCGCCGAAGCTCTCCAAGCTGGGCGACAAGCGCTGGGCCCGGACTCGCCGCGAGGCGGAGAATTCCATCCTCGACTACGCGGGCCGGCTACTCTCGATCCAGGCGGAGCGCCAGGCCCACCGGGGCTTTGCCCACCCGCCGGACAACAAGTGGCAATGGGAGTTCGAGCACGCCTTCATCTACAAGGAGACGCCCGACCAGCTCCGCGCCATCGCCGAGACCAAGGCCGACATGGAGAGCCCGCGCCCCATGGACCGGCTCATCTGCGGGGACGTGGGCTTCGGCAAGACCGAGGTCGCCATCCGCGCGGCCTTCAAGGCGGTGATGTCAGGAAAACAAGTCGCGGTGCTGGCTCCCACCACGGTCCTGGCCGAACAACACTTCCGCAATTTCCGCGAGCGGATGTCGGACTTCCCCGTGAAGATCGAGGCGCTGAGCCGCTACCGAAGCGCATCCGAGCAGCGCCAGACCCTGACAAACCTGCTGATGGGGGCGACCGACATCGTCGTGGGCACGCACCGGCTCATTTCCAAGGACGTCGCCTTCAAAGACCTTGGGCTGGTCGTCATCGACGAAGAGCAGCGCTTCGGGGTGCAGCACAAGGAGCGCTTCAAGGAGATGTGGCGCTTCGTCGACGTGCTGACCCTATCGGCCACCCCGATCCCGCGAACCCTCTACCTCTCGATGATGGGAGTGCGGGAAATGTCCGTCATCGACACGCCGCCCCCGAACCGGCGCCCCGTGGCCACCACGGTCTGTCCCTACGACGAGCGCATCATCCGCTCGGCCATTGAGAAGGAACTGGCCCGGCAGGGTCAGGTCTTCTTCCTGCACAACCGGGTGAAGTCCATCGAGGGGGTGAAGCGGCGCATCGAGGACCTCGTGCCCGGGGCCCGCGTCGGCATCGGCCACGGCCAGATGGACAGCGAGGTGCTCGAGGACGTGATGAGCCGCTTCATCCGGCACGAGTTCGACGTGCTGGTCTGCACGACCATCATCGAGAGTGGCGTGGACATTCCCAACGCCAACACGATCATCATCGACCGGGCCGACCGCTTCGGCCTCGCCGATCTCTACCAGATCCGCGGCCGGGTGGGGCGCGCCGACCGCCGGGCCTATGCCTACCTGATGCTCCCGCCGGACATGTTGACGGTGGGCGACGCCCGCAAGCGCATCAATGCGATCAAGCAGTATTCCTCGCTGGGGGCGGGCTTCAAAATCGCCATGCGCGACCTCGAGATCCGCGGGGCGGGCAATCTCCTCGGGACGCAGCAGAGCGGACACATCGCCGCGATTGGTTTCGACCTCTACTGCCAACTGCTCAAGCAATCGGTGGCGAAGCTCAAGGGCGAGCCGGCCGCCGACCGCGTCGACCTGTCGATGCACATCGACTTCCTCCTGACCAACGAGGCCGCCTGGCGGAAGCAACCCGACGCCGGACTGCCGGCCTTCCTGCCAGCGGATTACATGCCCGAAGCGCGGCTGCGCATCACCGCCTATCGCGAGCTGGCGGAAGCCAGCCAGCCCGAGGATCTCGACGGCCTCCGCGAAAACTGGATCGACCGCTTCGGTCCCCTCCCCGACCCGGTGCGCCACCTGCTCACTGCAACCGAGTTGAAAATCCGGGCCGCCCGGAAAGGTTGCAGCGCCCTGGAAATCCAAGAGGGAAAGCTGAAGCTCAGCAAAAATGGGCGCTATATTCAAATAAACGGGAAATTCCCGCGTTTAATCGGTGACAACGAGGAAGAATGGCTCGAGTCAGCCCTCGACTGGGTTCTCGACCTGTGAGACATTCAGCCCCCATGCGACTTCGCCTGCTTATGACGCTGCCCCCCATTCGATTGACGCTCGCCCTGAGCGCCTTTCTGGCCGCCCTGCCCTGCCTTCCGTTGGCGGCGGCTCCGGTGGAGTTGAACCGCATCAAGGCGGTGGTCAACGGTGAGCCCATTACCCAGACCATGGTCGACCAGGCGGTGCAGACCCAGGTGCAGGTTTGGTTGATGGGCAACAACGGCATGGTCACCCGCGCGGAAGCGGAGCGCGAGATCCGGCGCATGGAGGCCACCGCCCTGGAGGACCTCATCGACCGAAACCTCATCCTCAGCGAGTTCAAGAAGCTCGGCGGACAGATCAAGGACCAGTTCGTCGACGAGGCCATCAACCGCTTCATCAACGACCGCTTCAAGGGAAACCGCGACCAGTTCCTCGCCGAGCTGAAGAAGTCGGGCATGACCATCGCCCAGTTCCGCGAAATCCAGCGCGACCAGATTGCCATCCAAGCCCTGCGTTCCAAGCACGGGGGCGAGGACACCATTCCCAACACCCCCTGGGAGAAGCGTGCGAAGTACAACGAGATCAAGGGTGAGTTCGCCTCCGAGGGCAAGCCCAAGTTGCGGATCATGTCCATCGCCAAGCAGACCGAGACCAAGAGTCCCGAGGAACAAAAGAAGGTCCTCGAGGAGGTCATGTCCAAGCTGCGCAGCGGCGGAGACTTTGCCGAACTGGCCCGGAAACATTCCGCCGACAGCTTCGCCAGCAAGGGGGGCTATGTCGGTGTGTTAGGCAAGGACGAGCTCAACGAGGGACTCACCCGCATTGCCTACAGCCTGCCGGCCGGTCAAGTCAGCCAGCCGTTGGACGACGGTCCCTTTTGGCGCATCCTCAAGGTGGACGAGCGCGTCGGACAGAAGACGCCTTCCTTCGAGGAGCTCGAAGAGGAAGTTGATCGCCGCCTCACCATTGACAAGCGCAAGAAGAACCTGGAGAGCTGGCTGAAGAAGCTCCGCCGCGACGCCAACGTCCGCATATACGAGGACTAAGCACGGGGCTCACCCTCCCGAGGCATCTCCTCCCTCACTCGGCGGCCTGAGCAGACGGCCCGCCTGATCCCGGACGCGGCGGTCGCCCGGAGCAAGGGATCCTCCCCCTTGAGGGAGTCGCGCCTCCACGAGAGGGAGGCGCGCGGCGAGCGGATTTCTCCGGCTCAGAGCCTTCGCCACTCGTGACCGTCGCGCTGCAGGAGCTCGTCGGCTTCCTTGGGGCCCCAGGACCCGGCGGGGTATTCCGCCATCTTGGGCGGATTGGGGGACTTGTGCCAGGCATCCTCGATCTGGTCGATGTAGGCCCAGGCCGTTTCCACCTCATCCTTGCGGGCAAAGAGGGTGGCGTCCCCGGCCATGGCATCGAGCAGGAGTCGCTCGTAGGCCTCGGGACTGCTCTTGCCAAAGCTCGTCTGGTAAAGGAAGTCCATCTTGACCGCCTGGAGGGTGGCGGCCGGCCCGGGGCGCTTGGAGCGCATGCCCAGGGAGATGCCCTCGTTGGGCTGGATGCGGATGACGAGGACGTTGCCAGGCATGGCCTCGGCGCCAGCGGCGGCGTTGAAGAGCACCTTGGGGGCCTGCTTGAAGTGGATGGAGATCTCCGTGCCCTTGCGCGGCAAGCGCTTGCCCATGCGCACGTAGAAGGGCACCCCCTCCCAGCGCCAGTTGTCGATCATGATCTTGAGGGCGACATAGCTCTCGGTCATGGAACTGGGATTGACGCGGTCTTCACGACGGTATCCCGGCACCTCGACACCGTTGACCGCGCCAGCGGTGTATTGGGCGCGCACCACGTTGGCGGCAACGTCCTCGACGCTGCGGAAGGAACGCAGGGACTTCAGCACCTTGACCTTCTCGTCGCGAACCCCGTCGGCCGAGAGATCGGCCGGGGGTTCCATGGCCACGAGGCAGAGGAGCTGAAGCAAGTGGTTCTGCACCATGTCGCGGAGGGCACCGGACTTGTCGTAGTAGCCCCCCCGGCCCCCTTCCATGCCGAGGTGCTCGGCACAGGTGATCTGCACCTGCTCGATAAAGCGGTTGTTCCAGAGCACCTCGAAGAGTTGGTTGGCAAAGCGCAACACCATGATGTTCTGCGCGGTTTCCTTGCCGAGGTAGTGGTCGATGCGGTAGGTGTGCTCTTCGGCAAAGGTGTCGTTGACGACCTGGTTGAGGTGCCGGGCCGTCGCGAGATCTGTGCCGAAGGGCTTCTCCACGACCGCGCGACACCAGCCATTGCGGGAGCGGTTGAGGCCCGACTGACGCAGTTGCAAGAGGATGTCGTCGAAATACTCCGGCGCCGAGGCGAGGTAGAAGAGGCGATTCGGACTGGCCCCTTCCTTCTCCATCTCATCGAGGCGCTTCTTCAGCGCGATGTACCCCTCGTGATCCCCGAACTCGCTCTGGTGGTAGACGATGTTCTGCGAAAACTGGGCCCAGAGATCGTCGTTGTGCCCCTGGCGAGAGACCTCGCGATTCAGCGCCTCGAGCCCCTGGCGATATTCCTCGTCACTTTTCTCGCGGCGGGCAAAGCCAACCACGCGGAGCCCGGCGGGAAGGTCTCCGTCGGCCGCGAGGTTATAAAGGGCGGGCACGAGCTTGCGGTGCGTGAGATCGCCCGTGGCTCCAAAGATCACGAGAATACAGGATTCGGGGTGGTTGCGAACGCTGAGATCGGCTTCGCGAAAGGGGTTGTCTTCCATCGGCCGGAATGAACCCGCAGATTCCCCCCCAATGCAACTGAATTGAAGCCCGAAGATGCCCGAGATCCCCGCGGAACACCCGCAAATAACGCCGTCCGCCGCGCCGCGCCGCGCCCACCGGGGGGTGCGCGCCGCTCGAGCCCAAAGGCGGCTCAGGCAAAAACCTCGTGGATGGGTTCAACGCCCGTCGAGACGGTGAAGGGCCGTCCCGAGGGCGAGTAGATCACCTTCTGCAAGTCCATGCCCAGGGCCCGGGCAATGGTGGCGTTGAGGTTCTTGGGCTCGTAGCGCTCGGTCTCAAGCGATTCTCCCTTGGCGTCGGACTTTCCGATGATATGCCCACCCTTGGCTCCCCCACCGGCCACCACGCAGGAGAAGGCGATGGAGTGGTGATCGCGTCCGCTGTTCCCGTTGATCTTCGGCGTCCGTCCGAACTCCGTGGCCAACACCACCATGGTCCGTTGCAGCATGCCCTCTGCCTCGAGGTCCTGGATCAGGCTGGCGAGGGCCACATCCATTCGTCCCGCCAACTCCGGCACGCGATCGAAGTGGTCGACGTGGGTGTCCCAGCCGGGAGAGGCCACCTCGACAAAACGCACACCGCCCTTGACGAGGCGCTTCGCAAGCAGGCAGCCCTGGCCCAGGGGATTGCGACCGTAGCGGTCCCGGTCGGCGTCTTTTTCCTCGTTCAGGTCAAAGAGCTGCAGGTCCTCGCTGCGGAGGAACTTGAGGGTCTCGTCGTAAAACTGGGTATAGGCGCTGACCTTCTCGTGCGCCACCTCGCTGCGGAAGACCTCGTCGAGCTTGTTGGTGAGGTCGAGTCGTCGACTCAGGATCCCCTCGTAGCGCTTCACGCCCTCGGGGCTCCAGCTGAAGCCGAACGGCTTCATGTTCGGCACGCCCCGCTCGGGGTCGTCGATTGGCATGGGACTGTGGGAAGGAGGAAAGAAGCCAGCGCCGGGATGGGCGACCCCGGCCCCGATGGTGACACTGTCAGGCAGGGAGCCGCCCCTCTTCCCGAGCAATTCCTGCGCCCAGGGCCCCAGGGAGGGGTGAATGATGCTAGGAATGGGCGCATAGCTCGTGCGCATGGTGTAGGTCGCCTGCTGGTGGTCGGCGGTGCGCTGGTACATGCTCCGGATCACGGTGAGCCGATGGGCCAGCGCGGCGAGCTTCGGCACGTGCTCCGCAAAGGGTTCCCCGGTGATCGAGCTCTTGATGGCCCCCGTCTTCCCATCACGTCCGGCTTCTCCGGCTTGGGATCGAAGGTATCGAGGTGCGGCATGCCCCCGTTCATCATCAGAAGGATGCAACTGTCCGCCGTCGCCGCCGATCCCTGCGCCCAGCCGCGCCCGCCCCAGGCCGCAGCGGCACTGACGCCCAAGGTGGCCCTGGCGAGATGTTCCACGAATTGTCTCCGGGCGATCGGATGATTCTGTCGAGAACTGATGATGCTCATGCGCGTGTCTGCCGTTGCGGTGAATGTTCTGTTGTCGCGTCCTGTCGTCTATCGAATGAAGAGGAACTCCCGGGTGTTCACCAGGGCCCAAATCAAGTCGCCGTAGCCCTCGTCATCCGAACGGATGGCGCGGGCACAGATCGCCTTTTCCCGCCCCTGCGGGTAGCGGCTCAGAATGCTGAGATAGATCTTGTCCATGCGGTCCCCAGTGCCGCGCTCGCCCCCCACCGTTTTGAAGATGAGGGAGTCCGGCTTGACCAACATCTGGGTGAAGGGCCCGTTGATCATGGTGAGAATCTGTGGAATGGAGCCATTGTCGCTGGATCCATCGACCAAACTGCGGTCGCCCTGCCCCCAAGCTCGGAGAAAGTGGCTCGCCTGCGCTGGCTGGGCCAGTTCGGAGGCCCGCGCCAAGTAGGAGCCAGAGAACTTCACGTAGCCTCCCTGATCGCCGTCCCGCACCGTCCTCTCATTATTCCAGAGCTTTAGACTGGGAGCTCCTTGATAGATGGTGCGCGACATCAGCTCCTGCAGCTTCTGGACCCGCTTGATCGACTCCGCTCCCGTCATTTTGGTGATATCGAAAACGAGCTGCTCATTCAAATCGTTCACGGTGTCCCGGCGCAGCCGCATGGGATCGGGCAAGGTGAGGGTGAGAAAGGAATCCCAGAGCTGCTGGGCACTCATCCGCTTGAGCAGCGGTCCCGGAAAGGGATACTTGTTGCCTGAGATTTCCGCCAGTGTCGGCCCGGAGAGCGTGGCCTGCCGCTGCCAGGCCTGGCTGTAGTAAATCGCGCGCAAAAATTCCTTCACGTCGAAGTCGAGGTCCTGAATGGCCTGCTCCAGGAAGAGGAACAACTCCGGATTCTGGGAATTCTCGACCTTGGCGAGATTGTCCAATGGCTCGTGCAGTCCCAGGCCGAAGGCTCGCTTCCACAAGCGGTTCACCAAGGTCTTGGAGAAGAGCGGGTTCTTCTTGGACACGACCCAGTCGGCAAAGGCCTGACGAGGCGACTCGTATTTCGACAGGTCGACATTTTCCCCGAAAAGCACCATCGGCTCGACGGGGTCGCCCGGTTTGCCGTCCTTGTATTTGTAGTCGTGTGGCAGGGTCAGCCGGCGCTGGGGATTGTCCCAAACGTGCATGGCCTTCGCGGAGAGCGCCAGGCGGAAGGGTTGCACGTATCCGTCACTGCCGAGGGAGGGATCCACGGCCCGCTGCTCCTGTTCGATCCGTGCCAGCTCCGCATCCCATGCCTTCTTGTCCACCATCCCGAAGGGAGTGTCCTGACGCTGCCCTAAAAATGCCGCCAAGCCATAGAAATCTCTCTGGGTCCACTCCTCGAAGGGATGGTCGTGACATTCCGCACAGGTGATCTCGGTTCCGAGGAACAAGCCGACCGTCACCGAGAGGTTGCTAAGGGGCATGCCCCGGTCGCGAAGATAATATCCACTGGCAGGATTCTCCCAGATGCTCCCCTCCGCCGCCAGCATCTCCCTGACAAATTGATCATAGGGCTTGTTCTCCCGAATCGAAACCTTCACCCACTGGATATAGTTCTCGAAAATGAAGAAATCGTTGGTTCTGGATACCAATCGCAACTGGTCCGCATACCAATTGAAGCTGTGACTAACAAATTGCTCACTATCCAGCAGCTTGTCGATCAGCTTGCGGCGCTTGTCCCGATCGGTCGATTCCAGGAAATCCACGACCTGGTCAAAGGTGGGGATGGCACCGGCAATCTCGAGATAAACGCGACGGACAAATTGCTCGTCGGTGGTCATGGGATTCGGACTGGCTCCCACCTCCGCCAGCTTCTTGGAAACAAAGGCGTCAATCTGAGCGGCCAGCGATGCAGGATCACTGCGAAACTCCTTCTTCACGACCTCCTGATCCTCGGCGCTGAGGCGATCATAGGGAAAGGGCACCACCCGGCCATCGGCCAACTTCAGATGGACCATTCCGGCCTCCACCTTGACAAAGGCCGCCTCCACGGTTCGACCTTGCTGATCCTTCCAAACCCTCATTTCCGAGGCGCCGAAGGCCAGCGGGCTGGCGACCAGGATAAGCACGACCCATCCCGAAAGGATGGCCAGCAGGTGCGAGCTCCTGCTTTTCATGAAGTCGATCGGAACAATGAAATCGGAACAATGAAATCTGGCAGAAATACCATTCGATAGCACTGGGTCAACGCCAGACGCCATGCTGTCAAAGAAAATTGATAGGGATCCATGTTTTGCCTCATATCGGGACCATGAAGCAAGGCATTTTAGCTACTTTCATGCCAAGAGCATCCGTTGAAATACGTAGCTCCTGGGCCCTAGCCGGACACCAACAAGGCCTCCCTACGTATAAATACCTAGTTCCAGCCCAAAGCCGTAGACTATCGATAGTTAGAACTATCGAAACACCTCAGTCGACAATCAGCCCGCGCAGGACCTCAGCCGGCGACGGCGCTTCTCCTCGCAAGCGTCGGAGGAGAGCAGGTCCGCCAAGGCCGTCTCCAGGTCGTGGAAGCGGAAGCGGAAACCCAGGCTATGGACCCGACAGGGCAGGCAGCGCCGGCTCTGCAGCGCCCAATCGGCGTCGCCCCCGAGGAGCCTGGACGCCGCCCGCAGCACCCAAGCGGGTGTGGACAGGCCGCCGGGCACGTTCAGAAGCCGCCGCAGGTGGGTCATGAACTCCGCATAGGTCACTGGTTGCAGTCCCGTGGCATTGCAAATGCCCTGAAGGGCCGGATTCTGCATGGCCGCGAGAAAGAGACGGGTCATATCCTCCTGATGGATCCAGCTGATCCACTGGCGCCCCGTTCCCAGGCGGCCTCCCCATCCACACTGGGCCATGCGCCTGAGGACGGGCAGGCAACCGCCCTGGCGTCCCAACACCCACCCCATCCGGAACACGACCCAGCGCATTTCCGGACGCAGGGCCCGCCCCAGGGCCTCCTCCCAGGCCACACAGACCTCGCTCGGCGTCGAATCGGGAACAAAGGCGTCCTCGCCGCAGAGCCGATCCCCTGCGTTCCCATAAATGGCCAGACTGCTGGCCTGAATCCAGACCGCCGGAGGTCGATAGACTTGGCGCAGAGCCTCCCCCAAGGCGTCGCAGGCCTCGATCCGCGACTGCAGGCCCTCCTGCCGCTGGCGCCGGGTCAGGCCAGCGATGACAGAGCCACCGGCCAAATTGACCAAGGCGGCGGCCCCCTCCAAACAGGCCCCCCAGGACGCTTCCGCGCGGCGCCCATCCCAAAACACCGCCCGACCGGGACCTGTCCAGAGCGCAGGCCTTCTCGTCAGGACGACGACTCCATATCCCTCCCGGTCGAGCGCCTCCGCGAGGACAGTGCCCAGGAATCCGCGCCCTCCTGCGAGCACCACCCGCCCCCTCGCCCTGGGGTGCTCACGAACCATCGGGCTCATTTCACGAGGCTCCCCAGCGATTGGATCAATCTGTCCCCTAGGCGCATGACCTGTTTCAAGGACTTGGTCGGAAGTCGATCAAGCTGCGCGTAGAGCTCGCTGATGCCTTCGAAAAAGATGAGCAGGGCTTCCAATTGCTCCTTGGCATAGGCATCCGCAGGATCCTCCGAGCTGCCGGCCTCCTCGGCGCAGCTTCGCAGGCGCTCCAAGGTCGGATCGATCTCCCGCCGCTTCCGCTCTGCGGCGATGACCCGGAAAAGTTCGTAAACGTCCCGGATGGACTCGAAATGATCCCGCCGATCCCCCGGCAAGTGAACGACCCTGACGATTCCCCAGTTCTGCAACTCCCTCAGGCTGTTGCTGACATTGGAGCGGGCCACGCCCAATCGATCGCAAATCTGCTCCGCATTCATGGGGGATTCGGAGATGAAGAGCAGCGCGTGGATCTGCGCCAGGGTTCGATTGATGCCCCATCGGGCCCCCATTTCCCCCCAATGGAGAACGAAGCGCTGGGCGAAGGGAGGCAATTTCTTTATTTCACTCATTTCTGTCTCGACAGAAATTTATAAAATGAAGCCCTGCAAGTCTTTTTCGCAAAGGGGCTACCTCCACGGCGCGCAATGACGCATGTTGCGAAGCCTCCAATGCAGTCGAATGTGCTGACGATGAATCAACAAGGGCTTTTTAGGAACTGTGAAGGATTCGGCCGCCGGGATTTCCTCCAAACGGGTCTGGGGGCTCTAGGCGGCCTGGGCCTGACGCAGCTGATGAGCCTGCGCGATGCCTCTGCGGCCGCCACGGGAATGCCGTCCTCGAGCAACGACATCCGCTGTATTCTCATCTGGCTCGACGGGGGCCCGTCCCATTACGAGACCTTTGATCCCAAGCCGGACGCCCCCTCGGAAATCCGCGGTGAATTCGGCACCGTGCCGACCACAGTCCCCGGGGTGCATTTTTCCGAGAGGTTCCCCAAGCTCGCCAAGACTTTCGACCTCTTTACGGTGGTTCGCTCCATCGCCCACCAGCAGAACAACCATGGAGCGGGGAACCACTACCTCATGACCGGTTCGCCCACGCCGGTGCCGGTGGGCTGTGGGGCCTACGTGACCTTCCACCCGAGCTTTGGATCGGTCGTCAGCCATCACCGGCGCGTCCCCCACGGCCTTCCCGCCTACATTTCAACGCCTCGTGTCTCGCGTTCGGGCGGTCCGAATTTCCTCGGCGCCCAGCACGCCCCCTTTGTCATCTCGGACAATCCCGACAGTCAGGACTTCCGCGTCCGCGACGTCACCCTGCCGAAGGAACTGGAAGAAGGCCGGGCGAAGTCCCGCGTCGACCTGCGCCGCTCCCTCGACCGGATGCGCCGCATCGCCGACAGCGCGGCCGAGGATCCGGCCATGGCCTTCGACAACTACTACGCCCGGGCCTTTGACCTGGTCACCTCTGACGAAGCCCAGAAGGCCTTCGACATTTCTCTCGAGCCCGACAAGGTGCGGGAAAAATATGGCCGCAACGATTTCGGCCAGCGCCTCCTGCTAGCCCGCCGGCTCACGGAAGTGGGCGTCCCCTTCGTCACCGTCTACAACGGGGGCTGGGACGACCACCGCACTCTCTTCGCCAATTACAAGAAGGACAAGACCGCCCGCATCGACACCGGGGTGAGCGCGCTGCTTCAAGACTTGGCCGACCGCGGCACCCTGGAAAAGACCATGGTCATCATGCTCGGTGAGTTCGGACGCACGCCGAAGATCAACAAGGACGGCGGTCGCGACCACTGGTCCTTCGCCATGAGCGTGATGATGGCCGGGGCGGGAATTCCCGGTGGCCAGATCGTCGGCAGCACCGACGTCAAGGGCTACTACGCCAACGAGAACATCTACTGTCCCGAGGATTTCGCCGCGAGCCTCTACACGAAGATGGGCATTGATCCGACCACGGTTCTCACGGACACCAACAATCGGCCCATCCAGCTCGTCAACAAGGGCCGCCTCATCAAGGAGATCTTTGCCTGAATCCCGTGAAGCGCGGACCCCTCATCCTCGCGCTCGCGAGCCTTTCAGGCATCGCTGCGGCGGCTCCCCCGACCCTGGAATCCGTGTTCCCCCCGGGGGGCAAGCGCGGCAGTGAGATCGAGCTGACTCTCTCCGGTAAATTCGAACCCTGGCCCTGCCCGCTCTGGTTCTCCGAAAAAGGCCTCAGTTTCACCCCGGATCCGGAAAAGCCCGGCAAGGGGATGCTGAAGATTGAAGACTCGGCTCCCGCGGGTCCCCTGCTGCTGCGCGCTCACAATCCCGAAGGCGCCAGCAAACCAGTCATCTTCGTGGTCGGGGAGGGAAGGGAGCTCCTCGAGGAGGAAAAGGATGGCAGCGCCCTGGGGCAGGCCCCCTTGTTCGATCGTGCGCAGCTACCCTGCACGATCAACGGCACCCTCTCCACCGCCGGAGAACTCGACGCCTGGCGGATTCACCTGGAGAAGGACGAAACCCTTTACGCCTTGGTCGATGCCTACGGTCTGCGCTCGAAGGTCGATCCGGCCCTGCATATTCACGACCCCTCAGGGCACCGCCTGCAGTTGGTGCACGACGGCCCCGTCAACCTGGACCCCATCCTCGTCTTCAAGGCCCCCGCTGCGGGCGACTACCTGCTGGCCCTCGCCGGCTTTTCGCATCCCCCCGCGGTGAACGTGGCCTATGTCGGCTCCAAGGACGCCCACTACCGTCTCCATCTCGCCCTCAAGCGAGAGGACCTGCCCACCCGCCTTCTGCCCAAGGATCTGGGTCCGGACAGCGCCGAGTTGACCCTCACGCCGCCGACCCCCGTGGTGGGCAGCTTGAAGAAGGCGAACACCCCCAATCGCCATCCCATGAGCGCCAAAAAAGGGGACAAATTCCTGGTGAAGGTGGAAGGGCGAGCCCTCGGCTACCCCATCGATCCCGTGCTGCGCCTACTGAAGGCCGATGGATCGGAAATCCGTCGGGAAGATGACAGCAATCAATTGCCGGACCCCGAATACCTTTGGACCGTAGCTGCTGACGGCGACTACCTCCTGGAAGTTTCGGACCGCTTCGGACGGGCCGGAGAAGGGATGCGCTATCGGCTCAGCGCCTCCGCCCCGGTTCCGGACTTCAGCCTGACCGTCGACAAGAGCGTCTACACCCTGGAGCGGGGCAAGCCGCTCGAGATCAAGGCCACGCTCACCCGGGTCCACGGTCATACCGAGGACCTGTCCTTCTCCCTCGTCGGCCTGCCCGAGTCGATCACCCTCACCCCTCCCGAAAAGGCCCCGGAGAAAAACGGCGAAGTGGTCCTCAAACTCGAAGCCAAAGCGGACGCGCCCGGCCATAGCGGTTCCATCCGCGTCCTCGCCAAGGAACGGAAAGAAGAAGGAGCCCAGGAGCGGACGGCGGTCTTTTCCTTCAAGGACGACAACTACCGCGGACCCTATGCCCTCAACGAAATCGCGGATATCTGGCTGATTCTTCCCCCTCTTCCTCCTAAGGAGGAGAAGAAGGAAGAGGCGCCCGCGGCTGAGAAGGCCAAGGAGTAATCTCCGCCTCGCCCGCACTTAGGGCCCGCCCTCCGGATCCCGTCAAGGATTCAGTCCTCCACACTGGAAAGCGCTCCTCGCACCTTGAGCGCTCGCTGCAGGTCAAAGGTGACGGCATCGAGGCGGTCGATCCCGAAGGGGGTGCGCGTGAGCAACTCCAAGGTCCAGCGTCCGTTCTCCGGAATCACCTCGTCCCAATTGGAAAGCAGGACCTGGCGATTTTGGGGCACCTGATGATTGATGACCACCGCCGAGCCGGGCACCACGGTGCCTGCGACCCCATTCCTCGGATTGCCGGGATAGACCTGGGCATAGGTCTGGGAATCCGGATAAAGATCGTGGGCGGTGAGGGTGACCTCCGGCAGGGCCCCCTGAATCATTTGGCCATTCTTGATCCCCTCGATCTTCCCGTCGGCCACCGGCCAGACTTGAAGGATGCTCATGGCCAGGGGCGAGAGCACACTGCCGAGATTGGTCAGAGTGATGACGGAAAAGCGCTCCTCGCCCATCACCTTGGACCGGTCCGGCCCCGGAATGGCCGTGATTGGATACTCCAGGACCTTCTTTCCATTCCCGGTGATGGTGCCCACTGAAATGAGGTGGCCTTGATCGGGATTGATGTTCAACCCGCCCAAGTTGAGCCCGAGAAGACGCTCGCCCTTGCCATAGGCCTGCACGTGACGGTAGACCACGACGATGTCGGAGAGGAGCGGCAGTCCCAGGGCCGAAAGGATGCCATTGGTGGTGACTTCCACCCGGAAGGGACGATCCGCCCGGGTGCGGGCAACCGTGGTGCAGGGATCCTCCGAGACGATGCGCACGACCGACTTGGGCAAATTGATGTCGACGAATTTCACATCGAGGAGGTAGTGCTTCTGCGACTGGGACTCCACCGTCCACAATTCAAAGCGGCTTCCGCCGACCAGGATGGGCAGGTAGGCCTGACGAGAGCCGCTGTCCGACACGGTCAGGTCCCATTGCACCCCGGTGGCCTGGTGGACTTGGCGGATGAAATTGGAGCGCGTTTGTGCGCGGACTTCCCGGAGCCCCGAGCTGATATCCCAGAGGAGCATCCAAGCCAGGGTAAGGATTAGGGGCGAGCCTGAAGGTCTTGTTTTCATTCCGATTTGTTTTCCTCCGCCGGGGCAGCCAGGGCCCCCTCCCGAAGGGAGATGGGATGATCCATGCAGATGGCCACCACCACTTTCCCCATCCGCTTGAGTCGCTCGAAGAGAGCCAGATCCAGGGCTTCCTCACCCAGGGCCTGCTCCAGGCGGATGTTCCAAGGAAGGATCCAGTGGCTGTTGAGGCGATAAAAGTGCCCCCAGTCGACGATCTCCGCTCCCTGCGGCAGTTGGGCGCGTTCCGCCATTCCCTCCGGCACGAAAAGGAGAGCTCCCTTGGGCAGCAGGGTGGCCAGGTTCCCCTGAGACAAGGGGTCGGAACGTTCCAAGAGGGAGGTCTGGGCGTAGAGCTGCGCCAAATCGAGCTCTGCAGGCACCTCGCCCATCTCCCGGATGGGATCCTCCCGAGTGCTGCGTTGATAGGCATCTAACAGATCCTCATGTTTCGCGGCGTTGCGGAAGGAGGCGGGACGACCAAACTCTTCGGCGCCGCTCGGCACCGTCCTCGCGACCAGGGCAATCACCACGATTCCACGCACGAGGAAATCGCGGATCTTCCGGACGATCGAAGTCAGGCGTGGATCGAGCATCGGTTTATGAGCGGCCTGGGTTCACGACAGCCGAAGGGTCTGACGCGCTGCGAGGAACCTCTCTGGTGGACATGCAAGACGGAGACAAGGGTGGGCGCCCCTCGCGTTAGGGAAAGACGTCTCCAAAGGAGACGAGCAAGACCGCATCCTGACGATCAAAGGCGGGTTCCGCGGGGTTGGAGGCATCGATCTCCAGCAGCAACAAGAGATCGTTCGGTCCAATCTGGACCTTGCCGTTGAGATCCAGATAGGGTTTTAGATAGTTCTGGGTGAGGCCGGTGAGCAGCCCCTCGGGAACGGAATCCCCATTCTTCAGGGCCTTGATTTGTCCGTCCGTATTGGTGGTGCTGCGCCAGTCCGACCACGACCCGTCCGCTCTTTGATAGCGTGCCCCCACGTCGATGGAGTCCGAGGCCGAGACGGCTCGCTGATAAGCCACCTTGTCAGGGGTCGCGGTTTGTGAGGTATCGGAGAAAATCGGCAGATAGCCCCCTCCATTGACTTGCACCTGTATCTCGACGCGCGCCTTGGAAAGCGTCGTCAGCGCATCCTCGACCACGCTGCCATCGAGCACCGAAACCCCCACCACGCGAACCGCCATCAGGGCGTCCCTCAAGAGGGAGAACCGCCCCGAGCTCGCCAACTGCACCTGACTTTCGATGGTCGAGGGAACCACTTTCCAACTCATGTTGGGTCTCGTTCCTATGACCAATCCACTGGTCGTGACCTGCAGCCAGCCGACCGGAAACGCCCCATCCACTTCCCCCGCCACGCCCGTAGGCAGGTTTCCTGTCACCAAGAAAACGCAAGCCGCGGGGATCAGAAGGGACCGAAAAGAGCGTTTCATATTGCTTAAACAATTCATTGAATAGCAAATGATATTATAATTTCCACAATTCAAGTCAAGGCCGCCCCAGTCCTTCTCTGCGCCATATGCAGAGGGAATTCGCGATTATCCATGGATAGCAACACATTGATTCACAATGCATTGCTCCACCTGTCCCCCGGTAGATACGTACTCTATGGAGCGCCCTAACGCTTTTGCGCGAGGCTGTGGTGGGAAGGTTAGAGCTGGATTTCCTCACCCGGTTGGGGGATGAGGATGCGGCTTTGCGGTAAGCGCTCTGTCAGTTCGCTCAGGAACCATTGTCGGGCCGGGTCATCTCCGTGCACGAGGATCACGTTCCGGGGCGAGCAGGCCAGGGCGTATTCCATCAGCTGCTCCCGGGGGGCGTGGCCGCTGAAATCGAAGCGCTCCACCGCACAGCGTATCTCACTCTCGTGCGGCGAGTCCGAGGAAAGGGCGACGCGGCCGCCCTGGCCGGCGGCGAGAATCTTCCCGCCCGGGGCTTCATCGTCCGCGTAACCCACGAAGATCAGCGCATTCTGTTCCGAGGCGAGGATGCGACGGGCAAAGCGATGGGAGACGGTGTGCTCAGACATCATCCCGCTGGAAAGGGCATAGATGGCTCCCGGCTCGTAGTCCGGAACCTTGCGTCCCCGGGCGAGCCTCTCCAAATTCGGAAAGTCCTCGAGGAGTCGATAGCCCCGATGCCTTCGCTCTGGCAGATCATCGTGGCGATCTGTCACCTCGGTCATTTTGGTGCTGAGTCCTCCGATGTGGACGGGCACGGGCGGAAGGATGCCCTCGTCCATCAATTCCTTGAGCATGAACAAGAGCTCCTGCGTCTTGCCAAAGGCGAAGACGGGTATGAGCACGGATCCTCCGCGCCCCAACGTGGCCAGGATGGATTCGGCAAATCGCCGCTTCTCGCCCTCTCGTGTGTAGGAGGCGGGACGTTCGTAATCCCCCCGAGTCGTCTCCATCACCAAGGTGTCCACGGGCTCCGTGGGAAAGGCCGCCGCTCGCGTCAGGGTTTGATCCTCGAAATGGACGTCGCCAGTATAGAAAAGTCGGTGTCCCTCGCTTTCGATGCGCATCCCCACGGCCCCGAGAACGTGACCGGCGCGATAAAAGTCGACGGAGACCCGTTCACGGTCGCCCAGCGACAGGCGCTGTCCCGCCTCCTGCGCGATCCAGCGTCGCACGCAGGCGTCCACCTCCCCGTGGCTATAAAGGGGATAGAGCGGCTCCTGCAGCTCTTCCCGCTGGGCCTTCATGACATTGACGGAATTGTGCAGGAGAATGTCGCCGTGCTCGATGCTGAGGCGCGTCATGGCCACCAAGGCGCGCCGTTGCTGGCGCATCAAGACCGGCAGGGCCCCGATGTGGTCGAGATGGGGATGGCTGATGAGAATCCCGTCCACGGAATCCGGGGCGAGGCGATCATATCTCGGCAGGGTGTCCCGCCCGGTGTGTTTGGGATGTGTGCCGGCATCCAGGACGAGACGGACCCCTGCGCATTCGAGGAGGTAGGAATTCGATCCGATGTCGGAGTGGGCGGAGAGATTGACGAAACGCATCTGAGGACCTTCAGGCTGGGGTTGGGCGGGAGGGGGTGACTAGGCTGGACTCGGGTCATCAGGCGTTCGTGGCTCTCAGTCTCCCCGATCCTCTTTCCTCTTCTCCTTGGCCGCCTCCCGCGCCGCTCGGAAAAAGGATTGAAGCAAGGCGAGCGATTCGCGCTCGAGAACGCCGGGGGTGATTTCGCTATGATGATTGAGGGTGGGCTGCTGCAGCAGGTTGAGCAAACCCCCGGCTGCGCCTCCCTTGGGATCCCCCACACCGAAAATGACGCGACGGATCCGACAGTGGACGATGGCCCCGGCGCACATGGGACAGGGCTCCTTGGTCACATAGAGGTCGCAGTCCGTGAGACGCCAGTCGCCCATGGCTTCCTGGGCCTGGCCGAGGGCGATCATTTCCGCATGGGCGGTGGCATCGCGCAATGTCTCCACCTGGTTGTGCGCCCGGGCAATGACTTCTCCGCCACAGACCACGACGGCCCCGATCGGCACCTCGCCCGCCTGAAAGGCCCGCTGGGCCTGACGAAGAGCTTGCTCCATGAGGAAGGTGTCGCTGACGAGACTGATGGGAGAGTCCGCTGCGTCGTCCGATTGAGAGAAGGCCATGAGGAGGGAGATTCCGGCGACCACGCTTGCGGAAGCCGGAAAGCTGAAGATAATGGCCCGGTCATGAGCGACTGCAACACCCGAATCATCGCCCCTTCCCTTCTGGCTGCCGACTGGTCCAGAGTCGCCGAGGAGGTTCGGAGGGCCGAAACGGCAGGCGCGGACTGGCTGCATCTCGACGTGATGGACGCGCATTTCGTCGAAAACCTCTCCTTTGGCCCGCAATTTGTGGCCGCGGTGCGCCCCCACACCACGCTGACGCTGGACACCCACCTGATGATGCAGCATCCCGACAAATACGTGGATCGCTTCATCCAGGCGGGTTCGGACCGCATCACCGTGCACATCGAGGCCGATCACGACGTCGCCGTCACCCTGGGCCGCATTCGCGAGGCGGGCTTGGGCTGTGGACTGGCCTTGAATCCCGCCACTCCGATTGAGGCGGTGCTCCCTCATCTCGCCCAAATCGACCTGTTGCTGGTCATGACCGTGGTCCCCGGGTTCGGCGGACAGGCCTTCATGGAGGCCGAGACCATGCCCAAGGTCGCCGCCGCCAAGGCCTATCGCGAGGAACATGGCCTCTCCTTCCACATCGAAGTCGACGGCGGCATCGACCAACGCACCGTTTCCATCGCCGCCGCCCACGGCGCCAACGTCATGGTCGCAGGCACTTCCCTCTACGGGGCCGCGGACATGGCCACTGCCATTGCCAACATGCGGGCTTGAAATCCATGGCCGAGCCCGTTCATAGCGTCTCGGGCTTGACCGCCCTGATTCGGGACCAGCTGGAAGGACGCTTTTCCGGGCTCTGGGTCGAGGGGGAAATCAGCAACCACCGCATCCCCGGCTCGGGGCATCACTACTTCACCCTGAAGGATCCCTTCGCCCAACTGGCCTGCGTTTTCTTCAAGGGCGCCGCCTCGCGCTGCCCGGTCCGCCTGGCCGACGGCATGCGGGTCCAGGTCTACGGCAACCTCTCGGTCTACGAGGCGAGAGGCCAATACCAGATGGTCGCCCAAGTGGTACAGCCCCGGGGACTCGGCGACCTCCAAGCCCAATTCGAAGCGCTCAAACGCAAGCTCGAGGCCGAAGGCCTCTTTGCCCCGGAGCGCAAGCAGCCCCTGCCCCCCTTTCCGGAACGGATCGGCATCGTCACCTCCTCCAGTGGTGCTGCTCTCCGCGATATCCTAAACGTGCTCTCGCGACGTTCGCCCTGGCTGCAGGTGCAAATTTATCCCGCCAGGGTCCAGGGCGATGGCGCGGCGGAGGAAGTGGCCGCGGGGATCCGCTTCTTTGACCGCCTGACCGGGGAAACCCGCCCCGACCTCATCCTCGTGGCCCGAGGGGGCGGCAGCATCGAGGACCTCTGGGCCTTCAACGACGAACAACTGGCCCGCACCATCGCCGCCTGTTCCCTACCCGTGATTTCCGGCGTCGGGCACGAAATCGACTTCACCATCGTCGACTTTGTCGCCGACCGACGCGAACCCACCCCGAGCGCCGCGGCGGAGAACGCCGCTCCGGAAGGCGCCTCGCTCCGCCGTCATCTCGGCCGGCTCAGGGAGACCTACGACGCCAGGATCCAGCAACGGCTTGCCTATCTCCAGCGCCATGCCCTCTCCCTAAAGCGGGAGGTCGAGGCCCGCGAACCCGGCCGCAAGCTGCGCTCTTGGGCCCAGACGGTGGATTATCTCGAGGAGCGCATGGAGCGCGGTCTCGCCGCACGAATGCAGCAAGGCCGGACGGACTGGGAGTCCGCGGGCCGCGCCTTGCAACGCCTCCATCCGGAAAGACGTCTCGATCGCCTCCGCGAGCGCCTCGACCAGCTCGGGCTATGCATGGAACGGGCGGCGGAACAGCGCTGCGACGAGGCCGAACGCCGGGTCCACACCCTCGCAGAACTGCTCCAAACGCTCAGCCCCCAGTCGGTCCTGAAGCGGGGCTATTCAATCACCACGGACGCCACAGGCCGAGCCCTGACGGACGCCCAGCAAGTGCGTCCCGGCGACGTGCTGCGCACCCGCCTGGCCCAGGGGGAAATCACCAGCCGGGCGGAGTGAGGGTTCCACGCTGGCCCCACGGTGCGGTCCGGCACCATTTCCCAGCGATGAGGAAGAAAGGCGGGGACGCGCCTCACGCGCATTGGTGGTTGTGATCTCGGGAGGGCTGGGCTAAAAAGTGGGCTCTTTTGGAAAAGCGTGAACCCTTCGGGAGAGCTTGGGGTTGAATGCCGCAAGGTCTCCCGGGGCCGAAACACCAGACATGAACAGCCGGAATCGCAGAGGGCTGCCGCGGGCAATCGCCGCAGCATGGTGGAGCGTCGCGTTGACGATGACGGGCTTGGGGAGTTTGACCCTCGCCCAGGATGACGCCGCCCCAAACCCTCCTGACGCCGATCCCCGCCCTTCCCAGGCCCCCTTGCAGCCGCCCTCTGCCTTGCAAAATGAGGACGGCCCGCAAAGGCCCGGCGGTCCCAGGGACGCCCCCCTCGGCGACCGCGTCAGCCTGCAGTTCCCGCTGAACCCAGTCAACGACCTCCTCAACATCTACGAGCGCCTCATTTCCAAGCCCATCGTCAAGGACAGCTCGATCTTCAACGGCCCCCAAGTCAGCCTGGTCACGCCCACCGAAGTCTCCCGGGATGAAGCCATCCGTCTCATCGAGGCCGCCTTGCTGGTCAATGGCTATGTTCTCGTCAGGGAACCCGACGAAGATTCCGTGAAGGTGCTGCTCGGTGGGGCCCGACAAGGCGGCGGCAGTCCCTCCTTCAGCGAAGGGGTCGTCATCTACACCGATGCCAGCCTCCTGCCCGACGGCGAGTCCCTCGTGGGCTTTTTCCTCGATCTCGAATACGTCGATCCCGAGGACGCCGCCACCATCTTTAGCAATCACATTGTCCTCAACGAGTTCGGACGCATCACGCCCGTGACGAACCCCCGGGGCCTTCTCATTACGGAAACCAGCCCCATCGTTCGGCAGCTCATCCGGCTGAAGTCCATCCTCGACCATCCCGTGGAGGATGCCCCGCTGATCACCGAGTTTGTGAAGCTTCAATACGCCGAGGCCAACGTCGTCGCCCAGATCATCCAGGCGGCGATGGACGCGCGCATGGAGGAGCGCCAGCGGCAACGCGACAGCCGCGGGACCGTGACGGGTTCCCGTCCCGCTGGCGATCAGAACCAGGGAGGCAATCAAGGCGGGGGCCAAGCCGCCCAGGCGGCCGCCCGGGGGCAGAACAACCGGGCCCCTTCGGTGACGAGCGGCATCGGCACCGCGGACCAACCCGCCGCCCAGCTCATCCCGGACGATCGGCTCAACCGCATCATGATCGTGGCCTCGCCCTCTGATGCCGCCTACGTTCTGGAGTTGATCCGCCAGTTCGACCAACCCATCTCCGGACACGAGCCCGTGGAGAGGAAGCTGCGTTACGTCAAGGCAAACGACATCTTGCCGGTGCTCGTCGACGTGCTGCAGGACACCGGGATGGGGGAAACCATGCTGCCGGGCGGGCGCCAGATCCAAACCCGCCCCACCCCGGTGACCTCTTCGCAGCTGGCCACGATCACCGGCGCCAACCAAAACCGGCAAAACAACCAAAACCGTACCCAGCAGGCCTCCGGGGAAGAAGTCGGCGGGCGGGCGGACCAGATTGCCTTCCCCCTCGACGACGTCGCCCCCATCTCCGTGCTGGTGGGCAAGACGCGCCTCATTGCCGATCGGCAGTCGAATGCCATCATCGTCTCCGGAACGCGCGAGTCCGAGCAAATCGTGATGGACATGGTCGACCGCCTCGACCGGCGTCCCGTCCAGGTCTACCTCGCCACCGTCATCGGCGAGTTGACCCTGAGCGACGACGTTCAGTTCGGGGTCGACTATCTGCAGCGCTTTGTGAAGTTCGACGGGGGACGTCCCAGTCGCGGTGGCTTCACCGGCTCCAGCATCAATGCCCGTGGGGACCTGATCGGTTCGAACAACACCAACGGAAACATCGCCAACCTCGCGGACATGATCACCACGACGCCCTTCGGTCCCGTCGGTGGCCTCAATCTCTACGGCCAAATCGGCCAGTCCCTCGATGTCATCGTCACGGCCCTGGAAGAGACCCAGCGCTTCAAGGTCCTCTCGCGTCCCGTTGTCTACACTCAGAACGGCAAGCGCGCCGAGATCACCTCGGGCCAGGAAGTCCCCTATCCGGAGACCGCCCTGACCGACACCAACAACCCGAACGCGGTCCGCTCCACCGTGGCCTACAAGGATGTCGTGCTGAAGCTCGAGGTGCTCCCCACCATCAACGAGGACAACGAGGTCACCCTCGACATCGTCCAGATCAACGACCGCGTCGTCGGGCAACAGCTCATCGACCAGAACGAAATCCCCATCATCGGCAAGCAGGAGCTGAACACCACGGTCTCGGTGGCCAACCGTTCCACCATCATCCTCGGCGGGCTCATCTCCGAGTCGAAGAATAGCGCCAATGCCGGCATCCCCCTGCTCAAGGATATTCCCATCGTGGGACACGCCGCGCGCAACACCAATGTGTCCAAGACCCGTTCCGAGCTGATGATCTTCATCCAGCCCGTCGTCGTCAGGAACGACCAGGAAGCCACCTTTGTGAGCTACGACGAGGACGTTCGCAGCGACATCGGCCGGGAGGCCGCGGCGACCTTTCCCGAGCCGGGCAATCCCACCATCATGCACCGGGCCGAGGAAATCCGCGACGTCGAGACAGACCAAAGCCCCCTGAAGCGCCTTGGACGCAAGCTTTTCGGGAAGCAAAAAATCCCCCGTGAACCGCTTCCCTGACCTCGCCCTAGCCGAGCCTGGGCGTTTTCCGGAACCGCCGACGCAGCTCTTCCTGGGAGTAGACGCGCAGTCCTAACACAGCCGCCGCATAGACGGCCACTCCGCACCCCACCAGGAGAATCATGGTGCCGAAGCGCCGGGTGAAGTGTCCTTCCGCCATCAGGATGCCCTGCCCCCAATGGGCCAACATCCCGACGATGCCCGCCATGATCAGGGCGGAAAGCAGGAGGCGTAGAAAGCGCGAGCTGAATCCCCGGGAGAGACGCAGGAGCCCTGTTCTGCGAAGTCCGCACCAGAGCAACGTGACATTGACCCAGCCCGCCAGGGAAGTGGCCAGGGCGCAGCCCACCACTCCCAGCCAGAGGAACAGGGGATACACCAGGATCAGGTTCGCCAGCGCCGTGGCCAGGGTGTAGCGCATCGGGGTCTGTGTGTCTTCCTGGGCGTAGTAGGCTGGCTGCAGCACCTTGGCGAGAACATAGGCGGGAGTCCCGATGGCCAAAGCCGCCAGTATGCCTCCTGCCTGCACCGCGGCCTCGCCGGCGAATTTTCCGCCCTCGAAAATGGCGAACATGATTTCGCGGGACAGCACCAGCATGGCGGCCGTGGCAGGCAGGCAGAGAAAGAGCGACAATTCGAGCCCTTGGCTGAGGCTGCGCTGCGCCTCCGCCTCGTCTCCCCCGCGCAGATGGCGCGTGATCTCGGGCAGGAGGACGACGCTCGCCGCCATGCCAATGAGCCCCAGCGGCAACTGGTGGATGCGATCGGCCAGGCTCATGGCGATCTTGCCCCCCAATTCGTAAGAGGCCACCGCGCCTCCGACGAGGAAGTTGAGTTGCTGCACCCCGGTGCTGACCATGCCGGGCCCCATCAACTGGGCGAGACGCCTCATGTCCCCATCCCAGCGAGGCAGGCGCGGCCGCAGATCGACCCCATGGCGCAGGCAGGACGCGAGCACGATCGCCAGTTGCACCACCCCGGCCACAATGACACACCAGGAAAGGACCAGCAGTGGATCCGTGACCCGGGGGATGACCCAGACCAGCCCCGCGAGAAAGACGAGGTTCAACGCCACGTAAGCGAAGGCCGGGGCCGCGAAGACCTTGCGACTGTTGAGGATGCCGCCCAGAGCCGCGACCAAACAAATAAACACGAGGTAACCCACGGTGATCCGCGAGGCCCGTACCGCCACCTCGAGCCGTTCATCCGCTGCAAATCCGAGGTTGGTGAAGCGCACTATCGGCTCCATGAACACCCAGCAAAGCACGAGACAGGCCAGGAGGATCACGCCCATCGTCGACAGGGTGCGCCCGGCGAAGTCATCCGCCACCGCCTCCCCCTGTTCCTCGAGGCGACGACCATACATCGGGACAAAGGCGGAATTGAAGGCCCCCTCGCCGAAGAGCCGACGGAAAAGGTTCGGCAGTTGGAACGCAGCGATCCAGACATCCGCCAGGGCCCCGCTGCCCAAGTGATGCGCGATCAGTTTGTCCCTCACAAAGCCCACAATGCGGCTGATCAGGGATAGTGACCCGACGGTGAAATAGGAGCGGAACATGGAAGAAAGGTTGGAGAAAGGGGGCGCTCTGCGGCCCTGCTAGGATCTGCCACAGGCTAGCTTGGCCTGCGAGGAGCGCCCCGTCGATGCCCCCACCAACCCCTCGGATCAGGGCCAGGCAAGGGCTCCGCACGGCCGGCCAGGCCAGCGGAGGCGATGAACAGGCGGTCGGTCATAGCCAAGCTTCCGCGATCTGGCCGCTCAATCAAGCCTTGCGCCCGAGACCAGCCGGCGACGGCCGGGTTTCATCGGTACTCCAGCCAGGCGGTCAGCACCGCCTCCGCCGAACTGCGGAAGCGCACCCAATAGGCCTGATAGCCCTCGGGGAAACGATGTCGGATCTCCGGTCCGGCCTCGAGATCGAACTCGCGATAGACCACCCAGTCACCCAGGCCGCTGAGATCGACCTCGACTTGAACCCGGGTAGCGGCCGAGCTGGAGAGCGTCAGTTCCTTCTCGTCGAAACCCGTCATCAGGTAGGCGTCGGAGAGGCCACCGGCGGAAACGGAAGTCTCCTTCCACGGACCTCCGGATCCCACCGGCTTGCCCAGTTCCCAGAGGTCGTCGAGGGCCCCCACCCAAAGCCCCGTTTTGCCGTCATCGCTGGGCCGGACATGACGGTTTCCGGCGGCGGCGGCCAAGTCCACTCCCGAGAGGACCAAGAGTCCCCGATAACTGCAGAAGTCCGAGACGCGCAGGCCGTGGGTGGCCACCGGACGCACCCGGCGAAAGCCGCCCGCGTTCTCTGCCGGCAATTCATAAAAAGTCCCATGGCAGTTGAACAGGTCGCGCTCCGTGGCGACCTCGCGGCAGAGCCGCTCTGGCCCATGGGAGGCTGCCTGTTCATAGCCCTCTGCCCCCCGGGGTAGGCGATAGCGCTGACCCGAATCGTCTACATAGATCACCGAGGCGGCATCCGATTCCAATACCCCCTCCCGCGAGGGAATGGCCGCATGGGTCTCCAGCCAGGTCAGTTCTTCCGCATTCACCTCGGGCCGCAACTCCATATCGGCGGTGAGGGTGTAGAGCCCCAGACTTCCCTGGGCATCCCGGGCGGCGAAATGAAGGGTCCGTTGGTTTCCATCCCTAGCCCGAATGACCCCGCCGGTGAGGCGGGGCGACTCGCCGCGGTCGACGGGAATCAAGCCACGGAATTTCTCCGGCAAGTCGCCACGGACCGCCCGGGTGTCGCGAGAGGCGCAGGTGAAAACCGCCGTCAAGCCTCGGGCGGGCTGCGAAACCACCACGCGCACCCAAGCGCCGACTTCCCCATCCTCGAAGGGAATCCATTGGTAGCCCTGGGGAGGCAGCGTGGCGCTGGAAAGCGTTTCCCAACGACCATCGCCCCGCCTGTCGACCTCCAGGGTGAGGGGCAGGGCCTCGTCCCCGTCATGAGCCAGGTGCAGGGCCCGCCGGGTGAGCCCGCCAAACAAATAGGGATCGGAGCTCGCCCCCGCCTCGAGATCCTCACTCAGCCACACGGCGCCGCGCCCGATCACTGGCCCCAGGTGGTCGAGGCGCTCGGGCTCGACAAACCAAAGGTTGGATTGGGACTGGGGACCGGCGATCTCCCCCTTGGCACGTCGCTTGTTGAGGAATTCGCTCTTGGCGGTGTCGTCACAGCCGAAGACAAGCCGATCCTGCCAATAACAGAAATCCCCGATGACTTTCAGATAGGTGGAACGAGGTAGGGGGCCGTGGCGATTCGATAGGGAAAAATTCCGGGGAAAACGCCAGAACATCCCGTGCATGGTCATGAGCAAGTCCCCGCCCCCGTCAATCTCGCGGATGCGCGGCCATTCCGTGTTCCATCCGTGGGCCCCATCATAGCTGTGACTGGCCTTAGGCAGGCGAAAGGCGTGCCATTCGCCTCCGTCCCGCAGCATCAGGATCAAGGACTTGGCATCCCATCCGATGCTCCAAATCGGATCCGTTTCCGGATGGGGATTGCCTTGGATTCCCCCCGGACCCGTCACTTCCGTGAATTGATTGCGCCGCACCACTATCCATTGCTGGCCGTCCCATTCCGCCAGAACCCCGGATGGAACAAAAGGATCGCGACGAGCTTCCGGGGTGTTCTCCCCATTGTTGGCATAGACAAGCACGCCCTGGCCGGAATACATCCCCTTGCCGTGGTAGCCGGGCAGATTGGCACGCGGTCCTGGCTTGGGATCCTGCTCATCGTGATAGAGGGTCACCACCTCGAGGGACTTCACATCAATTTCGTAGAGCGCCTCCTCCATGGAGGCACAGTAGATTTTTCCCTCGGGATCCACGAGATGGCGCGCGTTCGCCGTGGGGCGACCGAACATTTTCGTGTAGGGGATGGTCCGCACCTTCCCTTCGGCATCGATGACATAGGGACCGATGAAGAGCTGCCCGGACTCAGGGTGAACCATGCGATTCGCGGGCGTTCCCCCAATGGACTCCGGGCGTATCCGGAGCTCCAAATCCGGAGTGATCTCGTAGAGCTTGTCCGTCGACCCCGCTGGCTTGTGAGGGGCATAAGTGATTGCCCAGAGCCGCCCCGCCCAAGGAACCAGGGCCCCGGTTCCACATTCCGACTCTTCATTGAAAAAGGCGAGATGAGGATAAATCCCACTCCAGGACTCTCCGGCCTGACCACCGCTGCAGTGGATGAGGATCCCCATTAGAAGGGCACTGAACCGACTCATGACGAAAACATGCAGGCTTGATGCCAAGATGCGAGCTTGATAAATTATAGTTATTATGGTTTTTTTATAAAATGACTCGCTGGACAAAGCAATCTCCTCCTAAACTGGTCACTCAGCCTGCGCTGAAGACTCGGCCTGCTTCGAAGGATACGGCGCCCATTGCCATCCCCCCCCTTCGGCAGGACCTCCCCGTGGGAACGAAGTCCAATGGAGAAAGCGAGGAAACGATCCTCCAGTTGGAGATGATCGTGACCGAGTTCATGGTCAAATACCCCAGCCACACCCAACGGCTACCGGTGGTTCGACCTGGCGAACACCCCCTCATTGCCTTCGTCCGTTCCATGGTGAGTTCCATGGCCGCCAAGCAGGAACAGCTCGAAACGCTGCACCGCGATGCCCTGGAGAGCGCCAAGGAGAAGGAGCGCTTTTTCGCGAGCATGAGCCACGAAGTTCGCACGCCCTTGAACGGCATCTTCGGCATGGTGAACCTGCTGCTGGAGATGGACCTCGACCCCGTCCAGCGTGAGTACCTCGAAACGATCCACAGCACGAGCGAATCCTTGCTGAACATTCTCGACGACATTCTCGACTACGCGAAGCTGAACGCCAAGGAGCTTTCCCTGAAGCCGCGGGTCTTCCAGCTGGAAAAGCTCATCCGCGATGTCCTCCTGGTCTACAAGGCCAATGCCGACTCCCGGGGCATCCGTCTCTCGGGCACCCTCTGCGATGCCCTCGGCGAGAACTTCATTGCCGACGACCTGCGCCTGACCCAAGTCCTCTCCAACCTGGTCAGCAATGCCATCAAGTTTACCGACAGCGGCGAGGTTTCGGTGACGGTGCAGGCCTGTCATCAGGCCGGGCGTCACCAGCTGATCTTCCGCATCCGCGACACCGGGATCGGCATCGACGAGGAAGCCGGCCGCCACCTCTTCGTGCCCTTCCGGCAAATCGAACAGGACAGGCCACGGCAGCACCGCGGCACCGGGCTGGGCCTGGTCATTTCCAAGAACCTGGTGGAGCTCATGGGCGGGCGCATCTGGTTCGAAAGCCAGGTGAGCCGGGGAACCGACTTTTACTTCACCATCGACTGCACCCCGGTCGACGAGGAAGGCGGGGCCCTGATTTCGCGGCGCGCCCTTCCTCCCCGGGAGATCGATCCCCCCCAAAGCGCCGCCCAGCCCACCCGGGTGCTTCTCGTCGAGGACAATCTCATCAACCAGAAGGTCGCGCGCCTCTCCTTGGAACAGTTGGGCTGCGAAGTGACCCTGGCCTCGAACGGACAGGAGGCCATCGACCGGGCCTCCGGGCCGGGTCACTACGATCTCATTCTCATGGATGTGAACATGCCCGTCCTGGACGGCTTCGAAGCCACCTCGGCCATCCGCAGCCTCGATCATCCCAACGCCACGGCGCTCATCGTCGCCATGACCGGCATGGCCTTCGAGGAGGATCGCGCGCGCTGCCTGGACGCCGGCATGAGCGATATCATCGTCAAGCCCTTCTCGATACAGGACCTGCGCCAGTGTCTGGCCATGGTCCGAGGGGAGTCAAATCCCAGCGACGTCGCCCTCGCCTCTTGAGACGTCTGTCAGGGGGCGCGATCCCGCCGTTGTCGGGCGATTTCCCGAAGTGAGAAGCCGAGATCGGCACGGGCTCCCCAGCCTTCGGCCCGCCGCCTGAGCTCGTCCGTCGTCAGGTCGACAATCTCCGTCAAGGCTATCACCACGAGATTCCCGCTGTTCGGTACGGAGTAGAGCTCCATCGCGGGAAAAGCCTGGCGGATGGCTTCGAGATCCTCCGGCGTGCCAGGATCCGCCTCCGCCAGATTGAAAGCAACGACGCCTCCGGGGCGCAGGTGGGCTCGCAGGGTCCTGAGGTAATCCACCGTCTTCAGCCTCGACGCGCGGTCTCCCAGCTCGGAATCTTCGGGCACCCGGAGAAAGGCATCGAGGTAGATGGCGTCGTAGGGCTCGCGTGCCTCCGAAAAATAATCAAAGGCGTCGGCCACGTGGATGCTCACCTGGGGGCCGGACCTCGTCCCGAAAAAGCGGTCCGCCAGCTCGACCACCACAGGATCGATTTCCACGGCTTCGATCTGCGTAGTCGGAAAGGCCTGCTGGAAAAAATGGAGCAGGGCCCCTCCCCCCAGTCCGAGGATGAGGACTCGCTCTTGGGAACCTTGATAGAGCAGGCTGACCAGCAGCGCCCGGGCATAGCCATGCTGGAGTCGGCCTGGAGTCGCCAGGTCCAGCGCCGTCTGACATTGTTCCTTTTCCTCAGAATCGACAAACCAGAGACTGCGCAGCTGGCCCCGCTCGCGGATTCGGATGTGGGAAAAGTCCGATCTCGTTTCGTGGATGACCTCGCCGTAGCGGTCCGTCACGCCTGATTTCCCTCCCTGCACCAGCAGCCCAATGAGGAGTGCCAGGAACAGACACAGCAGGATCAGGGGAGTGAGGCGGCGCATGGGGAACTCGGCGAAGATCGATCCTGTTCCTCGGGAAGCAAGTCGTCTCCCTCTCGGCGAGAAAGAGCTCAGCCCCTGAATGCGGCCTTGTCGAGAACCCGCCCCTGAGTCTAGGGTCAGCCATGCCACGCTTGCGATTTCTACTCCTGTTCACCGCCCTGCTTATCCCCGGCCTGGCTCGCGCCGGGCTCGTCCGCGTCGAGGTCAAGGAACGCGTCCCCTTTGCCGGAGGACAGAGCTTCGGACGCAGCGGGACCTATGAACTGATCGAGGGTCGCCTCCATTTTGAAGCCGACCCTCGCGATCCCGCCAATGGCCGCATTGCCGACCTCTCCCTGGCCCCGACGAATGCCAAGGGACTCGTGGAGTACTGGGCCGACTTCTGCCTCCTCTTCCCAAGGGATCCATCCAAGGGCAACGGCACCCTGCTCTACGACGTGCACAACCGCGGCAACAAGCTGGCCTTGTGGACCTTCAACGACGCCGTGCGCAGCAACCGTCCCCGCGATCCCGAACACGCCGGCAATGGCTTCCTCATGCGCCAGGGCTACAGCCTGCTTTGGACGGGATGGAGCGGGGAAATCCAGGACGACGGCATGGATCGTCTCCTCGGCGGCTTGCCGGTGGCGAAACAGGCGGACGGATCACCGGTGACCGGGCGAAACCATGTCGAGATCGCCGTCAATGAGGCCGTGAAGAGCCGGGCCTTCTACCAAAGCCCCTGGGGCATCTCCGCCGCCTATCCGGCCGTTTCCCAGGAGGACGCCGTCCTAACCAAGCGACCCAACCGCCAGTCTCCCGCCGAGGAGGTGCCCCTCAGCGACTGGGCCTTCGCCCGTTGGGAGGAGGACCGCGTCGTGCCGGATCCCACCAGCCTCTACTTGAAGGAGGGGTTCCAGCCCGGCTGGATTTACGACCTCGTCTACACCGCCCGGGACCCGCGCGTCTCTGGCTTGGGTCTGGCCGGATTGCGCGACGTCATCTCCTTCCTCAAGCACGAGGCGGAAGTGCCCGATGGCAAGGCGAACCCGCTCCGCGGACAGATTGACCGGGCCATTCTCTTCGGGATCTCCCAATCAGGACGCTTCGCCCACCACTTCCTCTACGACGGTTTCAACGTCGACAGCCAGGGACGCCGCGTCTTCGATGGCGCCCTCATCCACGTCGCCGGCGGGGGCAAGGGCTACTTCAACCACCGCTTCGGCATGGCCACGGTCTTTGGCACCTACCGCGAGGGCAACCTCTCCGCGACGGACTTTTTCCCCTTCACGCCCGGGGAGCAAAGCGACCCGGTCACCGGCCAGACGGGCGACTCCTTCGCCCGCCTTCGCGAACATCACGCGGTTCCCAAAACCTTCTTTGTGCAGAGTTCCACGGAGTATTGGTCGCGCGCCGCCTCGCTCCTCCACACCGATGTCACCGGCAAGGAGGACCTCGAACTCGATCCCGCCGTGCGCGTCTACCTCATCGCCAATAGCCAGCACCTCGACGGCAGCGACGACATCGAGGCCAAGGGCAGCTCGCTCTATCCCTTGAATCCCATTAAGCACCGGGGCCCTGTCCTGCGCGCCCTCCTCGAGGCCCTGAACCGCTGGGCCCGGGAAGAAGGAGAGCCCCCGGCCAGCCTGCACCCCAAGATCGCCGACGGCACCCTGGTCGAGCTCGAGGTCTTCCGGAAACAGTTCCCCTCCATTCCCGGGGTGAAGGCGCCGACCCAGCTCTATCGTCCGCTTCGCCTCGATCCGGGACCGCGCTGGGAGAGCGAGGGAATCGCCGACCACGTGCCGCCGAAGGCCGGCGCCCCCTACGCCCCCCTCGTGCCCGCCGTGGATGCCGACGGCAACGAGATCGCCGGGATCCGCCTGCCTGAAGCCGCCGCCCCTCTCGGCACGGCCACGGGATGGAATCTTCGCCACGAGGCCTTCGGCGACGGCGGCGCCCTCGCTGGCCTCGACGGGGCGTGGTTCCCCTTCGCCAGGACCAAGGCCGAACGCGAGGCCAAGGGCGATCCCCGCCCCTCGCTGGAGGAGCGCTACGGGAATCGCGAGGGCTACCTCGGCGCCGTCGGCAAGGCCTTGCTGGAGGCGCGCCGCGGGGGCTATCTCCTCGACGAGGACGTCACCCGCCTGCTCGAGCGCGCCGCCGCGGCGTGGGACGGCCGTTGAGCTTCTGAACGGGGGGGAGGAGGAACCCTATGCCCGTGGCGGGGACTTCTCGCTCATCCTCCCTAACTAAACGCCCCCGCCCATGCGCCTCTGGTCCCTCCATCCCCGCTATTTGGATCCCCAAGGCCTGGTCGCCCTGTGGCGCGAGGCGCTCCTGGCCCAGGCCGTGCTGCACGGGGAAACGCGGGGCTACCGCAAGCATCCCCAGCTGGAACGATTCCAGGACCAGCCCGACCCGCGATCCGCCATCGCCGCCTACCTGCAAGCGGTGCACGCCGAAGCCCAAGGCCGGGGTTACTCCTTCAATGGGGACAAGATCAAACCCATCTCCTCAGCGGCCCCATTGCAGGTCAACTCGGGACAAGTGGACTACGAATGGACGCACCTGATGAAGAAGCTCCAGGCCCGGAGTCCCGCTGTCTACGAGCGATGGCAGCACGTGAAGCGGCCAGAGCTGCATCCCCTCTTCACCCGGAAACCGGGGCCAGTGGCGTCTTGGGAACGCGCCTGAACATCGCGGCGGGCGTCATTCCGCCCGCGCCTCCCCTCTCACGCGGCTTCCGCCGCGCGAGGCAAGGCCTCAGATCCCGTATTCCTCGAGGAAGGCTCGCACCGCCGCGGCGCTCGCCTCGACCGGGTAGCGCACCTGCTCGCGCTGCTTGAGCCGTTCCAGGGCGGGGTGTTGGGGCCGCTCGCCGATGGCCTGCTCGATGACCTCCGGGAACTTGGCCGGATGCGCCGTCGCCAGGATCACGTGGGTGCTGGAGAGGTCGAGGTCCTGGAAGGCGCAGGCCGTGTGGGGATCGACGACATAATCGTATTTCTCCTTCACCTCCCGGATGTGGCGCAGGATGTCCTCGTCGCTGCTGCGCGTCGCGGCAAAGTTGCTGCTGTTGAAGTTGGCAATTTGGATCGATCCCTCCTTCTCGAACTGCTCCATCTGGGCGCGGGTCGCCTTGGCATCCTTTTCGTTATGATAGTAGAGGAAGCGCTCGAAGTTCGACGCGACCTGGATGTCCATGGAGGGCGCATGGCTGGGCCGGACGGAGTCGGGCCGGTATTCGCCGGTGTTGAAGAGGCGGTAAAGAATATCGTTCTGGTTCGTGGCCACGACGAAGCGGTCCACCGGCAGTCCCATTTGGTGGACCAGCCAGCCGGCAAAGACGTTCCCAAAATTCCCGGTGGGCACGACGAAGTTGAGGTCGTCGCGGTTGTCCGGGGGCAGCTGGGTGTAGGCGTGGATGTAGTAGACGCACTGGGCCAGCACGCGGACGACATTGATGGAGTTGATCGCCGAGAGACGCTGCTTCTCCTTGAAGGCGAGGTCCCCCATCAACTCCTTCACAATGGCCTGGGCGTCGTCAAAACTGCCGGCGATGGGAATGGGGAAGACGTTGTCGGCGCCGGTGCAGGTCATCTGGCGCTCCTGCAACTCGGAGATGCGGCCCTCGGGATAGAGCACGAAGACCCGCACGCCCTTCTTGTTGGCGAGACCGTGGATCGCGGCCGATCCCGTGTCCCCCGACGTGGCCCCAAGCACATTGATGGGCACCCCGGTGCGTTCGATCTGATCCTCGAAGAGATTCCCGACCAGCTGCAGGCCGAAATCCTTGAAGGAAAGGCTCGGACCGTGAAAGAGCTCCAGCACGAAGAGATTGTCATCCAACTGCTGCAGCGGCGCATTCATGGTGTCGCTGAAGCTCCCATAACTCCGGTCCACGATGTCCGAGAGGTGATCACTGTCGTGGTCACCATCAAAGAGGCCGAGGAAATCCCAGGCGAGGGCAGGGTAAGGCATGGCATCCTCCACGAGGATGGTCTGCGGGAGAATGGGCAAGCGGCGCGGCACGTAGAGCCCTCCATCCGGGGCAAGACCACGCGCGAAAGCCTCGTTGAAACCGACGGGCTCGCCGCCACCGCGCGTTGAAACAAATTCCATGTTCGGAAGGTAGATCGGGTTTACGGGGTTGGAAGCAAAAATCCGGAGCGCAGGAACCTTGCCCGGAAACCGCCCGATGACAAGCCCGGGCTCTGCGAAGCTTGTCGAAGGGAGGCTAACGGGGCCAGAAGGCCTCTCGAGGAGGACGGGATGGGGACGGAGATCCCAGGTCTCTCCCTCTGGTCGGGACGACTTCCTCGCAAGTTTCCCTAAGAAAAGTCACCGATTTCCCGTTTCGAGCCCTGTGTGGAGTCCTCGGCCAAGCCGCCACCTCCGCCTGAGAAAAATTTAATATTTCAGGCTAATAAACTTCTAGTTTTAATAAAAAATCTCACTTATCCTGTTCCTCAGGCGCGCGGCGATTGACTTTCCGGCGAAAGCCTCTAAAAACAGGACGAGCTTCGCACTTATGCAGATCTTCCAAGTCTCCATCCGGTCTACGGCCCTGCCGCTGCTCAGCGCGGGCTTTCTTCCGTTTGTGAGCTGCACCGGCACGAGCTCCAATCTTTCCGCCCTTTCCCGGCAAAATATGCAGGCCGTCGCCAAGATTGCGACGGAAGAGCCCACCGCCACGGAGAGCGCCGAGGCCCCCGCCTTGGCCAGCACGGAAAGCAGCCCGGCGACTGACGCGCCGACGGCAAGCCCCGCCACGCCAACCAACCTCAGCCTGAGCGCTCCGCCTTCCGCTTCTCCCCTGCCCCCGCTGACGCCCATCCCGGCGGAGCGCATTGCCGGCCTGCCCGAGACTCCCGCCCAACTGGCGCCCAACGATCCGGTGGCCCTGCCCAAACCCGAGCCGACCCAGCCACCCGTAACCTTGGCTTCGGTACCTCGGACCCCGGTGTCGAACCGGCCGACCAATCAGATCATGATGGTCCGCACGACGGCTTACACCCATACCGAGTCGGATCACCTCAAGTACGGCCGCAAGAGTGCCGCGGGCACAACCCTGCAATACGGCTCCCGGGTCCGCAGCGCCGCCGCAGACTGGTCCAAGTATCCCCTGGGCACGCGCTTCGTGATCGAAGGGATGCCCTACGAATACGTTGTCGACGACTACGGCAGCGCTTTGGTGGGCACCGAAACCATCGACATCTACAAGCCGGAAAAGGGCACCATGAACCATTGGGGCGTCCGCAACGTGCCCATCCGGGTTCTGGAATGGGGATCCTTCGAGGAAAGCCGTCGCATTCTCGAAAGCCGCAAGCACGTCCGCGATGCGGATCACGTCCGCAAGATGCTGAACGATATCGAGAAGCAAGCCCGCAGCGGCAACCTCTCCACGGGAATCGGCCGCAAGGCCTGATCACTCGGGACCGGTGGCGATGACCAAGGCGGAACGCTGCCTCCACATCTCGGCACGACTGGCCGAGCTCTATCCCGATCCGCCCATTCCCCTGGATCATCGCGATCCCTACACCCTGCTCATCGCGGTCCTCCTCTCCGCGCAATGCACCGACGAGCGGGTCAACCGGATCACCCCGCGTCTCTTTGCCCTGGCCGATCATCCCGCCGCCATGGCGAAGCTGCCCGTGGAGACCATTCGCGAGATCATCAAGCCCTGCGGGCTCTCGCCCCGAAAGTCGGCCGCCATTTCGGAATTGTCCAAAATCCTCCTCGACCGGCACGGCGGCCAGGTCCCCGCCGACTTCGACGCCCTGGAAGCCCTGCCCGGAGTCGGGCACAAGACCGCCTCCGTGGTGATGAGCCAGGCCTTCGGCGTGCCCGCCTTCCCCGTCGACACCCACATCCACCGCTTGGCCCAGCGCTGGGGACTCACCACTGGGCGCAGCGTGGAACAGACCGAGCGGGACTTGAAGCGCGCCTTTCCCCGAGACCAGTGGAACGCCCTGCATCTGCGCCTCATCTACTACGGTCGCGAGCACTGCTCGGCCCGTGGCTGTGACGGCACCGTCTGCGAGATCTGCCGCACGCTCTTCCCTGCGCGCAAGGCCCCGGTGAAGACGCGGAAGTAGTCACCGGCTCGCTCGGGATCGCCCCGCCAGGCTTCTGCCGCGGCCTTCTTCCCGCCCACGCGGCCTCTCCTGCAAAGACACCGGTAAGCGCTGGACTTTTCGTCACAGCCTTGCAAGGTGACCCATGGCAAACCTCCTCGAACAACTCAAGCAACACACCGTCGTGGTGGCCGATACCGGCGACTTCGAAGCGATGCGCGCCTATCGCCCCCAGGATGCCACGACGAATCCCTCCCTCATTCTCAAGGCCGCCCAGCAGGAGGCCTATGCGCCTCTCGTGGAGCGCGCCGTGGCGGATCTGAAGAATTCCCCGCTCTCGGGCCCAAACCTGATTTCGACCATCATCGACCACATCCTCGTGGCCTTTGGTCAGGAAATCCTCAAGATCGTTCCCGGCCGCGTCTCCACCGAAGTCGACGCCCGTCTCTCCTTCGACACGGAAGGCACCGTCGCCAAGGCCCACGACCTCATCCAGCTCTACGAGAAGGCCGGAGTGCCCCGCGAGCGCATCCTCATCAAGATCGCCTCCACCTGGGAAGGGATCCGGGCCGCCGAGATCCTCGAGAAGGAAGGGATCCACTGCAACCTGACCCTGATGTTCTCCCTCGCCCAGGCCGTCGCCTGCGCCGAGGGCGGCATCACCTTGATCTCGCCCTTCGTCGGCCGGATCTACGACTGGTACAAGAAGAACACGGGTCTAGAATACCGCGGAGCCGAGGATCCCGGCGTGCAATCCGTGCGCCGCATCTACAGCTACTACCGCCAGTTCGGCTATCCTGTCGAAGTGATGGGCGCGAGCTTCCGCAACAGCGGCCAAATCCTCGAGCTGGCGGGCTGCGATCTCCTCACCATCAGCCCCAACCTACTCGAGGAGCTGCAATCCACCGAGGGCCTCGTAGAGCGCAAACTTTCCCCCGAACTGGCCACGGCCGAGCCGCAGGAACGACTCCAGCTCGACGAGAAAACCTTCCGCTTCCTCCTCAACGAGGATGCCATGGCCACGGAAAAAACGGCTGAAGGCATCCGCCTCTTTGCCGCGGACATCGTCAAGATGGAAGCCCTGGTGGCCAGCAAGCTCTGAGCTGCCAGCCATGGCAAGCCTGGCGCGCCTCCGCGCTCAGTCGAGCCGGAGGCGCGACTGCGCCCCGGCGCGGCTTGACCCCGCGGCGTGATTTTGGGAGACTGGCGTCGCGATGGATCGCCCTTCCGCCCACAGGCTCACGCCATTCGCGGCGATCGCTGGGGCCGTGGCTGTCCTGCCATGGTCCGCGGCCCGAACGGAGCCGATTGACTTCGAGCGGGACATCCGCCCGATCCTCGCAGAGAAATGTACCCTCTGCCACGGACCGGATGAAGCCAAGGGAGGGCTGCGCCTCAATGGAATCGATGCCGCCAGCTCTGTGCTCAAATCTGGGCGTCGGGGAATCGTGCCCGGCGAGCCCGAGGCCTCCGAAGTTCTCGCCCGGGTGCTCAGCCCGGAGTCGGAGGAGCGCATGCCGCCCCCCGGCAAGGGCGAAGCCCTCGGTCCCGAGGAGGTCGCCAAGCTGGAGCAATGGATTGCCGAGGGCGCCGTCTGGCCCCGGCACTGGGCCTATGCGCCCCTGAGGCGTCCCGAGCCGCCCGCGCTGCCGCAAGCGACCGAGGCCGAGACCGGCCAGGCCCCGCCCTCTCCCATTGACGCCTTCGTGCGCGCCCGCCTGCGCGCTGCGAACATCGCCCCCTCGCCCCCAGCCGATGCCAGCACCCTGATCCGGCGCCTCTACTGCGACCTCATCGGCCTGCCGCCCACGCCGGAGCAGACCGAAGCCCATCTCGCCGCCCTCGGCGCGGATCCCGAAGCCGGCCTGCGGGCTCTCGTCGACGAACTGCTCGACAGTCCGGCCTTTGGGGAACGCTGGGGGCGCCATTGGCTCGACCGCGCCCGATACGCCGACAGCGATGGTTACGAAAAGGACAACCACCGCCCCGATGCCTGGCGTTACCGGGACTGGGTCCTCTCGGCCATCCAGGCCGACATGCCCCTGGATCGTTTCACCATCGAACAATTCGCCGGCGACCTCCTCGAAAATCCCACGCCGGAGCAGAGACTCGCCACCGCCTTCAACCGGCAAACACTGACCAACACCGAGGGGGGGGTCGACAAGGAGCAGTGGCGGGTCGCCGCGGTGATGGATCGCGTCGAAACCCTGGGCACGGTCTGGCTGGGCCTGACGCTGGGCTGCGCCCGCTGTCACACCCACAAATACGACGAGATCACCCAGCGCGAGTACTACGCGCTCTTCGCCTACTTCAACAACGCCGACGAGGACGTCACCCGGATCCCCCAATCCCCCGAAGCCTGGGCGAAGTACCAACAGGCCCTCAAGGCCCACGAGGCCGAGACTCGCTCGAAGGAACAGGCTCTCGAGGCCGCTCGCACGGAACTGCGGGAACAGCGCGAAGCCTGGGAAGAGAAGCTGGCCTCAGAACTCCGCACCGCCCGCGCCGTGGCGACGGCCGAACAGCGGCTGCTGGACATCACCCAGTTCGCTGCCCCCAAGGGGGTGCAGTTCGCCAAGGAGCCGGATGGTTCCCTTGTCGTCGGAGGCGAAAACCCCGCCACGGCGGTCTACACGGTCACCGCCACCCTGCCCCCCGGCCCAATCACGGGCCTGCGGCTCGAGGTGCTGCCGGATCGCAGCCTGGGCAGTGAGGGGCCCGGGCGGGCGGGGCACGGCAACTTTGTCCTGAATCGCGTCGAGGTCTCGGTGGAAGGTCACGGGACGGTGAAACTCGCCGACGCGGCGGCGGACTACGCCCAGTCCCAGTGGCCGGTGCGCGAGGCTCTCAGCGAAAATGTCTCCCCAGGTCGGCAGGGCAGCGGCTGGGCCGTGGGAGGCGCCACCGGCAAAGCCCACCAGGCGGACTTCGGATTCGCCGAGGCCCTCTCCCTGCCCCAGGGCGGAACGCTGACACTAACCTTGACTCAAAATTTCGGTGGCCAGCACACCATCGGCCGCTTTCGGCTCCAGGCCCTGACCTCGCCCACGGAACTGGCCCTACCCGAATCCGTCCGTGCCTATCTCGACAGCCCGCCCGACCGTCGCAGCGAGGCGCATGGGCAGGCCTTCTGGCGTCACGTCGAATGGCTGGATCCCCGCACGCGGCCCCTTCTGGCCGACCTCGAGGCCCACCAGGCCAAACGCCCCCAAGCCCCCGAGATGGAAGTCCGCATCCTCACGGAGCGCTCCACAGAGCGTCGTCGCACTCACCGCCTGCGTCGCGGGGAATTCACGGAGCCCCTCGAGGAGGTGCAGCCGGGCACCCTCTCGGTGCTCCCGCCGGTGCGACACCGCGGTCCCGGGGGCGACCGCCTCGATCTCGCCCATTGGCTCGTCAGCGGGGAAAATCCCCTGCCCCCCCGCGTGCTGGCCAACGACATCTGGACACAGCTCTTCGGCGAGGGACTGGTGCGCACCCCCGAGGACTTCGGGGTCCGGGGCGACCGCCCCACCCATCCCGAACTGCTGGACTGGCTCGCCGTGGAGCTGATCGAATCGGGCTGGTCGCGCAAGTCTCTCATCCGCACCATCGTCCTTTCCCAAACGTATCGGCAGCGTTCCGATCACCGCCCCGATCTCCTGGACCGGGATCCCAAGAACGAGCTTCTGGCCCGCCAGAATCGTTTCCGGGTCGAGGCGGAAATCGTTCGCGACCTTTCCCTCGCGGCCGCTGGCCTGCTCTCGCGCAAGGTGGGAGGGCCCAGCGTCTTCCCCCCCATTCCCGAGGGCGTCGCCGACGTGAACTACAACTCGGCCTTCGTGTGGAAGCCCAGCACGGGAGAGGACCGCTACCGTCGCGGACTTTACACCTACTTCAAGCGCACCGCCCCGCACCCCTCGCTGATCACCTTCGACTGCCCCGACTCCAACGGGACGGCAGTGCGGCGGGCCCGATCCAACACCCCGCTGGCGGCGCTTGTCACCCTTAACAGCGAAGCCTTCGTCGAGGCCGCCCAGGGGCTTGCCCGGCGCGTCCTTTCCGACGCCTCCCTCGCCAACGACGCGGCCCGCGTCGACCAGGCCTTCCGCCTCTGCCTGACGCGTTCTCCCCGGGACTTCGAACGGGCGCGTCTCCTCAGCCTGTTAGGGGAAGCGCGGCACTGGTACCGCAGTCGCGAGGAGGCCGCCGTCGCCCTGCTGGGATCCGAGGCGATCGATGGGGTCTCCCCGTCCGAAGCCGCCGCCTGGCTTGCCACCCTGCGGGTCCTGCTGAACCTCGACGAATTCCTGACGCGCGCTTGAAGCGTCCTGCCCCGCCCTGCCATGATCGATCCGTCCACCCTCATCCGGCGCACCCGGCGCGAGTTCCTCACCACCTCGGCCTGCGGCCTGGGCGGTTTGGCACTCGGTTCCCTTCTCAGCGAGGACGGACTCCTCACCGCGGCTCATGCGGCGGATCCGGCAGCCTTTGCCGAGGCCAGCTCGCACCGCGAAGCCAAGGCCAAGGCCTGCATCTTCATTTTCATGGAGGGCGCCCCCTCCCAACTGGACTTGTTCACCCCCAAGCCGAAGCTCAACGAGCTGCACGGCCAAAGCCTCCCCAAGGAAATCCTCGACAAGGCCCGCTTTGCCTTCATCCAGCCCGAGACCGCCACCCTGATGGGCTCGCCGCGCCGCTGGCAAAAGCACGGCCAGTGCGGCATGGACTTCTCGGACTTGCTGCCGCATCTCGCGAGCTGCGCCGACGACCTCCTCATGGTGCGTTCGCTCTTTAGCGAGGAGTTCAACCACCACCCTGGCCAATTGCTCATGCAGTGTGGCGTCCCCCGCTTTGGCATGCCCTCCATGGGAGCCTGGATCAACTACGGCCTCGGCACGCCCTCGGCCAACCTGCCCGGCTACGTCGTCCTCAACGCGGGACGCGGAGGGTCGGGGGGCGCCAGTCTCTGGACCTCGGGCTTCCTCTCCTCGAAATACGCCGGCGTGCAGTTCCGCAACCAGGGCGAACCCGTCTTGAACCTTGCCCATCCCCCGGGTCTTTCTCCCGAAATGCAGCGCGCCGGACTCGATGCCCTGCGCGACCTCAACCACGCCCGCTACCAGGAAGTCCACGATCCCGAGATCGCCAGCCGCATCGCCAATTACGAACTCGCCAACCGCATGCAGACCGCCGCCCCCGAACTGGTGGATCTCAGGGGCGAGTCCGCAAAGACATTGGAAATGTACGGCATCGGTCGTCCCGAGCCGGAGGGAAAGGACTTTCGCGGCACCCTCCCGGGCCTGCGCACCTACGACACCTTTGCGCGCAACTGTCTCCTGGCTCGACGCCTCGTGGAACGCGGGGTGCGCTTCATCAACATCATCCACGCGAGCTGGGACCAGCATTCCGAACTCGATCGCAACCTCGCCTACAATGCCGGCGCCGTTGACCAACCCATCGCCGCCCTCATCAAGGACCTGAAACAGCGTGGCCTGCTCGACAGCACCCTGGTGGTCTGGGGCTCCGAATTCGGACGCACCCCTCTGGGCGAGAACCGCCCCGGCCGCCTGTCCAACACCGGTCGCGACCACCACCCCAATGCCTTCACCATGCTCATGGCCGGTGGGGGCTTCAAGGGAGGGCACATCTATGGGGATACCGACGAGATCGGCTGGTTCATCACGGAAAAGCCCGTCCACGTCAACGACCTCCACGCCACCCTGCTGCACCAGTTCGGACTCGATCACCTCAAGCTGACCTACCGCTTCCAAGGGCGCGATTTCCGGCTCACCGACGTGGGGGGAAAGGTCATTGAAGACTGGATCGCTTGAGGCAATGGCCAGATCCAGCCACCTGGGTGGGGACGCTTCCGCCAAAACGCCCGTTGCCAAGTTCGCCAGCTAGAACGAAACATAGGGAAAGCCGCAGGGCCTCGCTTGCCACGCACCGCAAGGGGGCCGAAGGGCAGTCTTCACCAGGCTATCCAGTATGACCTCGCTTCGATCCAGTCTGCTCGCCCTTGTCTGCCCCCTGTCTCCCGCAGTGGCCTTGGATTATCAGAATGACATCCTGCCGATTCTTAAGGAGCATTGCTGGGATTGCCACAGCACGGTAAAGGAATCGAAGGGAGGCCTCGCGTTTGATGATATCGAGGACATGGTCAAAGTCCAGATTGGCGAGATCAGCCTGATCCGTCCCGGCGCCCCTGACAAGAGCGACTTCCTCGCCCGCCTCAGGCTCGACGACAAGCACGAGGACTTCATGCCCAAAAATGGCAAGGCCCTGCGCCCGTCCGAATTGACCAAGATCGAGGAGTGGATTCGGGAGGGGGCGATCATCGACGCCTCCATGCCCACGCCGGCGGAACAGGAGCGCGTCGAGGCCCTCAAAATCGCCCGGGCCCAGGCCGGGGGAGAGGAGTACTTCTCCTGGAAAAACTCCGAGGGCGTGACCATTGAAGCCCGCTTCGCCGGGCTCCAGGGAGAGGCGGTCAAAATCGTGATGCGGAACCGCCGGGAGTTCGTGGTTCCGCTGGCCAAGCTCAGCGCGGAAAGCGCCGAGCTGGCCAAGCGACTTGGCGGTCAGTGATTGAACCAGGGGAAGCCTGGCCCCAGGGGCCGCCTCCGATTCAATCCGCGGCCTTGCCAATGGGTGTTTCCCAACCAGCCAGCGCCTCGGGCTTGCCCCAATCGGGCTTTACCCCGTTGAGATAGGTGGGATGATAGGGCCCGACGAAGGCGATGTTCGCCTCGGGCGTGATTTTGTCCTCCATCCCAAGGGCCCAGAAGCAGGCATTGATCAAGGAGCGTCGGTAGCCCTCGTCGAGGAGATCGTCGGAGGCCCCGTAGGTGCTGGTGAAGCTGCGACCGCGGCGGCCCTCGCGCCCTTCATAAATCTTGGTCCAGGCCCCCGGAGCGGGCTTCATGTCGGCCGCGACCGGAGAGTCCGGGCTCATCCCGTTGAGAGGCTGGGCCAAAGCGAGAACCCCGCAGTCCTCTGTCGGCTCTGTGTAATAGCCACCGCAGGCGGCCCACATCGACTTCACCCCGCGAAGAATGGGATGCCCCGCCTGATTGGGCAGGATGTCCAGCCGGGTGCTCTGCTCGTTGTTCTTCCCGTGATGCCCATTCCAGGTCTCGCCGAGCACCTGACGTCCGAAGCCGCCTGGATAGTCTTCCTTCGGGTAGTCGTAGGAGTACTTGGCATACTTCGCATCCGCGGGGATTTTGAAGGCGTGGGTGGAGGTGCGCAGGGCCACGATGGGCCCGGCCCGGTCCAGAAATTCCACGAAATGCTGCATCTGATCCTCGGGCAAGTTCTGAAAGCGGGTGTAGAGCACCAGCAGATCCGCCTCCTTCAAAATCTCCAGGCCGGGGATGTTCGACTCACCAGGCAAAATGTTCCCCGTTTCCGGATCGAGACCGAAAAGGACGGTGCACCGAAAGCCGTGATGCTTAGCCAGAATGCGGGCCAGGGCCGGAATGGCTTCCTGGGAACGATAATTGTGATCGTTGGCCACGAGGACGATGTGCTTGCCCTTCCCCGGTCCCGCTTCGCCTTCGTAGACGAGAGGAGCTGCCGAAAGAGCGAAGGGGGCCGCGGCGGTGAGGAACAGGCAAAGAGAAAGGAATCGATTCATAGGAATACGCCCAGCCTAGGGAAAGGGGGCGCTCCGGTCAATCCCGCGCAAGGACGTCTCTCCCGACCACGCCGCGCGTCCCATCGAGTCAGCTCCACGGCCGAGCAAAGGACGGCTTACTCCAAGGCCGAGAGGTCGATCCAGCGGCGCTCCGCCCAGCTTTGCAGCCCGGCCTCGGCCAGCTGCACCCCCTTGGCTCCTTCCATGAGGTCGAACCGATAGGGCTCGTCGAGGACGACGTGGCGGAGGAAGAGTTCCCACTGGATCTTGAAGGCGTTGTCGTAGTGGGTCGCATCGGGCACCTCCTGCCAGCCCTCGTAAAAGTTGATGGGCTGGGGGATGTCGGGATTCCACACCGGCTTCGGCGTGGTACCGAGGGATTGCACCCAGCATTTCCGCAGACCCACCACGGCGGAGCCGTGCGTGCCGTCGACGTTTAGGGTGAGCAGGTCGTCGCGGCGCACCCGCACCGTCCAGGAGCTGTTGAACTGGCAGACAATGCCGTTCTCCAGCTCGAAGCTGGCGTAGCAGCTGTCGTCGGCGGTGCAGGCGTAGGCGCGGCCGCTCTCGTCGATGCGCTCGGGAATGTGCGTCGCCCCGAGGCAGGAAACGCTCTTGATGGGGCCGAAGACGTTGTCCACGAGGTAGCGCCAGTGGCAGAGCATGTCCACGATGATGCCGCCGCCCTCCTCCTTGCGGTAGTTCCAACTGGGGCGCTGGATGGGCTGGTCGGCGTCGTGCCCGGTGAAGACCCAGTAGCCAAACTCGCCGCGCACCGAGAGGATGCGCCCGAAGAAGCCCTGGCCGATCAGGGTCTTCAGCTTGCGGATGCCGGGGAGCCAGAGCTTGTCCTGCACCACCCCGTTCTTGACTCCAGCCTCGCGACACAATTGGGCCAGACGAACGGCCTCGGCCGTCTCCACCGCTGTCGGTTTTTCACAGTAGATGGCCTTCCCGGCCCGAGCCGCCTTTTCAATAAAGCCCGCCCGGAGCAGGGTGGTGCTGGCGTCGAAGAAAACGCGATTGTGGGGATCGGCCAGGGCGGCATCGAGGTCAGTGGTCCAGCGTTCCACGCCATGCCTGGCGGCGAGCTCGCGCAGCTTGTGCTCGTTTCGTCCCGTGAGGATGGGATCGACCTGGATGGTCTCGCCGGGCGCGATCGGGATGCCGCCTTGCGCGCGGATCGCAAGAATGGAGCGAACGAGGTGCTGGTTGGTGCCCATGCGTCCCGTGACGCCGTTGAGGATGATGCCTAGGTTCATAGGGGGAATGAGTAGGAATAAGGGGTGAACTGGACTGGCGGCAGATTCTACTTCACGGACTCTCGAGATCCATGGCTCCTGGAGCGATGGTCATGTCCATCGACTAACAATGTTCCAAATAGGCCTCTTTGATTCGGGAGAGGAAGTCGTCCTGATCCGCCGCCCACCAGCGATTCGAGAAAATCTCCACTTCGTGAAATCCGTCGAAGCCGGCGGCTTCAACCCTGGCGCGGAGGCCGCGCAGGTCGATGCAGCCTTCGCCCATGAGACCGCGGTCGTTGAGGAGATCGGTCGTGGGCGTGAGCCAGTCGCAGAGGTGGAAGGCGAAGAGCCGATCCTTTGTCCCGGCGAGGGCAAGCTGGTCGGCGAGCTCGGGATCCCACCAGACGTGGTAGGCGTCGACGGCGATGCCGACGAGGGGATGATCGAGTTCGTCGCAGAGCGCATTGGCCGAGGCCATGGTGTTGATGGCGCTGCGGTCGTCGGCATACATGGGATGGAGCGGTTCGATGCCGAGGCGGACGCCCAACTCCTCGGCGAGGGGCAGCACCGCGGCGATGCCCTCGGCAATTTGGTGGCGCGATTCCTCGAGGGGCTGTCCCGGCACCGCCCCGCAGACAAGGACGACGACGGGAGCCCCGAGCTCGGCGGCCTCGCGGATGGCGCGCCGGTTGTCCTCGATGGCTTCGGCGAGCCCGACCGCGGTCTTGGCCGGAAAGAAACCACCCCGGCAGAGGGAGACGACAGTGAGATTTCGGGCGCGCAGGGCCTCGCCAATCCGGGCGATGTCACGGCCTTCGAGAGCCTGGCGCCAGACGGTGATCCCGCCAATTCCGGCCTCGGCGTATCGGTCCATCGCCAGCTCGATGGGCCAGGGCTTGGTGGTGATGGTGTGCACGCAGAGGCGGGACAGGTCCATGGGGGGCAAGCAGGCTTGGCGGCGTTCCGGTCTTCAGGCCAATGTGAAATTCGCAATGCCGAGGCGCTCCGCGATTCGCAGGGGGCGGAGGAGGGCTTCCCGCATCCGCTCCGCTTCGCCCTCGGGGCGCTGGTCGGGACAGTCGGGATGGATCTCCGCGGACTCGATCAGCCCGAGCAGCTTCAGCACGTGGGCGGTGCTGTGCTTGTAGGCAGCGGCACTGCCTTTGGCGTCGAGACGGAAGACGGCGTCCTCGAGGGACTGGAAGGCCTCGAAAAGCTTGTAGACGCGCGTGTCCAGCGGGGTGCTGCGCCACAGGCGCTTGGCCTCGCAGATGAGCGGGCAGGCGGAGACGCCCGCCCCGATGAGAAGGGGCAGACCCATTTTGATGGCCGAGGCGATGCCGAAGTCGTCTCCGCTATGCGGGGCGAAGTCGAGCTGCAGGTCCCGACACATCGCGGCCCAGTAAAGAAAGTGGGGTTCATCCAGAGTGGAAATCTTGCCCCCGACGAATTTGGGATGCTGGGCCAGTTCGTGCAGCAACCAGGGGCCGAAGGGCGTCGCCCAAGGCACAAAGGCCGGCTCCAGGGCGTGGACGAGGCCCGGCACCGTCAGCATTTCGGCGATCTCGAAATAGGCGTCGCGGCGCGCCTCCGCGCCCAGCTCGTTGAGCAGCTTCGAGGTCATGATCATCACCTCGACCTTCTCGAAGCTTTGGGCGATCTCGAGATGGGGGCGATACCAGTCGGGACGGAAGCGGTCTCCCGAGGCCCCCACGGCCGTCGACCCACAAATGATGGTGGGCTCGGGGAAGGCGGCGCGGAAACGACGGATGACCTCGGCGTAGAGATCGAGGGACAAATTGAAGATGTAGCCCGTGTCCGCGTTGAGCACGAAGGCGATCTCCACACCCGCCGCCTCGGCACTGGCCAGCATCCAGCGGATGCTGTTCTCAAATCCCGCCCAGTCGGGCTGGCCGTGGCGAAAGGGAAGCAGGGTGGCGACACACAGGCGGGGATTGGACTCGTGATCGACGAGGGCTTCCTCGGAGCGATGGGCCCAGGCGGTCTCCTCCCAGGAGGTGGAGGGCTTCAGATCGGCGGGATCGGTGATCATGGCGAAAAAGCCTAGCAGAAGCGGGGCGACGGCGTGAGAATCTTTTCGCCCCTGTTAGCACAATATCGATGCCGATTTCGTGATGGACCGACCCTTCCAACCTCTCCTGCTGGAAAATCTGCGCCTGCGCTGGCCGGGTTTCTCGATTCGTCGCCTGGCACTCAACCAACACATGCCCCGGGTCGAGCGACTCGAGGAACACGCCCATCGCTATGCCCAGATCCTCGTCTATCTGCGCGGCGCAGGACTGGCTTGGCTCGGCTCGCGTCGCGTGCCGGTGGCCCGGGGAAGCGTGTTGGTGATTCCCTCCGGCCTTCCCCACCATTTTGAAAAGACGCAGCGGACTCGACCCATCTGCCTGGTCATCGATTTCGATGTGGAAGACGCCCTGCCTTGGCGCGAGGTCTCGCTCCTCTCCGCCCACGAGCTGGCCTCGGTGGAGCGCTGGCTCTTGGCTCTGCACGAACAAGGGCGGGCGGTGAAGTCCGCCGCCATTCAGTCCGCCGCCCTGATCCTGCAGTTGCTCGCCCTCTTGGAACGACACCTTAGTGACCGGACCCCGAGCCACAGCGAAGGACCGGTGACCAAAGCGGTGCGCTCGCTGCTCCGGCATCAGGGCTTGGTCGGCTGGACCCCGGGACGAGTGGCCCAGTCGCTCGGGCGCAGCCTCGACCATCTCAATCGACAACTGCGCGCGGAAAGCGGCACCACCCTGGGCGGTCTGCTCACCACGCTGCGCCTCGAGGCCGCGACGCGCGCCCTGCGCGAGAGCGAGCAGTCCATCGGCGAGATCGCCTCCACGATCGGCATGGACGACCAAAACTATTTCGCCCGTTGGTTCCGCCAGCACACGGGGCAAAGTCCCAGTCGCTGGCGCACCGCCATGCGCGGCAACGGATCGGCCGGCTGAGCCTGCCTCCTCCAGGCAAATAAAGGGACAGACAATCCATGCGTGGAGCGGGAACGCCCTCTTTTCCGCTTCTCATCGCAGGGAGGCCCACCTTATACTGGCTTCCGTTGTGTGTAGCGTTCCTCCTGTGGTCCTCCCCCTCCCCCCTTCCCTCCTCATGACACGGGCGACCCCCTCCTTCTCCTGCGCCTCGGATTTCCACTGGGGCCGTCTTGTGCTCCTGCTCTGGGCGGTCGTCCTTCTCTCCCCGCCCCTGTCGGCCCAGGTGGTGGGACGAAGGCCGGTGGCTCCCGCGGCCTCCGAGCGCAAGGGACTCAGTGTTCGCGAAGCCAGCTTCCTGACCCTCCTGACAAATGCCGAATCCAGCTATGGGAAAGGCGCCGAGCGGAATCAATTTGTCCTGGAATCCACCCGGGGGGAGACCCGCCACGAATGGAGTATCGGCGGAAAGGAGTTGCCTCGCCCCGAAAGCGTCCAGCCCCCGGATTACCGCCTGGAGCGGACCGTGAAATTCCTTCCCCACGAGGGCAAGTTATTCATCCGCATCGAGGCCCAAGCCAAGCCCAACGAGGATCAGGATGAGGCGGCCCTGGCGGAACGCCGCTTCAGCGGCACCTATGAACTCCAACTCCTGGAGGGCAACTGGGCCGATTACGAGGCGGGACGCCCTCTCAAGGCCAAGCTGGCCAAAGGCGACCACGAACGCTACCTCGCCGAGATGCAGCGTTCCTTTTTGGGCGAAGCCGTTCTCCGGAAGCATGCCCAGGCCTTCGGCAAGGAACTGCTCGGCGTGCTCGAGCGAAAGGTAGCGGATCCGGGAGAGACTCCAGCCAAGGAAATCGAGGCGGTGCGCCGCATTCTCGAGCTCGCCAAGGCCCAGCCAGATCGAGTGAAGGTAGAGGTAACACCCCGCTTCGAAGCCGAGCCGGAACTCTTTCTGCTCGAGGGGGACCGCTTGACGAGCACAGTCGCGAAACAGACGACACTCTTGCGCTTCAACGCCACCCTCCCAGCGCCTCCTCCTCAGCCCTGAGACAGAGAGGGCGTGGGCGAACTGGTGCCACCTCAACACCGGTCTACTTGGTCGTCGTGCCTGAGAGTTTCCATTTCAGCAGAACAGTAGACGCGGTGACGAGGCGGTGCAGGAAGGACTGAGCGAAGCGAATCGTGAAGCAAATCCTCCGTTGCCCTCCACGACGTGCTCGCCTCGGTCTTCATTCCTCGGATGCGTTCAAGGATCAAGGCCTAGCTCCTTCCTGTGTGCTGGAATCGATGGGGCAAGGGTAAGCGCGCCGCAGCTGGTGCAATAGAGACCCCGGGCACTTCGGCCCGGCCTCATGAATGCCATCCACCCGCGGTTTTTCAGTCGGATCTGGAGTTCAGAACTTCCCCACATGGTAAGGAAGACGGCGCTTCGCTATTCCGTGTGGAATTCAAAATGCGGATGGCAGTGGATCGGGGA
>CAZKGI010000018.1:0-64837 GCA_964552315.1 uncultured Akkermansia sp. | reverse complement strand
ATAAGAGCTTCCTCAACGCGGAATTGCCCTTTTCCCCCGCCCTGCCCATGCGGCGCGATGGCCCATGGCGCGTTCCGAACCGCCCGGTGGGGCAAAGGGAAGCAACAGATCCACTCAGCCCCGCCGGCCGATCGTTCTGTCGGAACCCGAATCCCGCTCCGGGTTCCCCTTCCCACCGCCTAAAGGCCCACAACCGGGCGGTCGAAACCCATCAGGCGGCCACGGGCTGCTCGATCACATCGAGCCGCAAGTGGGACCAGCCCAAACGTTCATCGCCGCTATTGGCTTCTTGCCCGACAAAAGCCGTCAGTTTGGCCGTTCCGCCAAGCGAAAAGGCCGGGTAGAGGAAGATTTCCCCTTGGATGCGGACACTGCAGACAAAGTTCTGACCGAAACGGTAGAGGGTCAGATCGCAAGGCACCGGGGCTCCGGGCTCCAAGGGAGAATTCGCCAGGTAGCCGATCACCCCCGCCCCGTTGCAGAGATCGCAGACCTCACCGGTGGCTGGATAGATCGCCACGGCGATGCCCCGCTGGCGACTCTCGTCGAGAATGCCCACCACGATGCGGCGAGTGAGACGGGCCGGCGAGACATCGATCTTGAAGCTGACCTCGGCATTCGGCTTGTCCACCGAAGGCGTCTGGCCCAATTCCTCAAGCGCGAACTGGTTCAATTCCGGGATGGCGATACTCATGGCTGGTGAATTTTTGGGCTCAGGGAGGTGTCGTCGGCGCACATCCCATCATTCCGAAAATTATAAAATCCCAATCTGGAAAATCAAATTAATTGTGAAATTTATGGTTAATTTTTAAAATTTGTGAATTTTTAGGCTTTTCTGTCGCTCGCTGAAAGGTCCGAGGAGCCCCTCTCTGCCTTTCCATTTTCCCGGGGAGAGCTATGCTGGCGGGTCCGCATGGATGATGAGCTCTTCACCCCGCCGGAGGATACGCCCTCCAGTGACTTCCGCCTGGATCCGACCATGCCCCTGGCGGCCCGGATGCGGCCGCGGCATCTCGGGGAATATGTGGGACAACAGCACATTCTCGGCGAGGGCCGACTCCTCCGCCGGGCCATCGAGGCGGACCGCTTCACCTCTCTGATTTTCTACGGCCCCCCCGGAACCGGAAAAACCAGCCTTGCCGAGCTCATCGCCCGCCGTACCCAGTCGCGCTTCCTCAATCTCTCCGGCGTAGAAAGCAACGTCGCTGAGATTCGTCGGGCCATAGAAACCGCCCGGCAATTCCAGCGCACCCGCGGGGAGACGACCACCCTCTTTGTCGACGAGATCCACCGCTTCAACAAATCGCAGCAGGACGTCCTGCTGCCGCACATCGAGCGAGGCACGGTGCGCTTCATCGGGGCCACGACGCACAATCCCTATTTCTATATCAACAGCCCCCTGGTGTCGCGCAGCCAGGTCTTTCAGCTGGAGCCCCTCGGGGAACAGGACCTTCTCGCCCTGCTTCACGCCGCCGTATCGGATCCCGAGCGCGGCTTTGGCAAAAAGGCCCTCGTCCTCCACGAGGACGCCGCCCGGCACCTCGTGACCCGCTGCGACGGCGATGCCCGGAAGTTGCTCACCTCCTTTGAACTGGCCGTGCTCACCACCGAGCCCGATCCGGAGAGCGGAGAAATCGTCATCGACCTGGCCGTGGCCGAGGACTCCATCCAGAAGAAGGCCATCGTCTACGATGCCGACGGCGACGCCCATTACGACACCATCAGCGCCTTCATCAAGTCCATCCGCGGCTGCGATCCCGACGCCGCCCTCTACTGGCTGGCCAAGATGCTGCACGCCGGCGAGGACGTCCGCTTTATCGCCCGCCGCCTCGTCATCTCCGCGAGCGAGGACATCGGCCTGGCGGACTCCAACGCCCTGCGAGTCGCCGTGGCCGCCCATCAGGCCGTCGAACTGATCGGCATGCCGGAGGGCCGCATTCCCCTCGCCCACGCCACGGTCTACCTCGCCACCGCGCCGAAGAGCAATCGCGCCTACGCCGCCATCAATGCGGCCATGAAGGATGTGGCCGAGGGCCGCACCCTGGCAGTGCCCGCCCACCTGCGCACCAAGACGCGAAAGAAGCTCGGCGTGAACAGCGAGGCCCTCACCAAGGATGAGACCGCCTATCTCTATGGACACGACTACGAGGACGGCTACGTGCCCCAGGCCTACCTGCCCGAGGGGCGCACCTATTACTTTCCCTCCTCGCACGGCATGGAGCAGCGCGTTGCCGAGCGCCTCGAACATTGGCGCCGCCGCTTTGAGGAGGAAAGCCAATCCCCTCCTTCCCGCCCGCCGCATGCCTAGACCGCCGAGGGAAGCGACCGGGATATCGCCAGCGGGGGCCTTCAGCAGGTCACTTTCTCACGGAGCGCCTGGCGCACCACCTCGGGAACAAAGCGATCGATGTCCCCACCGAGCGTGGCCACCTCCTTCACGATACGGGAGCTCAGGTAAATGTGTTCCTGGCTGGGCATGAGGAAGATGGTCTCCAAGCCCTCGTCGAGGCTGCGGTTCATCAGGGCCATCTGGAACTCGTATTCAAAATCCGAGACGGCGCGCAGCCCGCGAATGACGGCATCCGCCTCTTCCTGCCGGAAAAAATCCACGAGCAGGCCCTCGAAGGACTTCACCTCCACCCCGGGAATGCCCGAGGCCGCCGCCTGAATCAGTTCGACTCGCTCCTCCAGGGAAAACAGGCCCGACTTGGCGTGGTTGACGGCCACGGCGACCACGACGCGTCCGCACAGCTTTGCCGCCCGACCGATCACGTCGAGATGGCCATTGTGGATCGGGTCGAAGCTGCCCGGATAGATCGCGGTTCGCATGGGCCGCATTTTGAGCGCATCCCCGCGAGTATTTCAAAGACAATTCGCGGCTTTCCGCTATTATCCGATTGATGAAATCCGTGACTGCCTGGCTCTTTTTCCTCCTGGCCACCGCACTGCCCTTTCTCCCCTCCTGTGCCACCTCCGGCAAATCCTCCGGAACCGACGGCAACAGCGCGACGCTGGGAAATGCCTCCACGCCAGATGCCAATTTCCTGCGCACCGATTTCCCCGCCCTGGCGAAGTGGCTCGACGAACGCTTCGACGTCAACTACCGGCACATGACGCCGCAGCTCATTTTTGACCAGGTGCCGCTCAACAGCATCTACTACGAGATCTCCAATCTCCCGACGAACGCGGCGCCCTTCAACTTCTCCCATTCCAACATTTCGCGCCGCGAACTGCTGCAACGCATCGCCCAACACTGGAACCTGAAGATGTCCCTGGTGAAGGACGCCTCCGGCAGTCCCACGGCAGTGCGGGTCGAGGGCTGAGAGCCTCCCACTGCTTGCCCGTCGCTCCCCACTCCCCCTCTCCGGGGTCATGCGCCATAGAGTCGCCGCAAGGTCTCGCCAAGAATGCGGAAGCCATCCGCCACGACCGACTCCGGTTGGGTGAAACTGAGACGCAGGCATTGTCCGGCGTGATCCCAGCCCTCCGTGTCGAGGCCGTAGAAGAAGGACTTTCCGGGCACCACGATCAGGCCAGCCTCCTTGAGCAGGCGGTAGAGCTCTCGGCAGCTCACGGGCAGGTCCTCAAACCAGAACCATAAGAAGAAGGCCCCCTCGCTCTCGTGCACCCGCCAGGGAACGCCCTCGGGAAGGTGGTGCCCGGCCAGCTCGAGGGCCTGCCGGGCCCGTTCCCGGTAATAGGGCCGCACGATCTCCTCGGCGACTCGGCGGATGCGGCCGGATTCGATGAGGGGGCGCGCCAGGGCCTGCCCCACGTTGTTGTTCGCCAGTCCGACGATGGCGGTCATCGAGCGGATCTCCTCGATGATCTCTTCCCGGGCCACCACGATGCCCGTGCGCGTGCCCGGCAGGCCGAGCTTGCTGAGGCTCATGGTTAGGATCAGGTTTTCATCCCACTGGAGGGAGGTCTGCGTAAAGATGACGCCCGGAAAGGGCAAGCCATAGGCGTTGTCGACAATCAAGGGGATCCCCTGCTGGGCGGCGAGGACGCGCAACCTTTCCATCTCCTCGTCGCTGAGCACATTGCTGCTGGGATTCGTCGGACGCGAGACCGCCAGCGCCCCGTGGCTCTCGTCCAGGGCGAGGGTCTCGAAATCGATGTGGTATTTGAAGCGCCTCTCCCCGCGCCGTTCGATGAGGGGGCGGCGCGCGTCAAACAGGGGAGCCGCCGAAACCCCCAGGTCCCCATAGCCGATGTATTCCGGCACCAGGGGCAGCAAGATCCGACGACGACTGCCATCGGCCATGGCGCCGGCAAAGCGGTTCAGCAAAAAGAAGAAGGCGCTTTGTCCGCCGTTGGTGATCGCGATGTTGCGCTCGCTCAGCGCCCACCCGTATTCGCTCTGGAGGAAGGCCGCAAGGGCCTCGCGGAAGGCGGGATTGCCCGCCGGAGGATCGTAGTCCGCCAGCATGCGATCAAACTCCCCCGTGGGTTCCACGAGCAACTCCTGCATCCGCTCGCGCCAGATCGAGGCCATCTCTGGAATCAGGGAGGGATTGCCTCCCCCCATCATGCACACCCGGCCCCGACCGCGCGAAAGGGCCTCGCCGAGATCGTCCATCAACTGGGTGGTGCCCGACGCTTCCGTGAGGTTGCGGGCGAAAACGGACTTCGGCCAGGGCGAGGGATTGTTCATCCCCGCTATGTGCACCGCCCTCCAGCTCGTGGCAAGGCAGGATTGGCTTTGGCCCAGGGCGCGTCCTGCCACTCCCCCGTCCCACCCGGAACCGGCGCGACCTCAGGCCTTGCCGAAGGCCCCGCGGAGCAAGCCGAGATACCAGAACCAGAGAAAGGGGCCGGTGAAGATCCACAAGAAGGCCCCCAGGGCCAGATAGGGACCGAAAGGCAGGGGGCGCGACCACTGCTCGCGCAGGACCAGCTTTTGCAGGAGCCCCACGACCGCGCCTATGATGGAGGCGGCGAAAAGCGTGAACACCGTCGCCTGCCAGCCCAGGAAGGCGCCGATCATGGCCATGAACTTCACGTCGCCATATCCCATCGCCTCGCGCGGGACCACGGCGGAGAGGATTTTGCCGCTGACCTTTTTGACGGTCTCCAGTTCCACCCGTTCCCCGTCGAGCTCTAGGGCGTCCCCGAGAACTCGGAAACTCTGGAAGGCCTTCGGCTCGTCATCGAAAGCGAGTTCCTTCACCTCCATTTCGAGCCGATCCCACTTGCGGAAAAAGACATCCCCCCACTCGTAGCGGTGCTCTCCCAGACGAATGATGATGGGCGAATCCTCTCCCCCGGGCTGGGAGATTTCAAACTCGGTCGGAAGCTCGAAACGATGGTGAATCTTTCCGAAGAGCATCTTGCCCATCAACACCACGATCCAGATCAGGGTGAAGCCTGCCGCGGCCCCGATGGCACCGTGCAGCCCTCCCTTCCACCAGAGCGTCTCGCCATGCAGGGCCGGCACCAGCCCACTGGCGAGCAGGCCCACGACCGTTCCCCCCAGGGTGATCGAATCGGGAATGATGAAGTGATCGAAATCGATGAAGGTCGCCGCGATCAAGAGGGAGGCGAGGATCCAAAGGGCCAGAACGCCCTCCATGCCATAGCGCCCCAAGCCGTGGTCGTAGAGCGCCAGAAAACAAATGGCCGTGAGCAGCTCCACCAGGAAATAGCGGAAGGGAATCGGCGAACGACACCAGCGACAGCGCCCGCGCAACATCAACCAGGTCAACAGCGGCAGGTTCAGCCAAACGGGAATCTGGTGCTTGCACTTCGGGCAGAAGGAACGCCTCGGCTCGTTCACGCTCAGCCCGATCGGCACCCGATAAATGACGACGTTCAGGAATGAGCCGATGCAGGCCCCGATGGCAAAGGCCGTGGCAGGCAAAAAAACGTCGAACAAAAGCGGTAGCGACATGGCGAAGACTCCGCAGAGCTTCGCTTAGGAAATACAGAAAGTCTAGAAACTTGAATAAATCAAGCAGGGTCTTGCCTTCTTCCCCGGCTCAGTAGGCCAGGCGGCGGATGGTGCGGTCCTGCCAGTCCTGCACCGACTGGACAGACATGCCGGTTTCCGAGGCCCGGATTCCTCCGGGAGCGGGATCCGTGGAGAAGGTGCCACAACTCGTGAGGAGGGAAGCGAGCACGGGAAGCAGCAAGAGGAAGCAAAGTGGACGTTTCATGAGCAATGTCTGCCGCAGGGTAGCCAGAACCCCCCGCCTCGTCGACAGAAAAGAGCAGGGCAGGACCTCAGGGAACCGGCGAAATCCCCTTTCCCTTTTGGCCAAGACTTGCTATGTCCCTTGGCCATGCTCCGCCCCCGTAAGAAGTACACCGTCCACGAGCTGCGTCAGCTCAAGGGCAAGCGCGTCCTCACCCACATCCACGTCAAGTCTCCGGAGGAAGCGGCCGCCGCCGATGCCGCCGGGGTCGACTTGATGAGCTGCCCCTACGACAGCGCCGAAGCCCAGGCTCGGCTGCCCCTGCTGGTGGCGGCGGCCCCGAACAGTTTCCTTTCCGGCTCGACGCCCCACGGCCTCGCGTCGCGCGAGGAGGCCGTCCGCATCGCCTTTCGGGCGCTGGAGCAAGGGGCCAGCTCGGTCTACTGCTCCGCCAGTCCCTGGATCATTGAAGGCATGGCCCGGGAGGGCATCCCCGTGGTGGGACACCTCGGCCTGGTCCCCCGGCACGTCACGTGGACCGGCTACCGGGCCGTCGGCAAGACCGCTGCCGAAGCCCGCGCCCTTTACGACAAGATGAAGGAGCTGGAAAGCGCTGGCGCCTATGCCGCGGAGCTGGAGGTGGTGCCCCACCAGCTCGCCCGCTTCCTTTCGGCCAACACGAGCATGCTGCTCATGTCCCTGGGATCTGGCTCCGGATGCGACACCCAGTTTCTTTTCTCCGACGACCTCCTGGGCGAGTCCGAGGAGCGGCTCCCGCGCCACGCCAAGGCCTACCGAAACTTCCTCGCCGAATACCGCCGGCTCCAGGAAGAGCGCATCGCCGCCTTCCGCGAATACATCGAAGAGGTCCAATCGGGACAGTTCCCCACACCGAGCCACCTCGTCGACATGGACGAGGCGGAGTTCGAGACCTTCCGGGCTTCGCTGGGATGAGCGCCGGCGAAGCCGGATCGATCCGGACTGGGCCAGGGCGAGTCGCTCAGGCCGATTCGGGAAGGAAGGTCGGCATGGCGATGCCGGTCACCGGTTGTACGTCGCCCCGGACCTGCCCCAGGTGCAGCTCGCAGTTCCGAGCCCCCAAGGCGTAGGCCGCGGCTATGAGGCGACGCTCCGTCGCGGGCACGAGGAAGACGACCGTCTTGCCGCGGAAGCTGTCGAGTTGCGCGCGCAAGAGCGCTTCGGCCACCTCGGGAGAACGCATGGCCCCGGGCCCGACAAAACGGATGGCGGGATGATCCACCGAAGTGAGGAATCCGTCGAGGCCCCCATCCGCCCCCGGAGCCACAAAGGTGCGCCAGATGCCGGCGCTATTTTCGATGAAATAGCAGTAGTCCCGCTCGCGGGAAATGCCCGAGAGCTCGAACTCCAGGGCGCCCATGGCCACGATGTCGGAAGGCTCGGCCTCTCTCACGGCCGGGAGATGTTCGCTGCCGGAGCTCGCGATGCCCTCCTCGGGGACGCTCAGAATCATGTCCTGATACAGGCAGAAGGGGGCAAAGCCGTAGCGGTTGTAGAGGGAAAAGGAATCCAGGTTCAGCGCGCTGGAAACGAGGCGCAGGGGCAGGTCGAGGGCCTCGGCCTCGTCGATGATGCGGGAGAGCAGGCGTCCGGCGATGCCGTTGCCGAAGTAATTCGGATGGACGTTCATGATCCCCAGAGACACGTGCGTCTCGCGAGGATGGAAGAAGCAGGAGCCGGCAATGGCGCCGGTGCGATCATTGACCATCACCAGGCCGCATCCCGGATCGAGGTCCTCGTAGACTTCACAAAAGATCCGGCATTCCTCCGGACGGCATTGGAAGATGGGATGCCCGATGTGCTCGCGGTACCAGGCATTCGTCGAGAGAAAGATCAATTCCGCCACGGCATCAAAGTCCGTGGGCTTCATGGGGCGCAAAGTGAACATGCGATCGGGTGTAGCGGATGCCCCTAACGAGATCAACGGAAATCGGCGCCATTTCCCTCGCAAACGCGTGGCTTGCCAAGGCAAGGCCGCCATCGCACACTCCCCGAACCGCCCTTCCCATGGAGTCCGTCGATTTGCCTCCCTATTCGCTTCGGCGCCGCCGCCTGCTTCAGGGTGCCCTCGCTGTCGGTGCCAGCGCCCTCTGCCCCCTCCGCCTGACGGCCGCCGGCCATCGCCCTTGGACCGTCGCCGTGATCGGCCATACCGGCAGGGGCAACTACGGCCACGGCCTGGATACCTGCTGGTTGGGACTGCCCGAAACCAGGCTGGTCGCGGTCGCTGATCCCGACGCGAAGGGCCGCGCCGGCGCCGCCCAGCGGCTCAGCCTTCCCGCGGAAGCGGCCTATGCGGACTATCGCGAGATGCTGAAACGACACCAGCCCGACCTCGTGGCCGTCTCTCCCCGCCACATCGACCAGCATCGCGACATGATCCTCGCCGCCCTCGAGGCCGGCGCCAAGGGCCTCTACGTGGAAAAGCCCTTTTGTCGCGACCTCGTCGAAGCGGACGCCATCGTGGCGGCTTGTCAGGCCCGCGGCGCCAAGCTGGCCCTGGCCCACCGCAACCGCTACCATCCGGCCCTCCCCCAGGTCGCCGCCCTGGTTGAGGAAGGGGCCATCGGCCAGCTCCTCGAGATCCGCACCCGCGGCAAGGAAGACCATCGGGGCGGCGCCCTCGATCTCTGGGTGCTCGGTTCCCATTTGTTCAACCTCGCCCACCACTTCGCGGGCCAGCCCCTCGCCTGTTCTGCCGTGCTGCTGCAGGACGGCCGCCCCGTCGTCGGGAAAGACGTGGTGAACGGAGCCGAGGGCACCGGTCCCCTGGCTGGCCATGAAATCCACGCCCGCTTCGACACCGAACGCGGCATCCCCGTCTTCTTTGACTCCATCGCCAATGCGGGTAAGGCCGAGGCCGGATTCGGCCTGCAACTCCTCGGCACCGAAGGCCTCATCGACCTGCGCATCGACGCCGAGCCCCTCGCCCACCTTCTGCCCGGCAGTCCCCACCAACCCGTTTCCGAGGCCCGTCGCTGGATTCCCATCAGCAGCGCCGGACTGGGCAAACCCGAACCCATCCCGGAGATCGGCCCCCTCGTGGCCGGTCATCGGGGACCCGTGCGCGACCTCATCGCCGCCATCGAGGAAGACCGCGAACCGCTCTGCTCGGCCCAGGATGGACGCACCGTCCTGGAGATGACCATGGCTGTCTTCGAATCCCATCTCCGCGGTGGTGCCCGGGTGGAAATTCCCCTCTCCCTGAGAGACCATCCCTTGAAGCGCCTTCCCTAATCAAGCGACCGATGCAAGCCATCGTCCAGATCTCCCTCGACCTCACCTCCCTCGACGAGGCCATCGAAACCGCCGCCCTCGCCCGGCGCGCCGGGGTGGACTGGCTCGAGGCCGGGACTCCCTTGCTGCTCGCCGAGGGCCTCCACGGGGTTCGCGCCCTCCGCGAGGCCTTTCCTGACATTCCCATCGTCGCCGATCTCAAGACCATGGACGGGGGCTATCTCGAGGCGGAGATGATGGCCAAGGCCGGGGCCACCCATGTCGTGGTCATGGCGCGGGCCCATCCGGAAACCATCCGATGCGTGGTCAAGGCGGGTGCCGATTTCGGCTGCCAAGTCATGGGAGACAATCTCGCCTGTCCCGATCCCGTCGTGGCCGCAAGGCAGCTGGAGGATCTAGGCTGCGATTACGTCATCCACCACATTGGCTACGACGAACGGCGGGGCATCGCCGCGGCGGGGCAGCGCATGCCCAGCCCCTTGGACCGCCTCCGCGAGGTCGTTGCCGCCGTCCAAGTCCCCGTGCAGGCGGTGGGAGGCCTCAGCCTGGAACAGGCCATTCAGTGCCCCCAGTATGGGGCGCCCCTCGTCGTGCTGGGAGCCCCCCTGACCATCGACGCCGACGCTTTCCGCACGGCGGACGGCGATCTGGAGAGCTCGCTGCGCCAGATCTGTGCCGCCGTGCACGCCCAGAGCGTCCCCGAGAGTACGGGGCGCTGATCCCCGCCACGCCGAAGCAACCCGCCGCCGCTTTCCGCCGGGGCGAGCGGGGCGAGGCTCAGAAATTCCTGGTGCCGATGTCAGAACGACGCTGGCGGCCGGGGAAGTCGATCTTGTCGCTTTCGCGATAGGCCTTGGCCACCGCCTCCTCCCGCGTCGCGCCCTTGGCGGAAACGACGAGGACGCGCCCGCCGGCGGTCTCGTAATGCCCCTCGGCCTGCTTCCGGGTTCCCGCGTGGAAGACGCGCGCCCCCTCGACCTGATCGAGGCCGCTGATGGCATCCCCGCTGCGCGAGCTCGCCGGGTAGCCCGCCGAGGCCGACACCAGACAGACGCTCCAGCCCGGGGAAAAGGAAATCAGGTCCGGGCGCAAACGCCCCTGGGCCCCCTCCAGCAGGTACTGGGCAAAGTTCCCCTCGATCATGGGGAGAACCGCCTCGGCCTCGGGATCGCCGAAGCGGCAGTTGTATTCCAACATCTTGGGCCCCGCGGCCGTCAGCATCAGGCCGAAGTAGAGGAAGCCGCGATAGGGCAGGCCGTCGGCCACCAAGCCCTCGACGGTGGGGCGGACCACCTTCTCGTCGATCTCGCGTCGCAATTCGGGATTGAGCATCTCCAGCGAACTGACGGCGCCCATGCCGCCCGTGTTGGGCCCTTCGTCCCCGTCGTAGATGCGCTTGTAATCGCGGGCCGGAGCGAGGATCTGGTAGTCCCGGTCCACCACGGAAACGAAAATCGAAATCTCCGGTCCCTCCAGGTATTCCTCCACGAGGAGCCGGCCCGGACCGAACTTGCGCTCCACCAACACCTCCGCGAGGAAAGCCTCCGCCGAGGCTTCGTCAGGACAGACGGCGACCCCCTTGCCGGCGGCCAGTCCGTCGAACTTGAGCACCGTGGGGTACTTGTCGGCGATGGCCTCGCGCGCCGCCTCGATGGTCTCCACCCCGGCGTAGTCTCCGGTGGGGATGCGGTGGCGCACCATGAACTCCTTGGCAAATTCCTTGCTGGCCTCGAGTTGGGCGGCCTCCTTGGGCGGTCCCCAACAGGGGATTCCCGCCGCGGCACAGGCGTTGGCCAGCCCTTCTTCCCTCACGAGATAACTTTCTTCGCCAGCCACACAGAGATCGATGCCCTCGCGCTGCATCGCCGCGATGAGCGAGGCCACCGTGTCGACGGGCTGGTGCTCCGTGGCCAGGGGACGCGCCAGCTCGAAGATCGCATCCGATCCGGGAAAGGAGTACAGGGTCGTCTCGATGGGCGATTCCGAAATGGCGGAGAGGATCGCGTGTTCGCGACCTCCTTTTCCAACAACAAGTATTTTCATGCAGCACGAAGCGCCCAGTGAGGGGCGGGACGCCTATTCTGGCACAATTCGCGTCATTGCCAAACCGCTTCGCTGCCACTCCGGCCCGCGAGGGAGCGAAGCCAGTCCTCCCCCCCCGTCCACCTCTAGCCCAGGGAAGAGACCGCCGGGGAAATCGCGCCCTTCTTCCTGGAACGGCGTTCGCCCCGCAATTTTTCCTCGAGCTGGCGCAGGAAACGGAGACGCTCGTCGGGGATCGCGCGGGCGCCCTTGGCACGGGAATCGAAGTTCGAGTAGACCATGCCGGCAACTTATCCCTTTCCCCAAGACCGGCTCGCGTTGTTCTGTCCCTGCCTGCCGCTCGCTTGCGATGCGCCCACGTCGTCCCCCGGCCGCGGTGATTACCACCAGGCCCGGTAGGCGAGGGCCCCCAGCAATCCCCCGAGGAGCGGTCCCACCACGGGGATCCAGGCGTAGCGCCAATCCGAACTACCCTTGCCCGGAATGGGCAGCAGGCGGTGCACGAGGCGAGGACCGAGATCGCGGACCGGATTGATGGCATAGCCGGTTGGCCCGCCCAGCGAAAGGCCGATGGAGAAGACCACCAAGCCCACCAAGAGCGGCCCCAAGCCCGTGCTGAAGCCCGTCGCCTCCGGCAGGTTGTCCGGACGCGGCAAGGCCAGGGCGCCTAGCACCAGCACAAAGGTCCCGAGGATCTCGGCCATGAGGTTCCCCGACGTGTGCCGGATCTCCGGGCTGGTGCAGAAGCAGGCGCGCTTGGCCTCGGGATCCGCGGTGACCCTCCAGTGAGGCAGGTAGGCGAGAAAGACCAGAACTGCTCCTATCATGGCACCCAATAACTGGGCGATGACGTAGCGTAGGGCGTCCGCGGCTCCGATGTCCCCCAAGACGTAGACCCCCAGGGTGACCGCCGGGTTGAGATGCGCTCCGGAGATGGTCCCCACCGCATAGACGGCGAGGGCCACGGCCAAAGCCCAGCCAGCCGTGATGACGATCCATCCCGAACCATGCCCCTTGGTTTGGGACAGGACGACGTTGGCCACGACGCCGTTGCCGAGGAGGAGGAGCAGGGCGGTTCCCACCAATTCCGCGAGAAAGGGGTTCATGCGGCGGAGTGTGGCGAATCGGGCCCGACATGGGAAGCACAAAAGGCAGCGGGCCGCTTCGCCTGATCACGTCCGGCTTCTCTCGTCTTCCCTCCCCTCAAACCGGTGGCAAACCCCATCCGTCGCGTGGAGAAATGCCACTTGGGATGAGGGAAATCTCGGCTATGCTAGGACCTTCACCATGGCAGACTCGGAACCCACGGACACCCTTTACGCGCTCATTCTCGCCGGTGGCAGCGGCACTCGCTTTTGGCCGCTCAGCCGGGATGCGAAGCCGAAGCAATTGCTCGCCCTCTTTGACGAGGAAACGCTCATCGAAAAGGCGGTGAAACGCCTCGATGGCCTCGTCCCGCTCGAGCGCATCCTCGTGCTGACGAATGAAGTCCAGGTCGAGGGCATCCGCGCCGTCCTGCCCGATCTGCCTCCGGAGAACATCGTCGCCGAACCCTGCCGGCGCGACACGGCCCCCGCCATTGCCCTGGCGGCCGGCTGGATTGCGGCCCGCTGCCCCGAGGCCACCATGATCGCCCTGCCCGCGGACCAGCTCGTCGTCAAGACGGAGGCCTTCCGCGAGGTCCTTCGCACCGCCGCCCGCGCCGCCCGCACCGAGCAGGCCATCGTCACCCTGGGCATCAAGCCCGACTGGCCCTGTCCCAGCTACGGCTACATCGAACGCGGGGAACGTCTCGACAGCGACGAGGCCGGTCATGGCCCGGCCGTGCACCGCGTGGCGCGCTTTCGAGAAAAGCCCGATCCCGAGACGGCCCAGCGCTACCTCGAGGCCGGCACTTTCTCCTGGAATGCCGGCATCTTCATCTGGACAATTCCGACCCTGTTGCGGGAGCTCTCCTGCCATTGCCCGCAACTGGCCGATTTCGTTGCCGCCCTGCGCGATGCACCGGACTTTCTGTCAACCCTAGGCGAACGCTTCCCCCAGCTCGACAAGATCTCCATCGACTTCGCCCTCATGGAGAAGGCGGAAAACATCCTCAATGTCGAGGCCGACGTGGGATGGGACGACGTGGGCGGCTGGCCCTCGGTGGCCAAATACCTCGAGACTGATGAGCAGGGCAACGCCCACCGCGGTCCCCTGATCGCCATCGACTCGAAGAACAACATCGTCTTTTCCACCCAGGGGCTTCCCACGGTCTCCCTGATCGGGGTGGAAAAGCTCATCGTCGTGCAGACGCCCGATGCCCTCCTCGTCGCCAATCGCGACGACGCCGATCAGATCAAGAAACTCGTGGACCTCCTTCCCCCCGAGTTGCGCTAACCGTCCTGCCGTTTCCCGTCTGAAAGCCTCGCCTCCCATCCGCGCCTTGGGAATCGACCACGGCACCGCCCGCATCGGCGTCGCCATCAGCGACGAGATCGGCCTGCTGGCGCATCCCCTGGAGACCGTGGCGGCGGCGGATCCCGAGCGGGCCCTGCTGCGCCTCGCCGAGCTCGTCGCCTCCCGACAAATCGAGGACCTCGTCGTGGGCATCCCCCTCCGCTGGGATGGCAGTGAAGGTTCCGCAGCCGCCCGAGTGCGCGAATTCCTCGCCCAGCTCCAGGCTCGCCTCCCCGACACGCTGCGCTACCACGAGATCGACGAGAGTTTCACGACCCTTTCGGCTCAGGAAAAACTGCGCGCCGCGGGCCGCAACGCCAAGAACTCGAAGGGGATCATCGACCAGGCCGCCGCGGTGGAAATCCTGCAGACCTGGCTCGACGCCCGGGCCGCCGGGACGGACCTCCTCGCCTTTGATGGGGACGATCTCCCCGACTGAGGGAGCCTCCTGCGCGGTCCATCCCGCCATTGCGCGGGGCCGATCCCGACTTCGGCATTTACGGACGCACGGGCTTTGGATAGGATCCGGACAATGGTCCTGAGATTTTCCCTGCTCCTTCTCGCCCTCGCCCTGACAGGCGCGTCCGTCCACCACGCCCAGGAAAAGTCCCAGGATGCCCCTGCGGAAAAGCCCGGCGTGCTGCCCCTGGGCCTGGCGGAAAACGGAGAGAAGCTCTTTGTCGAGAAGGGCTGTCACTATTGCCACCGCGCGGCGCAGACGCCGCTGCCGGCCGTGGACCTGGCCCCGCGCCTCGTCATCGAGCTGGCCAGCGAGTCCCACGCCTCGTGGACTCGGGACGACTACGCCCGCGCCATCATGGATCCCAATCACCTCGTTTCAGAGGAATACCGCATCGCCATGATGCGCCTGGGGGACAACTTCAAGGCGGAAAATTCGCCCATGCCTGATTTCAACAGCCTCCTCAAGGTCTCGGAGCTGATCCATCTGGCTACTTTCCTCGACTCCCTCATCGAATAAGCCACCCCCCATACCGCATGAAGTTCTCCCGCCGCGACTTCCTTCGCCAGACGACCTGTGCCGGGGCTGCCCTGGCGGCCCCCTTCTCCGATCTCCTCGCCTCTCCGCCGGCCACCTCGGAGACCCTTGTCAAAACGCTCTACGACTCGCTCAGCGAGGCCCAACGGCAAGCCCTCGTCTTCGACTTCGACGATCCCCTGCGACTGAAGGTCGACAACAACTGGCACGTCACCGAGCAACGCATCGGCAGCTACCTCAACGCCGACCAGAACGCGATGGTTCGGGAGATCTTCCTCAAGGCCCACAGCGAGGAATACGCCGAGACCGTCCTCCGACAGGTGGAACACGACAGCGGCAAGGCGGGCTTCGGGGACTCCTCCATCGCTATCTTCGGCGAGCCTGGAACCGGCAAATTCCAATTCGTCCTGACAGGACGACACTGCACCCGTCGCATCGACGGCGATTCGGTGGAGGGCAAGGCTTTTGGCGGCCCCATCTTTTACGGACACGCCGCCGAGAGCTTCAACGAAGGCCCCGACCACAAGGGCAACGTCTACTGGTATCAGGCCCAGAGTGCCAACCGGCTCTATCAGATGCTCGACGGGAAGCAGAGGGAGCGCGCCCTCGAGGAGAAGGCGCCCGCGGACCGGTCCTCGACCATCGACTTGCGGGGACGCGCGGAGGATCTGCCCGGTCTCGCCGTGGCGGACATGAGCCCGGACCAGCGCGAGGCGATGCGCGGGGTCCTGCAGGATTTGCTGATGCCCTTCCGGGAAGTGGATCGCGCCGAATCGATGAAGCTCATCGAGGCCGCCGGGTTTGATCAGCTACACCTGACCTTCTATCGCTCCGGGGACATTGGCAACGACGAGGTCTGGGACAACTGGCGCCTCGAGGGGCCCCATCTGGTCTGGTATTTCCGGGGGGCTCCCCATGTCCACACCTGGGTGCACATCTCGGATCCCGCCCTCCCTGCCGCGACGCCCGCCTGAGAACGTTCGCTCTTCCCATTTCCCCCCATTGCCCCTCGCCGAAGCATTTGAAATGCGGCGGTCCCGGCGCGATAAGGAGGCCGCATGTCGCTGCGACTCTCTCTGCTCCTTCTCGTCTGCGCCTGGGCGGCGATCTACCTTCCCGAGCTCGGTGATCCCGAGCTCCGCGGAGAGGAGATCCGTCGCGTCCTGCCCGCCCAGGCCATGCGGGAAACGGGGGACTGGATCGTCCCCCGCATTGCCGGGGAGGTCTATGCGAACAAGCCTCCCCTGATCAACTGGGCCATCGCCGCCCTCTTCGCCCTGACGGGATCGGAATCGGAAACCAGCGCGCGCCTCGTCTCGGCCCTGGCACAGCTCGCCCTGGCTCTCACAGGCTTCGCCTGTTTCCGGCGCGAGGCCGGTCCCACCTGGGCCCTGGCCCTCGGCCTCGTCCTGCTGACCACCTTCAGCTTGATCTCCAAGGGACGGCTCATCGAGATCGAGGCCCTCTACACCTCCCTGGTGGGGATCGCCTGCTTCCTCTGGATCCGCCTCTGGCTGGATCGCCGCTCTCCCTGGCTGCTCTGGCTGCCGCCCTATCTGTTGCTGGGGCTCGCCTGCCTGCTCAAGGGCCCCATCCACTTGATTTTCTGGCTGCCCTTTCTCGTCGCTACGCTGCGCTACTCGGGCAAGCTGCGCCAGATCTGGCATCCCGCCCATTTTGTCGGCTTCGTCGTGATGCTGGCGGTCTTCCTCGCCTGGGCCCTCTTGAACATGCGGGAAGTCGGCAGCAAAGAGGAATCGGTGGGCAACTGGGTCGGGGAATTGACCATGCGTGGCGACGTCACGAAGATGGAGTGGGACCGCTGGCTCAGCAATCCCTTCAAGATTCTCGGCAGCTTCCTGCCCTGGACCCTTCCCCTGCTCCACTCGCTCTGGCATTGGAAGAACGGGCGCTTTTCCCTGAATCCGCAGCATCCCGAAGATGCGGTGGTCTACGGCAGCCTCGCCGCCTTGGCCTTCGGTTTTCTGCTCATCTGCCTCACCCCCCTGGGCGTGCCGCGCTACCTGATGCCCGTCTACCCGCTCGCCGCCTGGGCCACGGTGGCCCTGCACCTGCGCCTGCCCTCGCCGCTGCGGGAACACTACGAGTCCCTGGGACGCCGCTGCAACCGCATCCTCCTGCCCGCCCTGCTGCTGGCTCCCTGGGGCATCGCCATTCTGGCCTGGCGAAATGGCGAGACGCTCTCGCTCCTCCCCCTGTTCCTCGGAAGCCTGGCCCTCCTCGCCGCGGGGGGGCTGCGACGCCGTCCCTGGCAACAGCAGAGCGTCTTTCTGAGCACTCCCCTGCTCATCGCCGCCGGGAGCATTGCCCTTCTCCCGGCCATGCAGCCCTTCCAGGGGGAGGACGAACGCTTTCGCCAGGCCGCGCAGGAGGTCGCCGCCTTGGCCCCTGCCGATGGACACATCGTCTTCTACGCTGATCGCCATTTTCGAAACCGCCTGACCAAACACCTGCGACTCCTTTACTATGTGCGGAAGCCGGTGAGCGGGATGGGGGAAAACGGGACGCTTCCGGCCGATGCCGTTCTCCTGGTGGGTCGCGAGGAAGCCCGGGAGGCGCTCCGGCAAAAGTTGGGCTCTCGCCAGGTCGAATCCGAAACGACCCTGAAGATCCAAAACGTCCCCCTTCTAGTCCTGAGACTGGTTCCGGAATCTTCGGCTCCTCCCTCCCCATCCAATGCCCCCAAGCCTCCGGGGGAGAGTTGACGGAGCCTCCCATCGCAAGCATCCTTTTTCCCCATGCCGACGCTGACCGAAGGCCCTCCGGCCACCATCACCCTGCGCCTCGACCACGACGAATACACTGTGCTCGCCGGCGCGGGTCTCCTCGACCACTGTGGGGATCTCCTGGTGACGCGAACGAGACTGCAGCCCCGACGCATCGCCATCGTCACCGACACGAATGTGGGACCGCTCTATGCGGATCGGGTGGCCGCCTCCCTGGAAAAGGCCGGCATGGAGACCATCCTCCTCACCGTCCCTGCCGGGGAGGCCTCCAAGAGCATGGAGCAACTCACGGAGATCTGCCGGGCCATGCTGCGAGCTGGCCTCGACCGCAAGTCCGCTCTGGTGGCCCTTGGCGGAGGCGTCGTGGGCGACCTCGCCGGATTCGCCGCCGCCATTTTCCAGCGGGGGATCCCCTGCGTGCAGATCCCCACGACAATAGTCAGCCAGGTGGACAGCTCCGTCGGGGGCAAGACCGGTGTGAACACCCCCGAGGGGAAAAACCTGCTCGGCGCCTTTCACCAACCCCGTCTCGTCCTGGCCGACACGGACACCCTGGCCAGCCTGCCAGAACGAGAATTCAACGAAGGTTTCGCCGAGATCATCAAGCACGCCGCCATCCGCGACGCCTCCCTCCTCGATCTCGTCGAGGCTGTCTCCGAAATCCGCTCCCGCCTGCCCGAGCTCATTGCCCGCAACGTCCTCATCAAGGCGGCCATCGTCGAGGAGGACGAGCGCGAGACGGCCGATGTCCGCGCCTTGCTTAACTTCGGCCACACCCTCGGCCACGGCATCGAGGCGGCGGGCGGATATGGACGCTTCCTGCACGGAGAAGCCATCGCCCTGGGCCTGGTCGCCGCCACCCGACTCTCCATCGCAAAGGCCGGCCTCGCCCCCGAGGCCGGCGAGCGCCTGCTCCGCGCCCTGGACCTCTACGGTCTGCCTGCCGTGCTGCCCGCCGATGTCAGTGAGGAAGCCGTGCTGGAGGCCATGCAGCGCGACAAGAAGTTCGTGTCCGGTCGCATCCGCTTCGTCCTCCTGCGCTCGCTCGGTGACGCCTTTGTCTCGGACGAGATCACTCCCGACGACCTGCTTGGGGCCTTGCGCGGCTTGCGCGCCTGAGAGGACGCTTTCCCATCCTCCAGCGGATCGAGAGATCCCCCTCGGCCCATTTCCCCCTCGCATCTCGCCTCGAGCCTGGCTTGACTTCCCCCGGAAGCATTGGAAAAGTGCGCCTCAGGACCCCCCTCCACCACCCGTCGCGCCTAACCTAGATGAGAATCGCCTTTTTGACCGCCGGGGGCATCGCCCCCTGTCTCTCCGCCTCCATTGGCGGACTGATTGAGCAATACAACCGACTCGCGCCAGACGCCGACCTGGTGGGCTATCTGAACGGCTATCAAGGCCTGCTCCTCGGAAACTCCTACCACTTCCCCCGGCAAATCCGCGACAAGGCCTCGATTTTCTACAACTTCGGCGGCAGCCCCATCGGCAACAGCCGGGTGAAACTGACCAATGTGGAGGACTGCACCCGACGGGGGCTCGTCAAGCCCGGCCAGGATCCGCTGGCCGTCGCCGCCGAGCGCCTCCAACACGACCGCATCGACATTCTCCACACCATCGGCGGGGACGACACCAACACGACCGCCGCGGATCTCGCCGCCTATCTCAAGGAGAACGGCTACGACCTCACCGTGGTCGGCCTGCCCAAGACGATCGACAACGACGTCTTCCCGATCAAGCAGACCCTCGGGGCATGGACGGCGGCGAACCAGAGCGCGCGCTTTTTCCGCAACATCGCCAACGAAAACACCACCAGCGCCCGTCAGCTCATCGTTCACGAGGTGATGGGACGGAACTGTGGCTGGCTCACCGGGCGCGCCGCGCACGACTATCACGAAAGCCTGCACCAGTATGACTGGTTGCCGGAAGCCTTGCTGAACCAGCTCCGCTGGGACGTCGACGCCGTCTGGGTGCCGGAGATGGAAATCGACATGGAGGCCGAAATCGAGCGGCTCAACGCGAAGATGGACGAGCACGATAGCGTCAACCTGTTCATCAGCGAGGGGGCTGGCGTCGACAACATCATTGCCGAAATGATCGCCGAGGGCCGCGAGCCAGCCAAGGACGCCTTCGGGCATTACCGCCTCGACGCGGTCAACGTCGGCAACTGGTTCGCCTCGCGTCTCAAGGAGCGCCTCGGCGCAGAGAAGGTCCTGGTCCAGAAGAGTGGCTACTTCGCCCGCAGCGCCGCCCCCAATGCCGAGGACCTCGAACTGATCAAGGCCAGCTGCACCCAGGCCGCCCAATCCGCCCTCGACGGCCTCAGCGGGGTCGCCGGTCTCGACGAGGACAATGGCGACCGCATGAGCACCATCGCCTTCCCCCGCATCAAGGGAGGCAAGCCCTTCGACATCGACGAAAGTTGGTTCACCAACTTGCTCGACGAAATCGGGCAGCCCAAGGGGCGGCGGATCGACACGGCACATTGAAAGGCGGGAGGATGAGGGCCTTCGGCCTTTGCCGAGTCCCCGCCCCGGTCGAAAAGACGGCGCATTCAAGCCCTGTCGAATTGCGGCTTTTGCGCTTCATTATGCGCCAAGTCCGCCATTTCCCCTCATGAAGCTTCGCCTTTCCTGCCTGTTCCTGATCGCCGCCTCTATCCTGCCCCTGCACGCCAGTGACTGGCCCTGGTGGCGCGGCCCCAGCCGGGACGGCAGCGCCCCTGCCGATGCCCGTCCCCCGGAAAAGTTCGGAGTGGACGAGAATGTCCGCTGGTCCGTCGATCTCCCCGGACGGGCCCACGGTTCGGCCTGCATCGTGGGCGACCGCGTCTTCATCGCCAGCGCTGATGAAGAAAAGGAAATCCAGGCCATGCACGCCTTCGACCGTGCTACGGGGGCCCTCCTGTGGACCACCGTGGTTCACGAGAAGGGGCACAAGCAAAAAATCCACAAGAAGGCCACCTGGGCCTCGGCGACGCCCGCCTGTGACGGGGAGCGGGTCTACATCAATTTCCTCAGCGGTGACGCGGTCCACACCAGCGCCCTCGATCTCGACGGGAAGATTCTGTGGCAAACCAAGATCACCGACTACGTAGAACATCAGGGCTACGGTTCCTCCCCCGCCCTTCTCGGGGATCTCGTCCTCGTCTCCGCCGACAACAAGGCCGGGGGAGCCGTTTGCGGCCTCGATCGCCACAGCGGGGAAATCCGCTGGCGCCACATCCGCCCGGCCCTGCCCAACTATTCTTCTCCCGTGGTCCTGGAGGTGGCCGGAAAGACCCAGCTGTTCCTCACCGGGACGGACCGTGTCACGAGCCTCGACCCCTACACCGGTCAGCGAAACTGGGAAATCGAGGGCGCCACGACGGAATGCGTCACCTCGACGCCCACCGACGGTCAGCGCATCTTCAGCACGGGAGGCTATCCCAAGAACCACGTCGCCGCCATCGCCGCGGATGGCTCGGGAAAGGTGATCTGGGAAACCAAGGACCGGGTCTATGTGCCCTCGATGCTGGTGAAGGACGGACATCTCTACGCCACCCAGGACGGGGGGGTGGCCCTCTGTCTGGACTCCGCCACCGGGGAAGAACGCTGGAAGGGACGCCTTGGCGGGAACTTCAGTGCCTCGCCGGTCCTCGTCGGTGACCGCATCCATGCGGTGAGCGAATCCGGCGATTACTTCATCTTCAAGGCCGATCCAGCCGGCTTCGACATTCTGTCAAAACAACGCGTCGGCGACGAAGTGTTCGCGTCCCCGTCCATTTGCGGGCGGGAGATTTTCCTGCGTGTCGCCTTCTACGAAGGCGATAAGCGTCGTGAGAAGCTGGTCTGCTATTCCGCTGAGGCGTCCATCGCCGCGACCGCCTCGACCCAGCCCTGACAAAGGGCGAATGCTTTCTGATTTGGCTAGACTTCCACTCGTCCTCTCGAGCTCCAGCCGGGACGAGCCCGCTCCGCTTCGGGATGGGGAGTAGATTCCGAAGACCACCGCGGGCGGCCTCTTCAAGCCCCGCGGACGGCCTCTCCATTTCCCCTGTGGATTAGGGCTTATCTGGGCTGCGGGGAACGTCGGGACCGATTGCGGGCCGCGCCAGGCAGGCCCCCCACGCGAGATCCCCGCTTCCCGAAAACGAAAACGCCGCAGCCCGAAGGCTGCGGCGTTCGCAAAGCGTGAAGCCTTAGCGGCTCAATCAGTTCGTAGGCACCGTGGCGATCGTCTTGGAAACCCGGGCGACCACTTGGTAGGGATCCGCCTGGGAGTTGGGACGACGGTCCTCGAGGTAACCCTTGTAACCGCTGTTGACGAAAGAGTGGGGCACGCGGATGGAGGCGCCCCGGTCCGCCACGCCGTAGGAGAACTTGTCGATCGACTGGGTCTCGTGAAGGCCCGTCAGACGCAGATGGTTGTCGGGACCATACGCGGCGATGTGCTCGTCGCGGTATTTCTCGAAGGCGGCCATGAGAGCTTCGAAGTACTCCTTGCCACCCTTCTCCCGCATGTACTCGGTGGAGAAGTTGCAGTGCATGCCGGAGCCGTTCCAGTCCCCTTGGAAGGGTTTGCAGTGGAAGACCACGTCGACCGCGTATTTTTCACAAATGCGCGCCAGGAAGTAGCGAGCCACCCAGATTTGGTCGGCCGCGGTGTAGGAACCCTTGCCGAAAATCTGGAATTCCCACTGTCCCTTGGCCACTTCGGCGTTGATGCCTTCGTGGTTAATGCCGGCTGCGATGCAGACGTCGAGGTGCTCCTCCACGATGGTGCGGGCCAAGTCACCGACCTGCTTGCTGCCCACGCCACAGTAGTATTCCCCTTGGGGATCGGGGTAACCGGCTTGGGGCCAGCCGAGGGGGCGGCCGTCTTGGAAGAGGAAGTACTCTTGCTCCAGGCCGATCCAAAGGCCGGGATCATCCGGGATGGTGGAGCGGGTGTTCGAGGGATGGGGGGTGACACCATCGGGCATCAAGACTTCGGCGAGCACGATGAAGCCATTCGTCCGGGTGGCATCGGGGTAAAGAGCCACGGGCTTGAGCATACAGTCAGAGCTGCTGCCTTCCGCTTGGCGGGTGGAGCTGCCATCGAAGCCCCAGAGGGGACAGTCAGCAAGGGTGAACGTCGCCGGATCGCCGTCCACAATCTTCGTCTTCCCGCGGAGGTTCGGGGTGGGCTCGTATCCGTCCAACCAGATATATTCGAGTTTGATTCTAGCCATTGTCTTGTTGTTTGTTATTGAAATTCGAAGCCCTTGGACTGCCCCGGCGTCCTGCGCCTACAGACCGCATGCTTCGGGTTGAGTAACCGTCGCCAAAGAGTAGCAACTGGCGTGCCAACCCTCAACAAACGTCACATTTTTTGGTTTCTCCTCCCCCATTTCGTGGAGCATACCGGGGTCAGTGGCGTATCCAAGGGGAGAGGAGCAAGCGGCACGCATTGGGGGTGGGGCAATTTGGGGAGGGCCTACTGCCGACACCCTTCCAGAAGGACGTCGAGGAATCGAGTGATGCCCACCAAGGCGGCCTGATGTTCCCCTTCTTCAAGGATGGCGAGGCGCTGACGGGCCTGCTCGACGAGATCCCTTCCCGTGACCACCGCGGCCTCGATCGCTCCCACGTAGTCGGCGATGTTGGCCAAGGCCGGGAGATCGATGGGCTCGCGCTGCAGGAGCAGGCGGTTGAGCCGCTCGCGCTGCCGTTCGCTCGCCGAGGACAGCAGGTTCAGGATGGGCAAGGTCAGCTTGCCTTTGTGCAGATCTGTCCGGAGCGTCTTGCCATATTCCGCCTCCTCGCCGACGAGATCGACGCAGTCGTCGTAGATCTGATAGGCGGTGCCCACGTCGTAGCCGAAATCGCGAAGCGCCTCACAGGTCTCCGGAGACTGGCCATTGAGACGCGCCCCCAGTTCCATCGCCGAAGCAAACAAGGCGGCCGTCTTCTTGCGGATGATGTCGAAGTAATCCTCCCGGCTCAGCTGCATGTCGAAGCGGCGCTGGGTCTGGATGATCTCCCCGGTGCAGACCTCGTTGGCGGACATGGCGATCTTCCGCCCGATCAGGGTGTCCTCGAACTCGGTGGACAAGGCCAGGGCGTGGGAAAACAGGCAGTCGCCCAGAAGAACACTGAGGGCGTTGCCCCATTTGGCATTGGCCGTGGGTGCCTGGCGGCGGATGGTGGCCCCGTCGATGATGTCATCGTGGACGAGCGTGGCCACGTGGATGAGCTCGAGGCAGACCGCCAGCTTGTGATGGTCATCCCGCAGGCCACCAGTGGCCCCACCGCTCAAAAAGACCAAGGCCGGGCGAATCCGCTTGCCTGCCGTATTCAATATGTAGGCGACGTAAGGCTCCACGGCGGGGTCAAAGCGCACCGCCTGCTCACGGATAAGGGATTCCACCCGGTCCAATTCAGGGCGGAGGAAGGCAAAGGGCGACAGCTCGCTGCCGCTCGTGGGATCCAAAGTCGCGGAATTCGCTGTCATGGGAAGGCTAAGCCCCCACTGAAGGATCGCGACGGGAAATGTCAACGCAGGATTGGCCCAAACCCCAGGAAAGCCCCTGCGTTTCAAGGATCAATTGCCCCCTCCAGATCCCCCTGCCGACTCCCCAAAGGTCCTGCGCGATCGCGCCACGCGAAGAAGTCGGGAAATACCTTTTGCAAGCAATTCCGCCCGGACCTACGCTCTCCCCATGGAAAGATATTACCTAGGGTTCGGCTTGGGCATGCAGGAGATGATCGTCATCTTCCTGATCGTGCTCCTCCTGTTCGGCGCGAAGAAAATTCCCGAGCTCGCACGGGGAATTGGCAAGGGCATGGGCGAGTTCAAGAAGGCCAAGCACGAATTTGAACGCGAGATCCAACTGGGCGAGGAAGAAGGCAAGCGCGAGTGGGAACGCACCACGGAACAGCGCAAGTCGGCTCCCACCGAGTCCGGCAGCGACTCCAGCCCGAAGGACTGAGCCCTTTCCCTAGCGGGAGCAGCCCCATGCGCCCGACACGAATGAAGACCGCCGCGATCTTCCCGGCGGTCTTTTTCTTTTTGGGGGCGTCGCTCCAGGCAAAGGAGCCGGCGACCGAGGCAGTGACTCTGGCCGTTTACAACCTGCGCAACTACCTCGTCATGGAACGGCGCGTCGAGGGCGGCGTCGTGGCCGAGGCCCCCAAACCGGAGCCCGAGGTGCGAGCCCTCCTCGCCGGTCTCACCGCCATCCGTCCCGACCTGCTGGGCGTGTGCGAAATGGGCGACGTCGGCCAACTCGCCGACCTGCAGGAACGGCTTCGCCAACAAGGGATCGACCTCCCCCACACTGAACTGCTCGTCGAGGCGGGGGGATGGAATCGCAATCTCGCCTTTCTCTCGCGCTTTCCCATTGTGGCGCGCAACTCTCGATCCGACTACGGCTACGAGCTCGACGGCACCCGCCATGCCATGCAGAGGGGCCTTCTCGACGTGACCGTCGCCCTCAACGCTGGCTACCACCTTCGCTATGTCGGCCTCCATCTCAAGTCCAAGCGCGAAGTCCCCGAAGGGGACCAAAACCTGATGCGTCTCCACGAGGCACGCCTGGCGCGGCAGCACATCGACCGCATCCTCGCGGAGGAACCGGGCGTCAACCTCATCGTGGCCGGCGATTTCAACGACCTGCGGCACGAACCCGCCGTGCGAACGATCCAGTCCGGCCGCGGCCCCCAAGGCTATCTCACCGCCCTGGGCCTGTCGGATGCCTACGGCTTTCGCTGGACGCATTATTGGTCGCACGCCGACTCCTACGCCCGCTTTGACTACGTCCTCCACAGCTCAGGCATGAAGGGCGAAATCGACCATCAGGGCTCGCACATTTACCACTGGGACGAATGGTACCTGGCCAGCGATCACCGACCGCTGGTGGTCAAGATCCTCCCAGTGGATCGTTAGGGCCAACCCGGCTCAAGGCCCCACCCGCGGAGAGCGGTAGAGGAGGTAGCCCTCCACCAGCCTCAGGGTCACCTTGCCCACAATCTCGAGACTCTCGGCACTCAACTTGTCCATCGTGTCAGCGGGCGTGTGCCAGGGCGCATAATCGAAATCGATCAGGTCCATGGTGGGGATGCCCGCCACCACGTTCAGGGGGATGTGATCATCGATGATGTAATCCGCGCTGATTCCCACGTGGGCGCGATGCCCCACCGCCTCGGCCGCCGCCAGGAGGTCGCGGGACAGCCCTTGCAGGGCGGATTCCACCTGCTCGATGTCCACGCTGTAGCCCTCCTTCCGGGCCTCGACGAGGTCGCGGATCGACTGACGCGGAATGCGGATCGCGGCGCGGATGTTGAGATCCGCATCCCCCACCATGTCGAGAAGCAGCCCCCAACGCGGTCGCTCGCTCGCCTTGTGGGTCAGCCATTCGGCGGCGTAGTGCTTACTGCCGTAGAGGCCGTCACTGCCATTGATGTTCGTGCCAAAGGCCTCCTCCCCGTCGAAGAAGACCAGTTCGAGACGCGTGGCCGCCTCGGGACGCGTGGCCAAGACGCGGGCGATCTCCACGAGCAGCCCCGTGCTCGATCCCCCGTCGTTGGCCCCGACGAACTCAAATCCCTCGTAGGGCTTGGTGTCGTAGTGCGAGCAAAGCAGGCCCTCGACGTTTTGTCCCCAAGCCTTTTCCCCGAAGCGGGCGCGGAGATTCACAAACTCGACCTGCCCCTGGGGAGTCTTACCGACAAAGACCTGTCGTTGCGTCACCCAACCGAGGGCCGCCAGTTCGGACTCCAAGTACTGGCGGGTGCGCTCCAAGGCCTCGGAGCCCGCCGGGCGAGGCCCCATGGCGACCACGGCGGCCACATGGGCAAGGGCCTGCTCACCGGAAAGCTGGGCATCCAAGGCCTGGTCTTCGGAAAAGGGAAGCGCCCGCGGCCCTTCGCAGCCACTCGCGGAAAGCAGGGCAAGGGTCAGCAGGAGTAGGAGCGATCGGCGCCTCGGGAGACTGAGCTTCATCCAGGCCTCCCCCTCAGTCGATCCGGATCCCCATCAGCTCCAGCACGCGCCCGAGATCTTCGTTGCCATAGTATTCGATCTCGATCTTGCCGCGCTTTTCGCCGTGATGAATCGCGATATTGGTGGCAAAGCGGCTGCGCAGGCTGTCTTGAATCTGCCGAAGGTAGGTTTCGACCTGGGGCGGATGCTTGCTCGTGCTGGTCTTTTTCGTGACCGTCTTGCCGTTGAGCGTCTCGGTGACGAGCTTCTCGGTGTCGCGTACGTTCAGCTTGCGCTTCACCACCAGATCCGCCAGCATGCGCTGTTCCGCCTTGGTCTTGAGTCCTAGAATGGCCTTGGCGTGCCCGCTGCTGATAAGCCGACGGGAAACGAGGGTCTGGACTTCAGGATCTAAATCGAGCAGGCGGATGGCGTTGGAGACGGTGGCTCGGTTTTTCCCCACGCGTCGGGCGATGTCTTCCTGTTTCAGCCCGAATTCCCGTGCCAGGCGCGCATAGGCCTCGGCCTCTTCGAGAGGGTCGAGATCCTCGCGCTGGAGGTTCTCGATCAGCGCCATTTCCAGGACGTCCCGATCAGAGGCCTCCCGAACGATCACGGGGATCTCGGTCACCTGAAGTCGGGTCGAGGCGCGCCAGCGGCGCTCCCCGGCGATGAGCTCGTACTTCCCATTGACCGGTCGCACCACGAGCGGCTGGATCAAACCGTGTTCTCGAATCGATTCGACCAGCTCCTCGAGGTGCTCGTCGTGGAAGCGCTTGCGCGGCTGAAAGGGCGAGGGCACCACCTGATCGAGAGGCACCCGCAGGATGCGCTCACCCGTTGCCGGATCCGACTCCTGGGCCGTGTCGCTGCGCAGGGGCACGGCGCCGGGGGCCTTGATCAAGGCCTGCAGGCCGCGACCGAGACCCTTCTTGGGAACGTTGGAACCCGACATCGGCGTATTCTGGGATGGTAAGCTGGGACCGCGCCTCACTCGACGATGCGGACCTTCCCGGCCTGTCCGGGGGCGAAGCGAGCCTCGGCCTCCATGGCGGCGTGTTGCTCGTCGCTGCAGGCCGAATTGATGGGCGCATCGGGCAGGGCATCACTGCGCTCCAGAAGACCGTTGGCGATCATCCATTCCTCGACCTCCTCGCCGCTGATGTCGGCGAGCATGGTGCCGTTGATCTCGACACAGGGCGAGAGCGGCTGTCCGCTCTTTTGCTCCATTTCCCAGCGGAAGGCGGGATTCTTGATGATGTCCTTTTCCGTGTAGGCGAGGCCGTATTTGCGGAAGACGGCGCGCACGCCCTCACTCCATCCGCAGAAGGTCTTCAAATACGCGGTGATTTCGAGATTCTCCTTAGCCATGGTGTTGCGGTGCTTGGATGAGCGGTGTCAGAATGATCTGATAAGCCAACACGACCCAATTCGCAAATCTCTTTGCACCGGCCCCGGAAGCGCGCCGGTCACAGGTCCTCAGGCCCAGGAGTCCACGACCGCCCCATGACTCGACCTCCCAGGGCCACCTTCCGCTCCGGGGGGCGCGGCGGAAGGGATCCCGCGCGAACCATGACTCGAAGGAGTGCACGACATGGCGCAAAGCTGCCACGCCTCGGAACGCAACCCGCTAGCGATTTGCATTTTCTATTTTCATTCCCGCGTTAGAATTCCGCATACCCCATCCATGGACCCCTCCTCCCAGCGATCGCCCAGACGATCGCCGCTTCGTCCTTTTGTCCTCTCGCTATCCACGGTTGCCCTAACCGTGGCCTCCTCCCTAATCCCACTCTCCCCGGGCTTGGGTGCCGCCGACGAGAATAATTCCTTGGTGGTCCGCTCCACCGGGCCCTGGGGGGTCATCGAATCCTATCCGGTCACCCTCGAGCCACCGACCTCCCATCTCTGGGAATCGCTATACAACGAGACGTCCTCGTGGAACTTCGGAGATCTCGATCAGGCGGCCGTGAATGCCCTTCTGCGCGAGCTGGGCTTCTCCCCGGCGACCCTCAACCTCGTAGAGCGGGAGGGCGTCTGGAAGCAGAGCCCGAGCGGTCTGGACCTCGAGCTGACGGACGCCATCATCGAAAGCCTCACGCCGGAAAACCGGTCCGCCCTGGCACGCTGGCTCCGACTCAACAACGACTATTTCTTCTCAAAGACGGTGATCAACCTGGAAGGCGGAGATTATTCCAGCTTAGAAAACGGCCGAGTTTCGGAGAAAACACTCGAACTGGTCAAGCGGATGTCCTTCAAGAGGCGCAATGTCCTCAGCCTCATGGACCGCCCCTATATCCTCCGACAGCTCGGTGGAGACATCGAAGAGAAGCACAATTTTCTCCGCGCCATCTTTGCCACCAAGGGGCTCATGGTGAGCCTCGTGCTGGACGAAAACACCGACCTGGACGCGGTCATCGACTACTGGTCCGCGGGCGGCTGGAACCGCGAAATCGAATCGACTCTTCGCGGCGTGCTCTCCACCAGCGGCGTCGACCGCATCGACCTCGTGCAGATCCTCCCCCCGGTGCCACGTCGCTACCTCTACGGATTCACCAACCTTCGGGATGTTTTCCCCAACAACACTCCAGACTGCTTCTGGGCCTCGATCCAGTTCTTCCACCGCAAGGCTTCCCCGCGCCTGCTTGATTCCCTCTCCTGCCATCAACATCTTGAGGGAGATTTTGAGCCCATCGAAGGCGAACGGCGCTTCGGCGATGTCGTCTGCATGTTCACCAATTCCGACGACAACTTCCTCCACAGCTATGTCCACATTGCCGACGACATCGTCTTCACGAAGAACGGCGCCAGCTTTATTCGTCCCTTCATCCTGACGCGGAAATCCGACATGCTCTCCGTCTATCTCGATGAAACGGTCTTCTACGAGCGGGTCTATCGACGGAAACCGCTCCACTAACATGCGCATCACCTTCCTCCTTCTTGCGCATCTCCTCCTCTCCCCGCCTGGCCTTGCCATCGGGGCCGAGCCGCTGCGATCACGCGAGATCATCACCCCCCCGCCCGGTCCCTGGGGACAGCTGGAATACTATCGGATCCCCCTCGATCCGCCCGGATCCTATCTCCAGTACATCATTACTCCCTCCCAACAGGTGGAGTGGACCCTTCCCTTTATGGATGAAAACCGCCTGTTCGAACGACTGCAGGAGGAGGGATTGAATGATGCGGAGGTCCAATCCCTGCTGAATGAATCCGTGATCATCAGCGATGGCGAAGTGACTCGGATCTTTCCCAGCGATGAAATGGTCCTGAATCTGAGCTTTCCCGTGCGTGAGCGGCTCTACCGCTTCCTCGCCCGCTACGAGGAGAACCGCTACTGTGCCCGGCCCATCTACATCGATTCCGAGAATCTCTCCTCCTGGTTCGCCGGCAGTGCGGTGCCCCGCAGTGCCATCCGCGACATCGCCGAGCTTGCCTACCCCACTCCACGCAAGCGGGGATTCTTTTTCGCCGACACGCCCTTCACCCTGCGACGAGCCTCGTCCACACTGGAGGAGCACGCCATCCTGTGTGGTCTCCTGCGCAAGCAGAGCCTCATAGTCCGGCTCCGCCTCACCGAGGAAACGCTCAACGAAGCGTTGGGAGATTACTGGTCGGCAGGTTACAAGAACAAGGAGGTCATGCCCTTGCTCGAGTCCATTTTTGAAGCCCGCAAGGGGGGCACAGTCGACCTCTCCCATCTCCTTCCGGCCACCCCGCGTCAGTTGCTGAATCGATTCCCCACGCCCGCCGACGGCGTTCGAGGACGCTTCCCTGATTGGTTCTGGACCTGCTACAATTTCTTCCACTTCGTTCCACGGGACGTGTATGCCGACAGCCCTCAGCAGGCTCGGCTAATTGCCCAGGAATTCGAGACCACCCTACCGCCCCTACAATTCGGCGATATGGTCCTCCTTCACTCCGGCGGCCAGGTCATCCACGGCTGCATCCACGTTGCCGATGACATCGTCTTTACCAAGAACGGGGCGGACCTCTTCTCCCCCTGGGTGCTGATGAAAATGGATGATGTCGTCGCTTACCACGACCTCCACGGCAACGTCACCCTAAGCGTCCATCGCCGCGTGGAATCGGGTCAGCCCCCGCCCCCCTGATCCGCGTCCCTCTCGCGCGAGAGGGACAGGTCATTTGAGAGGCGTCAGGGTGTCACAAGTCTTCCAAAAGACGACCTGTTCCCCCGCTCTGCTGCCCTTACTCCATGCCAAGCTTCTTCAGCTTGGGGGAGATGACGAGACGGCAGTAGGGATTGGAGTCTTTGTTCTGGTCGTAGTAATCCTGATGATAGTCCTCGGCCTTCCAGAAAGTGGAGGCCTCGACAATTTCAGTCACCGCGGGCGATTCATAGGCCTTGCTCTCATCCAGCTGCTTCATGGACTGCACTGCTACGTTGCGCTGCTCGGGCGAGTGATAAAAAATCACCGAGCGATACTGGGGACCGACATCGTTGCCCTGGCGATTGAGGGTGGTGGGATCGTGTGCCTGCCAGAACACATCGAGGATCTCGTCGAGGGTGATCACCGACGGATCGAAGGTGACCTGGACCACCTCGGCGTGTCCGGTCGTTTTCGTGCAGACTTGCTCATAGGTCGGATTTTCGACGTGACCTCCCATGTAGCCGGACACCACGCTCTGCACGCCATCGAGCCGCTTCATCACCGCCTCGACACACCAGAAGCACCCCCCTCCGAGGGTGATGACTTCCTGCTTCTTCCCGGGGGCTGCGGCATTATTGGCTTCTTTCATCGCATCTTGGGGCTTCGCCGTCTCGGGCGCGTCGGTTTTGGGTTCAGTGACAGGGGCGCTGGTGGGAGTAGCCGGAGTCTCAGCCGGGGTCGGGGGAGCGTCCGTTCCCGGAGCGGTCTCTGCCGGTGTTTCGGGAGAAGGGATTTCGCTCGATCGCTCCTGACAAGCCCAGAACAGGGAGGCCAGGACCAGAGTCAGGACAGAGAGGACGAGGCGGATGGACCGGCGCGCAACGGGATCACTCATGCCGGAAACCTGATCCGCCTCGGCGCGCTTCGCAATCCTTTTGCCGCCGATCCTACCTCCCGCATCGCGTGATTGCCCCTCTCCATTTCCTCCGAGCCGTTCAGGAGAACAGCCCATTTCCACGCAAGACTCATTTTTTTCGCCTTCTCGATCAAAAGCTTTGACTTGCCGGACAAGTTCCCTATAACAATGCCATTGTTATCCCATAAGTTTGGGGATCTTACATGGCGAGGCCCAAGAACACGACCGAGACCGTCCAGATCACGATCTCCACCACCCCCCAGGTGAAGGAGTTGCTGGAGCTGCTCTCGGCATCCGGGTTCTACGGGAAAAACGCTGCCGACACCGCGCATGTGCTGCTCAAGGAGAAAATCCGCGACCTGCAGCGCGACGGTCAGGCGCCCTCGCCGCGTTATGAGCCCGGATCGATGGGATGACGACCCTCAGCTCTCTCCACCACTCACCTCGAACCCACGACCCGCTCCTGCCGCCATGTATTTGCCCGACTCTGCTGACGACTCCGGCACCTCCCACGCTCTCGCTCTGCTGGCCTCCGCCTCCGCGGCGCCGGCCCATGCCTGCGCCAACGATCCCGAAGTCCAACGGGCTTTTGACGAAGGCCTGCGCGCCCTCGCGGAAGACATCCTGCGCTTCCACCCCGGCCTGGCCCACCTCCTCGTCGGCATGAGCACGCCCCCCTGCCCCTACGTGCACGGGCAGAACTGAGCCGCTCAGGCCCAGAGGTTCAGCAAGACCACGCCGGCCACGGCCAGAAGGGCGCCCACAATGGCCAAACGGCTGGGGCGATCGCCCTCCGTGAGGGCCGCCAGGGGCATCATCACGATGGGAGAGAGGGAGACGACGGCGAGCACCACGCCGCTTTCGAGACTCTGCAGGGCCCACTGAAAACAGCTCACCCCGACGACGGGACCGAAGAGGGCAGCGCCCAGCAACCAGGGCGCGATCTGCCGATTCAAGGGCATGCGCCAGGTTTCCCATTCCGCGCGGGAACCGAACAGGCGGATGAGGAGCACCGCCACTCCGGAAAACAACACGCCCGCCAGCACGCGCTGAAAGGCCGCCGTGATTCCCGAGCCCTCGGCCCCAATCAGCTGGGCAACAGCTTCCGCCTTGCGGCTGATTACGGCTCCGCTCCCCTGACCAAAGCCCGCCACTACCGCCGCCAGCAGGCCCACATGGAATTTGCCCCGTCGCTCGATCTTCTGACGAGACTTCGCCCCGGGACGAACGGCCAGGCCCACCCCCAGAAGGATGAGGCAGGCACACAGCAGCACCCTCGGGCCCACCCCGTTCCCGAGCCAGGCCCATTCCAAGCCCATCGCAAAGAGGGGGGCCAGGCACAGGTTCAAGAGGACGGTCAGGCGTGACCCGATGCGCTCGTAGGCGGCAAAGAGAGCCAGGTCACCCAGGCCGAAACCAATTAGGCCACTGACAAAAAACCAGGTAAAGGAAGGCCAGCGCAGGGCATCGGGAGTGAGGACCAGCACCAGCAGACCCAGGATCAGCGCGGCCAGCAATAGCCTGACAAAATTGCCCCAAGCCCCCCCGAGTCTCACCGCGACCCGTTGCCCGGTCACGGCAGAACACGCAAAGAATACGGTCGTCAGGAGCGCGGCAATCATCGCACGGGGGTCGTACGGACCGCCGATCGGAAGTTGCCAAAGCCCGGTCGTCCGTCCAGCATTATTCTGCACCCTCCACCCCCGCCCGCGCCCTCCCCGAGCGCCCCCCCAGCGCCCATGTTTCTCATCTTCAACGGCACCTTAAGCCCCGTCGAGCAGCCCCTGCTGCCCGCGGGAGACGGACTGGCTGCCTATGGATTCGGGCTGTTCGAAACCCTCGCCGCCTATCAGGGGCGTCCCTTCCAGTTCGAAGCCCACTACCGGCGCCTCCGCGAGGGGGCCGCACGCCTCGGCCTCACCTGCCCCAAAGAGGAAGCGCTATGGTCGGCCATGGGGACGCTGCTGGAGAAGAACGGCCTTCAGGATGCCGCCCGGGCGCGGCTCCGCCTGACCCTTTCCTCCCCCGGTCCGGGGAAAGAGTCCTGGTGGTTGGAGGCCACGTCTCCACCGGCCCATGCCGGCGAGGCCGTCGTCTACACGGACCCAGCCTTGGTGCGCAATGAACGCAGCCTCCTTGTCGGCCTCAAGTGCACGCAAGGCGGAGACTCGCTGCTGGCCCAGCGCCTCGCGAGGGAGCAGGGCGGCGACGAGGCGCTCTTCTGCAACACCCGGGGCGAGCTCTGCGAGGGGGCCTGGTCCAATCTCTTTGTGAAGATCGAGGGGCAATGGTGCACTCCCCCCCTCGATTCTGGCTGCCTACCCGGGATCACCCGCGCCACCGTCCTCGGGCTTTTCGCGGAGCTGGGCCTCGCCGCCCAGGAACGCCCCGTGCCGGCGTCCCTGTTGGATCGGATCGAAGCGGCCTTTCTCACTTCCAGCCTGCGCGAGATCCAGCCCGTCGCGAGGCTCGGCGGGCGGGCACTAGATCGGCCCTCCGAGATTGCGCGGCTCCAGGCCGCCTATCGCCAGCAGACCGAGATCACATGAAGGCTCCGACTTACCTGATCTGCACTGCGGTCCTCTCCACGCTCTGCGGGATCCTGCCCCTGCGCGCGGAGGAATGGATTGACGACGAGGCCCTCAAGACTCGCTTCGAAACGCAGCTTGGCCAACTCTATCAAGACGGCATCCAGGGGAGTGGACCGGGCTTGCGCAAGCAACTGTCCCGTGTCGCGGCGACGGAACTCCCCCTTCCGCGATTGTCGCCCTCCGCCGACCGCTCCGGGCCGGCGGGCATCGCCTCCGCCCGTGAAGCCACCCTCGTGCTCGGGCATCTCTATCCCTGCAAGGAATGCGGTCAACGCCATGCCCGACTCTCCGGCGGAGTGGTCGTTCATCCTGACGGACTCGTCCTGACCTGCTACCACGTCATCGACAGCAGCGATGCCCTGATCTTCGGGGCGATGACCGCGGCCGGAGAGCTCTACCCCATCGAGGCGGTTCTCGCGGCCTCAAAGAAGGACGACCTCGCCCTCGTCCAGCTGCGCGGAGCCAAGCATCTGGCCGCCGCGCCCCTGGCCAGAGAAGGCCCCCAGATCGGCGAGGAACTTTTTGTTCTCTCTCATCCCGATGGGCACTTCTTCAGCCTGACCCGGGGGCACCTCTCGCGCCGCTACCTGAGCTCCAAGGAAGGGGTTCCCCGCCTCCAACTCACGGCCGATTTCGCCCAGGGCTCCAGCGGCTGCGGAATTTTCAACCTGCAGGGGGAACTCGTCGGTCTCGCCGTGAGCACCAGCACCATCCTCTACCACGGGGAGAAGGAAGAGGATCGCGATCTGCAGATGGTCATCAAGGCCGGGGTGCCTCTGGAGTCGATGCGTCGCTTGTTCAAGGCGGGGACGGAGCCCCCCCTATCCCCGGATCCCTAGCGAGCGGTCGCCAATCCCACTGCCCGGAACTATACTAACCACGCGTGGCCGAGGACCTCCCAGCTCCAGACCCGACCCCGAGACGTCGACCCCTGCGTGGCATTCTGCGCTGGCTCGTCCGCTTTTTCGTGCGGGCCAGCTTCCTCGTCGCGGGCGTTCTGCTGCTCGTCTCCCTGCTGGCGCTGCTGCTCTACCTGAACCGGGTCCGCCTCCTCAACCAGGCGCTCGCCGTTCTCGTGGAGCCCTTTCGGGTGTCTGTCGAGGAGATCGACTTCACTCCTCTCGGCACCATCCGGGTTCAAAACTTGCTCCTCTCCCCCAAGGGGGCCCCGGCGGACGCGCTCCTGGCCTCCATCCCCGAAGTGCTCCTCACCTACCGCTTTTCGGAACTGAGAAACACGGGCCGTTTTGAAAACCTGACGATACGTGAGGCGGATGTCAGGGTGGACGAGGCCATCCTCTCCGCCTTTTCCCGCCCCGCCAACCCGCAGGAGAATCAACCCCCGCCGGAGCCTTTCTTGCTCTCCCGTCTCGCCCTCTTCACCGGCGCCTTGGTCGTGGAGGACAGCCGCTTTCTCGTCGCTATCGACATGGTGCCGCGAATCGAAGGGCGCTGGAGTTTTCACACCGAGGCGCTCGATTTCGAAGCCTCAGGGCTGAGTCGCACCCCCTTCGCCTGGCGTCTCAGCGAAATCCGCATCGGTCCCGAGGCACGGGACGGAAGCATCGCCGCGCTTTCTGGAGAAGGCCGTGTCACCGCAGACCTGCAACGATTCGAATTTGGCCCCCTCCATTTGGAGCGACCGCGCTTGCGGGTCACGCCGCAAACCCTGGCTTACCCGAAGCAGAAAGCCCCGGATCCTCCCGAGTCCATTTCCCATTCCCCCACGCCGGCCCCCGACTCGCCCGCCGAGCCCTCCACCCGTTCCTTCCATTGGCAAAGCCTCGCCATCCTGGACGGGCAATTTTCGATTCAGGGATTCGATGGCCAGCCTGGCGGCCCGATCCTTCCCGACCTTGCCTTCGACTGCTCCTTCACCAGTCCCCCCTTCCGCTTTGCGGAGGGACGCTGGCATAGCGAAGCCCCCCTGGAGCTCGTCTTCAGGGAGGTCCAGGCCGGCTCCGGCGGACTCCCCTTTCTTTCCACCGAGTCGATCCGTCTGGAGCTAGACTCGCTGGAAAGCCTGCTCGAGTCGCACCGGATCGGGACGATCGTGTTGGAGAAAGCCGACCTTCTCGTCACCAACGAGACCCTCGCCCGTTTCCTGTCCCCTCGTCGTCCCCCCCATCCCGACGAGGAAGCGGAGGGAGAAGCCGACGCCCCGGCGCCCCCCGCGACCTCAGAGCCGGACGAGGGCTCGAGCGCTACGGCGCCTTGGATCATCGACAAGCTAGAAATTCAGCCTAGCACCGTCCTCCTCCGCGACCTCGACCTTGGCGAAACGCGAGCTCCCGAAGTCTTCACTTCCCTTCAGGGAACGCTCCGCGACCTGCGCTTTGGCGGAGGACAAGGCTTTGCCTCTGAGGGAACGCAAAGACTCATACTCGAGCAAACCCACCTCCGCCCCCCGGGGGCCGCCGCCTCCGCCGCACCCCTGCTCTCCACGGAGAAGATCGAGCTGGATGGACAATGGGCCGAATTTCAAAGCGAAAACATTCTCGATCGACTCGTCATCCACGGCCCCCGCATCGAGTTTACCGACGAGGCCCTGGGCGACTGGTTGCGGGGAGCCGCGCCCAGCGAGGAGACGCCTCGGCCCATCGACCGACCGGTCTTCAAGGCCCGGCACTTTGAAGCCAGGGACGGACAACTCGTGGCCGATTCCAGCTTCGCCACGGGACGCGTACCCAAAGTCCACGCCACTTTCTCCCTGGAAACCTCCCCTCCCCGGAACGGCGATCCCTACTCCTACCGGCTGCACCTCGAGGATTTTGCCATCCGCAACCACGCCCGGGCGCTTGAGGCCGCGGGACCGCCCTCCCCCCAGGCCGCCAGTTCCGTCGCTCGCCAGCCCCTGGCCGAGGGCGAAGTTTTTCGCGTCCAGCACATGGAGGTGGATTTCACCGCCAGCGGACTGCAACGCACCCGGCGCATCGACAAATTGAAGATGGATGGGGCCGTGCTCACGGTGGGGGAAGGGCTCAAGGCCATTGCCGGAGACCAGAACGCCCCCCCTGATGCCGGGGCCGAGGAAGCGCCCTCGCCCCAGGCCGCCCCGGCGGCCCCGCCAACCGCTCCGGAGGCCAGGCCCCAGGCAACGGCCCCGCCTCTCGATGAAGCGTCCCCCCCCTCGAGCGCCTCGTCGCCTCCCGCTACCGATGCCACCAATCCATCCCCCGCGCCCTCCGCGGCTCCTGCGTCACGGGCGTTGCCCGTCTGGACCCTGGGCGAGGTCGAGATCACCCGGAGTCGAGTCCATTTCGAATCGCTCATTCCCCAGGTGGAAGGACTCCAGTTCGCCATCGAAACGAAGCTGACGGATCTGCCCCTTTCTCTCGACGGCCTGCTGGCTCAGGAGGCCATGCAGAAAATCGAGCTAGCCGGCATCGTCATCAAGGATCCCTACAATTCCTTTATCACCGTGGCGGAGCTGCCCACCATCTTCGTCGAGTTCAGTCTCGCGGGGCTCGCCCGACAGGAGGTCGAGCGCATCGACTTGATCGGCCCCTCCCTGCACGTGGGCCAGGGACTCTTTTGGTGGATCGACTATCAGCGGCGCTTCCGTGAGCAAAACGAGGGCGCCAGCATCGGCCTGGACACGGAGGAGGCAGAGAAGAAACCCGACTGGGTGGTCAAGACCATCCAGGCCACGGCCGGAAAGATTGTCATCTCGCCGACGGGCGTGCCCGTCGGAGTCGTCCCCTTCCCCTTCAACGCCACCACCAACATGTCCGGCGGCGACATCGAGCTGAAGCTGAACATCCCGGATGAAGACCACGTCTATCGCTTTCCCGACTACAAAGTCGAACTCGAGGGACTCACCGGAGACGTCCAGTTCAACGTGCCGGTCAAGGAGCTCGACAACAACCTCGTCCAGACCTTCACCCTGCGGCGCGCCAAGTGGAAGGACTTCGACGCCAAGGACCTCTACATCACCGCCACCTTTGACGAAAAGGGGATCTATGGGAATTTCGGCGGCGCGGCCTACTCCGGCTATGCCGAAGGCGGATTCAATTTTTACCTCAACGACCAGGGCAAGTGGGATGCCTGGGTCGCCGGAACCGATCTCGACACCGGTCCGATCACCAAGATCCTCGTGCCCGATTCCTTCCTCATGGAAGGCAGAGTCTCGCTGAAGATGATCGCCGAGGGACGCGACAAGAGCGTCGGGGAAACCACCGGAGAATTCCAGACCAGCACGCCCGGCTGGTTCGACATCACCAAACTGGATGGCATCTTGGAGAACCTTCCCCCGGAGTGGAATTCCCTGAAGCGCAGCCTCACGGAGCTCAGCCTGATCGCTTTGAAACGATTTGATTACGACAAAGGGGCCGGTAGCCTTTATTTTCTCAACCGCGCCGGCAAGCTCGAATTGCGCTTCTCCGGTGCCTATGGCACCCGCGAATTGAATCTGCATCTTCACGACCACAGTCCCGCCCAGAGCTCTGCATCGGACAGGGATCCTTCCTCCGACCGTCCCCGCCCCGCCCCCCAAGCCGATCCGACCGATCCCGTCCCCATCGCGACCGCCCCGTAGAGCCCATGACGAGCGTTGCCCGCCTCTTCTCCCAATTCCCTGCGCTGCCTTTCCTCCTGGGATGGCTGGTCGCGGCGGCCCCGCTCTGTTCCTGCCTAAAGCCCTTCGACGTCAACGTCAGCACCCCCGAGCCCATCAAGGTGGACCTTTCCATGGATGTCCACGTCTACCAGCACGGCGCCGCCACCCCCAAACAGGAGGCCGACGCGGCCGAGGACTTTCGCGCCGCCATGGACCGCCGTCGCGACCGCATGTCGGAGATTCAGGACCTGAAAAACAGCCGTCTTGTGGGCGAGGGGCGCTCCGGCCTGCTTTCCATCCGCAATCGACCGGCCGGGGAATACGGCGACTATGTCGAAAAAACCGTGGCCGCGGAAAACCTCGATCGCGAAACCCTGATGCGCCACGAAGCTTCCGAAAAAGGCGTCTCCCTGGACTCCATTCGCGAGGAACAATGGCGCCACTGGCAGCGCAAGTCCTTTCCCGGCGAGTGGATCGAAGTCCTCGCCCCTGACGGACAGACCTACCGCTGGGAACAAAAACAGGCCGCCTCGGAGGAGTCCTCCTCCGGACAGTGAATTCCCACAGTCTCGGCTCCGGGGCTGTCCCCCCAGAAAGGTCTCCTGGCGCAACCGAGAAGGGCCAAAATGCCCATTTCCGCGAAAGCGGCGCTTTCCTTCTCCCCCCTCCTCGCTACACTCCCGACCATGGCCCGATTGATCCTTGCCCTCAGCCTTCTCAGCCTGCTGTCCGCCTCTCCGCTCCGTGCCCAGGAAGCGGCGGAAGCCCAGGCGCCGAAAGCCGTCGTCAACCTCCTCTCCGACCCGGATTGGAAGGACTTTGTCGTCAACTTGAATCCCAAGATCACCCTCTCGGACGACCCCAAGAAAATCTGGGCCATCGGCGAAGACGGCGTGCTCCGGGTCAGCGGAGAGGGCATGGGCTACATCCGCACCAAGCAGGCCTACCGCGACTACCATCTCGTCCTCGACTACCAATGGGGGGAACGCACCCATGGCTCTCGCGCCGACCGCGCCCGCGACTGCGGTCTACTCCTCCATAGCTTCGGACCCGACGGAGCCTACGGGGTCACCTGGATGAGCAGCATCGAGGCCCAGCTCATCGAGGGTGGCAGTGGCGACATCCTCGTCCTCGCCGCCAAGGATGCGGAGGGGCGCATCGCTCCCACCAAGGTCACCGCCGAAGTGAAGCGCGACCGTGACGGGGAGCCCGTCTGGACGGCAGGTGCCCCGAAGGAAACCTTCCCGCCCGAGGGCGCGACCATGTCGCGCATCAACTGGCGCGACCGGGATCCGGACTGGGCCGACGTGCGCGGCTACCGCGGGGCCAAGGACATCGAGAACCCCGTGGGCGAATGGAACCGTCTCGAAGTGATCTGCAAGGGCGACACCATTCGCATCCTGCTCAACGGAGAGCTGGTCAATGAAGTTACCGATTGTCATCCCTCCTCGGGCTATATCGGGCTGCAGAGCGAATTCGCCGCCTGCCTCATCCGCCGCTTCGAGCTGCACCCCCTCGGCCAGTTCACCGAAACCTGGCAGGCCGAGGAGCGCTCCACCGACATGGGCTACGACGTCTCGGGCGACAGCATCCTACCTCGCCGCTTCCCCCTGTCCCCCGAGGAAAGCACCAAGCAATGGGTCATCGACGGCGATTACGAAATGCAGCTGGTGGCCTGCGAGCCGCTCACCTGCGATCCCGTGGACATTGTCTGGGACGAGAAGGGGCGGCTCTTTGTCGCGGAAATGGGGGACTACCCCCTCCCAGTCGAAGACGGTGGCCCCTATCTCTCGCGCATCCGCCTGCTCAAGGACACCAATGGCGACGGTCGCATGGACAAGGCCGTCACCTGGGCCGACAACCTCGACCACGTCCAGGGACTGATGCCCATGCAGGGTGGCCTGCTGGCGACCACGCGCACGGCCATCCTTTTCCTGGAGGACACGGACGGAGATGACATCGCCGACGTGCGCAAGACCCTCTTCACCCTCAACGAGCCCAACTTCAACCAGCTCCAGGTCTCCAGCCCCCGCTATGGCCTCGACAATCACGTCTGGATCAGCAACGGCCTCGACGGCAAGGAGATCTACCCCGGCGAGCAGTCGGACAAGACCCTGGAGATCAACAAACTCAACCTGCGCTACAACCCCCGCACCGGCGCCATCGAGACGGTGACCGGCACCGGTCAGTTTGGCGGCACCCTCGACGCCTACAACCGCCACTTCTTCAACACCAACCGCAATCCCGTGATCTTCGCGGTGATGCCCCAGAAGGTGGTGCAGCGCAATCCGCTGGCCGGAATCACCACCGGACAGGAGAACGTGCAGGAGCCGGGGGCCCCGGTCTATCCCCTGGCCCTCAGCCACACCACGGCCTCCGCCCACGCGGGCACCCACACCGCCGCCTGCGGCATCGGCGTCTATCTGGGCGACCTCATGCCCGAGCTCAAGGGAGAGATCTTCGTCTGTGAACCCACCGGCCAGCTCGTCACCCGCAATCGTCTTGTCCCCAAGGGCGCCAGCTTCGTCGCCGAGCGCGTCGGAGAAGGACGGGACTTCCTCGTCTCCGGGGATGAATGGACCCGTCCGGTTCAAGTGCGCACCGGCCCGGATGGCGCCCTTTACATCGTCGACATGTATCGTCGCTTCATCGACCACGCCCGCTTCTTCCCCGAAGACTTCGCAAAGACCCATTACATGCGCGCCGGTCTCGACCAGGGCCGCATCTGGCGTCTCGCTCCCAAGGGCCACAAGGCGAGCCCGGCCCAACCGCTTCCCGCTGAGGACAGCGCCCAACTGGTCGAGGCGCTGAAATCGGAAAACGCATGGACCCGCACGGAAGCCCAGCGCCTGCTGGTCGAGAAACAGGATTCCGCCGCCGTTCCGGCCCTGCAGGCGCTTCTGGCCGCCCAACCCGGCCCCGAAACGACCGCCCATGTCCTCTGGACCCTGGCCGGTTACGACAAATTGGACGCCGACACCCTCCAGCAGGTCCTTGCCTCCGCCAAGGAAAGCGGCCTGCTGGAGACGGTGCTCTTCGCCGCCCAGGAAGCCGGCCTCTCCGAGGCGCTGGCTCAGGACATCACTGCGGCCTTGGAGAGCAAGGACGCCCCGCGCTTCCGCTTCCTCGCCATTGCCCTGCATCCCGAGCTCGCCTTCTCGGCGCCCTCCCTCGCCAAACACGTCGCCGCCTCCCCCGATGACGAGTGGCTGCGCAAGGCCATCTTTGCTTCGAAGCCCGACCTGGCTCTGGACATCCTCGTCGCCCTGCTCGACGACGAGGCCTTTCTGAAGCAGCCCGCGGCCGCCACCGGACCGGTGTTTACCGACTTTGCCCGGCTCATCGGGGCACGTGGCCAGCTTCCGGAGATCGCCCAGGTGCTCTCGCGACTCGAAGGAGATCCCGGAGCCCTGCACTTTGCCTTGGTCACGGGACTGTCCGAGGGCCTGCCCCGCAGCGGGCTGAAACAACGCACCCTCGCCGCCCTGATCTCGGCCAAGTTGCCGGAACTCGGTGAGAGCACGGCCCGTTTGGAATCCCTGCTGGAAAAAGCCACCGTGATCGCCCGGGACCGCGCGGCCTCCGAAGAGGCCCGCCTGGCCGCCCTCCCCCTGGTTGCCCAGCGGCCCCTCGCCGAGAAGAAGGAGGTCGTCGCCGCGCTCATTGACCTGGCTGAGCCCCCCTCGATTCAGGCGGCCGCCTGCCGCATTCTCGCCCGCGACAATCGCGAAGAAGTCGCGGACTTCTTCTTCGAGCGCTGGGATCACCTCACGCCCGCGGCCCGTTCGGAAGCCCTCACCCTCATCACGGCCCACCCCACCACCGGCCTGACCCTGATGAAGAAAATGAAGGCGGGCGAAATCAGCCCCGGCATCATGCCGGCGATGACTCGCTGGAGCTATGGCCGCTCCACCAACGAGGAAATTCGCACCCTGGCCCTCGAGCTCTTTGGCCAGTCCGACGGAGACCGGGCCGCCGTCATTGCCTCCTATCGCGAGGCCTTGGGGCAACTCCAGGGCGATCCCGAGAGAGGGGCGCTCGTCTACGAGAAGGCCGCCTGCGCCACCTGTCACCAGATCGGCAAGATCGGCGTGGAGGTGGGTCCGATCCTCAATGACGTGAAGATCAAGCCCGCCGAGGCGCTCCTCACCGACATCCTCGACCCCAACCGCGCCGTCGAGGAACGCTGGGTCTCGCAGACGGTCGAAATGAAGGATGGCCGCATCCTCGCGGGACTGGTTCACGGTGAAGATTCCAGCGCCATCACGCTCCGGGTGCCCGGCGGCCTGACCATGACCCTTCCCAAGTCCGAGGTGAAGTCGCTCAGCTCCACCGGCGTGTCCCTGATGCCGGTCGGACTTGAGGCCGCCATCTCCAAGCAGGATATGGCCGACCTTATCGCCTTCCTGAAGAAGCGCTGAGCGCCCCCTTCGATCGCGCCCTCTTCCGAGCTTCGATTTTGGGAAAGAGGGCGCAGCGAGCTCTCCCCAGCCAGTGGGAGAAGAGACGCGGTTTCCCTACATGGAGGCCACGGCTGGGACCATGCCAAAGCGGGGCCGCGATTTCGCCCTTGTCAGGCTCCCCGGCTTCCGCTCCAATTCGGCACATTCCCCCATGAACATTCGCCTCATCGCCGCTCTCTCCGCCTTGCTGCTCCCCCTCGCCCCGCTGGCGTCCCGCGCCTCCGAGTTCCTGCCATCCGGCGCTCGGGTCGCGGTGATCGGGGACAGCATCACCGAGCAGAAGATCTATTCGAAGTACATCGAGTGTTACCTGCTGGCCTGCACCGACCGCGATGACCTCACCCTCTTCCAGTTCGGTTGGAGCGGGGAACGCGCCGGGGACTTCGCCAACCGCCTGGCCAACGACCTCGCCATCTTCCGTCCCACCGTGGCCACCACCTGCTACGGGATGAACGACGGCAGCTACGCTCCCTATTCCGAGGCCGTCGGCAAATCCTACCAAACCCACATGACCCGGGTGGTCGAGGGCCTCAAGACTGCCGGGGTCACCCACATCGTGGTGGGCTCGCCCGGGGCGGTCGACCCCGACTACTTCACCCGCCTCGACGGAAACGTCTACAACCAGACCCTGGCCCGCCTCCGCGACATCGCTGGTGAGCTCGCCAAGGAAAAGGGCCTGCCCTTCGCCAACGTCCACGACACCATGACGGCCGCTCTGGCCAAGTCCAAGGCCGCCCTGGGTCGGGACTACGCCCCGTTCGGCGGGGACGGCTTCCACCCCTCGGCCCCCGGCCAGCTGCTCATGGCCCAGGCCTTCCTCAAGAGTCTCGGCCTCGACGGTGCCATCGGCACCCTCACCCTCGACCTCGGCACCGGGAGCGGTAGCGCCAGCGAAGGCCACAAGGTCCTCTCCGTCGCTGGCCACACCTTCGAGCTGGAGAGCAGCCGCTGGCCCTTCTGCTTCGACGCCGATCCCAAGAGCTCCACGAGCAACCGCAGCATCCTGCCCTTCGCCAGCTTCAATGAGGAGCTCAACCGCTTCGTCCTCGTAGCCAAGGGACTCGACGCCCCACGGGCCAAGGTCACCTGGGGTGAGCAGACGCGCGAGTTCTCCCGCGAGGAGCTGGAGGCGGGCGTCAACCTGGCCGCGGCCTTCTCCGCGACTCCCTTTGACGGGGCCTTCCGCGCCCTCGAGGAAGCCGTCGCCGCCAAGCAGGCCTTTGAAACGGTCTCCATCAAGGGCTTGATCACCAGCTTCCGCGGTCTCTCCCAGGAAGCCGCCGCCGATCCCGAGCTGGCCGCCGCCTTCGACACCATCCGGAACAAGGTCGCGGCCCGCCACGCCCAGCTCCACCAGGCCGCCCGCGCCACCATTCGGCCGGTACAACACCGCCTCGCGATCGAGCCCCTGCGCTGAGAGCCTGACAGCCGAGACAGGGGCGAGGCCCGCCTCGCCCCTCCCGTTCGCCGGGACCATTCACGAGACGATTCGATTCTCCCGCCTTTGGTTCTTATCCTTTCCGCGCTCTCCCGCCCCCCTTCCCCATGTCCTCCCCACCCACCGTGGCCATCGTCGACTGGATCCGCTCGCCCCAGGGGGACGAGGAATCCACGGTGGAGCGATCCGTGATCGGCGATGCCGCCCGCATCACCCGCCATCTCTGCGACAGCGATGCCGACTTCGACGAGACCCTCTGCGAGGCGGACGCCCTCATCGTCTGGCACAACGCCCCCATCGGGGCCGCGGGCCTGGCCCGGCTGCGCCGCTGCCGCGCCATCATTCGCAATGGCGTCGGTTACGACTCTGTGGATATCGAGGCGGCGGCCCGGCTCGGCATCGCCGTCTGCAACGTGCCGGACTACGGCACCGAGGAAGTCGCCGATCATGCCATCGCCCTCAGCATGGCCCTGTGCCGTCAGTTGTTTCCCCTCGATGCCGAAGCCAAGCGGCTCGGCTGGAGCATCCCGGTGGCCTCCCGCCTGCGCCGCCTGCGCGAGCAGACTTTCGGCCTGGTCGGTTTGGGGCGCATCGGCACGGCCACGGCACTGCGGGCCAAGGCCCTCGGCTTCCGCGTGGCCTTTTACGATCCCTACCTGCCCAACGGAGCGGACAAGGCCCTCGGCCTGCAGCGCTGCCGCCAGCTCGACGAGCTGCTTCAAATCAGCGACGTGCTTTCCCTCCACTGCCCCCTCAATGCCGAGACCCATCACCTCATTGGCGCCGGCGAGCTGTCCCGGATGAAGGCCGGGAGCTTTCTGGTCAACACCGCCCGGGGAGCCGTGGTGGAAAAGCAGGCCCTCTTCGCCGCCCTGCGGGAAGGCCGACTCGCCGGAGCTGGCCTGGACGTGGTCGAGGACGAACCCCTCCGCAGCCCGGAGGAGGCGGCCACCCCGAACCTGATTGTCACCTGTCACGCCGCCTTCTGCAGCGTCGAATCCAAGATCGAGATGCGCCGCAGCTCCGCCCGCCTCGCCTTGGCGGCCGTCACCGGCGCGCCCTTGGAAAACGTCGTCAACGGCGTGTTCCGCTGAGTCGCGAGCGGCGCTTAGAATCCGCTCTGCTGGACGACCTTGCGGAGTTCCTGCTGGAAGGCGATGAGTTGCTCCTCGCTGGGCTGAAATTCCACATCGCCCCCATCCAGGCCGAGACGCCCCATTTGGTCGAGCCACCAGGAGGCCGTGTGCTGCCCGTCGAAGTCCACCTTGCCGCTGAGAATCGCCCCGGGACGGAGGACCTGATCGACCGTGACCTTCACGCCGCCGGCCGCGCCTGGGCGGTCCTCTCCATCCGCCCCCTCGAGAGCCTCCTCGTCGGCCTCGGGCTTCTTGGGAGCTTCGGGCTCCGGACTGGGAAGGAGCTCGATGGAGAGGTCTTCGAGGAGAAAGCGCGTCTCCAGGTAGGTGACGCTCAGACCCAGCTCCTCGCGCAGCTTCTTCTGGATTTCGGGTAAGCCGTCACCCGCAGCGGCCCAGGCCCGGATTTGCGAGACTTGATCGTCGGTCAGCGATTTGGGATTGCTCATGGAAAAGTTCGCCCATCCATAGCACAGTTTTCACTACCATGCCACCTTCGCCCGGCCCCTCACCAGATTGGGAACAGTGTTATCGCCAGGGCGAGACGCCTTGGGACAAGGGATCCCCAGCGCCCCCGCTCCTGGAATGGATGGAACGCCATCCGGGCACCCTCTCTGGCGCGATCCTCGTGCCCGGCTGCGGCTTTGGACACGACGTCCGTGCCTTGGCGGAGGCCAGCTCGGTCGAAAGCGTCGTGGGCATCGACCTCTCTCCCTTCGCCGTCGAGCAAGCGACGCGCCAGTCGCCTGATGTCAGGACCCATTTCGAACTCGCCGATCTTTTCGCGCTGCCCCGGGCCCATCGGGGCGCCTACCGATGGGTCTGGGAGCACACCTGTTTCTGCGCCATCGATCCGGCCCGGCGCGAGGACTACGTTCGCGCCGTCCATGAGGTGCTGGAGCCGGGAGGACAGCTTCTGGGTGTGTTTTACCTGGATCCTTACGACGACTCGCACCGTCCCGGCGAGGGACCACCGCATGGCTGCACGCTGGCGGAGTTGGAGGAGCGCTTTGTCGGTTCAGATCGCTTCACCTTGGTGGAGAGCTACTGTCCCCAGCTCAGTTATCCCGGACGGGAAGGACTCGAATGGGTCCTGCGCCTGGCGCGTCGCCCCTGACGAAGGGCTTCCACGTCGCGCGCCTCTCCGGCCAGTCCTTGGCCCCCAAAGCAAACGCGCCGCTCCGGTTTTCCGAAGCGACGCGTCCATTGAAAGGGAGACGTGTCAGGGCGCTCCCGGGCCCTCAGGCAAGATCACTGAATCTCGATCTTGGAAACGACGAGGTACTTCTTCCCGTCGCGCTCCTCGACCTTGCCGGTGACCTTGGCCTTCTCGGTTCCGGAGCAGACGTGCTCGCTGGTGCGGCGCTTGCCGCCCTCCTCAAGGAGGTAGAGCGTGTCGCCCACCTTCAGGGTGTCTTCACATTTGTCGGCCTGCTTGAGGTTGCACTTGGCACAGGACATTTCGCCCTCCAGGGTCTTCTCTTCCGCACGAGCGGTCGAAACGGCAAGGGCGAAGGCGCTGGCAAGCAGGGTGGTGATCAGGATTTTCATGGTATTTCAGGTTGGGTTTGGTCGTCGATGAGTATGGCTCAATCGGTATACCGAATGGGCCGAAGAAAGTTACATTCCGGTCGGGAGGGGATCCCCCGGCACGCCGGTTTCGCCCTCCTTTCCGTGTCCCGACCGGAGGTCGACACGGACAGCAAGAGCGCGGTCGTGCACGGCTCGCCAGACGATTCAGCATCGCCAGACGCGGTAGAGGAGGGAATAGGAAACCGGTGGTGCCTCCACCCGCGAGAGGGGTCGCGAATTTTCGCCCGGGCAAGGTCGCGCCACCGAAGCCACGAAGCCCGTCCCCTGCCAAGGCAGCAGCGTCGGCAAGGCGCTCTGGAGAGTCGGGGGCGGCACGATGCGTTTGTCGGCCACCACGATGTCCCGAAGCTTTGAGCAGGGACAAAGCGGGGCCGGAGCCTCCCCGGGTTCCTCGTCCACATTGCCCGGCGAAACGGCGTGCTGGCAACAGGAGTGCGCCTCCGTCGGGGCGGGAAGATCCGTAGCGCAACAACAGATCGGGTTTCCGATCAGCAGCACCAGGAGGATGGCGGTGGAAGCGCGCAACATGGCCACCTTTCTCTACCATGTCGGCCCGCGACGATCAATGCCATTCGCCTGCGACCGCAATGACGCGATCTTTGCCTAGCCCTCTGGTGGGAGCGCCCCAAACTCCGGGATGAGGCCGGTGCCGCAGTCATCCCCTCTCGTCCACCGGGAAAAACTTGCCCTCCCCCGGCATCGCCGCTTACTTCCCGGCATGAGCTCCCCAGCCTGCCCGATGTGTGAAATGGACGACCTCCTCACCCTGGAGGAACATTACGAATGCCTCACCTGCGGCCACGAATGGCCCCGCGAGGAGGCCAGCCAGGACCGTGTCGTCAAGGACGCTTATGGGAACGTCCTGGCCGACGGCGACATCGTCGCCATGATCAAGGATCTGAAGATGCAGGGCAGTTCCCACGTGCTGAAGTCCGGCACCAAGTCCAAGCCGATCCGCCTGGTCGACGGCGACCATGAAATTTCCTGCCGCATGGATGGCATGTCCATCGCCCTGAAGGCTCAGTATGTGAAGAAGGTCACGCCCTGACCGCAGGGGCTTTTCCCCAAGCCTCTCTCCCTGAATCCGTTCCGCTTTCCCCGTTGCGGAAACGGTCAAGCTTTGGTTCCTTTTCCCGCCGTTCGGGCCCTTTCCCCGACCCGAGATTGACGTGATGGCCGTCCAATACCGAGACTATTACGAAACCCTTGGCGTCTCCAAGGACGCCTCGCAGGAGGAGATCAAGCGGGCCTTCAAAAAACTCGCCCGCCAGTATCACCCTGACGTCGCCAAGGATCAGCCCCATGCCGAGGAACGCTTCAAGGCGGTCAACGAGGCCTACGAGGTCCTCGGCGATCCGGAGAAGCGCAAGAAATACGACACCCTGGGCCCCGATTGGCAACAAGGTCAGGATTTCTCCGCCTATCAAGGCTATCCCGGTGGGGGGGGCTTCGAATACCACTTTGGCGGCAGCACGGGCTTCAGTGATTTCTTTGAGAGTCTCTTCGGTGGAAGGGGCGGCGATCCCTTTGGCGCCTTCAGCGGAAGCCGGGGGACGTCCAGCCGGCGTCCCCGCGCGGGCGAGGACATCGAAGCCGACCTGCTCGTCACCATCGACGAGATCATGCACGGGGCCACCCGGGAGATCCGTCTGAAACGCCCCTCGGACGACGGGCAATCGGGCCGGGAATCCAAGATCCGGGTCAAGATCCCCAAGGGAATCAGCGAGGGCAAGCGCATCCGCTGCGCCGGCCTGGGCTACCCCGGACGAAATGGCGGCCCCGACGGCGACCTCTATCTGCGCGTCCGCCTGGAGCGGCATCCGCTCTTCAAGCCGGATGGGGCAGACTTGGTCTCGGAGCTGATCCTGGCCCCTTGGGAGGCGGTCCTGGGGACCAGCGTGACCCTCCCCACCCCCCACGGGGACGTCAAGGTGACGGTCAAACCCGGCACCCAGGTGGGCACGCGCCTGCGGCTGCGCGGCAAGGGGCTCCCCGACGGAGCTCAAGGCTACGGCGATCTCTATGTGACCGTGGCCGTGGAATTGCCGACCACCCTCACCGAGGAGGAGAAGGCCCTCTGGCACAAATTGGCGGAAAGTTCGTCCTTTCACCCCCGCGGCTGAGAGGACAGTTTCCCGTCCTTCGGCCCAAACGGCGCGACGCGACAGACCGCGGGAGAAAGGCCCGTCGGCCTCGAGAAAAGGCGTTGACTTTCCCCCTGTGAAAGGGAGCGTTTTCTCCAGTACCATGGAGAAAACGGTCATCATCGGAGCGGGAGGCGTCGGCAACGTTGTCGCCCACAAGTGCGCGCAGGACGCCGAGACCTTTGGCGAAATCTGGTTGGCCAGTCGCAGCCTCGACAAGTGCGAGGCCATTGCCGCCGATGTTTTGGAGGCCACCGGTGTGCAGATCCGCACGCGCCAGCTCGATGCCGACAATGTCGACGAGACCGTCGCCTTCCTGCGCGAGGTGAAGCCCAAGGCCCTGCTGAACATCGCCCTTCCCTATCAGGACCTCGCGCTCATGGAGGCCTGCCTCGCCAGCGGCGTCCACTACCTCGACACCGCCAACTACGAGCCCCCGGACACGGCCAAGTTTGAATACAAGTGGCAATGGGCCTATCAGGACCGCTTCAAAGAAGCCGGACTGACCGCCCTGCTCGGCTCCGGTTTCGACCCGGGAGTGACCAACGTCTACTGCGCCTACGCCCTGAAGCACCTCTTCGACAGCATCGAGACCGTGGACATCCTCGATGCCAACGCCGGCGACCACGGCCTGCCCTTCGCCACGAACTTCAACCCCGAGATCAACCTGCGCGAAATCACCGCCAACGGGCGTTACTGGGAGCAGGGGGAATGGAAGGAAACCCGTCCCCTGGAATTCGGCCTCGACCACCCCTTTCCCGACGAGCAAGTCGGCACCCGCCGCATCTACCTGCTCTACCACGAGGAGCTCGAGAGCCTCGCCCAGAACCTGCCGGGCCTGAAGCGCATCCGCTTCTGGATGACCTTCTCGGACAACTACATCAAGCATCTCACGGTGCTCCAGAACGTCGGCCTGACCTCCATCGAGCCCGTCGAATACGAGGGCCATTCCATCGTGCCGATCCAGTTCCTCAAGAAGCTCCTTCCCGATCCCGCCTCCCTCGGCCCGCTCACCAAAGGCAAGACCTGCATCGGCTGCCTCATCACCGGCAAGCTGAAGGGAAGCGGGGCCACCGCGACCAAGTTCATCTACAACGTTTGTGACCACCAGGAATGCTATCGCGAGGTGAAGAGCCAGGCGATCAGCTACACCGCGGGGGTTCCGGCCATGATCGGCGCCCGCCAGCTCTACTCCGGCGCCTGGCTCAAGCCCGGCGTCTGGAATCTGGAGCAGCTCGATCCCGATCCCTTCCTCGCCGACTGCATGGACTGGGGCCTGCCCTGGCAAGTCATCGACGCCGAACCGCTTCCCCTGCCCTGAGGGCTTGGCCCTGCCAACGGCCGCTCCCCTCCTGAGAGCGGTCAACCGCCCAGGGTCCCTGCGCCGGGTCCTGGGGAATCCCTCCCGCGAGCCGACATCCCATGTCCGACCAACCCGAGATTGGCCTCTACCGCGGCGATGCCGCCGCCCTCCTCGCCGCCTTTGAGCGCAGCGGAATCGACACCCCCTGTTACGTGCTCGACGAGGGGCGCTTCCACCACAACGGGAAAATCCTCCGTCGCGTCCAAGAGGCAACCGGCGCCCGCATCCTCCTGGCGCAGAAGGCCTTCGCCTGTTTCCCGCTCTATCCCCTGCTGCGCCCCTACCTCGCGGGCACGGCCGCCAGTGGCCTGCACGAGGCCCGGCTCGGGCACGAGGAATTCGGTGGGGAGGTCCACGTCTTTTCCCCCGCCTACAAGCCCGCCGAGATGACCGAGCTGCTCGGCTTTGCCGACCACCTCGTCTTCAATTCCCTGCACCAGTGGCACCGCTACCGGGAGGAAGTGCTGGCCCAGCCGCGCGTCTCCGCTGGCTTGCGGGTCAACCCCGAGTATTCCGAGGCCGTGGCCGAGATTTACGATCCCTGTGCCCGGGGGTCCCGGTTCGGGGTCCTCGCCCGCGATCTCGAGGGGGCGGACCTCGAGGGCTTGGAAGGCCTGCACTTCCACACCCTTTGCGAACAGGGGGCCACGGCCTTGCAGCACACCCTCGAGGCGGTGTTCACCAAGTTCGACTCCCCTCTTCAGCGGATGAAATGGCTCAATTTCGGGGGCGGGCATCTCATCACCTCGCCCGGTTACGACCTCGAGCGCCTCATCCAGCTCATACGCGACACCCAGGCGCGCTATCCCCATCTGACGATCTACCTGGAACCCGGAGAAGCCATTGCCGTGGGCACCGGGGTGCTCCTTGGGACGGTCATCGATGTCGTCGAGAACGGCCTGCCCATCGCCGTGCTCGACCTCTCGGCCACCGCACACATGCCCGACGTTTTGGAAATGCCCTACCATCCCGTCATCGAAGGCGCTGGCGATCCGGAGGCCAAGGCCGTGACCTGTCGCCTCGGGGGGCCGACCTGTCTCGCCGGGGACGTCATTGGCGACTACAGCTTCGACCGCCTCCCCGCGATTGGCGACCGCCTCCTCTTCCACGACATGTCTCACTACACCATGGTGAAGACGACCACCTTCAACGGCGTTCCCCTGCCCTCCATCGCCCTTTTCAAAGAAAACGGCGAAGTCACCCTGCTCCGCGAATTCGGCTACGAGGACTACCGGATGCGCCTGGGTTGAGCTGAGCGCCTTGTCACTTGGAGATTTCCGCCGATACTGCCGCGACCTGCCTTTCATGACCGCCCCCAATCGCATCGACCAACGCTTTGCCGGACTGCGCCAAGCCGGAAAACCCGCCTTTGTCTCCTACGTCTGCGCCGGGGACCCCACCATGGACCGCTGCCTCGAGGTCCTTTTCGCCTTGGAGCGGGCCGGAGTCGACGTGATCGAACTGGGCCTGCCCTTCTCCGATCCCATGGCCGACGGCATCGTCAACCAGATGGCCGCCCATCGGGCCCTCGAAGCCGGGGCCAGCACCGCCAAGGTTCTGGAACTCGTGCGCCAGTTCCGCCAGCACTCGGAGCTCCCCATCGTGGTCTTCACCTATCTCAACCCCATCTACTGCTACGGCTTCGACCGCTTTCACGAGGACGCGGCCGAGGCCGGAGTCGACGGGGTGCTGCTGCTCGACCTGCCCCCTGACGAGGCCCCCCTCAATCCCGAGTTGGCCGAGAATGGCCGGCTGCGGCATATCCGCCTCGTCGCGCCGACCACCGCGCCCGAGCGCATCCCCCAACTGGCCGAGGCCGCCGAGGGCTTCATCTACTACGTTTCCCGCGAAGGCGTCACCGGAACCCAGAGCGACCTCGCGGAGGGAATCGCCGAGAACGTGGCCGCGATCCGCCGCCACACCGAGGTCCCCGTGGTCGTGGGCTTCGGCATTTCCACCCCAGACCAGGCCGCCGCGGTGGGACGTACCTCGGACGGGGTCGTCGTGGGTAGCGCCATTGTCAGGGAAATCGGCCGCCTGGGAGCCGATCCCGAGCTTGGCGCGAAAGTGGAGGCCTTTGTCAAACCGCTTGTGGACGCGGTCAAGGCAGTCTAACCTGATCCGCTCCCGCCAAGCCATACTGCCATGCTTCGTTTTTGGAAAATGAACGGCGCGGGGAACGATTTCGTCGTTCTCGACAACCGTGATCTGTCCCTCGCCCTCGACCGCGCCCAAATCGCCCGACTCTGCCAGCGCCAGCGCGGCATCGGGGCCGATGGCCTGCTCGTCGTGGAGCCCGCCGAGAACGGGGGCGACCACCGCATGCGCTACTACAATGCGGATGGCGGCGAGGCTGAAATGTGCGGCAACGGCGCGCGCTGCTTCGCCCGCTTCGTCCACTTTCTCGAGGGGGGAAAGATCGATTCGACCTCCTTTGAAACCCCGGCGGGACTCATCCAGGCGGACATCGTCGGCGACCAAGTCCGCATCCAGCTGGGCGAGCCCGCGGACCTGGCCTTGAATCTCGAGCTCGAGCTCGACGGCAGTCCCTACACCGTTCATGCCATCAACACCGGGGTTCCCCACGCCCTGATCTTCGTCGACGAACTCGCCTCGGTGGACTTGCGCCGGCTCGGGGCGGCGATGCGTTACCACGACCATTTCGCCCCCAAGGGCACCAACGCCAATTTCGTGCAGGTTCTCGAACCCGGCCATCTCGCCATCCGCACCTACGAGCGCGGCGTCGAAGACGAGACCCTCGCCTGCGGCACCGGCATGGTGGCCTGCGCCCTGATCCATCACGAGCTCAGCGGCGTGCCCTCGCCCATCCGGGTCCGCGTCGCCGGAGGCGACACCCTGGAGGTGGCCTTCTCTTCACTGGGGTCCGGGCAGTACGAAAACGTCACCCTCCTCGGCCCCGCCGAATTCACCTTTTCCGGGACTCTGGAATCCCTCTGACCCGCCCTTTTCAACCCACCCAAGCCGACATGTTCGAAGGAGCCCACACCGCCCTCGTCACACCCTTCAACGAGAAGGGGATGATCGATCCCGACGCCTTCCGCGCGATCATCGACCGTCAATTCGAGGCCGGGATCAAAGGCATCGTTCCCTGTGGCACCACGGGGGAAGCCTCGACGCTCTCAACCGAGGAACACCAACTGGTCATCGAACTGGCGGTGAAGCAGAGCCATGGCCGCGGTCTCGTCATCGCGGGCACCGGCTCCAACTCGACCCGTGAAGCCATCGACCTGACCCAGGCGGCGGAGAAGGCTGGCGCCGATGCCGCGCTCCTGGTGACGCCCTACTACAACAAGCCCTCCCAAGAAGGTCTCTTCCAGCACTACAAGGCCATTGCCTTGTCCACGGACCTGCCCCTGATGCTTTACTCCATTCCGGGGCGTTGCCACATCCAGATCGACGTCGAGACCTGCGTCCGCCTCGCCGAGGCCTGCCCGAACATCCGGGCCATCAAGGAAGCCGGCGGACAGGTCGAGCGCGTCCGTCAGCTCCGGGCCGCCCTCCCCAGTGAATTCGAGATCCTCTCTGGCGACGACGCCCTCACCGTCGAGTTCATGAAGGAAGGCGCCGTGGGTGTGGTCTCCGTGGCCGGCAACCTCCTTCCCAAGGCGATGGCCGACCTCGCCGCGGCCATGCTCGACGGGCGCCTCGCCGACGCCGAAGCCCTCCACCAACAGTATTCGCCCCTCTTCGAGGCCTTCCTTCGACTGGATACCAACCCGGTCCCCATCAAGGCGGCCCTCGGCCTGACCCAGGCCTGCCTCCCCAAGCTGCGCCTGCCCATGGTGGAAATGGCCGCAGACAAGGTCGAGCAGCTCCGCCAGCTCCTCGTGCAACTGGGCATCCTTTGAAGATCGGGAGCGCCCCTCCCGAGAACCTTGACTCCTCTCAGCCTCCAACTCTCTTCCGCCCATGTTGAACCTCCTCGTCACCGGATTCCGCGGCCGCATGGGCCAAGCGGTCGCCACCGCCATCGGCGAAGACAAGGAAACCCGCGTCGCCGCCGGCATCGACATCGGTGATTCCCTCGAAGAGGCTCTGCGCCTCAGCGATGCCATCATCGATTTCACCCTGCCGACCTTCACCAACGAGCTCATCGAGGGCTGCACCGCCGCCGGCAAACCCCTGGTCATGGGGACCACCGGTCACGACGACGCCCAGCTCGAGCTGATTCGTCGCGCCGCGGAGCACATCCCCATCGTGCACGCCCCGAACTTCTCCGTGGGGGTCAACACGCTGTTCTGGCTGACCCGTCGCGCCGCCGAGATCCTCGGTGAGAGCTTCGACCTCGAGGTCGTCGAGATGCATCATCGCCACAAGCGAGACGCCCCCAGCGGCACCGCCCGGCGCCTTGCCGAAATCCTCGCCGAAGCGCGCGGCCTGTCCTATGACCAGGACTGCCGCCACGGTCGGGTCGGTGAGGTCGGTGCCCGCACGGATGCCGAGATCGGCGTACACGCCCTGCGTGGCGGGGATGTCGTCGGCGATCACACGGTCATCTACGCGGGCCAGGGCGAACGCCTCGAACTGACTCACAAGGCCTCCAGCCGACTCACCTTCGCCAAGGGGGCCGTCCGCGCCGCCAAGTGGCTGGTGGAGCAGAAGCTGGAGAAGGGTCTCTTCGACATGCAGGACGTTCTCGGCCTGAAGTGAATGGCCCGTGTCGGCATTAGCCTGGGATCGAATCTGGGAGACCGCCTCGCCCACCTGCGCCGGGCAATCGCGCTGCTGCAGCCGCATCGCTGCTCCCCTCACCTGCTGCTCTCGCCCATCTTCGAGACCGAGCCGGTGGACTGTCCGCCGGGATCTGGAGCCTTCTACAACGCGGTCATCGAGATCGAAACCGATCTCCCGCCCCTCGAGCTGCTCGAAGCCACGCAGGCCATCGAAGCCGCCATGGGGCGCCCGGCCCGGCGCGAAACCAACGCCCCGCGTCCCATCGACCTCGACCTGCTCTACTACGACGCCATCGAGTTCGAGTCGCCGGAATTGATCCTGCCCCATCCGCGCCTGACCCAGCGCGCCTTTGTCCTGCGTCCCCTCTTGGCCATCCGACCCGATCTGGTTCCGGACGGCAGCGAGGCCCTCCTCGCCGACCCCGGCGTTCGGGAAATCGACGCCCTCCTGCGCGAAGAGGCTTGAGCGCAGCGGGCAGCGCCAGGCATTGATGTCCTGTCAGGACAAGGGACGCTGCGGAACTATCCGGGCGCCCTCCCTGCAAAGGGACCACGCCGGGTCTAGAGAATCGTCTCGACGAACTCCTCGGGGACGAAAGCCTGGAAGTCCTCCGCCTTTTCTCCGGTGCCGATGAAGCGGGTCGGCACGCCGAGTTCGTGCCGGATGGCCACGAGACTGCCCCCCTTGCCGGAGCCGTCGAGCTTCGTCACGATGACCCCGTTCAGGTCGAGGGCCGCCTGGAACTCGCGGGCCTGGGAAACCGCATTGGATCCGGTCGTCGCATCGACCACGATCCATCGCTCGTGCGGGGCGGATTCGTCCTGCTTGGCGAGGGTGCGGCGGATCTTCTTCAGCTCCTCCATGAGGTTGTGGCGAGTGTGCAGACGACCCGCGGTGTCGCAAATCAGGTAGGCGGCCCCGCTGGCAATGGCCTTTTGGTGGGCGTCGTAGCACACCGCCGAGGGATCGCCTTGGTAATGCGTGGCCACCACCGGGACATCGATGCGCTCGCCCCAAATCTTGAGCTGTTCGATGGCCGCCGCCCGGAAGGTGTCGGCGGCGGCGAGAACGACCCCGTGGCCCTGAGACTTGAGATAGCGGGCGAGCTTGGCCACCGAGGTGGTCTTGCCCACCCCGTTGACGCCCGCCACGAGGATCACGGTGGGCTTTCCGGGCGGCCCCGGAGCCGGAACCGGAAGTGTTTCCCCGAGCAGGGCGGCGATCTCCGCCCGGCAAGCGGCCGCCGCGGTGTCGGCGTCGATCTTGCCCTTGCGCCTGAGGCGCTCGACGATCTCGGTGGCCAGGCGCACGCCGAGATCCCCAGCCACCAAAGTTTCTTCCAGTTCGTCCCAGTCGACTTCCTTGCCTCGGAAGCGGTTGATGATCGATTGAAACAGTCCCATGGGTCAGGATTTCAAAATGCGGTCGAGGATGCCGTTGACGAAGCGCGGGGACTCCTCGGTCCCGAAGCGCTTGGCGATTTCGATGGCCTCATTGATCGCCGCCTGCGGAGGGATGTGGTTGGCGAAAAGAATCTCGTAGGCGCCCAGGCGCAGGATGTTGCGATCCACGGCGGCGAGCCGGTGAAAGGAGTAGTTTTCCAGGCGAGTCCGGATGGCGGAATCGATCTCGCTGAGATGCGCCGCGACCCCGCGGATGAGGATCTCGGCGAATTCGCGCACCGCTGGCTTGGCCTCTCGCAGCGCCCAGAAGGCGTCCAGGCGCTCGGGTGAATGATCGACCGACGCACTCTGCGTCTCGTTGGCGTAAAGGTACTGCACCGCCGCCTCGCGACCGTCACGGCGCGGAGAGGGGGCCTTGGCTTTTTTTGGTTTGAGATCCCGGGGAGGAGGGGAATCCATCGGAGCGGAGAAAGGTTTCTCGACCGTCGTGAAGGACGACGATCTGGCATTCGATCCCTCGCCGATTGCGGATGAATTGCAAGCCCTCCTTTGTTCCCAAAAGAACCACCGCCGTGGCATGACTGTCCGAAGTCGTGGCATCCGGGGCGATCACGCTGGCCCCGATCCGCTCCGTCAGGCCCAAGCCGGTTCTCGTCGAAACAATGTGGGAATAGCGCACGCCCTCGTGCTCAAAGTAGCGCCTCGAATCCCCGGAAGTGGAGATCGCCTGGTTCACCAAGGACACAGTCTGCAGGTCCTGCAGGTCTTTCCCGAGATCCAGGGTCTCGATGCCGATGCGCCAGGCCTTTTCCCCGGGAGGTGGGTCCCCCACGACGATGTCGCCACTGCCGGCGACGAGGGCGCGGGAAAAGCCCCTCGCCTTGAGGATGGCGAGCGCTTCGTCGGAGGCATAGCCCTTGGCGATCCCGCCCAGATCGAAGAGCATGCCCTCGACCTTCTTGGTGATGCTCCGGGTCTCGCGATCGATGACGAGATGCTGGAAACCCGTGCGGGCCTTGGCCACGGCAATCTGCTCCGGCGTCGGCAGGCGGCCGCTTTTCCGGCTGAGCCGCCAGAGGCGAATGAGGGGGCCCGCCGTGAGGTCAAAGGCGCCGTCCGTCGCCTCGGCGAGCTCGCGTCCCCGCTCAAAGAGCACGAAGAGAGCCTCACTGACCGCGATGGGCTGATGGATCGGTGCCCGGGCCAGCTGATTCAGTTCCGATTCGGGACGATAATCGGAGAGGGCCGCATCCAGGGCGGCAATGTGGGCAAAAGCTTCGCGTGCCGCGTGGGTGCAGGCCTCCTCTTCTCCCGATTCGGTCCACGCCCGAATCGTGAACTCCGTGCCCATGTGCGGCTCGGAGAAAGTCAGCAAGCGCCATTCGGCGAGCAGGGGCTGACTTCCGAGCGCCCAGAACAGGAAGGCAGGGACCAGGAATCTCATCCACATGTGGTGAGACAATCTAGCGCCTTCCGGGCCCGGCAGCATTTGCTTTTCCACAGGGGCGCGGTGGGGTCGGGCCGTGTGAGCTCGCCCCCCTTCGGTCGTCCCGCCGGGAGGCAGGCTTAGCCCGGCCAGGCCACCGCCGTCTGGCTGGAGCTGCCAAGCCCCTCGATGCCCAATTCCACGACGTCACCCGCCTTGAGGAACTGCGGCGGGTTGAAGCCCATGCCCACGCCGGGAGGTGTCCCCGTGGAGACGACATCCCCGGGTTCGAGCGTCATGAAATGGCTCAGGTAGCTGACGAGATGGGCAATCCCGAAGATCAACTTCGAAGAGCTGCCGTTTTGCTTGGTTTCCCCGTTGACCTTCAGCCACATGGCGAGGTTTTCCGGATCGGGAATCTCATCCGCCGTGGCCACGTAGGGCCCCAGGGGGGCAAAGCTGTCACAGCTCTTGCCCTTGACCCATTGACCGCCGCGCTCCAGCTGGTAGGCGCGCTCGCTGTAGTCGTTGTGAAGGACGTAGCCGGCGACGTGGGAGAGCGCCTCGGCCTCGCTCACGTAGCTGGCTTTCTTCCCGACGACGAAGGCCAGCTCGACTTCCCAGTCGGTCTTGACGCTGTCCTTGGGAATGATCACCGGATCGTTGGGCCCGGTCAGGGCACTGGTGGCCTTGAAGAAGATGATGGGTTCCTTAGGAATCTCCATGCCGGCCTCGGCGGCGTGGTCGGAGAAGTTCAAGCCGATGCAGATCAGCTTGCCGGGACGCGCCACAGCCGATCCCAGGCGCACGTCCTCGGCGAGACGCGGGGCGCTGGCCCGGTTCGCCTCCAGCCAGCCGGCGAGGCGGTCGAGATTCGCCGGATCGGCGAAGAAATCGTGGTTCCAGTCCATGCCAAAGCCGGAGGCATCGATGCGCGTGCCGTCTTCGAGTTGCAAACCAGGTTTCTCAGAGCCCTTGGGGCCAAATCGGAGGAGTTTCATCGCGGCGACCCTAATGAAAGCCCCGCCCAGAGTCAAACCCCGGAAATGAGTGCTTTTGCGATTTTCCCGACTCAGCGCTGTGTCAGGCTCTCCACCTCCCGGGGAACGGGCTTCCAAAGCTCTTCCGAGAAATAGTCGGCCCCGAAGCGCTCGGGCCGCGCCGTGGTGTAATAGATCTGCACGGAATCAAAGAGCTGTTCGGGCTGATAGTAGGCGGCTTGGGTGGCGACCTCCTGCAAATCTTGCCGTTCCGGGCGCTTTTGCAGGGTCGTCTCAATCAAATACTGGCCATTCTGCGTGCGCACCACCACCCAGGCATGCTGACCAATGTTGCCGTTCCAGCCAATGGCGACCCGGGCCTCGAAGCCCGCCTGGATCAACACGTCTGCCAACAGAATGGAGGTGTCCTCGCAGTCGCCCGCGGCCTCGGCCCAGGTTTCACTGGGCGTCTTCCAGACCTCGCTCTCGCCAGACCCGCCAGGGGAGCGGTCCTGGTCCAGCTCGTAGCGGCAATGCTCGGCGACGCGCCTCCACAAGGCGAGGATGCGCTCCTCTTCCGTGCCCGAGACCCGATTCGCCTCGTGCAGCGGCAGGGAGAAGCCCTCGAAAAAGTCGGGGGCGCGGCGCAAGGTCCCCTCGGTGCCGACGGCCAGAACCTCGAAGGGCAGGTCGCAATGGGGACAGGACAGGATCAAGGTGCGGGAATCTCGATCCAACTCCAGGGCGTGCGTCAGGCCGCAATGGGGACAGCGGTTGTGAAAGCGGCCGCCCCGCTCATTGGCCACCTTCAGCGAGAACTCGGGAATCCGCCGCGACATCACCGCCAAAACCCCCAGGCCCAGGCGCGTGCGAAAGACGGCCGTGTTGACGGCGTCGAACTCCGGGCTGGCCACAGCCGACCAGGTCGACAGCTTGCTCAGCAGGGCCTCGCGATTCCCTGACGTGACCAAATTCGCCGCGAGATATTGGGCTCCGGGAAAGTGGCGTTGGAGCGCGTCGAAGACCTCGTCGAGCTCGAGATCCTTGGGATGGGGATGCGCCGCCACCCATTCTCCGAGAAAGGCCTGGATCGCTTCATCCCCGCGCAGCTCCCCCAGGCCGAGCCCCTGGCGCAGGCGGTTCCCCTGCACGAGGGTGTCGGAGCGAAAGCCACGCTGAAAGGCAGCATCCAGCTGGGGACGGACCTGCCAGAGGTCACTCCAGGACCCGCCAAAGCTCAGCAGGCCCAGCCCCAAGGCCAAGCCTGCGGCCAGCGCCCAGCCCACGAAGCTGAGGAAGCGTCGCACCATTCGTTTCTCGAATCTGTCTGTCTGTGTGTGTGTTTTGGATGTGTCACCACATCCGGGATGGAATTATGGTAATTATAATCCCCTCCCCTGTGTCTGCCACAGGTTATTTGAAGGTCACCAGAGTGAAAAGGTGAATTTTTTAAAAATTTCTCCCTCTCTTGGTCGTCTGACCTCTTTCATCACAAAAAACCCGGGTGCGGAAGCCTCCGCACCCGGGCTTTCAAAGCGTGGGAATGGGAAAGCGACAGGATCAGACCAGTTCGAGCACCCGGTCCATCCGCTGGGCCACGTCGGTGAGGTAATCCCAGTCCCCCGCAGCGACCTCCGCCGCCGCCCAGCCGGTGAAGCCGATCTTCTCAAGCTCGTCCATCACCGCCTGCCACTGAATGCTGCCTTCCCCGAGGGGGACATTGAAGCCCTTGCTCATGCCCTCGTTCATGGCCTTCTTGAGGTCGTATTCCTTGACGTCGATCTTCTGGGATCGCTTCCCGAGGATTTCCGCCCAATGCTCCGGCACGCCCCAGCGCACCATGTTGCCGACGTCGAAGTGGACCTGGACATAGGGGTGCCCGATCTCATCGATGAAGCGGACCATGTCGAAGGGGCTGATCAGGTAGGTGGCCCACACGTTTTCTACGAGGAGCTTCACACCCTGTTTTTCCGCGTAGGGGGCGAATTCCTTGAGGCGGTCGCGGTCGCGCTCCCATTGCGGCTGCAGGCGCTCCTTGTGATCGTAACGGCAGACCACGAGCATGGAATCGCCCCCGAGTTGCTTGGTCAGGTCGATCCCGGGAATGAGATCCTCGGTGCGGGCGGCCACGGTGCCGTCCAGGATCAGGCCGCTCTCCTGGCTGGCGGCGACCCATTCCTCCGCCTTTTCATTCGCGAGGTCGGCGAGATTGGGCTCCAGGCCATCGTAGCCGCAGGCGCGAAGCTTCCGAAAGGTCTCCACCAGCGGTTGCTCGCCCTTCAACTTGACCATGTTCCACTTCAGGGACTTGCGAATCTTGCCAGCGAAGCGTCCCTTGCCGGGCGTGGCCGCCCAGGCGCTGCCGGTCAGTCCGGCCCCGAGGGCGAGGCCACCGTATTGGAGGAGAGTGCGTCGATCCATCATGCGCGACGAGGCTGGCAGGCCAGGTCCCGGTCTGCAAGACGAAAGCGCGCCAGGGCATGGCGCATTTCCGTGGCCCGCCCAGCGGCCCAAATTGGTCATCCGCCGATCCGGGCCAAGGCGAGATCAAAGCGATTTTCAGGCGCGGCGTTGTGCTCGTTGCGCGAGGGCGAGTAGTCACAGACGGAGGCCTTGCCGTCCGCCTTGACCTCGATGAGGCGCATCCAGCTGTCGCCCCCGTTGGGACGCATCTGGAAGTTGACGAGCATCTGATGGACGAGATGACCGTCCTCGGCGGGGGTCGTGAGCCGGCCCAGACCGTCCTCCAACACGTGGCCGTTGAGGGTCATGATGAAGTTGGGATGGCGGCGGATCAGGTTTTGCCATAGCTCCTCGCCATCGGAGACATCGTCCCCCGTGGCCGCGGCAATTTTGTAGCTGTGAGGATTCCAAGTCTGGCCGATGCCGTATTTTCCCCAGTCGTAGCGGGTGTCGTCAAAATACATGTAGGCGTGTGTGATCAGGATCGCCGCCCGATCCCGATGCGCGGCGACCACCTCGTTGGCCCAGCGCACCACGTCCCGGCGCGGACCGAACTCGAGGCTGAGCACCAGCAGATCCCGGCCGCCCGCCGAGAGGAGATGGTAGCTGTTCTCATAGCGGTCGGGCTCCTTGTCGTAGACCCCGCCGAATGTCGGGCGCTGGCTGTAGGTCGACAGGGGGAAGTATTCGTTGAAATGGGTGGTCCGGTCCTGGCAGGATCCGTTCTCGCTGTAGTCGTGGTTGCCCAGGGTCATGATGTAGGGCACCTTGCCGTCCAGCTGGCTCATGGCCTTTTGCGCCATCTCCCACTGGTCGGGCAGATTGTTGTCTGTGATGTCGCCCAGGTGCAGGACACAGGCGATATTGCGTCTCTCGGCGTTCTCGGCCAGCCATCGGGTCTGGGCGAAAAATCCATCGGGATTGTCCTTGGCGTAGCGTTGGGTATCCGGCAGGGCGGCTATGGTGAACGAACCCGGGGCAATGGCCGGAGGCTCCCCAGCCACGAGCACGGCATCGTCGTAGTGATTAAAGTAAGGAATCTTGGGCGGCGCCGTGGCCTTGCCCTTCTCCTGCGCGTAGGCGCTCCAGCCAGCCAGGCCCATGCCGAGCGCAGAGGTTTTCAGAAAGCGTCGACGCGTTGAGTGAGGCAGCGAGTTCATGGCCTCATGCTGCCGAATCCCCCGCCGCCCCAACAAGGAAAAAGCCTGCGCCATTGCGCTATGGATGGCATCGGGAGGACCCTCGAGCGCCCTCGCCTCCCCGTCAGCGCGAATGGCGGGACTGCGGTGCGCCTTGGTATTGCCACGGCCCCATATCCGTCTAGCATCGGGACCATGAACCGATCGCTATTCGCCCTCGTTCTGGTCCTGGGCCTGCAACCGTGGACTAGTTCTTCCGCCGCCGAAAAGCGCCCCAACGTGCTTTTCATCCTCACCGACGACCAAAGGGCCGACGCCATCGGCCTCGGTGGCAGCAGGCACCTCGAAACGCCTAACATCGATCGTCTCGGGCAGGAGGGCGTCCACTTCGCCAACATGTTCTGCACCACCTCACTGTGCTCGCCCAGCCGCGCCAGCATCCTGAGCGGGCTTTACGCCCACCGCCACGGTGTCCTGGACAACTTCACCGAGTATCCCGCCGCGGGCGTCGAGAGCTTTCCACAGGCGCTCCAGCGGCAAGGTTACGCCACCGCCTACATCGGCAAATGGCACATGGGCGAGGACAACGACGAGCCGCGCCCCGGCTTCGACTGGTTCATCACCCACAAGGGCCAGGGCCAGTATTTCGACACCGAGTTCAATGTCAACGGCCAGGGCCCCAAGACCATCCCCGGTTACTACACCCATATCGTCACGGACCTCGCTGTGGAATGGCTCGAACGCGACCGGGGCGGCCAACCTTGGTGCCTCATGATCGGACACAAGGCACCGCACAGTTTCTACTTTCCCGAACCCAAATACGAGCAGGCCTTCGCCGAAGTGAGTGTCCACTATCCGGAGACCGCCTTCATGCTCGACGACAAGCCCGCCTGGATGAAGGACCGCCTCTATACCTGGCACGGCATCTACGGCCCGCTCTTCGAGTGGAGGAAGGACTTTCCCGATGACCGTCCCGAGGCCGTGGTCGACTTCCAGGCCATGACACGCGCCTACTGGAGCACGCTTCTCTCTGTGGACGACAGCGTCGGCCGACTCTACGAGCTGCTGAAGCGACGCGGTGAACTCGACAACACCATTATCGTCTTCATGGGCGACAATGGCATCCTCAACGGAGAGCACGGCATGGTGGACAAACGCACCGCCCACGAGCCCAGCATCCGCATCCCTCTGGTCGTGCGCTATCCGGGGCTGGTGCGAACTGACAAGCCCAAGGTGGTGCGGGAGCAAGTGCTGACCATCGACATGGCCCCCAGCCTGCTGAAACTATGCGGCGCGCCACCGTTGCGCGACATCGACGGGCGCTCCTGGGTGAAGCTGGTCAAGGAGGGCGACCCCAAATGGCGCAAGTCCTGGCTGTATCACTACAATTACGAGAAGCAGTTTCCCTACACGCCGAACGTCCGCGCCGTGCGAACGGAATCCTGGAAATACATCCGCTATCCCCACGGCGACGGTGGCCCAGACCGCCACATGGCGGAACTCTACAATATCGAATTCGATCGCGAAGAACGCTACAATCTGATCAACGACCCCCGCTATGCAGGAGTGGTGGCAGACATGAAACTGGAGCTGGAGATGGTAATGGCCGAGGTCGGCCTGACGCCCGAGACCGACCGTATGCCATTGGACGAAGGCATTAAGAGTGAACTGCCCGACGCAAAGATCCGCTAGAAACCCCGCGAAGCCTCGCTACGTCCCCCACCTCATGAAAATACTCCTGCCCACCTTCCTCGGCTCGGTGCTTGTTCTCGCTACCGTCTTCGTCCTGCCAAGCCGGGCGCAGACCCCGCCCCAGCCGCTCCGCGCCCTGCTCGTGGCGG
>CAZKGI010000017.1:0-64870 GCA_964552315.1 uncultured Akkermansia sp. | reverse complement strand
CCCCGATCCACTGCCATCCGCATTTTGAATTCCACACGGAATAGCGAAGCGCCTCTGGGACCCGTCTGGTCGAATCACCGGGCAAAATAATGAGAAAGGCGGGACCTCAGGTCCCGCCCTTCCAACCAAGGGTCACCCCTCCACTCGAAGGGGCGAAGGGAAGCCTGCCTTACCACGAGGTTCTGACACCCAGCATCCAAGTACCTGTGTCGACCGTGTCAGAGGCCGATCCGTAGAGATCACCGCTGGCGTATTCGTACCCGGCCATGAGCTTGAGATTATTCCTGCAGAGGTAGTAGTTGAGTCCGGCGTAGAAGGTGTGATAGCCCTCCACGGTTTGGCGGGCATCGTAACGCTGGGGCCGCTGCTCACGCCCTTCCCCCATATAGGCGTAACGGGTCACGAACTGAAGGTCGTCGGTGATGTTGTAATACGGCATGATGACCACGCCGGCGGTATCATAGCCCGCCGGCAAGGCTCCCGTGGCCAAGCCATTGGCCGCGTAGATCACATCCGTGATGAGTCCGAAGCGACCAAATTCCGAGACCGTGCCCAGCGAGACCACGTGCTCGAAAGCAGACCCGAGGTTTTCATCCGCGCGCGCGTGCGGACTGACAGAACCATCGCTATTGTTCGTGAACTGGTACCCGAATTGTACTTTCGTGTCCTCGCTTAGATCGAAGGAGTTCCGGTAGGTCAGGCTGCCGCGGGAATCAAAGCCAGCCCAATCGTAGCGCTCCCCAGTGGAGTCTCGATCAGCACCGGTGACCCATCCGCCCACTTCGTGACTGAGCCCGAGCGCTTCAAACCCGACAGCGACACCCCATGGCTTGTTGGAGATGACTGCGCTGGTAATTGCGGAACGCTCGATCGTCAGGATGTTGTTCGAGGACATTTCGTTCTCCACCGTGATCTTCTGCTTAGCTTTTCCCAGCAGGACGTAGAACTCGTCTGATGGCTTCCAGACGAGGTTCAATTCATCCCAATCGTCGAAAAAGACTCCGTAGGCGAGACCGTGGCTCCCCGCGCCACCGCTACCGTCGCTAACATTGATGGAGGCCGTCAGGGTCAGGTCGCCGGACATTTCGATCTCCGTTCCGAGACGGAAGCGACGGCTTTGATACTCATGATATCCGTTGGGGGAGTTCACGCCACTGCTGAGCGTATCTTCCTTCTGAGAGATCCATTGCCCGTGATAGCGCCCTTTGAATTTCACCGAATTAATAAATCCGCCCCCCTGGTAGATCTTGTTTTTCTTAAACAGGTCACACCATGACGCACCCGCGGCGGGCGCCTTGTCATTAATGACTGATTTTCCATATTCTCCGGCTTCCGCCGAGGGCACGCTCGCCAATGCGACGGCTCCCGAGAGAGCAACGATTGATAGATTTGTGTATATTGTCATGATACGATCGGTTATCAAACCGGTGCAGATCCATGGCATCGAAAAAGTAGAAACGCGAGTGCCATAATGTAACAATTCCGTTACGACCATATTGACCATTTACATCAACTATCGGTACCTCCCTCATGGGACAAGTTGTCACACAACACAAAACAGGCGACTGGCGCGGAACGACGTCGTCGGAATCGCGTGGCCTGTTTGCAGAAGATCCCACATCGCACGCTTTGCCGGACCGCCGCCAGTGCATCCCCCCTGCGGTTTACGCCACAGGACCAGGCGCCAGAGTAGGGTTCCAGTGAGTCAGGGCAGCTCAGAACGCTTCTCAAAGTGAACACCGGGAGCGAGAGTAAAGTGGAATGTGGCACCAGACCCTAGTTCGCCTTCCGCCCAAACCTGCCCGCCATGACTTTGCACCACGTGCTTCACGATGGCCAATCCCAGGCCTGTCCCCCCCTGTTCCCTGGAACGGCTTTTGTCGACTCGGAAAAACCTCTCAAAGATGCGATCGCGCAATTCCAATGGGATCCCCGGACCGTTGTCTCGAACCGTGATCTCCGGCATGTTAGATGCGTTCACAAAAGCCGAAACCATCACCCTCCCCTTGTCTCCCGCATACTTAAGGGCATTGTCGACAAGGTTGCACAGCACTTGCTCGAGGCGGGCAAAGTCCGCGTAAACTTGGAAATCGCTCGATACATCGTGCTCTAAGTGCACATCCCTTTCCTTGGCGCGACTCCGGTATTCCTGGAACACTTTCTCAACGAGGGGTTCAAGATAGCCACAGGTCGGGTTCAATGGCAGCTCTCCGGATTCGAGCTTTGATATCGTCAGCAGGTCATTGATAAGAAAGGTCAATCGATCGGCATGCCGATCAATGGTGTGCAAGAATTTCCTGGAAACCTCGGTGTCGTCCACATCGAGATCAAGCAATGTCTCCACGTAACCCTTGATCATCGATAGCGGAGTTCGCAATTCGTGGCTGACGTTGGCCACGAATTCCTGGCGCATTCTCTCCAGCTGCCGAAGGCGGCTCACATCGTGAAAAACGATTACATACCCAGAAATATTACCTTGTCCGTCAACGATTTGAGACCCATTGACCTCGTAGAACCTCGGAGACAATCCCGAGGCCTCATATTCCAGCCTGAGCCGCCCTCGTTCCACCATCAACAGGTCAACCATATCTGACAACCTGTGATCTCGGAACGCTTCCAGAATGGTAAACCCGATCTTGATTCCGGTGACATCGAAAGACTCCTGAAGCGCGCTGTTTATCAGTCGAATTCTGCCACTCGCATCGAGCAAGAGAACGCCCGCCGGTATACAGTCAATAAACTCCCTCAACTCAGCCTCTGCAGCGATGGACACCTGTTTCTGGAACTCAAGACACCTGCCTAACTCAATTTCCCTGGACCGGAGTTCTCGGCAAAGATTTCTATACTTCAATACGCAGATAGCACATGCCACCGATAGCGACACAAGGGCAATTACCGTCCACATAACTATGTCGTCTTGAATCGATAACCCACACCGCGAACCGTCTCCAAATAAACGGAGGCCCCGCCCAGCTTTTCACGGAGACGGCGCACGTGCGTGTCAACCGTTCTCGTATCCATCGCGGAGTCGTAATTCCAGACGTCCCGCAGCAGCAGATCCCTCGATTGCACAAACCCGCGGCGCTGCACCAATACGGAAAGAAGTTTAAATTCAGTGGCAGTTAAATCCAATTTCTCTCCCCTAAATGTCACGGAATGACGCGGAACGTCGATGGATAAGTCCCCGATTTGGAATCGCTCAACCACTTCTTCAGCGTCATTGCGTCTGGTCAAGAGCTTCTTGACGCGCAGAACCAGCTCACGCGGGCTGAACGGCTTGGTCACATAATCGTCCGCCCCCAGCTCGAGTCCCCGAACGCGGTCATCTTCCGCAGCCTTGGCCGTCAACATAATAATGGGAACGGACGCTGTATCCGCACTGCGCCGCAGCAGTTTGCATAAATCAAAGCCATCGATCTCGGGCAGCATGACATCAAGAATAATGAGGTTCGGCAGGATGGACCGCGCCAGCGCCAACGCTTCGGACCCCGAGGATGTCGATTTCACACGGTAGCCAGCTCCCACGAGGTTGTACTCGATCAAATCGATGGCATCCGGTTCATCCTCGACAATCAGTATTACCGGTTTCATTCGTCTCCCTCTGCAAGTCGTCCTGCATGTCGAATATCCTTGGCCTCACATAAATAAACCACATCTTCCGCAATGTTCGTGGCATGGTCGGCAATGCGTTCGATGCTTTTTGAAATAACCATTAAATGCAGGCATCGCGTGATGACACTCGGCTTCTCGATCATGAAACCAGCCAATTCCCTATGCAATTGCTTGTTCAAGGCATCCACCTCCTGATCACGCGGGATGACACTCCTGGCCAACTTGGGATCGAGGCAGACAAAGCTGTCCAGCGATGCCCTCAGCATCCCGAACGCGATTTCCGCCATACGCGGGATATCCACGTATTCCTTCAACTGAGGCTCCTCATTGAGGTCCCTTGCCCTTCTCGCAATCTTGGTCGCTTCGTCGCCCACCCGCTCGAGATTCTGCGATATTTTCATGGCCACCGTGATCAATCTCAAATCGCTAGCCAGGGGGGCCTTGGCCAGGAGATTGATCGCCATCTCATCGATATCAATTTCGTATTGATCGATCACCTCATCTTCCTCGTCGACGAGATCAGCAAGCGCATCATCCCTCTTCACGAGGGCCATGACCGCATTCGTCGAGGCGACTTCCGCGTGACTGGCCATTGTCAGAAGCATTTGCTTCAATTCCGCAAGTTCTTGCTCAAAGTGTGTTTGCATGGCTTCACCCAAATCTCCCTGTCACGTAGTCCTCGGTCTGCTTCTTGGCTGGGTTGGTAAATATTTTTGTAGTCGTATCATACTCGATCAGCGCACCCATGTAAAAGAATGCCGTAGCATCCGAAATGCGCGCTGCCTGTTGCATGTTATGGGTGACGATCACGATGGTGAATTCACTCTTCAATTCGAGAATGAGCTCCTCAATTTTCGCTGTGGCAATCGGGTCAAGGGCTGAGGCGGGCTCATCCATTAGAATTACCTCAGGCCGCACCGCAATGGCGCGCGCGATGCACAATCGTTGCTGTTGCCCGCCCGACAGGCCTAGAGCACTGGAGTTTAGGCGGTCCTTGACTTCATCCCACAGGGCCGCTTGACGCAGACTCTGCTCCACCATGTCATCCAGAGTGGATTTGCCCCTGACTCCATGCAGTTTCAGACCATAAGATATGTTTTCGTAAATAGACTTGGGGAAGGGATTGGAGCGCTGGAAAACCATGCCCACACGCTTGCGCAACTCGATCACATCAACATCCCTGTGGTATATATCTTCACCACCAATGCTTACCTGTCCCTCTATGCGGGCAGAGTCGATAAGATCATTCATGCGATTGAAGCAGCGCAGCAAGGTGGACTTGCCGCACCCTGAGGGCCCGATGAATGCCGTGACCTGCCTCTCTCGAATATCGAAGCTAATGTCCTTTAGCGCCTGGGATCTGCCGTAGAAAAATGATAATTTTTTGGCGCAGATCAGGGGAATGCTCTGTGCACCCTCGTTAATTCTAGTGTTTTTGGAAACGCTTTGATAGGAAGTCGACATGTCGATCAGTGAAGTAAGCGATTTGCGGCACGCATGCGTGCCCGGATAAGCACTGCCACGATGTTTAGCGAAATCGTTAGCGTCAGAAGCGCCAGAACCGTGCCATAAAGTATTTGTTCGGTTTGCTCAATATTGGGAGATTGAGTCGACAGAATAAAAATATGAAATCCCAGGTCCATGAATTGGTCACTCATGGATGCTGGCAGGTGCGCCATGTAATATGCGGCCCCGGTAAACAGGATCGGCGCAACCTCGCCAGCGGCACGCCCCACCGCCAGAATGGTGCCGGTTAGGATCCCGGGCAGGGCCTGGGGCAGGACTATCTTTATGATGGTCTCAAATTTTGTCGCTCCCAGTGCCAGACTGGCCTCGCGTAATCCAAAGGGAATAGATTTCAAAGATTCCGCCGTGGCCACGATGACCACCGGCAAAGTCATGACCGCTAGGGTGAGCGATGCCCATATCAGAGCAGGTTTTCCCCAGACCGGATCACCATACTGAAGAGCGGAATCCACGCCTTTGCCAATAAAACCGATAAAGAATCCCAGACCAAACAAGCCGAAAACAATGGACGGCACGCCTGCCAGATTGTTGATCGCGCCATAGATAAGCCGCGTCAGCAGCGATTCAGTTTGCGCGTATTCCGTCAAGTAGATCGCCGTAATGACACCAACAGGAACGACGAATAGGGTCATCACGAAAACTCGAGCGGTCGTGCCCACGATCATTGGAAGGATTCCGGCGCTTTCCGGGTTGAACATATCCTGGTCCGTTCCACCCGTCACAAACCGCCATGAAAAGCTGGACCAGCCATTGATTATGACATTGCCCACGATGACGAACAAAATCCCGACAATCAATAAGGCGGCAGCCCCGGTCAGTCCCGTGAAGAACATCGAAGCATAGTTGGTGTTCTGCCTCTTGAGACGTTTCATCATTTTACCCCCTCGAGATGTTGCTTCAGACGATTCATCACTCGTGCAGATACGACGTTCGTAAGAAAGGTTATCACGAAGAGCAGGGCCCCGATCATGAAGAGCATGCTGTAGTGATGGCCCCCATGCACCGCTTCGGCCAGCTCCGCGGCAATGGTGGCCGTCACGGTTCTGGTCGAGTCGAACATGTCCCAGGAGACGATGCTGGCATTGCCGCTGGCCATGAGGACGATCATGGTCTCCCCCATGGCCCGCCCAAATCCCAACATGATGGCTGCGAAAATACCTGGTGCGGCCGCCGGGACGACAATTTTCCACGCGGTTTGCCATCTCGTGGATCCGAGCGAGAGGGCGGCATGAACGTAACTTTTCGGGACACTGGACATCGCATCTTCTGCGAGGGAGAAGACCACTGGAATGATCGCAAGCCCAAGGGCAATCCCCGCCACGAACGCATTCAGGCGGGATTGATATCCGAAGATCGATTGCATGAGCCCCGCTAGCACAGCCAAGGCGAAGAATCCCAACACGACCGAGGGAATTCCAGAAAGAAATTCTATGGAGGGCTTGATGAGCTCCCTCATTCTGGGCGCGGCAAGCTGGGACGTGTAGATAGCCGCCCCTATCGCCAAGGGCACCCCAAACATCAAAGCCACCAGGGTTACCTTCAGACTACCTATCAGCAATGGGACAATATTGTACTTTGGTATATTGGAAACAGGTTGCCAAATATACTCAGGCTTGTCGTACCCAGTCCATTGGTAGGGAAAGAGAATGTATCTCCATTTGGTGGTATTCACGGACGCATCCTTGTCGTCGGGCGCCTCAAGGGCGGATTCCATCTTCAGCTCCATCAGCAGCTTCAGGGTGTCCTCGTCCGCCCTCTCAAACTCTGCCTTGGTGAGTCCCAAATAGTTTCGCAGGTCCTCCCGATCCAAATTTCCCATCTCCTCGGGCGGAATGACAGCCTGAACTGAGGAGCTTTGGGCCCTGCCCAGGAATATGGGCAGCGACTCCCTCAGGACAAACACGAAAATCAGAATAACCAACACGATTGCCGAGAGGGAGGTGAGAAATATCAGCTTCTCCGCCGCCCATTCCAGGGGATGCGCCTTGTGACCCCGATACAGCCCCATCCATCCGGCACTGCGCCTCGACTTATCCTCTTGGGGCCTCATTGATTTTGGGGAGACAAAGTTAAAGGGGGGCACACGGCCTGAAAGTCCAGTCCCAGCCGGCGGCTGATTGAATCTGCCGCCGGCTGGGATCGGGGCAATTCGTGTTTTACTTCCTCAAGTCGGCTGGCAGCGGGTAGTATCCCGATTCCTTTACAAGCCTTTGTCCTTCGTCACTAAGGATCCACTTGATGTAATCCGCAATTTCGCCCTTCTCCGAGGCGGGACTTACATAAATGTAAAGGTAACGCCAGATGGGATAGGATCCATTGACCACGTTTTCCTCACTGGGTTCAATTGCCGGGGCAGCATCTTCTTTTTTAATTTTCAGATGCTTCACCCCCGATCCGTAAGCGCCGCCTCCGTATCCGATGCCATTCTTTTCCTTGGCAACGTTTTGAATCACTTGGGCGGTGCCCTGCAGGGTCTGGGCATTGGCGGCAAAATCCTTGCCCTGCAGCACATGCTCCTTAAAGAACTCGTAGGTTCCGGAGCTGTTTTCCCGACTGAAAATCGTGATGGGCGCTTCTTTTCCGCCGAGCTCTTTCCAGTTATTAATCTTTCCCGTATAGATTTGCTCGATCTGGGCCAGGCTCAGTTCATCGACGGGATTGTCTTCATTGACATAAATGGACAGGCCATCCAGTGCGACTTTATACTCGACCGGCCGCCGTCCAAACTCGCGGACGAAGGCTTCCATCTCTTTGCTCTTCATCTTCCGCGATGCATTCGCGATATCCGTGGTTTTGTTCTGCAGTGCGGCGAAGCCAATTCCTGAGCCTCCGCCGTTCACTTGAATTTTGGTTTCAGGATTTTCTCGCATGTAGGCCTCTGCCCATTTTTGGGCGAGAATGACCAGAGTGTCCGATCCCTTGACCGTGATATTCCCTGCGTCTGCTGTAGCAGTCAATACGCCGACGAGACAGAGGGTGAGGAGTTTTGACGTGATGTTTTTCATGGTTTCAACGTCACCAAATTGATCGAACTTCTGCTCGAGGGATAGTTACGATTCTGTGACGAATGCGCTCCGCTTTTCCAGCTGCCATGTGCCTCCATGCATCGTTTGGGCAAGAGCTCCGCCCAGAGCGCCCCAGGGTCTGCGCTTGTTAAATCACGAGCTTTCGACCCCAGACGGTGAATCCAAGCGCGTTCTCTCGACCCTGGTCGGCCATCCGGATCAGGAATGCCCCCTTCCCCGCGTCACTCAGCTCTTCTTGAAGAGCATGCTGATCCCCACGAGGATCATGAGCACGGCGAAGATCTTGGTGAGCTGTTCGTTGCTGAGCTTGCGGACCCAGCCAGTGGCCAGCCAGGCGGCGGCCATGGCCCCGAGGGCGGTGGGCCAGAAGACCTGCCATTGCACCAAGCCGGCCTGCTGGAAGCGGGCGATGGCCATCAGCGAGGTCGGCACGATCACCGCCATGCTGGTGGCGATGGCCGCCTTCTGTTCCATGCCGAGGAAGTAGACGAAGGCCGGCACCATCACGATGCCACCACCGACGCCGCAGAGGCCAGCCATGATGCCGGCAAAGAATCCGATGCCGAGGGGAAGGAGAAGCGCTTTCATAGGGGGAGGGGTGTCAGGCGCCCTCCCGTGCGAGGATGCGGGCCGCCAGTTGATGGAGGACGAGACGGGGCTCGAGCGAAGTGGTGACGAGGCGAAGATTGGCTTCGAGGCAGGCGGACAAGGCCGAGCGCAGCTCGTCGAGGCTGAAGCGGCTGCAGGTCTGGGCGGCGAAATAGAGGGGGTAGGCGTTCACGGCCCCCTCCTTGCTGCGGGGGAGGTGGGCGGTCGCCGTGGCCGGGAGCCGCCCCAGCTGTCTCTGGAATTCTGCATAATGCCGACCGGGGCTGACGCCGTGCGTTTCCACCAGGTCCTTGGCCCAGAAGAGGTTCCGCACCTTGGGCACGATGGCGGCGAGGAGCAGGCCAATGGCATTCTCCCCCCGGCGGAGCTGGAAATCGATCAGCTGGAGGGTGCGGGGCAGATCGCGCCGGCTGATGGCCTCGCCGATGTCAAAGATGTATCCCGTGTGGCTTTGTGAGGTGATGGCGGCGACGTCGTCCTCGGTGGCGGGACGATCCCCCACATAGAGCGAAAGCTTCTCCAGCTCGCTGTCGAGGGAACGCGTATCGGCCCCCACCCTCTGGACAAAACGCTCCAGTGCCTCGCCTCGAAACTTCAGTCCGCGGATCGAGGCGCGCTCGGCGGCGTGCTGCATCACCGCGGTCTCCCAACCGGCCTTGGTGGTGTCGAGCTTGTCGTGAACCTCGACCTTGGCCACCTTGCTGAGGCGCTTGTAAAAGCTGCGGCGCTTGTCGATCTCGCCCGCACTGAGGAGGAAAGTGACGTCCGGGGGGAGCCCCGCTTCGAGGATCTCCAGGAGAGTGTCGAGGGCGGCCAGGGTGGACTCCGCCTTGGCAGTCTGGGATTCCCCGAGGAAGTTCACCCCTTGCAGCCAGACCACCTTGTCCCCGCCAAAAAAGGGCAAGGTCTGGATGGCCTCGATGGCCCGGCCCACCACGGCGATGGCCTGGTCGGCGTTGTCCGCCGCACCGCTGACGATGTCGAGCCCGAACTCGTTGTCCTTCGGCGCCAGCGCCTCGGCTCGTTTCAGGGCAGCCTCCTTCACCAGCGCCTCGTCGGTGCCGAGGAAGGCGTAGCATTGCGGGGCAGCTGGCATCGGCCGGAGAGATAGCCCCGCCCTCGCCGCTCCGCAAGCGGGGGATCGCGTCGCGCCCCAGCCTGGCCCCGCAAGCCTCACAAAATCCGTCCCCTCACGCATTTCGCTTGAATCCCGCTTTAAATCGGTTAGTGGAACCATCCGCATTGTTCACGGAGTTGCGGTCGAGCCATCACCAAATCCCCGTCGATGCGGGCGATAGCATTTAGTGAAGCCCGGTCCTCAGCGGCCCGCTCCGTGTGATCCGGTGGAATCGACCGGTCCAGGGCGGTTGCGCAGGGGTGGGGCGGAATCCCCAATCCCATCCACCAGACATGAGTTTGATCGCCGATAAATTCTCTCAGATCGCCCCCTCCCTGACCCTCGCCATCACTGCCACGGCGAAGAAAATGCAGGCTCAGGGACAGGACATCGCAAGCTTCGGCGCCGGTGAGCCGGATTTCGACACGCCCCAACACATCAAGGATGCCGCCATCGAGGCCCTCCAGGCCGGCCGCACCAAGTACACGGCGGCCACGGGCATTCCCGAGCTGAAAAAGGCCATCGCCGAGAAGCTCCTCGTCGAAAACCAGATCGAATACAGCCCCGAGCAAATCTCGGTGAACTGCGGGGCGAAGCATTCCTGCTACAACGCCATTCTGGCCTGCTGCAATCCAGGTGACGAGGTCATCATTCCGGCTCCCTACTGGACCAGCTACCCTGACATGGTTCGCCTCGCCGGAGCCGAGCCCTACGTCGTGGAGACGAAGCGCGAGAACAAGTGGAAGTTCACCGCGGAGGAATTCGAGGACGCCATCAGCGGGCGCACCCGCATGCTCATCCTCAACAGCCCGAACAACCCGACGGGCTCCGTCTATTCCGAGGAAGAACTGGCCGCCCTCGTCGAGGTCGCCGCCTCGGAGGACATCATCATCCTCTCGGACGAGATCTACGAAAAGCTCATCTACAACGGCAAGAAGCACGTGTCCACCGCCTCCATCAGCGAGGAGGCCAAGCGGCTCACCATCACGATCAACGGCTTCAGCAAGGTCTACTCCATGACCGGCTGGCGCCTTGGCTACACCGCGGCTCCGCCGGAGATCGCCGAGGCCATCGACACGATCCAAAGCCACACGACCTCCAATCCCACGACCTTTGCCCAGTACGGCGCCCTCGCCGCCCTGCAGGGGGATCAGAGCTTCGTCAACGACATGGTCGAGGAGTACGACATGCGTCGCCAGTACATGCTGAGCCGCCTCCAAAAGATCCGCAACATCGACGTCGTGGAGCCGGACGGCGCCTTCTACTTCCTCGTGGACACGACCAAGATCGGCCTCAATTCGATGAACCTCAGCGAGAAGCTCCTCTCCCGCTACCAGGTCGCGGCCGTTCCGGGGCTCGCCTTCGGACACGACAAGTCGGTGCGCCTCAGCTACGCCACCAGCCTGGACGTGATCAAGAAGGGCCTCGACCGCTTCGAGGAGTTCTGCCACGCGCACTGAGATTCGAGCGAGAGGTCGAGCCATGTCCCCCGAACTGGAACAAGCCTGCCGCGCCGCGCGCGAGGCCGGGGCGCTGCTGCGCGCGAACTTCGAGACGGAGCTCGACGTCGACGCCCTGCATCGGCACGACATCAAGCTGGCCCTCGACGTCGAGAGCCAGAAGCTCATCGAGGGCATTCTCCTGGAGCGCTTCCCCGATCACGCCATCTACGGGGAGGAGGGCCTCGCCGGCAACCAGGACAGCACCACGCAGTGGATTGTCGATCCCATCGACGGGACGGTGAACTTCTTCTATGGCATTCCGCATTTCTGCATTTCCATCGCCATGCGGCGGGAGGGGCAGCTGAAGATCGGGGTGGTCTACGACCCCATGATGGACGAGCTCTTCGCCGTGGACTTCGAGGGACCCGCCACGCGCAACGGCAAGCCGATCCACCCGAGCCAGCGCGGCGACTTGAGTGAAGCCGTCGTCACCGTGGGCTTCTCGAAATCCTCGGAGTCGATCGAGGCGGGCCTGGCCCGCTATCAGGCCATCGCCCACCGCGTCCGCAAGACGCGCATGATGGGCAGTGCCGCCCTGGCCCTGGCCTACATCGCCTGCGGGCGCCTCGACGCCTACATCGAGGAATCCATCAGCCTTTGGGACATCGCCGCAGGACAGCTCATGCTGGAGCGCGGGGGAGGTTCGGTCGTACTCACCCCCGTCGACGCCTCGGGCGAAAAGGCGGGGATTGTCGCCACCAACGGAACCCTCGACCTGGGAGGACTGGTCACCACGGCATGAGGTATCGCAGCGGCATCGGTTACGACGTCCACGCCTTCGCCGAGGGGCGGCCTCTCGTCCTCGGCGGCGTCACCATCCCCCACAGCCGCGGCCTCGCCGGACATTCCGACGCCGACGTTCTCTCCCACGCCATCGCCGACGCGGTACTGGGAGCGATCGGCGAACCGGACATCGGCTATTGGTTTCCCCCCTCGGACGCCTCCATCGAGGGCCTCTGCAGCCTGCACATCCTCGCCAAGGCCGCCGAGCGGGTTGCCGCCGCGGGCGGGCGCCTCGAAAATGTCGACAGCTCCCTCATCGCCGAGGAACCCCGGGTGATGGCCCACGTCCCCGCGATGAAGGAAAAGATCGCCGAGGCCCTGGGCATCGCCCCCTCGGCCGTGGGCATCAAGGCCACCACCAACGAGGCCATGGGCTTCGTGGGGCGGCGCGAGGGCATCGCCGCCTTGGCCACGGCCTCGGTGGCCCTGCCGGATCCCGACTGAGCCGCTCCCCGCGACCAGCGGGACCTCTTGCGAGGGCAGTGCCCGTTTGACCGGGGCGGGGTTGCCGTGTCCATTCTCCTTCCGTGTCCCAGCGAACTCCCCAACCCGCGGTCGCCTTTCTCCTGACAAGCCTCCGGTTCTGGCCGGAAGCGGCGGCGCTCCTCAGCGGCTCGCTCCTCGCCCTCTGCTACGCGCCCTGGAACCTGGGTTGGCTGGTCTGGGTCTGGTCCTTTCCCCTGCTCGGCGCGCTCTGGTTTTCCTCGCCGCGCCACCCGGGTCGGCCGCGCTGGCGACTGGGCTTCCGCCTCGGTTACCTCTGCGGCCTGAGCTTTTTCCTGATCAACGTCTCCTGGATCACGGAGATCTCCTCCGTCGCCGGAACCCGCCTGGCCGGCCTCGGGGCCCTCGTCGCCCTGGCTGGCTACCTGGCCCTTTACTTCGCCCTCTTCGGCGCCTTTGCCGCCACGGTAGGCCGATGGTCCCCTGCGGCGACGGATGTGGTGGAGGGAAGAAAGGCCTACCTCGCCCCCTCGCTGGCCGCGCTCCGCGTTGCCATTCTCAACGGTGCGGCCTGGTGCGGCTTGGAATGGCTGCGCGGCCTGGCCTTCACCGGCTTCGGCTGGAACGGACTCGGCGTGGCCTTGAAAGACCAGCTCGTCCTCGTGCAGTTCGCCGACGTCATCGGCATCACCGGCTACGGCTTCCTGCTCATGGCCGTGGCCAACGCCTTTTTCTGTGCTCTTGTTAGGCTAATCCGGGATCGGCGCCTGAAATTGAAGCCCCGACCTCATTTCGAGTTCACCGCCGCGGCCGCCCTGGTGGCAGGGCTCTTCCTCTACGGCCTTTCCGCCTTCCTGCGCCCCCCCGGCGAATCCGTCGATCTGCGGGCCCGCGTCTTCCAGTTCAATGTCGCCCTCGAGGAAAAATGGTCCGACGACCTCGCGGTGCGCCGCAAGGTGGTCGAAGGCTATCGCGACCTCACCCGGACCTTCGTCGAGACCGCCCCCCACGACCTCGTCCTCTGGCCCGAAACCGCCGTCCCCGGGGTGTTCTCGGCCCGCTGGGTGCAGGAATACCTGAACGAGCAGATCCTCCGGAACGGGGACTTCTATTTCCTCTCCGGCCTCGAGGACGTCAATCTGGAGCACAGCGAGATCTACAACACCCTCATGATCATGAGGGGGGACACCAGTTCCTATCAGATGCACATCAAGACGCATCTCGTCCCCTTCGGGGAATACATTCCCCTGCGGGGGCGCTTTCCCCTTTTCGAGTGGATCGCCGGCGGCATCATCGCCCAGGACTTCACCGCCGGGACCTCCTACGAGCCCCTCCGGATCGAGAAGGGGGAACAGGCCATCGGCATCGTCCCCCTGATCTGCTTCGAGGACACCGTCCCCCGCCTGACCCGGCGCTTTCTCCGGCCGGGCCCGCAGGTTCTCGTCAACGTCACCAACGACGGCTGGTTCCGCGAGAGCGCCCAAGCCCAGCAGCACTTCGACAATGCCCTCTTCCGCTGCATCGAGTACCGGCGCCCCATGATCCGCGCCGCCAACACGGGCGTGAGCGGCTTCATCGATGAACGGGGCAGCCTCTACGACCGCAGCGGACGGGACGCCGGTCCCCGCATCCTGAGGGATCCCGTCAATGGATCGACCTATATCCGCGGCACGCTCCCCGCCCTCCTCGCCGTGCCCCTCGATCCCCCCACTACCATCTACGCGAGAATCGGCGACAGTGTTCCCATTACCCTGGGGCTGCTGGCCCTGATCGCCGCCCTGCGGGCTGGCTGGCGCCGACGGCACTGAGGGAAGAGCCCCAGGCCCGGCCCCTGCTCTCCCCCTCCCCTGATCACGTGCTGCGGGGGCCGCCGTTTCCTCGTAATCTCGGGACTGGCTCTGGACATCCCCCTGTGAGTCGTCCCCCGAACCCCCATGAACCGGAAGCTCTCCCTTTTGTCCCTGCTTCTCCCGGCGCTTCCCCTCGGCGCGTTCGGGGCCCCGCTGAGCTTCAATCGCGACGTCAAGCCCGTCCTGGCCGAGGCCTGCTTCCACTGCCACGGCCCCGACTCGGTGACCCGCAAGGCCGGGCTGCGCCTCGACACCGAGCAGGGACTCTTTGGCCAAAACGGCAGCGACGCCGCCGTGGTGCCGGGCAAGCCCATGGAGAGCCCGCTCTATACGCGACTCATCACCGAGGATCCCGAGGATCGCATGCCGCCCCTGGACTCTCACAAGGAACTCAAGCCGGAAGAGATCGAGCTGCTGCGCCGCTGGATTGACGAGGGCGCCCCCTGGCAGCCCCATTGGAGCTTTGTGGCCCCCGAGCCGGTGGCCGAACCCGAGGTCTCCGATCCGGCCTGGGTGCGGACGCCCATCGACCGCTTTGTGCTCGCCGCCCTCGACCAGGCCGGGCTCACGCCCGCGCCCGAGGCCGACCGTCGGGCCCTGGCCCGCCGCGTCTCCCTCGACCTGACCGGATTGCCCCCCAGCCCGGAGGAGGTCGAGGGCTTCGTCGCCGACACCGATCCTCAGGCCTATGAGAAGCTCATCGATCGCATGCTCGCCTCGCCGCATTGGGGCGAACACCGCGGGCGCTATTGGCTCGACGCGGCGCGCTACGCCGACACCCACGGCCTGCACTTCGACAATTACCGCGAGATGTGGCCCTATCGCGACTGGGTCATCGAGGCCTTCAATCGCAACCAGCCCTTCGACCAGTTCACCCTGGAACAGATCGCCGGGGATCTCCTGCCCCATCCCAGCGAAAGCCAGCTGATCGCCACGGGCTTCCAGCGCTGCAACATGACCACCAACGAGGGCGGGACCATCGACGAGGAAAACCTCGCCCTCTACGCCGCCGACCGCGTCCAGACTATCGGCTGGGTCTACCTCGGGCTCACCCTGAACTGCGCCCAATGCCACGACCACAAGTTCGATCCCATCACCATGGTGGACCACTACGCCATGGCCGCCTACTTCCGCAACACCACCCAGGGGCCCAAGGATGGCAACGTCAAGGACAGCGGCCCGGTCCTGGTCTTGCCCGAGGCCGCCGACCGCCCCCGCTGGGAAGCCCTGCCCGGGGAAATCGCCGCCGCGGAGAAGCGGCGCGCCGATCGCCGCGAGGCCGCCAAGCCCGGGTTTCAGTCCTGGCTCGCCTCCGTGACTCCCGAAAACCTGGAAGCGGAAGCGGACCGTTCAGGCCTGCTGGCCCACTTCCCCCTGAATGAAGGCCAGGGTGGGGAGTTCCGTTCCCGGGTCGCCACCCAGGAAAACCGTCCCCTTCCCGAGGCCCTCGCCTGGTCCGAGGGCGGCCCCTGGGGACCCGCCCCGGTCTTGAAGCAGGGAGCCACGCCGGACTTTGGCGAGCTCGGGAACTTTGCCGCCAAGGAGGCCTTCACCCTGGCGCTCTGGTTCCGCCCCTCCAGCGATGAACAGGTCGGGGCGCTGGTCGCCCGGATGGACGACGCGGCCCAACACCGCGGCTGGGACCTCCTCCAGCAAGGCCGCAGCCTCAACTTCCACCTCATCGAAAGCTGGCCTGACAAAGCCATCAAAGTCACCAGCCAGCGCCCCGCCCTGAACGCGGGCCGGTGGCATCACGTGGTCCTCAGTTACGACGGCAGCGGCAAGGCCGCCGGGGTGCGCCTCTATGTCAACGCCCAGCCGGTGCCTCTCCGCGTGCTGAACGACAGCCTTCCCGACGGCGCCGACACCCGCAGCCCCACGCCGCTGCGCCTGGGACAGCGCAGCAGCAGCCTGGTCAACGAGGACGGCCAGGTCCAGGACCTGCGGATTTTCTCCCGCGCCCTGGCGGAGGACCAGGTCGGGCGACTCCAGCAGCAGGCTTCCCTGCGCAGCGCCCTGGCGGCGGGGGCAGGGCGGAATCCCGACCAAACCGAGCGCCTGCTCGCCTACTATCTCGCCACTCGGGACGAGGAATGGAAACAGTTCGACCAGGCCGTGGCCAAGCTCGAAGGCGAACGCGCCGCCATTCGAGCCCGCAGCCCCGTGACCCACATCCAGGAGGAGAAGCGCGACAGCCCCGCCATGGCGCATGTGCTCATGCGGGGCGCCTACGACCAACCCGGCGAGCTCGTCGCCGCGGCCCCGCCAGCGGTGCTACACCCCCTGCCGGAGGGCGCCCCGGCGAATCGACTCGGTCTCGCCCAATGGCTCATCGACCCGGCCAATCCCCTGACAGCCCGGGTCACGGTCAACCGCTTCTGGCAGGAGCTCTTCGGCACTGGACTGGTCGCCACGCCGGACGACTTCGGCATCATGGGCGCCCCGCCGAGCCATCCCGAACTGCTCGACTGGCTCGCCCGGTACTTCATCGAGTCCGGCTGGGATGTCAAAGCGCTCTTCAGGACCATCCTCCTGTCCTCGACCTACCGCCAGTCTGTCCTGACAAGTCCTGAAAAACTCCAGCGAGACCCGGACAACCGCCTCCTCAGCCGCGGTCCGCGCTTCCGCATGGACGGGGAGATGATCCGCGACCTCGCCCTGGCGGCGAGCGGCACGCTCTCGTCCAAGCGGGGCGGGCCCGGCACCAAACCCTATCAACCGGAGAACATTTGGGAAGTCGTCGGCATGGGCAACGCCCGCTACGAACAGGACAAGGGCGAGAATCTCTACCGCCGCACCGTCTACAACTACTGGAAGCGCATGGCCCCGCCCGCCAGCATGGAGATCTTCAACGCCCCCAACCGCGAGGTCAGCTGCACCAAGCGCGACCGCACCAACACTCCCCTGCAAGCCCTCGTCACCCTCAACGATCCCCAATTCGTCGAGGCGGCCCGACGGCTCGCCGAGCTGGCCTTGAAGCAAGGTCAGGGCGACGAGGCCAAGACCCTCGACCTGATGTCCCGCCGGATCCTTTCCCGGCCCCTGCGCGAGGCGGAGACGAACCTGATGGCCTCGGCCCGCCACACCCTGCTGACGCATTACCAGTCCGCTCCGGAGGACGCCAAGGCGCTCCTCTCCGTGGGCGAGGCTGCGGTGGACGCCTCGCTCGACCCCGTCCAGCTGGCCAGCTGGACGATGGTCTGCAGCCAGCTGATGAACCTCGACGAGGCCCTCTGCAAGTAAGGCGACGCTCGTCCAGCCATTCGGCCACTGGCGAAAGTCGGGCGAGGCGTTAGGATGGCGGCATGGCCAAGGGCTACGCCTTCTTCGATCTCGACCACACCCTGCTGCCGCACGACACCCAGGCGCTCTTCTGCAACTTCGTGCTGCGACGCGAGGGCTGGCGCCGGATTTGGCTGCTCTGGTTCCTTCCCTGCGCGCCCCTTGCCGCCCTGCGGATCCTGAGCCTGCGCACCATGAAACGGCTCTTTCTCGGCTACCTTTGGGGCATGCCCCGGACCCGCCTGGAGCGCTACGTGGCCGAATTTATCGAAAGCGACTTCCGCGCCGCCCTTTATCCCGAGGTCCTCGCCGAGGTGGAGCGCCACCGCCGCGAGGGCCGAGTGCTCGTCCTGAACAGCGCCAGTCCGGAATTCTACCTGCGTGGCATCGCCGAGCGGCTCGGCTTCGACCGGGTCGTGGGCACCCGCGTCGAGCTGCCCGAGACCCTGCCCGTCCTCCCCCGCATCGAGGGGCCGAACAACAAGCAGGGCGAAAAGCTCGTCGCCATGCGGTCGCAGGGCATCATTCCCGAGGAGGGCGGCCCGCTGGCGGACTCCTGGTCCTACTCGGACAGCTCCGCCGACCTGCCCTTGCTCGAGCTCGCGGAACAGGCCGTCATGATCCACCCCAGCGCCAAACTCGCCGCCATCGGCGCGACGCGCGGCTGGCGCACCCTGACGCCGCCACGTCCCTACGCCGGAAAATGGTCCGGCCGTCTCGCCACGCTCCGCCAGGTGCTGGGGCTTTACCGCGTGCAGGAGTGACCCGCGACCCGGGCAGGGCGCCCCAAGAATTCCGCACGAATTTCTCTACGAACTTGCGCCGGAGAGTATACTTCGCCATGGCCGACCCCCTGGACCCCCCGACCGAAACGCCCCTCCCCACCCGTTCCTGGCTGTCTCTCGGCGCCGTTCTCGTGGTGCAGGCCCACAACGCCTTCAACGACAATTTCGCCAAGCTCGTTCTCATCCCCCTGACGGTGGTGGTGGCCGCGGGGACCCCCTTGGCACTCTACATCGAGAACATCATCGGGGCGCTCTTCGTGCTGCCCTTCATCCTCTTCGCCCCCCCGGCGGGCTGGCTCTCGGACCGCTTCCCGAAAAGCCGGGTCATCCAGATCTCCCTGCTGGCCAAGCTGCTCATCTTCGGCCTCTTCCTCTACGCCATTTCCATCCGCTCCCTGAAGCTGGCCCTCATTGCCGACTTCCTCTTTCTCCTGCAATCCACTCTCTTCTCCCCGGCGAAATACGGCATCCTCAAGGAAATCGTGGGCTCCAAGCGCCTCGGCACGGCCAACGGGCTCATGCAAATGCTGACCATGGCCGGGATCCTCGCGGGCATGGCCATCGCTGGCTGGTGGTTCGACGCGGACTTGGCCCGCCGCCACGAAGCCCAGGGCGTCTCTCCGGATAACGCCTGGAACACGGCCTTTCACCTCTTCGCCTGGGGCACCGCGGCCACCGCCATTCCGGTCTTGCTCGGCCTGCTCATCCAACGCACGCCCGAGCATCCCGGAAAGGTCTTCCGCCCCTCCATTCTCGGCAGCCACTTCTCCGACCTGGCCTATCTGCTGCGCCAGCCCGTTCTGCGGCGCACCGCCCTGCTCATCTCCGCCTACTGGTTCGTGGCCCATTTCCTCGGCTTTGCCTACATCGGCTTCGCCAAGGAACTTTACCCCGATGCCGAAGCCGGCGGCGTGGGGGAATCCTCGGCCCGCATGCTGACCATCACCGGCCTGGGGCTGATCCTCGGCAGCCTGCTGGTCTCCTTCCTCTCTCGGCAGGGCAACCGCCTCTCGCTCACCGTGGTCGGAGGCCTGGCCATGACGGCTGGTCTCGTCGTTCTCGGAACCCTGAAGGTGGAATCGCTGCCCTGGCTTGGCGCCGTGGGCTGGATCGGATTCTTCAGCGGCTTCCTCCTCGTCCCCCTGAGCGCCCACCTCCAGGACAGCATCGAACCGGAACACCGCGGCCGCGTCCTCTCGGCCCAGAACCTGATCACCTCCCTGGCCGGGATCGCCGCAATCTTTGCCAACGTGGGGATGAAGAATTTCGGGCTGCCGATCGCCACCCAGACCCTGGTCCTGGCTCCCGGACTCCTCCTCGTCAGTTTCCTCATCCTGCGCCTGCTCCAAACCTCCGCCCTTCTCCCCCCGGCCAAGGCTGCATGAATGCCCTCGCGCGAGCCTTCTTCCAACACGCCTTCCGACCGCTCATCTGGCTGATCTACCGGATTCGTCGGGTCGGCACGGAGAACGTGCCCCGCGAAGGCGGCGTCCTCCTGCTGAGCAATCACGTCAGCTACATCGATTCCTTTATCCTCTACCTTTCCTGTCCGCGGCCGGTCCGCTTCGTGGTGCTGGAGAGCTACACCCGGGTGAAGGGGATCGCCTGGTTCCTGCGCCTCTTCGGCGCCATCCCGATTCGTCCCGAAAAATCCAAGGAAGCCATCGTCCTCACCGTGGCCGCCCTCCAGGCCGGCGACGTCGTCTGCCTCTTTCCCGAGGGGGGGCTGACGCGACTCGGCGTGCTGACAGAACTAAAAAAGGGATTCGAGCTCATCGCCAGGAAGGCGGGCGCTCCCGTCGTGCCGGTATACATGGACGGGCTTTTCGAATCCATCTTCTCCTTCGAACGCGGCCGCTTTTTCCGCAAGCGCCCCCGCTCCCTGCCCTGTCCGCTTCAAGTTGCCTTTGGCCCGCCCATTCCGGCCACTGAGGCGAACATCGAATCCCTGCGGCAGGCCCTGACGGAGCAATCCTGCGCGGCCTTCGCCCAAAGGCGCGAGTTTTCCCGCCCCCTGGAGCACGCCGCGGTCCGGGCGCTGAAGCGGAAACGCTCGCGCCTGCTCTTCGCCGAATACGGGCGGGACGAGCCACGCCTCTGGACGCGGGCACAGACCCTGGCCCTGGCGGTGACCATCGCGCGGCGCCTCATGCCCCGCACGGAACTCGGCCAGCGGATCGGCCTGCTGCTGCCTTCCGGCCCCCTTCCCTCCATCCTCCACCTCGGCCTGGTTCTCGCCGGAAAAACCCCGGTGAACCTGCCCTTCACCCTGGATCAGGAGGACCTCGAGGCCTGCGCCCGCCATCTGCCCAAGCTCGGCATCCGCACCGTCATCACCTCGCGGGCCTTCATGCCCCACCTCATGGATTTCTGGCAGGGCGAGGAAGGGGTATTCATCGACATGAAATCCCTGCTGCCCGCCGCGGCCTCCCCCATGGGGCTCTTCGAGCGGATCCGCGCCGTCCTCGAACCCGCCTGGCTGACCGCCTGGCGCCTCGACTTGAACCGCCGCGATCCCGATCGGGAACTCCTCGGCCTGGTCCCCGATCCCCAGTCCCCTCCCCTTTTCCTGACGGGACGCGAGGTCCATCGCGATGTCCGCCGCGTCTACGCCGCCAACTTCCTGGACCGGGAAGATGCCCTCTACACGGAGGAGCCCCTCTCCAGCCCCGAGGGCCTGGTTCTGGGCTGCTGGGGCGCCATCCTGGGGCGAGGACGAGCCGTCTCCCGCTCACTTGCCCTCCGCGCGGACAAGGAGGGACTCGCCCGCGCGCTCGCCGAGCAGGAAATCACCCAGCTCGCCGGCCATTTGTCCCTCTACGACGCGCTGGGGGCGGAAGACCTGCCGGCCACCCTGCGCTGGGGCATCGTCTTCGGCAACCCCGACCCCGCTCGGCTGGAGGAAGCGGAAGCCCGTCTCGGGCGCCCGCTCTGCCGCGCCTGGTCCAGCCAGGGACGCATCGTCAGCATGAGCCGGCCCGACCCCAATCCCGAGGAGGACCGCCAGCGCCAATACCAGAAAGGTCGGGACGCCGACTCCGTGGGGCACCTGCTTCCCGGCCTCGCCGCGAGAATCGAGGGGAAGCGCCTCTTCCTGAAGGCCGCCCCCGAGTCGGATTATCGCGAAGTGGGCGCCATCAGGCGGCTGGCGCCAGAGGGGCTGCTGTATCTCTAAAAAAATTCGCTTGCCCGTACCCCCGAGCAGTGGCAACTTCCCCGCCCCCGAAACAAGGGTAGAGAACCATGGCCTACGCAATCATCAAGACTGGTGGAAAGCAATACCGAGTCGCCGCTGGCGACAAGATCGACGTCGAAAAACTCGACGCCGCTGTCGGCGATACCGTGACCATCGGTGAGGTTCTCGCCACCGGCGAAGGGGACTCCCTGACGGTGGGCGCGCCCTTCATCGAAGGCGCCGCCGTGACGGCCAAGGTCATCGACCAATTCCGCGACAAGAAGGTCATCGCCTTCAAGTTCAAGCGTCGCAAAGGCTACCACAAGACCAAGGGTCATCGTCGCCATCTCACCCGCCTCGAAATCGTTTCGGTCTGAGCCGAAACCGCCTGATCCCAATCCAATCTCCCTGCAGTCATGGCCCATAAGAAAGGACAAGGTAGTGTCAAGAACGGACGCGACAGCCGCAGCAAGCGCCGCGGTGTGAAGAAGTTTGGTGGCGAGCACGTGGTGCCCGGCAACATCATCCTGCGTCAGTGCGGCACCAAGTGGCGTCCCGGCAAGAATGTCGGCATCGGACGCGACTACACCATCTACTCCCTCGTTGAGGGCGCGGTCCGCTTTGACCAAGGCGGGCGCCGCGTCAACGTCGTCGAGGCCGCCCAGGCCTGAGCGGCGCAGCGCGGATCGGGTCCCCGGACCGGAGGCGTTCCATGCTGAACGTCGTCCTTCACCAGCCCGAGATCCCGCCGAATACCGGAAACGTCGGACGTCTCTGCCATGCGTCCGGAGCGAGGCTTCACCTGGTGAAGCCTCTTGGTTTTTCTCTGGACGAGCGTTCCCTGAAGCGCGCCGGGCTGGATTACTGGCGCGAGCTCTCCCCCGTGCTCTGGGATTCCCTCGAGGACTACTACGCCGCCATTCCCCCCGCCTCGCGGGTCTGGTTGCTCACCACCAAGGTCACGCGGCCCTACTGGGAGGCGGAATTTGCACGGGGCGATTCCCTCGTTTTTGGTTCCGAAAGTCGCGGCCTTCCCGAGAGCTTGTTAGAGTCCCGCCGCGGGGATTGCCTAACCATCCCCCAAGTCGCGGGGCGCAGCCTGAACCTCGCCACGGCCGTGGGAATCGTCCTCTATGAGGGTGTCCGTCAACTCAGTTAGGGACATTTTTACAGAAATTACGCCCTTTTCCCTTGTCCCGTTTTTTAAAAAACGATAGACAAATGGTCAGTCCTAGGGTGAACAGGACGTTCCCCGTCGGTTCCCATTCCCAGTCTGGCCCTCCCCACCATGACCGTTCCGCGCCCGAATTACGGTATTACCCGCATCGACCAACCAGAGAAGAAAAACCACGGATTCTACGTCCGAATTACCCACCGAGGCAAAAACTACCAGAAGTACTTTCCGGACAAGTCCCTCGGCGGGAAGCCAAAGGCTCTCAAGGCCGCCAAGGCCTATCGAGACGCCCTGCTCCAGAAGATGCCCAAGTACAAGCAGGAGGCGGCCGCGAAGAAGAAGCGCCGCATCAAGCAGTCCGGCATCGTCGGTGTCACCCACGTCGTATCCAAGTCCTCCAAAGGCACGGTGTACGAGTACTGGCAGGCCGCCTGGCTCGACAAGGAAGGACGTCGCCGCACCGCCAAGTTTTCCATCTCGCGCTACGGCGACGAAAAGGCCATGGCCATGGCCAGCAAAGCCCGGCGCGCCGGGATCCGCGGCAAGCTGTGATTCGTGGTCATCGCGAAAAAAGACTCGTCCGCAAGCCCTTTACGGGGCATGGTTGGGCGTGTTCAGCCAGTCCCTTCCCAACGATCCTGACATTGCCGTCGCCGCCCGCGACCTGGAGCGCACCTTCCACATTGGAGAGAACCGCATCGACGTTCTCCGCGGGGTGTCGCTGGAAGTGCGGCGGGGCGAAACGCTCTTCCTCGTCGGTCCCTCCGGGGCCGGCAAGACCTCCCTGCTCTACACCCTCGCCGGCCTGGAGAGGCCCAATGCCGGAGAAGTCCTCATCAATGGTCGTTCGCTCTACTCGTTGAGCCGGCGCGAGCAGGCACGCGTGCGCAACACGCACATGGGTTACGTCTTTCAGAGCTTCTTCCTCCTGCCCGAGCTCACGGCCCTGGAAAACGTCATCATCCCGGCGCTCATCCAGAGGCGTTCCGCCAAGGAACGCGCCCGCCAGCTGCTGGAGCGGGTCGGTCTGGGACACCGGATCCACCACCTCCCCTCGGAGCTGTCCGGCGGCGAGCAGCAACGCGTCGCCATCGCCCGGGCCCTGATCAACGATCCCGCCATTCTCTTCGCGGACGAGCCCACGGGCAATCTCGACACCTCCACGGGCAGCGCGGTCATGTCCGTCCTCCTCGATCTGGTCAACGAGCGGCAGCGCACGCTGGTGGTCGTCACCCACGACCAATCCCTCGCGCAAATTGGCGACCGCACGGTTCACCTGGTCGACGGCCGCATCGTCGACTGATCGAACCCGGGCACCCTGACCGAATCACCCAGCCCGCAAAGGGGGGCGCCCTGCCCTGGCGCCGCACTCACGTGCGAACTTGCCCTCGACACTGTCGGGGGAATTCGAAAGAGTGGTCCCGACAGCCCATGGACCGTCTCTTGTTGATCCCTCTGTTCTCCCTCTTCGCCTTTCTCACCGGACCAGAACTTCACGGCGAAACGCTCCTCGCCGGCGCCGCCAAGGTCGAGATCACCCATCCGGACCATCCGGCCAAGGAAAATCCCCCCTACGTCAAGGCGCTCGTCCTCTCACAAGGCGACCAACACGTCGTGCTGGTGGCCGTCGATGCCGTCGCCATCGCCGAGATCGGATCAATTCACGATCCCTATCTCGCCCGGGTCAGGGACGGCCTGCAGAAATCCCTCGGCATCCCGCCCGAAGCGGTGCTCATCAACGCCAGTCACTGTCACGCCATCGTCGCCCCTGACGTGGCCACACGCACACTGCGCGCCGTGCAGGAAGCCTGGGAGCGGCGCGTCCCGGTCAAGGTGGGTGCCGGGGTCGGGCACGAGGACCGCATCATGGAAAATCGCCGCCTCCGCTTGAAGGACGGCAGCGAGGCCGATGTCCGCCATGCCTACTCGCTGCCGCCGGATGCGGAGGTCGCGGCGGTGGGCCCCATCGATCCGGAGATCGGGCTGCTGCGCCTCGACCGCCTCGACGACGGCAAGCCCCTGGCCGTCGTTTTCCAGTTTGCCTGCCATCCCATCATGAGCGTGCCGGACGGCAGCAACAGTGCCGACCTCAGCGGCTATGCCGCGGAGACCATCGAGGCCCACCTCGGCGACGGCAGCGCCGTCGCCCTCTTCCTGCAGGGGTGCGGTGGGGACATCAACCCGGTACTCTACAAGTCCGTCGACCGGCCCCGCGACAGCAAGCCCCTCGGCACCCGCCTGGGGCTCAGCGCCCTCGAGGGCCTCCGCCAGATTGAGACCCGCGCCGAGGCCGAGCTGTCCATCGCCAGCGAGACCCTGACATTGCCCCGGGCGGACCACGGCCCGCGTCTCGCGGAAATGGAAAAGGAGATCGATGCCCTGGTCGCCTCCCTCAAGGGCACCACGCTGAACCTCGACAGCTTCCTGCCTCTCTACGTGAAGTACCGGCTCAATCCCGAGTTCCCCTCCGAATCCGCGGGGCGCTATCTCCAGGATCGGAAGCTGGGGCTTCAGGACTGGGAACAGCTCGACAGCCAAAACCGGGCCGCGATGGAGGCCTACATGGCCAACATCCGCATCATGGAGCGCCTCACCCGCCTCCGCGCCAATCGCGCCCTCCTCGCCCGGCACCAGGAGCGCCGCCTCGAGCGCGGCGCAACGCTCACCGCCGAAACCGCCGCCCTGCGCGTCGGAGATTTTCACCTCCTCACCTTTCCCGCCGAGCTCTCCGTGGAAATCGGCTTGGGCCTGAAGGAGCGCTCCCCGCATCCACTGACCTTTGTCTCGGGGTACACCAATGGCTACCTCTTCTACGCGCCCACGGCGGAACAGGCCCGCAATCGGGGTCGTGCCCAGGAGGACAGCGACTGTCAATTGGCCCCGGAATGGCAGGCCATTTTCGAGGAAGCCGCCCTGCGCCTGCTGAAGCGCTGAGCGCCTAGCAACCCTTCCAGCATTGACCTCCGGGCCCCCTTTGCGCTTGAATCGGCCGATCCTGATGAAGCTTCCCGCCCTGCTGATCCCCCTGCTCATGAGCGCCCTCACCCCTTCCTCCTCCGAGGCCGGCATCCTCGAAACCCTCTACGGCACCCTTCCAGACGGACGGCCCGTGAAGATCTGGACCCTGACCAACGCCTCCGGCCTGGAAGCCCGCATCACGGAGTTCGGGGCCATCCTCGTCTCCCTCCGCGCCCCCGATCGCGAGGGCAACTTTGCCGACCTCACCCTGGGCTACGACCGACTCGAGGACTGGCTGGAGAACCCGCCCTATTTCGGAGCCACGGTGGGACGCTTCGGCAATCGCATCGCCCATGGGAAGTTCACCCTCGACGGTCGGGAATTCACCCTGGCCACGAACAACGCCCCCGCTGGCCTCCCCTGTGCGATCCACGGCGGCGTGGAAGGCTTTCACAAGAAACTCTGGAAGGGGGAGAGCTTTCGGGAGAACGGACTCTGCGGCGTGCGCCTGCACTACACCAGTCCCGACGGCGAGGAAGGCTATCCGGGGGAACTGGAGGTCGAAGTCGTCTACATCCTCAACGACGCCAACGAACTGATCTGGGAAGCGAGCGCGCGCACCCAGGCACCCACGGTGATCAACCTGGTGCACCACAGCTACTGGAACCTCAGCGGCGACCCGCGACGTTCCATCGAGGACCACGAGCTCACCCTCAACGCCAGTCACTATCTCGCCACCAACGCTGGCCTCATCCCCACGGGGAAACGCGTTCCCGTGGCTGGAACCCCCCTCGATTTCCTGCAGCCCACCGTCATTGGCAAGCGCATCAACGCGGAGGAGGAAGCGCTCCAGCTCGCGGGCGGCTACGACCAGGCCTGGCTGATCGATCGCCAGGAAGCGGGCGCCATGGTCACCGCCGCGCGGCTGCGCGATCCCCAATCCGGTCGCGTCATGACCCTCTCCACCAACCAGCCCGCCGTGCAGTTTTACAGCGGGAACTTCCTCGACGGCAGCATCCGGGGGAAGGGCGGGGTGCGCTACGCCCGTCGCAGCGGCCTCTGTCTGGAAACGGAAAACTGGCCCGACGCCCCCAACCAGCCCGAGGCGCCCTCGGCCCTGCTGCGGCCCGGAGAGACCTACGTTCATCGAATGGTCCATCGATTCACCGTGGAGTGATCGCTTCGCCCCGTCCCGGTCTCCCCTTTCCCCCACTCCCATGGCCCTGATCACCTTTTTCTTCTTCACCGGCCTGGTCGGCCTGCTCACCTGGATCCTCACCCGCAAGGACGACCACGGCACCTCGACGGGCTACTTCCTCGCGGGGCGCAGCCTCACCGGCGGGTATATCGCCGGCTCCCTGCTCCTCACCAACCTCTCCACGGAGCAGCTCGTCGGGTTGAACGGCGCGGCCTTCAAGGACGGGCTCTGCGTGATGGCCTGGGAAGTCATCGCCGGGGCCTCCCTGGTGGTCATGGCCCTCTTCTTCCTGCCCAAATACCTCCGCAGCGGCATCGCCACCATCCCGGAGTTCCTCGAAAAGCGCTACAACGCCACCACGCGCACCCTCACCAGCCTCGTCTTCATCTTGGCCTACGCCTTCATCCTCCTGCCCATCATCCTCTACTCGGGGGCGGTCGGACTGAAGGGCTTGCTCGACCTGAAATCGCTCACCGGGATTGAGAACGACAGCGTGCTGCTCTGGGTGACGGTTTGGTTCATCGGCATCGTGGGGTCCCTTTACGCCATCTTCGGAGGGCTGCGCACCGTGGCGGTCTCCGACACCCTCAATGGATTCGGCCTGCTCGTCGGATCCTTTCTGATCGCCTACTTTGCCCTGCAAGCCGCGGGCGCAGGTGGTCCGCTCGAAAACCTCGCCGCCATTCACGAGGCCCATCCCGAGAAATTCAATTCCCTGGGCAGCAAGGATTCCTCCGTCCCCTTCTCGACCCTCTTCACCGGCGTGCTCCTGCTGAACCTCTTCTACTGGACCACCAACCAACAGATCATCCAGCGGACCTTCGCCGCGACGAACCTCGCCGAGGGCCAACGCGGGGTCCTCATCGCCGGGCTGTTCAAAGTGATCGCCCCCCTAGTCCTCGTCCTGCCGGGCATCGTCGCCTTTCACCTCTATGGGAATCGCCCCGGCTTCGCCCCCGACGACGCCTACGGCACCCTGGTGCACCAAGTCCTCCCCAAGGGGCTGACGGGCTTCTTCGCCGCCGTCATGGTCGGGGCCATTCTCAGCACCTTCAACTCGGCCCTAAATTCCACCGCCACCCTCTTCTCCCTGGGGGTCTACCAGCAGATCTTCCGCCGCGGCCAGGCCACCGACGCCCAGGTGATTCGCAACGGCAAAATCGTCGGTCTCTTCATCGCCCTCCTCTCCATGGTCTCGGCACCGCTCCTCGTCGGGCAGGACAGCCTCTTCGCCTATCTGCAGAAGATGAACGTGCTCTACTTCATCCCCATTTTCGCGCTGGTGCTGACGGGCTTCCTCAATCGCCGGGCCGGTGGCCCTGCCGCCAACATCGCCCTCGTCGCTGGCTGTGTCATTCTGCTCCTCGGCTATTTCGTCCCTCCCTTCTCCACCTGGGCTGGAAAAATCCACGAGTTCCACTTTGCCGGTCTCGTCTTCGCCCTGCTCCTGCTCTTTCAGTGGATCATGAGCAAGCTCCGTCCCCTCCCGCAACCCTGGGAACACCACGACAGCAAGGAAGTCGACCTGACGCCCTGGCGTTGGGCCAAGCCCCTCGCCTTCGCCCTGATCGCCTTCGTCCTCGTCCTCTACCTCAGCTTGGCGGATTTCTCCGTGTTGAAGGGCGGCTAGTCGAAGAGCCTTCAGGCCTCCCCCTGGCGAAAAACGGGTCCGCTCCGGGAAAGACGCGGCGCCGCCGGATCAGATGGCGAGCAGCTGCCCGGCGTCGCCGAAGCGGTCGAGCTTCACCCCCATGCGCTCCATCAGGGCGAGGTGCAGACGGCAGAGCTTGCGGTTGGGGTCCTCGCTGAAGTCGTAGGCGCGCCCCCCTTGAATGGTGCCGCCCCCACCCCCAGCCAAGACCACGGGGAGCTGGCGGGAGTCGTGGGCGTTTCCGTCCATGAGGCTGCTGGTGAGCAGGATCATGCTGTTGTCGAGCAGGCTGCGCTCCCCCTCGTTGGTCTCGGCCATCTTCTGGAGGAACTCGGCCCAGAGCTTCACTTGGAACTCGTTGACGCGCTGGTAGTGGGCCAGGCGCGTCTCGTCGTTGGCGTGGTGCGAGAGTTCGTGAATGCCAGAAGTGACGCCCTCGAGGCTGGGGAAGCGCATGTTGGAGAGGTCGTTGTTCAGCATGAAGGTCGCCACCCGGGTGCGATCCATCTGGAAGGCCAGCAGGAGGATGTCGAACATCAGCCGGATGTGGTCCTCGGAGCTGGCCGGGAGGCCCGGATCGGGACGCCCCAGGGTCGGCGTCTTCACCGTGGGCTGCCAGCCCCCCTCGCCCTCCTCGACCTGGCGGATCTTTTCCGCCTGCTCGATGCGCTTCTCGATCTCGCGCACGGAAGTGAGGTACTCGTCGAGCTTTTGGCTGTCGCGGACGCTGAGCTGTCGGCGCAAGCCCTTGGCGTCGTCGAGCACGAGGTCAAGGATGCTGCGGTCGCGGCGGCGCTTGCTGCCGTCGTCAAAGAGCTGATCGAAAGCCTGCTGGGGAAAGATCTCCTTGGGCGATGGGGTCGTCGGGGTGCTCCAGGAGATGTAGGCGGAGTATATGGAGGTGAAGCCCGAATCCGTGGAGTAGCTGGGACGCTCCGTGCCAAGGACAATGCTGGGCACCGGTGTTTCGCGGCCGATGGCCCCGGCGATGACCTGATCCATGGTGGTGCCGACCTCGACATCGGTGGTGGTCTTCTTCACCCGCAGGCCGGAGAGGACATTCATCTTGGGGTAGTGACCGCCCTCGCCTTCAATGGTCGTGGGGTTCCACAAGCCCTTGAAGACGACGACCTGGTCCTTGAGCGACTCCAGCGGCTGCAGGGACTTGGCCAATTCCAGGCCCTTTTCCCCCATGGTGGCGCCCCAGTGATGGGGGTTGACCCCGTTGCCGGTGAAACAGACCGCCAGGCGGCGGGGAGCCGAGGCGGCCTTGCTCGTCTCGGTGCCGAAGGCGGAAATCGATTCGAACCAGGGAAGCCCGAGGGCGATGCCGGTACCACGGAGAAAACGACGTCGATTCATGAGCAAGCGGGGGGTGAGGTCAGAAAAGGCGGGGCCTGGGATAGCTTAGTGTCCTTAGGGTTGCAAGGCCAGCACGGGAGCTTCGCGACGACGATTGAGGAATTGCCGACTGTTCACGATGGCGAGCACGGCGGCGGAGACCCGACCGTCGTTGGCCTCCACGGCGGCGACCATCTGCCGGATGAGCGCCTGGTCGGTGGGAAGGACCTGTCGGCCCAAGGCATAACCAAGCAGCTTGCGGCAGAACTGGCCGAGGAACTGCTCGCGATTCTTGGCGAGGTGCTCCCGCAGGCCGGGCATGCCCTCGAGCACGACCCCCTCGCGCAGTTCTCCAGTGTTGTCGATGGCGGCTCCGCTCTCGTCCTGTTCCCGATAGCGACCGATGGGGTCATAGGCCTCAAGGACGAAACCGAGGGGATCAATGCGATCGTGGCAGACCGAGCAAGCCTGATCCTGACGATGCCGCATCAAGGCCTCGCGCAGCGAGGCGGGCTTGAGAGCCCCTTCATCCAGTTCCGGCACATTCGGCGGGGGCGGGGGCGAGAAATGACCAAGCACCACCGAATAGAGGTAGTCGCCGCGAAGCACCGGACTGGTGCGCACCGAGCGGGAGGTCTTGGTCAGCACCGCCCCCATGCCGAGGAGGCCGCCCCGCTGATGTTCGACGACCTTGACCTCGCGAAACTCGGCCCCCCTCACCCCGGGGATGCCATAGAACTGGGCGAGGCGCTCGTTGAGGAAGCTGCTCTCCCCCAAGACGATGTCCATGACGCGGCGATCCTCGCGAAAGAGTTGGGTGAAGTAGGTCACCGCCTCGCGCTTCATGTCGGCGCGCAGCTCGGGCGTCATTTCGGGAAATTTCTGCGTGTCGACCCCGTCGTCAGCCTCGAAGTCAGCGAACTTCAGCCATTGCCCGGCAAACTCCTCGGCGAGGGCGGCGGCCCGGCGATCCTTGAGCAGGCGCCGGGTCTGGGCCTGGAGCACCTCGGGCTGCAGCAGGCTGCCATCCGCGGCGGCCTGGCGCAGGGCCCCGTCCGGCAGGGACGCCCAGAGGAAATAGCTCAGGCGCGAGGCGACCTCCCAGGGATTGAGGGGCAAATCCCCTCCGCTGAGACCCACCTCCGCGGCGTCGGGGGGCAGGGTTTCCGCCTTGAAGAGAAAGTGCGGAGACACCAGGGCGCGCACCATGCCCTCGCGCACGGCGGACTCCCGGTCCATGCCCTCGGCGAGGCGCTCGCGATAGTCGCTGGCGAAGGACGCCCGCTCCGACTCGACGAGGGGACGGCGCCAAGCCCGCGAAACGAAGTGGTGCAGGTGGCCGATCATGGAGTCATCGTATTCCTTGGCCTGCGCGTCATTCAGTGTCTTGGGGGCCGCGAGACGCCAGTCCTTGCGCATCGCCGCCAGCGTCTTCCGGTCCTGCTCTCCGAGGATCTCCCCGAGCTGCTCGTCGCTGAAGTAGTAAACGCCGATCCCCGGCTTGCCTCGATAGAGGTTGCGCGCCACCGCCTCGAGGCGGCGCTCAAACATGTCCGGGAAGGCCTCCTTCATGACGTTGAACTCGCCCATGGTGCGGCGGGCGGCCTCAGTCTGGCGCTTCCAGATGGTTAGCACCCCGGGCAGGACCTGGGTCAGATCGCGGGGCGTGCCGGTGGTCAGGGTCCACTGCATCGTGGCCTCGTCCGCCGCGGCGTTCTCGAGATCGAGTTGCGTGTCGGCCCGAAGGGAAACCGCGCCCTCGGGCAGGGGCAGGGTCACCACCCGGGGCGCCGTCACGGCAAGCACCCCGGCTTCCATGGTCCGCCCTTCCTCGGGATGCTTGCCAAAGAGGGCCGCCACCGCCTCGAGCGCCGCCTTGCGCTCCTGTTTGGGCCCAGCGTCGACCGGAGGAGGTGTCGCCGCGAGCTGCTCTGTGAGCGTACGGATCTGTTCCTGAAGCCAGTCGTAATAATTGACACTGCCCTTGGCGAGCTTCACGTCGATCTTGGTGACCAGGGCAATGTCCCCGCGGTTCCCGTCACCGGCGTCGCCGAAACAGAGGTGCACCTGCTGGCAGCCCCCGAGCTCGAGACTCATCGGGTAGGGACGGATGCCATCGGAATCCTGCTGGCGACGCTGCACCCCTCTGCCCGGCTTCTTGGGATTGTTCCAGGAAAGCAGATCCGCCTCGATGGCCGCCAGGCGCTCCTTCACCGCAGGAGGAACTTCGCCCGGGCGCTCCGCCTCCGGTCCCGGCAAATCGCGCCAGGCCACGCGCACCAGGTCGAGATAGCGAGAGGGCGGCTCGGTGGCGTTGACGAGAGTCCACCAATTGCGGAGGAAATAGATATTGAGCCCCTCGGCCTGGGCGAGGGCCTCGAGCGGCTCCTTGAGGTAGCGGTGCTTCCAACAGGCCTGCAGGTAGTCCCCCTCGCGCATGGGATCGAAATCACCGGGCAAGTGGGGAGCCGCCTTTTGCTGGTACCAAACGTAGAGGCCCTGCTCGGCCTGGGCTTTGAGCTGCTCCGGTCCCCGCAGACCGACGCGATGCTCGTGGAAAACGATGCCCGTTCCCGGCATGACGGTGGCGTGGTCCACGAACTTCCGGGCGGCGCTGAAATACTTGTCGAGGGCCGCGGGGCTGAGGAAAAGCACGTCTCCGGTGTTGGAGAACCCTTCCCCGCCGCCGCCATCGGTCTGGAACTCCTCGGCGAGCCCGTAGTCGTGACCGCCGGCCAGGTCGCGCAGCGTGCGATTGTATTCGCCGTTGGTGAGGCGCCGCATCGTCACCGGCCCCGGATCCCCCGCGTTCGCCGCGGCGATCCCTTCGAGCTCGTGCTCCACCCAGGCGGTGAGCGCCTTTTCCTCCTCCTCTCCGAGGGGCTCGGACTTCGGAGGAGGCATTTCCCCGTTGAGGACGGTGTCGAGAACGCGATCCCAGAGTTCGTGATGCTCCGCGACCTGGGGATCCGCGGCGAGTTTCTTGAGGTCGACGCCGCCCTTGGTTTCCTCGCCCCCGTGACAGCGGTAACACTTGGCCTCGAGAATGGGTTCGACCGCCTTCCAGTCCGCCCCTCTCACCATTGGGGCGGACGACAGCCCCAGCAGCAGACTCAAGGGGATGGCGCGACAGATAGAGCGGTGCATGGACGGGTCTCGAACCGCAAAATTCAGGCCGAAGCCCGGACTTTCCAAGTGGGGATCCTCACGCAATGGCGTGAGTGCCCGGGAGCCGGCGACGCCGCGGCACGCCCCCCCCCGACGATTGCGCCTTGAAATCCGGACCCAGGCACCGGAAACTGCCCCGCACCGAAAATGCGACCGCTGTTCTGCCCTGTTCTGCTCGCCGCCCTGGTCCTGACCTCCTGTCAGGTCCCCTCGGCTGTGACCCGGACAGCGACCTCGCCCCTGACGGGCGAGGCCAAGGTCGCTCTGCCCCCTTTCATCGCCGGTTTGGAATCCCCGACCTGGGGCCAGACCCCTCCCCCGCCCACCCCCGGGGAATGGAAGGTGCCCACGCGCGACACCTACACGCGCGTCCGCATCAGCCGTCCGGTCGTCGCCCTGACCTTTGACGACGGGCCCCATCCCGAATACACCCCGAAGCTTCTCGACATCCTCAAGGCTCGCCAAATCAAGGCCACCTTCTATGTCCTGGGACCCAATGTGAAGCGCTATCCCCACATCGTGCGCCGCATGGTCGAGGAAGGGCACGAGGTGGGCAACCACTCCGTCAACCATCCCGTCCTGGCCCGCATGTCGGAGGAAGGCGTCCGCCGGGAATTGCGCGACTGCCATGAAGCCATCGTCGAAGCCACCGGCGTCGCTCCCCTAACCATGCGCCCCCCCTACGGCTCCATCACCGCGGCCCAGAAGGCCTGGATCCATGCCGAATTTGGCTACCCCACCATTCTCTGGTCGGCGGATCCGCTCGACTGGAAAAAGCCCGGCGCGGCCACCGTCGCTTCCCGCCTCATCTCAGGAGCCTCCCCGGGCGGCATTCTCCTCGCCCACGACATCCACGCCGGCACCATCGAGGCCATGCCCCAGACCATCGACCGCCTTCAAGCGATGGGCTACGAATTTGCCACGGTGGCGGAACTGATCGCGCTTGAAGAGCCGGAGGAAGCCCCCGTGGAAAGCCAAAGCAAGGCGGAAGCTCCCACCCCCAGCGAACCGGCCACCGCCCCAGAAACGAAGTCCGCCCCCGAATTGAAAGTGCCGGGCAACGACGGGCTCTGAGCCCCGTTTCTGTCCGATGAGGGCCCGGGCGCAGAGGATCACCTCCGAATTTTGAACGCCGGCGCTCTCGGGTAGTCGAACCTGAAGTCCCGCATGAGTCTCCTCCACCGCACTTTTTCAGTCCTGCTTGCGCTTTTCGTCGCAAGCCCGTTCTGCTGTTGCAGTGGTGCTCTGCTGGCCAGCCCGGCTGCGGAGACGGAGGCGCATTCCTGCTGCGCCTCCCCAGAGGCGACGGATTCCGATGGCCGCGAGGAGCTTCCCTGCGACAGCTGCCTGGCCGTCAAGGCCCGCGCGGTGGACAGCGGAAAACTCTCCCTGCCTTCCCTCGACGGCCTCTTCCTCACGGAGCGCAGCGAGCTGTCCCTGGAGCCGAATCCCTCCCGGGAAGTGCGGAGACATCCGGCTCCGATCCCCCCGGATCCCGGTCCCCCACGACTCGGCTTGGCCCTTCGCCAAAGCTTCCTCATTTGATTCCCCGGACCCTTCCCGGACCGGTCCCAGCGCGGGGCGGAGCTCGCGGCTCCCGCCGATCCCGCGGGACGCCCCGCACGCCGGCGACGGACTGTCGCCATTCGTCCACGCCACCGCGAGGGCAGCGCCGGGAAGCCTCCCCAGCAGGGCGAATCGCCCACCCGACTTCATTCAACACCCCAATCTAGAATCCTAACATAACACCCTTATTCTGATGAAAACTCTACTCGCCTCTCTCACTGTTCTCCTCCTCGGCCTCGGCTTGGCCGCGGCCGCCACGCCCTACCCCAGCAAAATGTGCCTCGTCACGGACAATGAACTGGGAAGCATGGGCAAAGTCGTGACCATGGTCTACGAGGGCCAGCAGGTGAAGTTCTGCTGCAAACCCTGCGTGAAGAAATTCAACGCCAACCCGGCCAAGTACCTGGCGAAGCTGAAGTGAGTCGTCCGGTCACCGGCAAACGCCCCGTCCGTCACCCCGGGGTGACGGGCGGGGTTTTTCTTGCACCCCGACGGAGTCCGTCGAGGATATGCCCATGAGCCATTGTTGCGGCCATTGCGACCATCACGGCGAAGAAGCGGTCGTTCCTCCCTCCGAGGCCAAATACTTCTGCCCAATGTGTCCCGGCGTGGAGTCCGACGAGGCGGGGGACTGCCCCAAATGCGGCATGGCCCTGGAACGCAATCCGGCCTGGCTGCCCACCGGGACCGACGACGAGGACGACGACCAGGCCCTGCGGGAGATCCGCGAGCTCTCGCGAAAATTCTGGATCGGCCTCATCCTGACGGTGCCCGTCTTTCTTCTCGCCATGGGGGGCATGATTCCCGGTCTGGGCGAACGCCTCCCGAGGTCGCTGGCGAAGTGGATCGAAGCCGCACTCGCCACCCCGGTGGTGCTCTGGGCGGGAGGAAGCTTTTTCCTAAAGGGCTGGCGCTCCCTGCAGCACCGCAGCCCCAACATGTTCACCCTGATTTCCCTGGGCGTGGGCGCCGCCTACTTGTTCAGCCTGGTCGCCGTCTTCGCTCCCGGGCTTTTCCCCGCCTCCTTCCGCCATCACGGCGAGGTCGGCCTCTATTTCGAAGCCGCCGCGGTGATCACCGTGCTGGTTCTCTTCGGCCAGCGGCTCGAGGCGCGGGCCCGCCTGCGCACGGGCCAGGCCATCCAGGCCCTGCTCGGCCTCGCCGCGAAATCCGCCCACCGCCTTGTCGATGGCAAGGAGGAAGAGGTTCCCCTCGACCAGCTGCAAGTGGGAGACCTCCTCCGCGTTCGTCCCGGAGAAATCGTCCCGGTGGACGGCCGCCTCCGGTCGGGGCAGAGCTATGTGGATGAGTCCATGATCAGCGGAGAACCTCTGCCGGTGGCTAAGGCCGCGGGAGATGTCCTCATCGGCGGCACCGTCAACCAAACCGGCTCCTTCCTGATGGAGGCGGAAAAGGTCGGTCGCGAGACTCTGCTGGCCCGCATCATCCAGCTGGTCGCCGAGGCCCAACGCAGCCGGGCGCCCGTGCAGAACCTGGTCGACCGAGTGGCGCGCTGGTTCGTGCCCCTCGTCGTACTCGCCGCCCTGCTGACCTTTGCCCTTTGGGCCCTCTGGGGACCGGCGCCCGCCCTGGCCTTCGCCTTGGTCAACGCCGTCTCGGTGCTTATCATCGCCTGTCCCTGCGCCCTCGGACTGGCCACACCCATGTCCATTATGGTCGGGGTGGGACGTGCCGCGCAGTTGGGCATTCTCGTAAAAAATGCCGAGGCCATCGAACTGACGGGCCAGGTCGACACCCTGGTGGTGGACAAGACCGGCACCCTCACTGCAGGAAAACCCCGCCTCGTCACCGAGTTGACGATCCCGGGCGTGAAGGTCGAGGAGCTACTTCGGCTCGCGGCCTCTTTGGAGTCCGCCTCGGAACACCCGCTCGCCCGGGCCATCGTCACCGCGGCGCGGGATCGCGAGCTGTCCCTCCCGGGGGCGGAGCACTTTGCCTCCACCACCGGCGGGGGAGTCTCTGGAAAGGTGGACGGACACGAGGTGCTGGTGGGAACACCCGCCTTCCTGCAAGGTCGCAACGTGGAGATTCCCTCCGATCTGCTGCTCCAGGCGGAATCGCTGGAGCGCCAGGCCCAAACCGTCGTCTGGGTGTCCCGCGACGGACAGGTCATCGGCCTGCTCGGCATCGCCGACCCGATCCACGACGCCAGTCCTTCCGCCATCGCCGCCCTGCACCAGCGCGGTCTGCGGGTGATCATGGCCAGCGGTGACAATCCCCGCACCGCCGCGGCCGTGGGCAAGGTTCTCGGCATCGACGAGGTCCACGCCGGCTTGAGCCCGGTGGACAAGATCGCCCTCATCCGCGAGCTGAAGGAGCAGGGCCACATCGTGGCCATGGCCGGGGATGGCATCAACGACGCCCCCGCCCTGGCTGAGGCCCAGGTCGGCATCGCCATGGGAACCGGCAGCGACGCGGCCATCGAGAGCGCTGCGGTCACCTTGGTGAAGGGCGACCTCGCCGGGATCGACCGGGCCATCGCCCTGAGCCGGGCGACCATGCGCAACATCCGGCAGAACCTCTTCTTTGCCTTCTTCTACAACGCCCTCGGCATTCCCATCGCCGCGGGTCTTCTCTATCCCTTCACCGGGACCCTGCTCAACCCGATGCTCGCCGGCGCGGCGATGTCCCTGTCCTCGGTCTCGGTGATCGCCAACGCCCTGCGGCTCCGCCGAATGCAGCTCGCCTGATTCCGGGATCTTTCCCGCCTGACATGAACGCCCTGATTCCCTTTCTCTGTCTCGCCTGCGGACTCAGCCCCGCCCCGAAGGGCCCCGCTGACCGGGAATACGACTTGGTCATTGCCGAAACGAAGTGGACGCCCGACGAAAGCCTGCGGCCCGTCCGGGCCCTGACCGTCAACGGGGGGATTCCCGGCCCCACCCTGCGCTTCCGCGAGGGAGAAACCGTGCGCATCCGGGTGCACAACCAGCTGCGCAAGGAGGAAACTTCGATCCACTGGCACGGGCTCCTCGTTCCCAATGCGGAGGACGGGGTCCCGCACGTCACCACCCCGCCGATCCGACCGGGAACGACCCACACCTTCCAATTCCAGCTGCGCCACGCCGGGACCTACTGGTATCACAGCCACACCGGCCTCCAGGAGCAAAACGGCGTCTATGGGTCCATCGTCGTCGAACCCCGGGACGGCGAGAAGGAGCGCCCCGATCGCGACGAGGTGATCGTCCTCTCGGACTGGACCCTGGAGCGCCCCGAGGAAGTGATGCGCACCCTGATGAGCGGCAATGACTGGTATGAGTTCAAAAAGGGCTCCATCCAAAGCCTTTGGGGAGCCATCGAGGCTGGCGAATGGAAATCCTTCTGGGAGCGCGAGCGCTCCCGCATGCCGGCCATGGACATTTCCGACGTGGCCTACGACGCCTTCCTCGCCAACGGCAGGCGCGAGCACGATCCGGGCATTCGCAATGGAGAGACGGTCCGGCTGCGCTTCATCAATGCGGCCGCCTCGACCTATTTCTACCTGCAGTCCGCCACCGGCCCCCTGCGCATTGTGGCCGCCGACGGCCCCGCGGTGAAACCCATCCAGGTGAATCGGCTTCTCGTCGGCATGGCCGAGACCTACGATGTTCTCCTCACCGTTCCCAAGCACGGGCGATGGGAACTGCGGGCCACTGCCCAGGACGGCTCGGGGCAGGCCTCGATCTGGCTGGGTCAGGGCGAGGTCCACCGCGCCCCGGACATCCCTCGGCCCAATGTCTACAACATGGACGACCACCTCCTCGCCGCCCTGGAGGACGACGAGGTGGACATCCCGTCTAGTGATGCCGAGGCCCTCGCCACCGAGCCGGAACGGCCCCTGCCACCCTATGCCCGCCTGCGCGCCGTCTCGGAGACCCGGCTCAACCCCGCCCTGCCGCGTCGCACCATCGAGCTCCGCCTCACCGGGGACATGGAGCGCTACATCTGGTCCTTCAACGGCAAGACCCTGGCCGAGGACGGCGTCATCCGCGTGCGGCGCGGGGAGGTGCTCCGCCTCGAGCTGATCAACGACACCATGATGCACCATCCCCTGCATCTTCACGGCCACTTCTTCCGCGTGCTCGACTCGCGGGAGCTCCCCGACGCCCCGCTCAAGCACACCGTCGATCTCCCGCCCATGGGCAAGCGCAGCGTCGAGTTCGAGGCCAACGAGAGCGGCGACTGGCTCTTTCACTGTCACCTGCTCTATCACATGCACATGGGCATGACCCGGGTCTTCTCCTACGAGGAACAGGGGGAGGATCACCGCGTCGATTTCGGAGAGCACGATGCAGACCCCTTCTACTTCATGGCCGCCGGCTCCCTGCAAACCCACATGAGCATGGGCATGGCCAGCCTCATGAACACCCGCAACGACTACTACGCCATGTGGGACATCGGCTGGCACGACTTCGATCTCGACTCGGCCCACTACGAAATTGACCTCGCCTGGAGCCGCTACTTCAATCCCAATTTCTCCACGGTGCTGGGGGCCCGCCTCACCAACGAACCTCACGCTACCGACCGCGCCTTCGGGGGGATCGAATACCGGCTCCCCTACCTCATCGAGAGTTTTCTCCAAGTGGACAGCGAGGGCGATTTCCGCCTGGGCCTCGGCAAGTCACTGCGACTGACGGACCGGATCTCCGTTTTCGCCGAGATCGAGTACGACACCAACACCGAATGGGAATGGTCCGCGGGCGCGGAGTATCTCCTCAACAAACGTTTCTCGCTCATATCGGAATACCATTCCGACCACGGCATCGGCGGCGGCCTGAGCTTCCGCTTCTGAGCCCCGCTCGCTGGCATTTCCCTCTACAGGTAAGGGGCGCCATGCTATGCTCCGCGGCATGTCGGCGAGCTTGATCGGGACCCTGCTGCTAGCGATCTCCCTGACCGGGATGGTGGTGGTGATCCACAATCGCCTGGTGAAGGCGCGCAACCGCATGCGCGAAGGCTGGAGCGGGGTGGACGTGCAGTTGAAGCGCCGACACGATCTCATTCCCGCCCTCCTGACGACCGTGCAGGCCTATGCACGACACGAAAAGGCCCTGCTGGAACGACTCGCGGACGCTCGCCGGGAGGCGCTCCTACCGCAGGAACCCAAGACCTGCTCGTCAGTGGAATCCCGCCTCGGGGCGGAGCTGACCCAGCTGCGCGCCGTCGTCGAGCAGTGGCCGGAGTTGAAGGCAGACGCCCACTACCGTCGCCTCATGGACGAACTGGTGGAGGTAGAGGACGCCATCCAGTTTGCCCGTCGCTATTACAACGGCGCGGTGCGGGAACTGAACAATGCCCTGGAGAGTTTTCCGTCCAACTGGGTCGGGCGCTTTCTGGGGTTTCGTCAGGGTGATTTCTTTGAGATCGCCGAGGTCTCGGAACGGCATCCCCCCCAGATCCGCCCATGAAACGCCGCGGCCTCCTCGCCCTCATCCTGTGCGTTCTCTCGGCTGCGGAGCTGCTGGCCGACGAGCGCATCCTCGGTTTTCACAGCGAGATCGAGGTGAAGCCTGACGGTTGGCTCGAGATCCGGGAAAGCATCACCGTGCAGGTGGAAGGCCAGCGCATCCGTCAGGGCATCTATCGGGACATCCCGCATCGCTACGCCGGTCGTTGGGGAACGCGGGAACGGCGTCCCCTCCTCGTGGACCAAGTCACTCGCAATGGGGAACGGGAGCCCTTCCGGACCGAAGCCACACGCCACGGCACCCGCATCTGGATCGGCCGAGAAGGCCGTTTTCTGCCCAGCCCTTCACGACAAGTCTATCAAATCACTTACCGCACGGGCGGGCAGTTGCTCCGGACGGAGAAGAGCGACGTCCTCTACTGGAACGTCACGGGGAACGAGTGGGATTTCCCCATCGATCAGGCCGAGGCCACGGTCCGCCTGCCCCGCGGGGCCAAGCCGATCCGAACGGAGGCCTACACCGGTCCGGTCGGGGCCACCGGACAGGCCTATCTGTACGAAAGCCGAGGGGGTGCCACGGGGGACGAGGACCACCACTTTCGCAGCACGGCCACCCTCCTCCCGGGAGAGGGCCTGACCCTCCTGCTCCACTGGCCCCTGGGCTGGCTCTCTCCGGAGGCCGCCCACCGTCCCGCTTGGTGGCGGCAGGGCGCTTACTGGCAGGGAGGGCTTCTCACCCTGCTGGGCCTGGTGTGGTGGATCTGGTCGTGGCGGCGCGTCGGCAAGGATCCGCCCCGGGGATTGATCATCCCCCGGTGGGAACCTCCCGAGGGCGTCTCCCCCGGACTCGCCCGCTATCTCTATCGACGGGCTTACGACGAACTCTGCTTTACCGCGGCCATTCTGGGGCTCGCCGCCAAGGGTTGGCTGAAGATCACGGCTCCCGTCTCGTCCAAGGACGGCCCCTACGAAATCCATCGCACGACGGGACGTCAAGCTGCCTTGGACGAGGGCGAGTCCCTCCTCTATCAGAGCCTGCTCGGACACAGGACCACGCTGCGGGTCCATCCCGATGAACAAGCCACCCTCGCGGAAGCCAAGCGCCGTTGCATCCTCAGCCTCTCCAGTCAGGTGGAGGGCCGGCTGCTTTCCCGCAACTGGGGCGTTTGGTTCTTCGGACTGCTCATCGCGGGAGCGGGAGGGCTTCGCCTGGCCCTGGGACAGGGAAATCCGGAAACCATCAAGGGCTGGGGAATCTGGATCGTCCTGACTTGGGTGCTCAGCGCCGTGGGCCTTTGGGTCTGGAGGCGACATCCCTCACGGCAGTGGAAGGGACGGCTCTTGGGCCTCGGGATGACCGGCCTCGGACTCCTCACCTACGGGATTGGCATTTGGCAATTGTCTCATGAAGCCGGGGCTCTCGCGGGCCTGGTCATCGCCGGCATCGGGCTCTTCGCCTGGCTCTTTCTCCGATGGATGGAAGCCCCCAGTCCGCGGGGGCGCGCCCTCCTCGATGAACTGGAGGGATTCGCCGAATACCTGCAAGTGGCCGAAGAGGACCGGCTCAATGCGGAGCATCCGCCCGAGATGAGCCCTGAGCGTTTCGAACGCCTTTTTCCCTACGCCCTGGCCTTGGACCTGGAACAGGCCTGGTCGGAGAAGTTTCACCGCCATCTCCGCGCCAGCCAAGCGCCGGCCAACGACGTTACCGAGGCCTCCTTCTCCCCCTATCCCCGCTATGTGGAGGGAGGAAACTCCCTTCGCCATTCCTGGCAGGATCTCGGGGCCTCTTTCTCCAGCGCGCTCAGCGAAGCAGCTGCGCCTCCCCCCTCGCTCGACAGCAGTTCCGGAGGCGGCTCCTCTGGCGGGGGCGGCGGCGGAGGCGGGGGCGGAGGCTGGTAAGCCGCTCCGCCCCTGAAGGGCCCGATTTCGGCCATTCTTCTCAAATTTTCTGCAATTCCCTTACGGTCAAAATTCGCCAGGTGGGATCAGCGTCCTTGGAATCAGGCGATCTGCCCGGTTAGAAACATCTCGAAATTATAAAATTTACAGATAATTCGAATAAATTATAAATTTTTGATTGATATATGAAAATTATGGAATTAATATCCCGCCGTCCCTCGCCCATCCTGTATGGACCCTCACGCCAGAGCCCAAGCCCACCACATCATGAGCGAGATCTTCGCCGTGGCCGGGGGCAATCACATCTCCGATATCCAGATTCGGAGCGGGAACTGGGTCTACTGCCACACCAAACGCGGGCTCGAGATCATCACCCGACTGGGTGAGCTCCCCGCCGAGATGGTCCTGAACGTGGTCGAGTATCTTTACGAGCGGCAGGAACCCGAATCGGCGAGTGCCGCCCCCAAGCTGACCAGCCAGCGCGACGTCAAGGCCCGCCTCCTCGAGGACCAAGTCGCCGACTTCAGCACCGAGGGCTTCCCCCTGGCCGATGGCACGGTTTCGGGACGGATGCGGGTGCAGGCGCACCTCAGCACGTCGGGTCCCGGCCTGACCTGCCGGATCCTCAGCGACGAGATCGCCGACCTGAACGGCCTCGGCCTCTCCTCGGACACGGTCCGGTCCATCTGCGAGTTCATGACTCGACGGCAGGGTTTCGGCCTGGTCACCGGCCAGACCGGCTCGGGCAAGTCGACCACCCTCGCTGCCGTGCTCGACTGGCTGCGGAAGAACCATCCCCGCCACATCGTCACGGTCGAGGATCCCATCGAGTATCGCTATTCCCGCTTCCTCCCCGTCCCGGACGAAAACGGGCGGCCCATCCCCTCGCCGGGCTTCTGCACGCAACAAGAAGTCGGCAAGCACGTGGCCACCTACAAGCAGGGTCTCAAGGACGCGCTCCGCAAGGCCCCCCACGTCATTCTCATCGGGGAAATCCGCGACCGCGAAACCATGGAGATTGCCCTGGAGGCGGCGCAAACCGGTCACGTCGTCATTTCCACCCTGCACACCAACGGGGCGGTCAAGACCCTGGGCCGGATCCTGGAATTCTTTCCCCAAGAGCAACACCGCTCCGTGCTGGGCCGACTCTCCGAGATCCTCATGTTCATCCTTTCTCAGGGGCTCATCCCCACGGAGAACGGCCGCGTGCTCAACTACGAATATTTGCAGAACAACAGCTCCGCCGTCCGCTCGGGCATCGCCTCCTACGACGGCGCGGCGAAGTCCCTCGAGGATGCCATCCGCCACAGCGGCAACATCGCCTGGGACAAGAACCTGATGACTCTACTCCAGAGCGGCCGGATCCCGCGATCCGCCTACCTCATGAACCGCATGAACGAAGAGGAGGGCGAAGAATTGCTCTTCCTCCGCAGCAAGGCGGGCTGAACCCTTTTCGCCGGTCCCTTCATCGGCCGACGGGAAACCACAACAAACCATAAATAGATAATAGACGAAACCATGAAACTGAACCGCATCCAAAAGCAAGCTGGTCTGACCCTCATCGAAATCACGCTCGTGATCGCCGTGCTTCTCGGCCTCATCAGCGTGCTCTTCATCGGGGTCTCCGCCTACCGTGAAGGCTCGAACCGCGCCAAGTGCATTCTGAACATCACCAACGTCCAGAAGGCGGCCCGCTCCTACCAAAACCTTTATGAACTCAAGCAGGGTGACGCCCTCGTCGCTGACGAGACCTTCGTGGGCACCGGCAAGCTCCTGGAAGCCATGCCCGACTGCCCCAGCGGCGGCGAATATTCTCCCTCGGCTGTCGTGACCGAAATTGGCACGCCCTACCTGACCTGCTCCCTGGCAGATGCCAACGACCACGCTCCCAACAGCACCGACGGCTGGTAATCGATCGATTCCTCATCGTTTAACCGGAACCAACTCATCAGCGACCCCGGGAACTCCGCACGAGTTCCCGGGGTCTCCTCCTCCCCCCTTCGGGTTCGAAGCAAGGGCAGTTTCCCAACCTGCCTTTCCTCCGGGCAACGAAGCCTCCGCGCCCCCCTCCACCGCTTCCTCGCATGGACCTTTTACCCGCCAGCGCGTCCCCCCTGCAACTGCATCGGCAAGCCAAGCGGATCCTCCGCAGCACCAGCCGGGCCAAGGAACCGGACTGGTATCGCCGCGCCCACGAGCTGAACCTGCAATGGCATCTCTGGATCGGCGCCCACACCGGAGTCAGCGCCATTTACAACCGCCAGCTGAAGCTCTGGTGGGAGGGTCCCGACCTGCCTCCCCTCTCCTTTGAGCCCGGCGAGGAAGGCGAAGGTCCCCGTCTCAGCGAGGGCTCCCAACAGGCCCTTCACGAGACCCTCCAGAGCCTGTTCGCCAACAAGGAATTCGGCGGCGGGAAAGTCTCGCGATCCCTCGGCATCGTCATCCACCTCGCCGAGGGGATGCGCGTGCGAAACCTCGCCCCGGACTTTGCCGCGGATGCAGATTTCGACACGCTCAACGAGCTGCTCATCACTGCACCGGAAGTGGCCATCGGAGACGACACCCTCGACAGCCAGGAAGGAATGTGGCGCCTCGTTCCCCTGGTCGGCGTCAACGAGGGCGAACGCCGCTCCTTCGCCGTCCAGATTCCATCGAAGCTCAAACTCCTCGCCCAGGAATTGCGTCGCTATGGCGAGCGCAGCAATCAACCTGTCTTGGTCGAAACCCGCTGTGCACCCCTCGAGGCCCTCTCGGCCCTGAGCCATGTGCACCCGGCCTTGCTGGCGCCCGATCAGGGGCCCAGCATTGCCCTGCTGCAGTACGAGACCATGACCCTGCTCTTTGCCCAGGGGTCTCGATCGGAGCTGCTCCTGGTTCGTCCGCTCTTTCACCGCGGCGCCCCGCATCTCAGCCCGGCGGAAGTGCACGAAGTGATTTCCCAAACGGCGGCCTTGCTCAACATCAAGGATCCCGCCATCATCCTCGCCTCGCTGGTGGGTCTGAGCGAAGCCGAACTTCAGGCCCTGCTGGAGTCCTATCAGGAGCAATATCCCCAGGCCCGCACCTATTGCCTGGATGTCCGACGGCACGAATTCGTCGCCAAGGTACCCGAAGGCTGCCTGGAGATGGCCGCGGCCGTTTGCGAGGCGCCCCCCGGCCTCGACGAATCCCCCCAGCGGAAGGCCTTCCGCGAAAAGTGGACCTGGCAGGATTTCTACGGCCCCTCCCAGGAAGAGGCCGCGCGCATGCCGAGCTGCGGCGACCTCCGCTTGCTCAAGTTTGGGGGCCTCGCCCTCAAGGTCGCGACCGTCGGGCTCCTCGCCTACGCCGGCTGGATCGGCATGGACTTCCTCAGCAAAATGCGCTCCGAAGTCTGGGCCCTGCCCAAGGATGCCGCCGAGACCAAGGAGGCGGAGTTCATGAAGCTGCAGAAGGAGAAGCGCGAATGGGAGCATTGGAACAATCTCCTCGCCAAGCGCTCCGAAGGCTGGCTGGCCCTGCAGGCCCTCCTTGAGATCTTCCCCGAAAACGGCGGGGTCATCCTCAAGGACGCCAGCTACCGAACGGATATCACCAGCAACAGCAAGGACACCACCGCGGGCATCACCCGGCAGTGGACCCTCTCCGGATTCGCCAATCCCGAGCTGGCCTCGAATCTCTCCACCCTGGGCAGCCGCGCCCGGGTCTCCGAACTCCTCAACGGCATCGCGGAGCGCAACTACGCCCCCTACCTGTCCGTCGACGCCGACACCCGGGACCTTCAGGTCACCCTGCAGCAGAAGCAAGGCACCATGCCCCCCTCCAACCACTTCCCGGCCAAGGTGGCCCGGCACTTCCGCATTGCCTTCGATCTCTCCATCCTCCAGAGCCTCAACGGCAAGGATGATCTCGCGCTCAATCTCAAGCCTCTCAAGCCAGAATGACGACCTCGCCCCATCGCCAAGCCATTGTCGTCTTTGGGATCGTCATCCCCTTTGCCCTCCTCGGGCTCGTCGTCGGCCTGACTTACTTCGGCCATTCGAAGCTCAAGGAAAACCACGAGAAGAAGTTGGCGGACCTGGAGCGCTACAACCGGGCCAAATCCCAGGTCGCGGAATTGGATGCCTTCCTCACCGCCAATGGGCGCCGCGAGCAGGCCACCCACTGGAACGAGAAGCTCGGGAAGGATGTCGTCGAGTCGCTTTCCGAAACGCTCGACAAGATCCTCGCCAAGCACGAACCGGAAACCCTTCGCCAAACGGAAATGGGACGACTGCCCGGCAATGGCGGCCTGGGCGCCAAGACGGAACATCCCTATTCGAAAATGCAGCTCCGCTTTGAGGGCGGCTTCAAGCCCATGCAGCTCCTTCTCGCCGAACTGGAGGCGGAGATGCCCCAGCTCGTGCTCGAAAGCATCCAAGTCGCCCCCAAGGCCTCTTCGGACAACGAGAGCCGCACGCTCCAGTTTAGTCTCGTCTACCATTGCTGGGAAATGGCCGGAACGACCGCGGGACCCAAGAAATGAAGACTCTTCTCCCCATTGCGATGCTCCTGATGTCCCTGGCCAGCGCCGCCCGCGCCCAGGAGGAATCCACCCCCTCGATCGTTTCCGGATCGCTGCAGCCCCAGTCCCCGGGAGCAAATGCCACCCCCAACACGCCCGCAGAGGCGATGACGGCGGCCATGTCGCAGAACACTCCTGAAGCCCCGGCGACCCAGGCGGAAGCCTTGGCGGTGGCCGGCCCCGCCCAGCTGCCCCCGCCTGCCCCCACGGATTCGCTGGCCTCTCCGCCTGCCCCCGAAAAGTCGGACGCCAAGTCGCTCGATCCGCTGCAGCGCTCCCATCGGATTCTCTCCAAGCTTCTCGAAAACACGCGCGAGATGGACCCCTTCGGCCTGGTCATGGATCCCGCCAACGCCTCCGTGGCGCCTCCCTTCGCAGAACTTCATACCGAGGAAGAACCCCAGGCCCTGAGCGTCTCCTCTCTCAAAACCGCCCTGCAAGCCCTCCCCATCACCGGGATCTATCCGCAGAAGCAGCAAATTGTTCTCGGAGCGAGAACCTTCGGTGTCGGCGGAGAATTCGGCCTGAAGCACCAAGACCTCACCATCCGTCTCCGCTTCGAGGGCGTCCACAAGGGCGAGCTCTACTTCAAGGACATGGAAACGCAGGAGGTGACCTCCATCCCCTTCCAGATCCGTCCGGCCGAATTCGAGCCCATCACCCGGAATGCCTCGCCCAAAATGGGTTCCGGCATCTTCCCGATGGGAGACCTCTACATCGCCAACTGAGGCTCGCCAGGCCGCCTTTCGCCGCGCGCGGCCCCGCTTCCCGCCCCTCGGGCCCGGCCGCTGGTGGGCTGGCCACGATTATGCGGTTGACGTTCCCCTTCCGGGAAGCCATGTCTCTGCGGTCCCTTTCGTCGTCGGATCCCGTCATGACGTTTCGCCTTCTCCTGCGCGCCCTGCCTCTCGTGTTCTTGCTCACCTCCTGCGGGGTGGAGCGTCCTGCCAGCATGTTCCGCGGCGGCCCCTTCCGCGCGGTCGCCAGCGCGGAGGGTGAAAGCAAGGTCGAAAACAAGGCCGAGGCCAAGCGCCGTCGTGCCGAAGCCCGGGCCGCGGTGGCCGAAGCCGACGCCAAGGCCCGCGAAGCCGCGGAGCGCGCCGCGCGCCAACGCCACGGACAGTCCCTGACTCCTGAAGAAGCGGACCTGATGGCCCGCGTGGAGGCCATCGCCGAAAAGGAGCGGAAGCGCGAAGCGAAACGCCAGGCCAAGCTGGAAGCGAAGTTGGCGGCCTCCCGCCCCCTGCCTCCCGAAGGGGGGAGCGAGAGGGAATCCGCCAATGCCTCCGGGCGCAACACCGGCGGCTGGTTTGCCGGTCTGGGCCTGGGCAAGCTCTCCCGTCGCCAGCCTCAGGGAGAACACGACATCTTCGTCAATCAAGAGCTCCTCCCCTCGCTCACGCCCGCCAACGCCCGGATCGAAATCACCCTGGGGGAACAGCGCGCCCGGGTCTACCGCAAGGACGGCCCCGTCAAGGCCCTGGTCATCGACACGCCCATTTCCAGCGGCAAGCCGGGACATGAAACCCCCACGGGCAGTTTCACCATCAGTGAGAAGTTGGTGGAAAAGCAATCCACGCTCTACGGGACCTGGCTCGATGCCAACGGAGCCCCTATCCCCAGCAGTGGGGAAAGCGATCGACGCCCCCCCGGAGCCAGCCGCTTTGTCGGTGCCGACATGCCCTACTGGATGCGCATCCGCGGCGGCATCGGCCTGCACATTGGCGAGGTGCCCGGCTATCCGGCCAGCCATGGCTGCATCCGCGTCCCCGCCTCCGTTCAGCCGCTCATTTATTCCAAGGTGGGCCTCGGCACCCCGGTAACGGTCAGTTACTGACAAGTCCGGCACCCTCAGAGCGCCCCCCCCTCCCCGGGGATCCCGGCGCGCACACCGCGCTCACCGCGCGTTGAGCTCGTGCCCCAGGATGCTGAGGCTGTAGATCGCCGCCGTTTCACTCCTCAGAACGAGATCGCCGAGCGAAAGCGGCAGAAATCCGCGGGCCTGGGCCAGGGCCACCTCCGCCTCGGTGAAGTCGCCCTCGGGACCGATCAGCACGCTGGCCTCCCTGGGGAGCTGCTCGAACGAGGAAAGGATCGCCTTGAGCGGACGCGTGGCCGCGTTCAGGGCCGCCACCAGCCGCAGGGGGGCGGACTCCGCCTCCAGGTAGTCCCCCAAGCGAATGGGTCGGACGACTTCCGGCAGCCAATTCTGGCCGCATTGCTTGCAGGCTTCGATGGCGACCCGCTGCCATTTCTGCTGCTTTTTCCCGAGCTCCCCCGCTTCCAGGTGCACGACACTCCGCTCCGTCAGCAAGGGAACGATCCGGGTGGCGCCCAGTTCGGTGGCCTTCTGCACGATGAGGTCCATGTTCTTCCCCTTGGGTACCGCCTGGGCCAGGGTCAGGGACACCGCGGGAGCCGGACTCGCGACGCTCTGCACCGCCTCCAGGCGAACCCGATCCCGACCCAGCTCCACGATTTCCGCCTCGGCCATGCCCCCCCGTCCGTTGAAAAGCAGGACGCGCTCCCCCACCCGACAGCGCATCACGCTGACACAGTGATGCGCCTCCTCGCCCTCGAGGAGAAGACATTCCGGATTCCACTGATCGACGGAGAGGTAAAATCGATGTTTGGCCATGGGGGAAGTTGTGCGTATTAAAGCACAGCTTTTCCGGCGCTTGTCCTTTCCTTTTCTCCCCTCCCTGACGACTCGCCCATGATCCCTTCTCCCGACCTGCCCCCGCTCGAACGTCTCCGCCAGATCATGCACACGCTCAGGGCGCCCGGCGGATGTCCTTGGGATGCCGAACAAACCCATGAAAGCCTCGTCCGCCACGCCATCGAGGAGGCCTACGAAGTCGGCGCCGCCGTCCGTTCCGGCGATCGCGCGGCGCTCGTCGACGAGCTGGGCGATCTGCTGCTCCAGCCCTTTTTCCACGCGGCCATCGCCGCCGAGGCGGGTCACTTCGACATCGACGAGGTCGCCCGTGCCATCTGCGAGAAACTGGTGCGGCGTCATCCCCACGTCTTCGGCGACGCCGTGGCCGACAGCGCGGATGCCGTCCTCAGCCAATGGGAGACCATCAAGGCCAGGGAGAAGGAAGAGGCTACAGGGGGCGCGGCCCCTCCGGCGGACCGGGACTACCTGCTGAAAAAGGCCAACGAAGGACAACCCGCCCTGCTCGCGGCGGCCAAGCTCCAGCGCAAGGCCGCCTCGGTCGGCTTCGACTGGTCGGAGGCCCGGGAAGTGCTGGCCAAGGTGCGCGAGGAGGTGGACGAAGTCGAGGCCGCCCTCTCCGAGGGAAGCACAGAGCGACTCGGAGAAGAAATTGGCGACCTGCTCTTCGCCGTGGTGAACCTGGCGCGAAAAAGCGGGCACGAGGCCGAGCTTCTCCTCGACGCCGCCAACCGGAAATTCGTGCGCCGCTTTCAGGCGGTCGAGGACGCGCTGGCCCAGGGCGGCCGCTCTGTCGCGGAGGCCAGCCTGGAGGAAATGGACGCGGCCTGGAACCGGGTCAAGGCCAGCGAAAAGGGCCATTGACGGCGCAGAACTCGCCCGGGAACCGTCTTTTCATTTTCGCTTGGCGGAATTCGCGCGTAATTTAAAGAATGTCCTCGCGGGTTCGAGATATTTTCCACGTGACAAGCCTCCAAAGCGGACCAAAGCTCCTCGCTCTTACCCTCGGATGAAATCGGGATCGATTCCAATTTTCGCTTTGGCAGCCCTCGGCCTCTTGGCCGGTTGCACCAGCAGTGCCTCGGGCCCGGTGGCCATCACCAAGGTGAACCCCTATCACCTCTACGACTCCCAGACCATCAAGACGGAGGATCGGATGATCCGCTTCGAAAAGGCCCGCCTGCTCCAGGGGGCCGTGGAAAATGCGGACCAGCGCGAACGCTACGGCAACTATTTCACGGTCTTCTGGAACTCGAAAACCCGCAACCCGGCCACGGTGCGCTTTGAGTATCGCCAAGGCTCGACCGGGCCCCGCGTCCACGTCCAGGAGGTGCAAGTGGCGAAGCCGAAGCGAAGCAACGTCACCAAGTTTCAAATCACGGGAGACGACTATCACCAAAATGGCAAGGTCACCCAGTGGAAGGCGTCCATCATCGAAGACGGGAACGTCGTGGCCGAATACAAGTCCTACCTTTGGCAGTAAGCTCTCTCTTTGACCATCGCATGAGTGTTCTGACTGAAGCCACCCCGCCAGCCTCCGCCCGGTCTCCCCGGCTGCGACGGAGCGCCCGAAAGCAGTCCGGGCAAAAGCGAATCGGCTGCGGGGGCAACCCCCTGGTTCTGTGAGCGCCGAAGATTCCATTCGAGTCGGTTGTTTGGGCCCCGTAGCCTGGGTTCGGGTGGACGGAACGGCGAATCACGAGAACGCCGCCTGCATCCGGGACTTCCTGACGGGGCGTTTTGAGAAAGGCTGGCGCCGCTTCGTCATCGATCTCGCCGGCTGTCGCGGCATCGATTCCACCTTCATCGGCATGCTCTACCGGCTCGCCACAAAGGTGGCGGCGGAGGACCCCACGGGCAGTGTCGACGTCATCAATCCCGGGGAACGGAACGCCAACTCCATCCGCAAGCTCGGGCTCGACGACCGCATCCGCCTGGACCTGACGGGCGAACGCTGGGGTCGCGAACGGGAGCTTGTCGCGGAAAATCTCCGAAAACCCACCTGCCACGGACCCCTCGACCGAATCGAGCACGCCGAGTTCGTCCTCCAGGCCCACGAAGCCCTCCTCGCGGCGAACGAAGAAAACCGTAGCCGCTTCTATGACGTAGTCGAGTTCCTCAGACAGGAACTGGAGGCGCAATCGGCGGACAAGTAGTCCCCGCGCCTTCGGCGAACCATGGAACATTTCGTCTACGTCCTGCTCCTGGCGATCGTCGGCTCCCTTGCGGTGTGGATGTGGCGCGACCGACGCCGCACCGCGGACCGCTTGGAGCGCCTCGCCCGGGATCTCGACGCCCTCGAGGTCGAAGAACGCCGCATGTTCGACTTCCTGCACGGCCTCGGGGACAAGCTGCAGGCGGACCACTCCCCGGCCAACATGCACCGCTACATCGTCGACGGCGTCGCCGAGGTCGTCGGAGGGGACGCCGGGGTGCTCTATCTTATCGACGCGGAGACCAACCGTCTCGTGCCCACCTACCAATCCACCCAACTCGCCCCGGTGGTTCCCGCTCCCGAGGAGGTGCTCCAAGAAACGGACTTGGAGGAGGCCGAGAGCCACTATCGCGGCTTCATTCGCCTCTCCCTGCTTCTGCCCGGAGAAAGCTTCATCGGGAGGGTTCTGCGGGAGTGGCAGCTCACCCACGCCCCGGATCTCTCCCAGGAACCGGAATTCCTCGCCGGCGGCGCCGATCCGCGCTTCCACGCCGGCGTCGCGGCGCTCGCCGTCCCCCTCGTTTACGCGAACAAGCCCGTCGGCGTGCTCGCCGTGACCAAGCGACGGGGTGGGCCCTTCAGCCAGAACGACCTCGAGGTGTTCGCCAGCATCGCCGAACAGAGCTCCTTTGCCCTCGGCAGCGCCATCCTCCACGTGGAGGCCGCGGAAAAGCGCCGTTTCGAACGCGAACTGACCCAGGCCAGCGAAATTCAGCGCGTGCTCCTGCCTCGTTCCGCCCCGGCCCTCTCGGACTACGAAATCGCCGCCGAATACAAGGCCGCTCGCCACGTCAGCGGGGATTACTACGACTACGTCATGGTCGACGAGGACCGCTACGGCATCGCCATCGGCGACGTCTGCGGCAAGGGCATCGCCGCCTCCCTGATCATGGCGATGTGCCGGTCCAACCTGCGCAGCCGCGCCCCCGAGAACCTTTCCCCGGCCTCGGTCCTGCACTCGGTGAACCACTCCATTTTCCCCGACATCCGGGAGGACATGTTCGTGAGCCTGCTCTACCTCATCCTGGAGCGGGGCTCGAACGAAATCACCCTGGCCCGTGCCGGACACGAACCCCCCATCCTCTACCGCCGGGCCACCGGGGAAACCGAGGTCGTGGAAACCTCCGGCTTGGCCGCGGGCATCGACGAGGGCTCTGTCTTCAAGCGCTCCGTCAAGGACTACCGCTTCCGCATGGAATCCGGAGACATCCTCCTGCTCTACACCGACGGCATCGTCGAATGCGAAAACGCGGATGACGAGGAGTTCGGGCTCGATCGCCTCCGTCGCGTGCTCACCGAGAATCACGATCGCTCCTCCCAGGAGCTGGTGAATGCCATCGTCGCCGAGGTCTCCCGCTTCTCCGCGGGGGTCGCGCAAAGCGATGACATCACCTTGATTGCCATCGAGAAAAGGTGAATAGTGCCGGCTCGCGTCGCCCTGGCCAAAAGATCCGGCAGCGACGCAGGAGAAACGGCAAGGCATGACACAGACACCAGACAACGCAGAAACCGATCCAACGGAAGTCCCCCTGGAGAACGAGGCAGAGAGCGCCAGCTCCGAAGAGACCGGAACGGCTCCTGCCGCCGACGCCGCGGCCGTCGACCTCTCCGCCCATCCTTCCGAAGAAATCGAAAAGTGGAAGGACATTGCCGCGCGCGCCCAAGCGGACCTTGACAATTACCGCAAGCGGATGGCCCGCGAAAAGCAGGAGGCCATCCAGTACGCCAACCGCAACCTGCTCGAGCAGCTGTTGCCCATCATCGACAACTTCGAAATGGGTCTCAAGGCCGCCGAGTCGGCCGAAGGCGGCGAGCTCATCCTGCAGGGGCTGGGCATGGTGCGCAAGCAGCTCGAAGACTTCCTCAGCGACCAGGGCGTCGAGACGATCCCCTCAGACGGGCTCGCCTTTGATCCCAACATCCACGAAGCACTCAGACAAGAGGCCCACGACAGCATCCCCGAGGGACACATCGCCTACACCATCCGCCGGGGCTACCGGCTGAAAGACCGCGTCCTGCGCGCCGCCAGTGTCGTCGTATCGAGCGGTTCCGCCGCTTCGGAGTGAGCCCATGGAGAAGCGCTGCTACTACGAAGTCCTCGAAGTGTCGAGGGACGCCCAGCCGAGCGAGATCAAGAAGGCCTACCGCCGTCTCGCCGTGCAGTATCACCCCGACAAGAATCCCGACGACAAGGAGGCCGAGGAAAAATTCAAGGAGATCGGCGAGGCCTACGAAGTCCTCATGGACGAGGACAAGCGCGCCGCCTACGACCGCTACGGCCACCGGGCCTTCAGCAATGGCACAGGCCCGTCCGCGGGCGGACGGGGAGTCGATCCCTTCGACATCTTCCGCGAGGTCTTCGGCGGGGGCGGCGGCGGGATCTTTGAGGAATTCTTCGGTGGCGGCGGACGCGCTGCCCGGGCGGAGCGCCGCAAGCGCGGCTCGGATCTCCGCTACGACCTGCAAATCACCCTCGAGGAAGCGGCCAAGGGGGTCGAGAAGGAGCTGCGCATCGAGCGGCTCGTGCCCTGTGAAACTTGCTCCGGCAGCGGCGCCCAGGGCGGCCGCGCCGAGGTGCGCAGTTGTTCGACCTGCGGCGGCGTGGGCCAGGTCATCACCAGCCGAGGCTTTTTCCAGGTGCAGCAACCCTGCCCCGCCTGCGGCGGCGCCGGCGAATCCATCACCAATCCCTGCCGGGACTGCTCCGGAGAGGGGCGCTCGCATGGCAACAGCCGCATCAAGCTGAAGATCCCCGCCGGCATGATTGACGGCGGTCGACTCCGTTCCGTCGGCCACGGGGATGCCGGCCAGCAGGGCGGTTCCCCCGGAGACCTCTACGTGGTCGTCCACATCAAGGAGCACGAAGTCTTTGAGCGCGACGGGGCCGACCTATTCTGCGAGGTTCCCCTGCCTTTCACGCAGGCCGCCCTCGGGGGCGAGCTGATCGTTCCCACCCTGGACGGGAAGGCCTCGATCAAGATCCCGGCAGGCACCCAAACCAACACCTCCTTCCGCCTGCGCGACAAGGGGCTTCCCGACCTGCACACCGGCCGCAAGGGGGATCTCATCGTCAACGTCCAGGTGGAGGTGCCGGTCAAGCTGACCCGGGAGCAGGAGCGCTTGCTCCGCGAATTCGCCAACACCGTCACGGAGCGCAATCATCCCGTGGGAGAAAGCTTCTTCCAAAGGGCGAAGCGCTTCTTTACCGGCTGAGGCCACGGCGCCGCCATGCCCGAACCAGTCGTCCTCAGCCGGCAAATTCTCACTGACACCGGAGGGTGGAAGGAGATGAAAGAGGCCCGCGTCCTGCACGCTTCAGGCCGGGTTAGCGAGGCTCGCTACGAGCATGGGCTGCTCGAAGCCCTCGTCCGCGAGGGATCGAAGCCCCTCCGGGTGCGCGTGGAAATCCGCTCGCGCACGGACTGGGTCAACCACTGCCCCTGTTTCCGCGCCCGGCGCGACGGCATCATCTGCGCCCACGCCCTCGCCGCGGGCCTCGAAACCATCGAACCCACCCAGCCCAAGGCCGAGTCCCCGGCGAGCGGAGCGGCCCCCGCCACGACGAAGACGGCCGCGCCCGCGGGCCCGCCCGCCCGCGCGGCGAAGACGCCCCTGCATCCCGCCTGGCCCCTTTGTGTCGAAGAAGCGGACGAAACCGCCCAACCGGCCCAGCTCCACCTCGTGCTCGCCCCGAACCTGGCCGCCGCCTGGGAGAAGGGCCGGCTCACCCTGGGCGTGGAAGTGTCCCTGGAAAGGGGCCGTTCCCTCCTCAAGGCACTCCCCCCGGCCTGTCCCCTCTTTTTGGAAGCCGGTGACGTGGCCCTTTTCCGCCTCCTGCAGGAGCTCTCCCCCAGCGAAGTGCCCGGGGTGCTCCTGCTCGGCGCGGAGGAGGCGTCGCGGCTCTTTGCCACCATCCCCGGCCATCCCCGCATCAGCCTGGGCAAGAAGGCGCCCCTGCAAATCTCACCGCTGCCCTACCGTCCCGTCTTGCGACGGGCCAAGGGCCTGCGCTTTCAGGTGGAATGGCCCTCGGGGACCACGCTCTTGCCGGCCGCCGCGGGGTGCTGGCTTTTGGAGAATGAAAACCGTCTCCGCCCCGTGGCCCACGGCCTCAGCGGGGCCAGCTCCTGGCTGGCCCAGGGCCTCCGTCCCGATCCCTCCGCCCTCCCCGAGCTGCTCGCCGCGTGGACTCGGCACTTCGACACCGGAGGCCTGAGACTCTCGCCGCAGCGTCCCGTGGTGCGGCTGAATCTCGAGGGTTCGCTGAATCACCTCGATGCCGATCTCTTCTTCCTCTACGGCAACCGGGAGCAGCCCGCCGCCACCGACCGCCCCCGCGTCTGGGAAGAAGGCGAACTTCTCGTGCTCGCCGACGAGGAGGCCGAGGCGGCCGCCATCGCCGAGTTGGAGCAGGCGGGATTTGAGCGCCGTGGCGAGGCCGGTCGCTTTGTCCTCAAGGACAAGGAGGCCATCCTGCAATTCCTGGCCCACGGCTATCCCGCCTTCCAGGAGCGATGGGAAACCCGCCCCGGGGAGCGCTTCGAGCACGCGCTCAGCCAAGTCGAGCCCATCCGGCCGAGCCTGCATTTCCGTTCCAGCGGCGAGGACTGGTTCGCCATGGAGGTGGACTTCGCCACCCCCTCGGGCGAGCGCGTTTCCCGGCAGGAAATCCAGCGCCTGCTCGAATCCGGACGCCATGGACGGCCGGGCCGCGGAGGCAAAATCGCCGTGCTCGACCCGAAGTTCGCCGGAGAACTCGGCGAAATCCTCTCCGACTGCGATCCCCAGCAGGTCCAGCCCGGCACCTATCGGGTCGACCGCGTCCAGGCGGACTACCTGCGAGAAACCGCGGCGGATGCCGGGCTCGCCGTCGACGGCGAACTGCCCTGGCAGCTCCGCCCGCGCGAGATCGCCTTTCACGAGCTGGATCCTGGTCTGGACCAAAGCTTGCGCCCCTACCAGCGCGAGGGCGTGGCCTGGATGCAGAACCTCGCCCGCCGCGGTCTCGGCGGGATCCTCGCCGACGACATGGGCCTGGGGAAGACGATTCAGACCTTGGCCTTCCTGCAAAGCCTCGGGGGGAGAGCCCTCGTCGTCTGCCCTTCCTCCCTCGTCCACAACTGGGTCGCCGAAGCCCGCAAGTTCACGCCGTCCCTGAGGGTGGCGGCCGTCGAGGGACCGGACCGCCACCGCGTGATGGAAACGTCAGGGGATTGCGATCTCCTCGTCACCAGCTATGCCCTGCTCCGCCGCGACGAAACCCATTGGCAGACCCAGCATTTTGATCTCGTCGTCCTCGACGAGGCCCAGCACATCAAGAATCCCGAGGCCCAGGTCAGCAAGATTGCCCACCGCCTGCAAGCCCATCACCGCCTCGCCCTCACCGGCACCCCGGTGGAAAACTCGCCCGAAGACCTCTGGTCGATCTGCCGCTTCGCCTTGCCCGGCTACCTCGGCAGTCGCGAGCGCTTCTCCGAACGCTTCGTCAAAGCCCTCAGTTCGAGCGATCCTCCGGCCTCGGTGCGCGAGCGGCTCTCGCGGCGACTGCGTCCCATTGTGCTGCGACGGCTCAAGCGCGAGGTTGCCCGGGACCTGCCGGAAAAGATCGAGCAAGTGGTCTATTGCGAGCTGAGTCCCCCGCAGCGGGAGGTCTACCGCAAGCTCCTCCAGGAAAGCCGCGCCTCCCTCCTCGAAGCCGAAGGCGGCCGCAAGCGGATGCTGGCCCTCACCGCCTTGCTCCGGCTCAGGCAAAGCTGCTGCGACCTGCGCCTCCTCGGACTCCAGGACCTCGCCGAGACGGAGAGCTCCGCCAAGCTGGACGCCCTCGGGGAATTGCTCGACGAGGCCGTCTCCGGCGGCCATCGCGTCCTGGTCTTCAGCCAGTTCGTCGGCATGCTGCAGATCCTCGTGGGCGAGCTGGTGGCGAAAAAGATCGACTTCTGCTATCTCGACGGCTCCACTAAGGATCGCGCCGCCGTCGTCGACCGCTTCCAACAAGGAAAGGCACCCGTCTTCCTCATCAGCCTCAAGGCGGGCGGGGTGGGCTTGAACCTCACCGCCGCGGACACGGTCATTCACGTCGATCCCTGGTGGAACCCCGCCGTCGAGGCCCAGGCCACCGACCGGGCCCACCGCATCGGGCAGGAGCGCGTCGTCACCAGCTACAAGCTGATCGCGCGGGACACCGTCGAGGAAAAAATCCTCGCCCTGCAGGAGCGCAAACGCCACCTCACCGAATCGCTCCTCTCCGAGGCCGGCGACGCCCACCTCTCGGAAAACGAGCTCCTCGATCTCTTCGACCTGGACTGAGGCCGGACACGGGGGCTGGCGCGCCTCCACCGCCTGGCAAGGATTCCCCAGAAGACCGTTCAGGCCATCAGGCTCTGGCGGCAGAGCATGGCATAGGTGCCGTCCAGGGCGAGCAGGCTCTCGTGATCGCCTTCCTCGACGACCTGGCCCTTTTCCAGCACATAGATGCGGTCGGCGTTGCGAACCGTGGAGAGACGATGGGCGATGACGAAGCTGGTGCGATTCGACATCAGGCGCTCCAAGGCCCCCTGGATCAGGGCTTCCGTCTCGGTGTCGACGCTGGCGGTGGCCTCGTCGAGGAGGAGGATCGGGGGATTTTTCAGCACGACCCGGGCAATGGCGATGCGCTGTTTTTCCCCGACAGACAACTTCACGCCGCGTTCCCCCACGTTGGTGTCGAGCTGCTGAGGCAGGGCCTCCACGAAGGCCGCGGCATTGGCCGCGCGCAACGCGTCCCACATGGCTTCCTCGGTGGCCTCCGGTCGGCCCAGAAGCAGGTTTTCCCGCACCGAGCCGTTGAAGAGAAAGCTCTCCTGGGTGACGTAGCCCATGGCGGAGCGCAGCGACGCTTTCTTCACTTGGTCGAGGGGCATTCCGTCGATCGTGATCGTTCCCGCATCCGCCTCGTAAAAGCGCGTCATGAGGTTGATGACGGTCGACTTGCCCGCTCCGGTCTGTCCCACCAGGGCGATCATCTGTCCGGGCCGGGCCTCCATGGAAACGCCGCGCAAGGTCGGAATGCTGTCGCCATAGGAAAAGCGGACGTCGCGAAGGACGACCTGTCCCTGCAGGGGTTGAGGCAGCTCCTGCCCTTCGTCGAGGCCGGGCTCCTCCTCGGCGTCGACGATTTCAAACACCCGCTCGGCGGCCGCCCGCCCCGCCTGCATGATTTGGTTCAGGCCGTGCAGGCGCGAAATCGGCTCGTAAAAGAGGTTCAAGGCCACCAGGAAGGCGACAAAGACGCCGGTTTGCGCCTCCAGGGCCGCCTGGTCGGGAGCCTGCATCACCGACCAGGCACCATAGGCGATGACGAGGACGTATCCGAAATTGCGACAGAACTCCATCGAGGGGTTGTAGATCGCCCAGACCCGCATGAGGTGGAGCGTCGCCTGGCGGACGCGTTCGCTGGCGGCGTTGAAACGGCCATGCTCGGCGTCCTCGCGGACGAAGGCCTTGATCTGCTGGACCCCGTCGATGTTGTCGTGGAGCAGCGAATTCATTTCACTGGTGGCTTCGCGGACGCGGCGGTGACGCTGCGGCGAGCTCTTGGTGTAGGCCCAGGCACCGCCCACCAGGAAGGGCATGGGGATCATCGTCGCCAGGGCCAGCTTGGGGTCGAGGTAAAAGAGATAGCCGCCCACGACGAGGATCTGCAGGGACGCGACCACCCCCTGCTCAATCCCGTCAATGAGAACGCGCTCCATCGCGGTGACGTCCTCCGTCACCCGGGTCATCACGTCGCCGGTGCGCTTGTTGTCGAACCAACGCATCGGGAGCCGCTGAATTTTTCGGTACAAATCGGAGCGAATGTCGAAGATGACCCGCTGCTCAAACGTATTGTTTAAGACAATGCGAAGGCCATTGAAGAGATTCGTGGCAAAAAAGGTCCCAGCGGCCAGCAGGGCCAGGGGGAGCAGGCGATCGAAATCCCGCTGCGGGATCACCTCTCCAGTGATCGTCTGGGCCACCCCGGGAAAGACCACCACCAGCACCGTCATGAGAACGGCGCACAACAACTGCGCCGTCGCCAAGGCAGGATAGCGCTTCAAGTAGGAAACCACGCGGAAGACGGTGCTCATAGGGCGTTCAAACGATTTGAAAGCTCGGAATTTTCGGAAATACTAAAGAATTAAAGAATTCACGGCAGTCGTGCGCACTTGCTCCACCATGCCCCGCAAACGCTGGCGCTCCATCCTTTTTTGGGGCGTCGGCCTGCCTGTCTTGCTACTCGTCGCTCTCATCGTCTCCTGCAACCTTTGGATCGTGCTTTCCACCCAAGCCCGGGTCCACGATTCCGTGGAGGCCATCGAAGCGCGGCAGGTGGCCGTGGTTCTCGGCACCTCGAAGAACAGCGCGCCGGACACGCCCAACCGCCACTTCGAGAATCGCATGGCCGCCGCCGCGGCCTTGTACGCCGAAGGCAAGGCCGAGCGCCTCCTCGTAAGCGGCTACCGCGATTCTCGCTATTACGACGAAACCCGCGACATGATGGCCAAGCTCACCGAACTCGGCGTGCCCCCCTCGGCCATGCTCGCCGATGACCGGGGCGCCCGCACCCTGGACTCCATGCTCCGCGTGAAGTCCATTTTCGGCTTCGATCGGATTGCCATCATCTCCGACGATTTTCACGTGAATCGAGCCCTCTTCATCGCCGATCGCTGCGGACTCGACGCCATTGCCCTCCGCAGTGAGTCGGTGGACTACGGCGATTCCCGCCGGGTTCGATGGCGCGAATGCCTCGCCCGCGTCAAGGCCGTCCTCGACCTCTACGTCCTGCACGGCCCTCTCGACGGCAGCGCTTACCGCGTCGCGGAAACGGGAGCCGCCTCCAACTGACCGCCGAGCTCGGCCAGGGTTTTCTCGAAGCTCTCCACATCGGAGAAGCTCAGGGCCTTGGCCCCGCGATCGATGCGGCGCATCAGCCCCGCCAGGACCCGGCCGGGACCGAGTTCGATGAAGAGCGTCTCGCCGCGGTCGAGGAATTGGCGGACGCATTCGCTCCAACGCACCGAGCCGCTCACCTGGGCCTCCAGGGTGCGCCGGATCTCCTCGGGCGAAGTCACCTCGCTGGCCTCGACATTGCAGATCACGGGAACCTGCGGCGCGTCCAAGGGGAGATCCTGCAGGACCTCGGCCAGCTTCTCCTGGGCGGACATCATCAGGCGGGAATGGTAGGCCCCGGCCACGTCCAGTTCCTGGGCGATGCGCACGCCGTGGTCCGCGGCCTCGGCAAGGGCCTGGGCAATGCCTGCCTTGGTCCCTGAAACCACGATTTGTCCGGGAGCATTCAAATTGGCGACATCGATGTCGCACTTGGCCGCGAGGCGGCGGATGTCCTCCTCTTCGCCGCCGATCAGGGCCGCCATGGAGCCCTCCGTCGCCGAAGTGGCCTCTTCCATGAAGGTCCCGCGCTTGGCGACGAGGTCGAGCCCCGTTTCAAAGGAGAAGGTTCCCGCCGCGGCGTGGGCCGTGAACTCGCCCAGGGAGAGGCCGATACATCCCGCGATTTCAAGATCGGGAAGGTGGCGCTTCAGCAACTGAAGACAGGCCAGACCGTGAACGTAGAGGGCGGGCTGACAGATCGAGGTGCGCGTCAGTTCCGAGGCCGGTCCCTCGAACATTTTCTCGCTGAGGGCATAGCCGAGCTGCGCGTCGGCACGGTCGAAGAGCTCGCGAACGTCCTCAAAACGGTCGGCGAGGTCGCGCCCCATCCCGACGGTTTGGGCGCCCTGTCCGGCAAACATCAATACAGCTCTGATCCCCATGGCTAAGTGCGCTACTCAAGCCCCGATCCCCGTCCGCGCAACGCCTTTTTGCCCCTGGCCGCCGCCCCCGCCGCCCGCTTCAGGCCGGCAAGAGGCGCTCCATGTGACGGTGCGGAATGCCTTCTTCCTCAAAGACTTCCCCCGAGGCCACGAAGCCTAGACTCTCGTAAAATGGGATGGAGTGCACCTGGGCGTGGAGCCGCAATTGTCTCATCCCCTCCCGCCGGGCGGTGGCGATGGCCTCTTCCATCAGGGCGCGCCCCACCCCACCGCGTCGCCAGTCCGCCCGCACCGCCACCCGGCCGATCCGCCCGCAGGGCAGCAACCGGGCCGTCCCAATGGGCTCTCCCTCGGCGCTGCGCGCCAGGAAGTGACGCGAGGCGGCATCGTGCTCGTCGATCTCGTGCTCCGGAGGAACGCCCTGTTCTTCCACGAACACCTGGAAGCGCACCGCCAAGAGGAACTCCCGCTCGGGACCATCCCAGGCGACCATCGCGACGGTAAAGGGAGCGCTCATGAACCAAGGCTGAGGAGAATTTCAGGTCGCGGGAACGACTCGTTGCAATCCCAGCGTCAGCAGAAAGGCAAGGAGACAGGCCAAACCTGCCCGCCAGTCGGCGAAGGCGACCACAGACGCGTCGTAAAGGGCGATGCCGGCAATGGCGAGGGCCACGCCCTTGGGCACGCGCTCCACCAGTTGCCGACGCACAAGAAGCAGCCAAGCCCCGGTGAAAAGCACGCCGAGTCCCAGCAGGAGCAGGACGATCGGCCCCGGCGGCGCCAGCCGCCAGATCAGCGGAGGGAACAAGACCGGCAGCATCAACATCAGGCGCGGGAGGCGCTGCAAGGCAGGCGGAGCCGCGAGGTGCTCCTGCCTCGCCGCCAAGGTCAGGGCAGCGATGTAGACGACCACCCCCCCGGCGAGGAGATAGACGAGCGCGGGCACCTCCAAGGCGTCGGTATGCGCCACCACCGCGCTCCCGGCCCCGACATAAACCAGGGCCCGGCAAAGCCCCATCAGGAGAACCGAACCCGCCCAGCGCTTGTGCAGCCAATTGTAGAGCCAGATCGCCGTCACGAGCGCCGCGAGCACGATGCCGTGAACCGTGCTGCCCCAAAGGATCACGGCCAGCCCTGTCCCCATCTGCACGGCGCCGATCGCCCAGACGGTCCCGCGACGGATTTGACCCGCAGGGATGGGGCGATCCGGAGCATGACGGGCGTCCCAGGAGGCGTCGCAAGCGTCGTTGAGCGTCATGCCCGCCACGTAGAGCAGGCTAATCCCCAACAGGATCCAGGCCAGTTCCGCCGTCCAGGCCCCGCCCGAGAGAAACCAACCCGCCGCCACGTTGGTCCAGACGGTCGGCAGGTTCGAGACGCGGCCGAGCACGAGAAGGGTGCGGAATCGAGAAACGGGACGATCAGCGTTCACGGGGAACGCTAAGCCCTCTTGGGCCGCTGCCAAGTACGGGATTGTCGGGGACGGGGCGATCCGATACACTCCCCTCCCGATGAGCGATCCCCCCGAGGATTCCGACCTGTCGGAGATCATGCAGCGCGAGCTCGCGGAATTTCTCGCGGATCTGCAGGTCTACCGCATGCCCTTCGGCCGCTACCGGCACGCCTTCATCCACACCTTGCCCTTCGAGTACCTCCACTGGTTTGTGGAAAAGGGCAGCGGCTTCCCGCAGGGGCGCCTCGGCGAGCTCATGGCCTTCGTCTATCAAACCAAGAAAGACGGCGCCGAGGCCATCTTTCGCGGACTGAGGCGGCGCTGAGCGTCCCGCGGCTCACTCCATGGCGAGCAATTGCGTCACGGTGACGAACTTGTAGCCGCGCGACTGCAGCTGATCGATCGTCGAAGGCATGGCCTCGATGGTGCCCGCGTGAATGTCGTGAGCGAGCAGGATGCCGCCGGGCGAAGCCCCGGAGACCAGGCGCGCAGTCACCACGGAGGCCCCCGGTTTCTTCCAGTCGAGCGGATCGGCAGACCACATGATCGTGGGGTAACCGAACTCCTTGCGGATCCAGGACTTCTGCGAGGCGGTGATGGCCCCGTAAGGCGGGCGCATGGTGCGCGGCGCCACCCCCGTGGCAGCGACGATGGCCTCGTGGCAGGAGCGCAGTTCCTTGCGCACGCCCTCGTCGGACATCTTGGCGAGATTGGGGTGGTTGACGGTGTGGTTCCCGATCTCGTGCCCCTCGGCGATCATGCGGCGAAGGATCTCGGGATAACGCCGGGCATTGGTGCCCACGACGTAGAAAGTCGCCTTGACGTTGCGCTGCTTGAGGATGTCGAGCAGCTTCGGGGTGTTCACCGGATGAGGCCCGTCATCAAAGGTCAGGGCCACAAAAGGCAGGCTCATGGGGACGCGGTTGTAGGAGTCCTGGGTGCCGGTCGAGGTCGGCAGCACCTCCGGAGCCGCTTCGCTGCTCGTCGCCGCCGCGGTCGTGGCAGTCTTTTTCTTGCCCTGCTGGGTGGCGCAGGAGGAAAGAATCAGCGCAACCCCAGAAAGGGCGGCCACCAGCATTCGCGGAAACAAGGCGGTTTTCAAGCAGCGGAGATGTTGATCGTTCGCAAAGGTAAAAAAATTTTAAAAATTTGCAACTTAGAAATGCAAATTAGAGAACCTTGCCTGAATCAGTCCTTGAGAAAACGCTCCAGAATGGGTCTGAGCTTCTGCACGGTGGCCTCCGGCCAGAGAGCGCGGTCCGTGAAAAGGGCGCCGTCGAGGGCGTGGTGCTCGGGCCAATTCGCCTCCTCGGGTAGACGCGGAACAAGCGTTTTCAGGATTGCCTTGGCGGCCGCGGCGTTGGCCTGGACGTGTTCGATGACAGCTTGTGCGCTGACCGCTTCCTCCTCGACCTTCCAACAGTCGTAGTCGGTGACCATGGCCAGGGTCGCCAGGGCGATCTCCGCCTCGCGGGCCAGCTTGGCCTCGGGCAGGTTGGTCATCCCGATGAGGTCAAAGCCCAGGCGGCGGTTCGCCTCGGATTCCGCCCGTGTCGAAAAGGCCGGGCCATCCATGCAGACATAGGTGCCCCCGTCGTGAACCCGCTGCCCCTGCTCCCGGGCCGCCTCGGACAGCAACTGCCGCAGCGAGAAGGATATGGGATCGGCAAAGGAGATGTGGGCCACGATGCCCTCGCCAAAGAAGCTGTGGTGTTCGCGGCGACTGGTGCGGTCGTAGAACTGATCGGGCAGCACGATGTCCCGGGGGCGGTAGGGCTCCTGCAAGGAACCCACCGCCGTCACCGCGATGATCCAGCGGACATTGAGGGAGCGCAGGGCCCAAATATTGGCGCGGTGGTTGAGCTCGGTGGGGAGCAGGCGATGCCCCCGGCCGTGACGCGGCAGGAAACAGACGCGGCGCCCGGCCAGGCGCCCTTGGACGATAAGATCGGAGGGCTCGCCATAGGGCGTCTCGACGCGGATCTCCTCGGCCTCGCTGAAACCGTCGATTTCATACAAGCCGGAACCCCCGATGACACCAATGGCCGGGTCTGACGCCTTCTCCTGATACATGGCCAGGCACCCTAATTCTTCGCGGAAAGATTCCAAGC
>CAZKGI010000016.1:0-66404 GCA_964552315.1 uncultured Akkermansia sp. | reverse complement strand
TCCGGAAATAGGGGAGTCGCCCTAGGGCTCACTGCGGCAGGGTTGGCGCACCCGATCTGCGGGCAGAGGAAGCCACCGCCTTCTTGCGGCGCCACCCCTAGCAAGACGAAGCGTTTCAAATCCTATGCACGGCGTCAATCCTCGAATCCGCAGATTCAGGACGCCACCCCACAAACGCCAAGGACTCAAACCAGTTGCCGGGCGGCGGCGACGTCCGCCTCGATCTGTAATCGCAACTCGTCGAGACTATCGAATTTGCGCTCTTCGCGAATCTTGGCGAGGAAGGTGATCTCGAGATCCTCGCCATAGATCTCGTAGTCGAGGCCGAAGAGATGGGCCTCCAGGCGAAGCTCGTGTCCATCGCCGTCGAGAGTAGGACGATGCCCGAGATTGGCGACGCCGTTCCAGGAATCCGCCTGCCCCGTGGCCCGCACCGCGTAGACTCCGTCAGGGGGCAATTGCTCCCGTTTCACGGCCAGATTCGCGGTGGGAAAGCCGAGGGTACGGCCAAGGCGCCGTCCCTCCACGACGCGACCGTGGACACTGTAGCGGCGGCCCAGCAATTGCGCCGCCACCTCCAACTGACCGCTGGCCAGGGCTTCGCGGACGCGGGTGCTGCTGACCCGTTCGCCCTCGACCGCGACGGTGTCGACGCCGCAAATGGCAAAGCCGTGCTCCCGACCGAGCCGATCGAGTAGGGTCAGGTCGCCGGAACGGCTCTTCCCGAAGCGCCAGTCCTGTCCGACACAGATGCGCTCAATGCCTCCCTCCGGCGCGGCGGCGACGAGGCGCTGGACAAACTCCTCCCCGCTCCACGAGGCGATGTGGCGATCGAAGCGAATCAGCAGCACCTGGCGAACGCCCAGATCCCGGTAGAGCAGCGACAGCTTGTGGGGAGTGTCGGTGAGCAGGCGCGGGGCCTTTTCCGGGGCCAGCACCTCAGCCGGATGGGGATCGAAGGTGACAACGACCACACTCCCCCGCCCTGCCCGTCCGGGAGCCTGGGCCGCTTGGATCACCGCCTGGTGACCCAGGTGCAGGCCGTCAAAGACCCCGATGGCCAAGCGCAGCGGTCCCTCCAGTCCCTTCAGCTCGTCAATCTGTTGAAGGATCTGCATGGCGTAAATCAACTTGCCTCTGCCCTCCCTTCGGGAAAGCCCCGAATCCGGCCAGCACAGGGCCACTGCCGGGCTGTGGGGGACGGGCAAAGGACCCCCGGGGCCATCAGGCCCCCCGCAGGCGGGAAACTTCGGGCAGGCTCAGCATTTTGGCGAGCACTTCGCTGCGATCGCCGTGTTTCAATTCCTCGAAGGTGACTGATCGGCTCAGGTCGAACTTGCCGGATCGCGTCCGGCGCAGGGCCTTGAGGTGGGCCCCGCATCCGAGGGCCTCACCAATGTCGTGGGCGTAGGTGCGCACGTAGAACCCCTTGCTGCACTTCACCGTGAAGTCGACTTCCGGCAGGCGGATGCCGTCGATGCGATGCCCGTAGACGTGTACCAAGCGTGGCTCCCGCACGATTTCCTTGCCCTGGCGCGCCAGCTTGTAGAGCGGCACCCCGTCCTTCTTGATGGCGGACACCATGGGAGGCATCTGGTAGAAATCGCCCTGAAACTTGGCAAAGGCCGCGGCGATCTCCTCCTCCGTGAAATCCGGAACCTCGCGCTCCTGCTCCACTTCCCCCTCGGCATCCTGGGTGTTGGTCGTCTTGCCGAGTTCGAGCGTGCCGGTGTACTCCTTGTCCTCCGACATGAGGAGGTCCTGGATCTTCGTGGCCTTGCCCACCACCAGGATGAGCAACCCCGTTGCCATGGGGTCCAGAGTGCCGCAATGGCCGATTTTCTTGGTGTTCAGGGTGCGCCGGGCGACCGCCACGACGTCGTGGGACGTCATGTCGGGACCTTTGTCGACCAGCAGCACGCCGTTGATGGAATCGGAGTTCATCGTCGTTGCATAAGCCGCATTGGCGGCGGGAGCGCGCACAGTATCGCCGCCCCCGCGAAAGAAAACCATTATTTCGCAGCAGCGAACCGGGAAGCGCCGCCGATGAGAACCGTCACGGCGGACGGAAATCCGGATCAGTTGGAGCTCCCGGGGGCCGCCGGAGCCCCTCCCTCAGCCGCCACGCGAAGATCGTAGCAGCGCAGGTAGGAGCCCATCTCGTTCTGGTTGACGTAGAGTCGTCCCTCGCTGAGCGCCGGCGGCGCCCACGTTTCCGGAGCGTAGTGCAGGCGGGTTTGGGCAAGGATCCGATACCCGCCAGCATTCAGCTCCATCGTCATGAGCGCTCCGTCCTCGGTCAGGCAGAGGAATTTCCGGTCCACGTGGATGAGATGGGCGCGTCCCAGGCTGATCGGCACCGGGCGCCCCTTCCAGGGGATCGTCGTCCGGTAGAAGGCTTCGTGCCAGAAGACGCGCCCCGAACGGACGTCACAGGCCATCAAGAGCCCCCCATTGCCACCGCAGCCGTAAAGAAGCCCGCCGTCAAAGAGGGGAGTCTGCGAGCGGCAGCCGAACATGGGATCGTCCCAGAGCACTTGAGGCTGGAAACGCTCGTCGAATTCCAGCATCACTCCCCCGAGACCAAAGTCCTCGCTGATGAAGACGCGGTTTTCTCCACAGGCCACCGGACTGGCCCCGTGGACACTGGCGAAGTTGTCAGAGCGCCAGGGAAACTCGCTCTCGATGGCCCCGGATTCCGGATTCACACAAAGCAGCCCCCCTCGCGGCGGATCCAGGCGGCCGGCAGCGAAGACCAGCAGGCGCATTTGTCCGTGTAGCTCGGTCAGGATGGGCGAGGCATAGCTGCCGCCCCAGTCATGGGCGGCCTCCCAGCGAAGCTCACCCGTGAACTTGTCGAAAGCCACCACACAGGCCCCGGGCGCCCCGACGTGGACGAACAGCTGGTCGCCATGGACCAGAGGGGAGGTGCCGTAGCCGAAAAAGGAGGGGCTCGGCCCGAACTTCTCCGGCAGGGAGACCTTCCAAACCAGGCTGCCCATGTCGAGCCGGAGACAATGGAGATCCCCATCGTTGCCCAGCGTGTAGACCAGTCCGCTCTCCGGATCAATGACCGGGCTGGCGTGGGGCTCGTCGAGAACGCCAAAATTCTCGCTCACCTCGACGGGGTAGTCGTAATGCCAGAGTTCCCTGCCCGTGTCCGCCTCGAGGCAGCGGATCTGCTCGCGGCTGTCCACTTGATGCAGGAAGACCACCCGCCCCTTCGCCACCACGGGGCCGGCATGCCCCCGCCCCCGCTCGACCTCCCAGAGCAGGCGCGGCCCCGATTCCGGAAAGAGAAGCTGCAGGCCGCGCTCGGCACTGTGCAGGTCGTAGCGCGGCCCCAGGGCATGGGGCCAATCCTCCGCCTGGGCGGCCAGGGTCAGCGAACAGGCCAGCCCCCATCCAATCACTCTCCAATGCAATAACATGGCCGATAGTGTAACGGCAAAAGCCTCCCGTCGAGGCCTCTTTCTCACGCCAAAGTCCCCTCCAGAGGACTCGCGCGTGGCCTTCTCCATCAGCGCCCCTCCTCTGTCGGCTCCGGAGGCCAGCCAAACTGGCGGCGCAGAAACTCGAAGGTGCCCAGGGCATGAATCTCGTGCCCCCCGTCGAAAAATTCGATCTCCGTCTTCTCGGGAATCTTCAGCTTGCTGTAGAGGCGATTCACCCTGGCGTATTCAAAGGCCACCCATTCGTCAATACCCACCCCGTCGGCATGTCCCCGCTCCACCATGAAGGCCCGTGGGGCGATCATGGCCGCCATCTCGGCGTGGCCGAATCGCAGCCCCAAGCCGAAATTCGGCGTCTCGTATTCCGGAACATACATGTAGCTGTTGCCCCAGGAGGTCGTGACACACTTCCAGATCCACTCATTGAAGTCGCCCGAGCAGATGCTGAGGGCGTAGCGCGGTTCCAGCGCGGGAACCCGCATCGCTACCTTGCCGCCCCAGGACAGTCCGTAAAAGCCGATGCGCTCGGGATCCGTCCAGGGCTGCGCCGTGAGCCAGTCGAGCAGCCTGGAATGCTGGGCAAAGATCACGGCAAAGGTGTTCTGCCCGAGAGGCTGGGCCTTGCGTTCGGCGAGGCGGAAAAAGCGATCCTGGGTGCGCCAGGGGAAATGCGGCGCAAAGACGACATAGCCCATTTCGACAAGCTGCACGGCGTAGGCCTTGTAGGTTTTATTCGTGGCCGGATCCTCGTTGATGACGACGGCTGGCACGCCCGTGCCCCCGTGTTGGGCGACGATCACGGGACGCCGCTCACCTGGCGCCAGGTTCTTGGGCAAGAGCAGGTAGCCCCACACGAAGAGATCCGGTTTGGCCAAGTCGAGGGTCAGCTCATACGCCGTCCAAGTCTCGCGCTCGAATAGTTTGCGCGACTGGGGATTGGGAGGGAGATCCTCCACGGCCAGGCGCCCGTGGATCTCTTCGCGGAAGGCCTGCCGATAGGGCTCCATGGCCTCATCCCATGCCTCGGGACTGCTGATGGGCACCTGATTCCAAAGGTACTCGTCGCGCAGGAGCCGGGAACGCTCCACCCAGCCCTGCAGGTGGGCGCTGAGTTCCTCAACCTGTCGCTTCTGCCGCGCGGCCACCTCCTCTGGCTCCGGCGCCGGAAGCGCCTCCTCTCCGGGTGCCTCGAGGGCTGTCTGGTCCAGCCCCAGGGCTTGCAGGAAGTCGACCACAACCTCCTCGGCCATGGGACCCAGAGTCCGATCGCTCTCGGCCCCAATTACCTTGTCGGCATCGCGATAGTGGAAATGGAGGCGGTCTTGATAGGGGCCGAGCAGACGTTTGGCCCGCTCGACCTCATGGGCGACATCGGAAAAATGGGGAGTGTCGATCCGACCGGGTGCCGCCGACGCCCCCGTGCGAGCAGGCACCCCGGGCAAGGGAGCTGGAGGCCCCTCAACCTGCGGCGCGCGCGCATGCTCGACAATGAGGGGACGGGGAGCGATCAGACAGGCGATCTCTGCGTCGCCGAACTCCTTCAAGAGCCCGAAGACGTTGCGGTAGAGGGGCTCGGTCCAGAGGCGCTCGCGACGATTGAAATAGCCACTCACCAAACTGGCCTCGACGCGCCGATCCAAGGCCGCCGTATAAAAGGCCACAAGGCCTCCCTCCCCCCAGCCGGCCATTCCTAGGGGGAGCGGGGTCTCGCGGTTCTGCTCCTCGAACCAGTCGAGCAAGGCCGACACTTTCTGCACCTCAAAGCCAATGGGATGCCGGCCGAAGGTGTAGGCCTGGCGGTAAATCCATTCCCGGTGCGGCTGATTCGTGTAGCGCCCCAGGCCCTCGTTCCCGGAATGGGCACAGGCCCGGTCGATCAACACCGGCACGACGACTTGGCAGCCATTCTCCGCCAGCCGACGGGCAATGGCGGGGAAGCTCTCGCCCTCTCCCTGAACCCAAGTTTCGGGCGTCTGATCGGCATCCGGAAGGAGGACGATGCGGGCCCGAACCGCCCCCTTGGGCTGCAGCAAGAGCCCTTCCCCGCTCAGGCCCTCCAGGACAGGCCAACGCACCGCGTGCAGCTCAAAGGCCTCGGTCTCGCCCCGCAGCGAGGGACGCTTCAACGTCCCCACCCTTTCCAGGTCCCGCACCGGGAGACGGGCATCAACGACGCCGAGAAGGCGCGCCAGGCGCTGTCGATTGGCTTCCACCGAGTCGGCCAAGGCCTCCGCTGAGGCAAAATCCAGGGACCAGGACGACGCCCGTTCCTCCATGACGCGGTAGGTTTCCCGCTCGAAATAGTCCGAGATCCCCGCCGCCATGCGCTCCGAGAGATCCTCGACCGCCTCCAGTCGACGCGTGCCGGGGAGCACCTCGGGGCTCTCATCCCCTCCCCTGACCCCTCCCACGCCAAGGCAGAGCGTCAGCAGGCTGACACGGCCGACGGAAGAGAGGGTGCCGGCAAGGAAGGAACGAGGAGGCGACAGCGGGTTCGCATTCATGGGATTCACGGGATTCACGGGAGCTCAAACGGAAGCAAGGCGCGGCATCCCCCTCCCCTCAAGTGACGCAATGCAGCGCCCCTGGGCGCCCCCTTCGTTGGCCTTCGCGATGCGCCTGTCCCGACTCTCAGTCTCAAACTTCTTCGACAGCCTCCGCTTGGAGCAGGCTCTCAGCCCGGGCCAAGGCCTCCTCGATGTGGGCGCAGAAATTCTCGATGCCGATCTGGTCGACCAGGCCACTGCGGTAGAGCAAGGACATGGGTTGGGGCTGCACCCCGGTGAGCAGGACGCTCACCCCATCCCGGTGCATCTTCTCAATGGCCAGTTCCAAGGCCCGAAGCGCGGTGGCATCGATCACCGGCACGTTGCGCATGCGCAAGACCACGACTTTGGGAGCCTTTGCCCCGTGGGCGCGCAGGGCCCCCTCCAGTTTGTCGGCCGCGGCAAAGAAAAGGGGCCCCTCGATCCGGAAGAGGACGAGCCCCTTGGGGATGCGCTTGTTGAGGAGCGAATCCGGCCCCTTCCACTCGGGATCGCTTTGCGGGGTCAGCAGGCGTACGGTGCTGATTTGGTCCATGCGGCGGACGAACATGACCACCGCAATGATCAACCCCGTGGCCACTCCGACGGTCAGGTCAAAAACGACCGTCAGGGCGAAGGTTAACAACATGACCGCAAAATCGGAACGGGCTCCCCGCCAGAGCTCCCCAAAGGTGCTCCACTCCGCCATGCGCAGCGCCACCCCCATGAGCACCGCCGCCAGGGTCGCGAGAGGAATGTGCCCCGCCAAGGGACCGGCGATGAAGACAAAGATCAGCAAGACCAGGACATGAACAATGCCCGAGAGCGGAGAGCGTGCCCCGCCGCGGATATTGGCCGCCGTGCGTGCAATGGCTCCCGTCGCGGCGAAGCCCCCCACGAGGGGCGTCAGGAGATTGGCCAGTCCCTGGCCAATCAATTCCGCGTTGGGATCGTGCCTCGTGTCCGTCATCCCATCCGCCACAGTGGCGGAGAGCAGACTCTCAATGGCCCCTAAGGCCGCGATGGTGAACGCCGGAGCCGCCAAATCGCGGAGCAGTTGCAGGGAGACTTCCGGAACGCGAAAGCCGGGAAATCCGGAGGGAAAGGCACCGTACTTAGAGGCGATCGTGGTCACCTCCGTCCAGCCCAGGAAGGAGGTGGCCAAGGAACCCACCAAGACCGCCGCCATGGATGCGGGCAAAAGGGAAAGGCGCTTGGGCCAAAAGAGGGCCACGGCCAGGGACAAGGCCCCCACGGCCAACACCCGCCATTGCAACTCGCCAACGACTTCCACCGTGCTCCAAAGGAGCTCCGGGAGGTGGTGGGGACGATGGGCCAGCTGCAGGCCGAGAAACTCTGGCAGCTGCCCCGCAAAGATGATCACCGCGATGCCCGAGGTGAAGCCGGCGATCACGGGATAGGGAAAATAGCGCAACATCGCGCCGAAGCGGAAGATCCCCATCACCACCAACATCAGACCAGCCATGGCCGTTGCCACGAGCAGTCCCTGGTAACCGTGCATCGCCACGATTCCCGCCAAGACCGGAACAAAGGCCCCGGTGGGTCCGGCGATCTGAAAGCGGGATCCGCCCAACAAGGCCACGATCGCTCCCGCGACAATGGCCGTCCAGATCCCCTGCCCCGGATTCTCGGCCCCGGAAGCAATGGCAAATCCGATCGCCAAGGGCAAGGCAATCACCCCCACCGTGGCGCCCGCGGCAAGGTCGCGGCCCAGATCAGTGAGTCGATACTCCGCGAAAGCCGTCGCGGCAACGGGACGATAGCGGGCAAACCAGCCTGACACGGCGCCAATAAAGCGCCTCCAGTCCCATTTCGCAAGCGCCCCTAAATCTCTGGAAATTCTTATTTTTTTAAATTTGATTTTTTATGTTAAATTATCTTAAATTTTTATTAATGCTTATGAATCGCCTGGCCACCTGCTTTTCCCTGGCTGCCCTGCTGCCTCTCCTCCCCTCCACCGGGAACGGGCAGGAGCCTCCCCAGCGTCAGCGATCCTTTCGCCCTATCGTTCCCATCAAGCAGAGCATCCGCGGGGGCTTCGACCAGATGAAGAGTCAGACCGTGAAGCTGACCATCCCGCCGCCGCCGATCGAGGAGTCTCCTTCCACCGCGCTCACTCCTGCGGAAGACACGCTTTCCACCGTGACCACGACCGAGGCCGCCAAGGCCGATCTTCCCCCTGCTCCCGCCCCCGCCACGGAGGCTGCAGAGGAAAATTCCGTGGGATCGGACACGCCCCCCTCGTCGAAAACCGAGAAGAAGGAAGGCGTCAAGGGGCCCACCCTGACCCAGCTGCGCAACGAGGCCCACGCCCTCGCGGGCAAGAAGCTGAGCTACGTCTTCGGCGCTTCCAACCCAGACACGGGCGGGCTGGACTGCTCGTCCACGATCCAGTATCTGCTGACCAAGATCGGTGTCGAGGGGGTGCCGCGGACTTCCTACGACCAATATTACTGGCTCAAGCGGAAGAACCTGCTCGATGACGTCTACGGCAACAGCCCTTCGAAGAAGCTGCTCAAGAAGCTGTCCCCCGGCGATCTCATCTTCTGGGGAGGCACCTGGAAGTCCGGCCACCGCGTCTCCCACGTGATGCTCTACATGGGCTACGACCCGGCCACGGACAAGCACTACGTCTTCGGCGCCCGCAGCAAGAACACCACTGGCTTGACCGGCGCCGGCGTGGACATCTTCGAGCTCGACACGGAGCGTGGTCGGCTCGTCGCCCACGGCAAGATTCCGGGCCTCATCTACGATTGATCTTCCCCGGTCTAATGGCCGGATGACTTCATGGGGGCGAGCAGGTCGTTCAGCTCCTCCTCGGAAAAGGACAGCTTTTGCGGAGCACCCTCGAGAATGCCTTCAAAGAGGGCACGCTTCTTTTGCTGCAGCATCAGGATCTTCTCCTCGATGGTCCCCTCGGTAATGAGCTTGTAGACAAAGACGGGATTCTTCTGCCCGATGCGGTAGGCGCGGTCGGTGGCCTGGGATTCCAGCGCCGGATTCCACCAGGGATCGAAGTGGATCACCGTGTCGGCGAGGGTCAGGTTCAGGCCGGTCCCCCCGGCTCGCAGACTGATGAGAAAGACGGGAGCCTTCCCCGCCTGGAAGTCGTCGCACAACTGTCCCCGGTCCTTGGACTGTCCTGTCAGGGTCAGGTATCTCACCCCTGCCTTGTCCAGGGCTTGCTCGAGGAGCGAAAGCATTCCGGTGAACTGGGAAAAGACGAGGATGCGCCTCCCCTCCTTGGCCATGGACGGGATCCACTCCATAAAGAGGTCCATCTTGGCCGAGGACTTCACCTTCTGGGCGGAAGGCAGCTTGAGCAACTGGGGATGGTTGCAAACCTGGCGCAGCTTCAGCAGGGCGTCGAGGACGAGCAGCTTGCTCTTCTCCAAGCCGAAGCGGGCGATTTCCTCGTGCACTTCCCGGCTCACGGCCGCCCGCACCGCCTCGTAGAGTTCGACCTGTTTGGGATGCAACTCGACGGTGCGCACGATTTCCGTCTTGGGCGGCAGGTCGTGGGCGACCAGGGTCTTGGTCCTGCGCAGCATCAGGGGAGCCACCCGTTCTGCCAGCCGCTTCCTTAGACCTTCGTCGCGATGCTTCTCGATCGGGGTGCGGAAGCAACGGTTGAAGCTTTCCTCGGTTCCGAGGAAGCCCGGGACGAGGAAATGAAACTGCGACCACAACTCGCCCAGGTGGTTTTCGATGGGCGTTCCGGAGAGACAGAGGCGATGCCGCGCGTCGATCTTCCACGCCACCTTGGTGATCTGTGAGGAGGTGTTCTTGATCGTGTGGGCCTCGTCCAAAACGACGTAGTGGAACTTCTGGTTGAGGATCTCGTCGGCATCCCGGAAGAGAATCGGATAGGAAGTGACGATGAGGTCGCAATGCCTCAGCACGGAATAATATTTCTTCCGCTGGGGTCCCTGCAGGGCGAGCACGCGCAGGGAGGGGGCAAACTTCTTGGCCTCCTTTTCCCAATTGGGCACCACGCTCTTGGGAGCCAGAATGAGACTGGGCAGGTCCGCGCGGCCGCTTTGCTTCTCGCAATGCAGATGACAGAGCGTCTGGACCGTTTTCCCCAGACCCATGTCGTCGGCGAGGATGCCGCCCAAGCCCTGTTCGCGGAGGAACTGGAGCCATTCGAAGCCATCCTGCTGGTAGGGCCGCAGCGTGGCCAGAAACTCCTTGGGGGCCTCGGGATTGACCTTGGGCTTCAAGGCCTCCAGCTCCTCGGCACGGCGTCGCAGGGCCTCGGGCGCCTCGTCCACGAGCGCCTCCTCTCCGCTGTAGCGGGTCAACTGCGCCGCGCGGATTGGATGCAGCTTGATCTTGCCGCGCTCGTCCACCGAATGGTGATCAAAGAGCTCGGAAAGCAGGCTGAGAATGGTCTGCAGCTTTTTGGCGGGGATGGCGACGAAAGTGCCGCTGTCCCCCACTTGGATCGGCACCTTCCGCGTGGCGTCGGCCGGAATGGGTCCGTTCAAGGCGAGACCGGAAGGTCGGCTCTCGAGGTAGCGAACCAGACAGGGCAGCAAATTGATCTTCTCCCCGCCGCTGCGGATGCCGTATTCGAAACCAAACCAATCGACCTCGTCCTCGCCGGGCTCGATCTGACCGTAGTAATCCAGAGGCTCGACGACGCGCAGGCCAAAACCGGGATCGGTGCTGATGACGCAGTCCAGCGCCTCCAATTCGCTGCGGCGGTTCGCCAGGAAATCAGCCCAGAACACCTCCTGCATGCCGCGGCGCACCGCGGAATAGGCGTAGCATTGCCGATATTCCGGCACAATTTCATCCCAGGGATAAAGCTCGACGAGCCGCTTCAGCCCCATCTCCCGGAGCCGCGTCTCCACCCGGGGATTGCTGCCCTCGATCCGGGCGAGGGGCATGTTTTCCAACACCGCGCGGGCCTCGGAATCGTCCCAATAGAGGATGCCGGCCCTGATGTCGGCCATGAAGAGTTGGATTTCGCAGCGGCTTTGTCCCAAGCCAAAGGAAAGATCGCGCACCGCCCCGCGCTCGACCATGGCGGCCATCAGGAGGGCAGCGACATGGGCGTTGTTTCGCTGCGGAGAACGATCGCTGCGCCCATCGACGCGCCAATCGTCCTCGCCGCGCTGGACGACGATGCTGACTTCCGCTTTGGGACCGCCGGGACGCTCCGCCACTTGCCCGAACACCCCTGCGAAACGCCCCTGCACATTGGCCGTGACCACGCGCACCCCTCCCTCGCGGAGAAGTTGTCGCCCGACCTCGAGCGCCTCTCGGGTGAAGATGTCCCCCAAGAAAGGCGGTCGACTCAAATCGATCTCACCCAATACCCCGGCCTCCGGGCGGGCATCGGCGGGGGGACGGAGTCGCGAATCAGATGCGGGCGGATTCAAGGGCGGAGCGATTCAGGGGAAGGGGGCATCTACGGCAATCCCCCTCAAAATTCAAGGGCAGTGAAATAAAAATCCCGACTCCCGGTGACGTAAAGAGCCAGGCGGATGACTCCGCCTGGCTCCCCAGTATTACGTCCACGACCAAACCTGGTTCGGTCGGAATTCTTTCTGCCTCAACGCGAGAGATCCTGTTTCCACTGGGTCAGCATCCGCTCGCTCCGCGACACGATTTGCTCGAGGGCTTGGCGTTCGGGGGCCCCTTGGGGCAGGCCTTGGAGCAACGCGGTCAGTTCCTGATGAATTCCGTGGAGGTCCGAGAGCCGCTTCAATTCGGGGTCCTCCTCCTGTTGGGAAACCGAGCGAAAACCACCCAAGAGCTGGGTCCCCGCGGCCGCGGATTCCGTGGCCCTGGCGAGTTGGACTCCCCAGGACGAAGCCAGGGAAGGACCGCGATCCTGGCGACGATCGTTCCAGCTGGTGCTGGCCTTGGCCGGGATCATGCCGCCCAGCGGGGGCAGATAGGAATCAACGCGCTCGCCCTCATCGACGCTGTGGACCGCCTGGGCGGGCTGAAAACTGGCGGGCAGGATGGAATTGGCATCCAAGTAAGTGGTGTCGATGTCGGCACTGGCCAACTCTTCGCCGTCGGCGAGGTCCAGGGAAGAAAGGTCGTCGACCTCTTCCGCCAACAAGAGCTGGGGCACATGGGCGACAACGGCCCCGACGTCGAACCGTGGCGGAATGTCCTCCACGGACGGGGCGGGAATGGATTCAGCGGCCCCCAGGGCCACGGCCCCGGGTTGGCTCGGCTTCCGCAAGAAACTGCCGGCGATGAGCATGGCCGCGATGCCCGCCGCCACGGCGATCCGGGCCGGGAATCGACCGAAAGACCCGGGAACGACCTTTTCCTTGAGAGCTTCCGTGCGGGGGGCGCGCACCGGTTCGAGGAGGCGAAGCAGGGGAACCCCTTGTTCCGCCTGCCACTCTCGGCGCAGGCCCTCGCCCAGGAGATCCATGACCAGGCGCATCTCCTCCAGCTCGCGACGGGCACGGGGGGAATCTTGCAGCCTCGCCTCAAACTCGGCCGCCTCGGCCGCGCTGAGTTCCCCAAGCGCGTAGGCGGTCATCTGCGGATCGTCGGGATTGACTGGCTCGCGATTCATAGGTGGAAGGATGGTTCAGACAGAGATAGGAAGCTCAGGAGGGATCCAGCTCGACGCCCATGAGGGCGCGGAGCCGCTTGATGCCGGTGTGGATGAGGAAGCCGACGTTGCTGACACTCAGCCCCGTCACATCGGAGATTTCCTTGTAGCTGAGATCTCCCTGAAATTTCAGGCGGATCACTTCGCGTTGGTTCTCCGGAAGTCGCTCCAGCAGAGCCATGACTTCGGCGTGTCGCTCGCGTTCCTCCATCGCCCGGGAAGGGTCGGGCGTCGAGTCGTTGATGGACTCGAAGACCTCCCCAGCCGTGGACAGCATCGGGTTCTCCTTTCGCAGAATGTCGATGGAGCGATTCCGACAGACCGTGTAGAGCCAGCTCTTGAGCCGGCCCTGGATCAAGGCGGGATCTTGGCGATGCAGTTTGACGAAGGTGTCTTGCACGACGTCCCGGGCCCGATCCCAATCCCCACCGAGAAGACCCGCCGCATAGCCCGTGAGGGGGCCTTCGAAATCCGCTTGGGCGGATTCGACAAGTTCGCGCGGCGAAACTTCCATGATGGTTATCGGAAGGGCGGACATGGGTGGGATCAACACCGCTTGAAACGAACCGCCCGAAAAATCCTTAGGATTATTGGAAAGAAATTAAGCGCATTTGCGGAACTTCTCAAGGTGCCCTTTCCAAATCCCTCCTGACAAGACACCCCGCCCCGCGTTCCCCTCCCCGCCCCGCTTCCCTCGCGCTCTGGTCGGCCACGGACTCGGACCGAGCTCACCCACGCGAGGATTTGCAAAAATGAGATTTTACTCTTGCGTTGTTTAACAAATCCGTAGTATTTAGCCTTGTTAAAGATAGACGATCCTATCTGCCCCCCGCCTTTTTGTACCTCACGAACCGCCATGGCCAAGCTCCTTGTAATCGACGATGAAGCGCCCATTCTCAGCTTGATGGGAAAATCCTGCCGCATGCTGGGGCACCAAGTGACCGAGGCCCTCAACGGCCGTGATGGATTGACCGCCCTCGACGCGGATCCGCCGGATCTCATGATCGTCGACCTGCAGCTGGGGGACATGAACGGTCTCGACGTGATTCGCCACAGCAACGAGAACCACCCCAACACCAAGGTGATCATGGTGACCGGCCGGGGCACCATCGAGAGCGCCGTCGAGGCCATGCGCCTGGGGGCCTTTGATTACCTGACCAAGCCTTTTGAGCTGGCTGATCTGCAGAAGACGGTCGAGCTCGCCTTGAATTCCCGAGGTCAGGCTCCCTCCCGCCAGGAGGCCGAGACCTCCCTCTCCGAAAGCGCCATCGCCCTTCCCACTGGCGGCATGATTGGGGCCAGCCCCAAGATCCAGGAGATCCAGCGCATTGTCGAGAAGATCGCCGACAAGGACGCCCCGGTCCTGCTCGAGGGCGAATTCGGCTCCGGCAAGCAGATGGTGGCGCGCAGCATTCACAATGCCAGCCACCGCGCCTCGGCTCCCTTCAAGGTGCTCCAGTGCTCCGCCCTTCCCGAGCACCTCCTCGAGGCCGAGCTCTTCGGCACCAGTGGCAGCTTGGGGGAAACGCTCTTTGCCCGGGCCGCCGGAGGCACCGTGCTGCTGGAAGAAATCCACGTCCTGCCCGCGAGACTACAGAGCAAGCTGGAAGCCTATCTGGAGGAAACCGCCACCCTCCAGCTGCTCAACCGCCTGCCCGCCAAGCGCGACGTGCGCTTCATCGCCTCCTCTCCAATCTCCCTGCAGGAATGCGTGGAAGCGGGCAGTTTCCGCGAGGACCTCTACTACAAGATTTCCGTGATCCCCATCGAGGTGCCCCCGCTGCGCAGCCGCACCGAGGACATCCCGCTGCTCGTCGAGCATTTCCTCAAGCGTCACGCCGAGCGGACGGGAACCAGCACACCGGAGGTCGACAAGTACGCCCTGCGCCTGCTGGAAGGCTATGGCTGGCCTGGCAACGTGGGCGAGCTTGAAAACGCCTTGGAGCGGGCCTGCGCCTTCGCCGAGGACGGCCGCATCCGCCCCGTCGACCTGCCCCCGAAGGTTTCCCAGAAAGTGGAAATCACCGACGAGGACGAGAAGACCACCCACCACCTGCCCATCGGGGCCAACCTCTCCGACTTCGTCAAGAAGCAGGAGAAGCTCTTCATTCGCGAAACCCTCAAGTACAATGGCGGCTCGCGTGAGAAGACGGCCAGCATGCTGGGGGTCAGCATCGCGACGCTCTATCGCAAGATGGGGCTGAAGCTCGAGAAGGACAAGATGATGGCTGGCTGAGCCTGGCCGCTCCCTTCCCCTCGTCTGCTTCCTCGGCCACTCCCCCCTGCTTTTCTCCCCCGCCCTGAGACTCAGAGGCTGGGCTCCAGCAGCTGGCGCTGCCATTGCAGGAGGAGATCTCGTTTTTCTTCCTCCGGGAAGTTGGTCGCGGCGAGCTTTTCCATGACCGTTCGGTTCGCGATCACCGTGGCCTCGATGCCGAGTTCGGCGGCCTGGGCATCGCGATAGCGGCGGATGGCTTCGAGTTTCGCCTCGTCGATCTCCAGACGGGGGCCCTCGCCACGGCGATGCTTCACCGGGTAGTGCTTGGGATCGACATCCCGGGCGGCGAGAATGGCTTCGCGGAGACGGCGCAGCGGGGCCGGCCGCAGGTAATGCGGGGGAGCGAGATCCTTGCCAGCCTCGAGTCGTTCCGCCATCGCGAGGATCTCCTGGTTCCCGAGGAACTTGAAGGCCGGACGATCGAGGCGGCGGCATTCCTCGTCGCGCCACATCCAGAGGTGCTTGAGAAAATGCAGCCCCCGGGGGGAAAGCCTTCCCCATCCGCTGACACGCCAAAGGTCGTCCTCGGACTTGGCCTCGCGGGCGAGCACCGACTCGCGGGCATGGCGACAGCTCTCCAGGAACCACTCGAGACGTCCGCAGTCCTCGAGACGGCGCAGGTAGCGCTGCCCCAGGTCGATCAGGTAGCGCACGTCGTTGTAGGCATAGGCGAGCATCTTCTCGCTGAGAGGTCGACGGCTCCAGTCCGCCTTTTGCGACTGCTTGGATACTTTGATGCCGTATTCCGCCTCCAGAAGATTCGCCAGGCCGAACTTGTCGACCCCGAGCAAGCGGGCCGCGACCTGCGTATCGTAGATGGTGTGGGGGGCCCAGGAAAAGGTGCTGTTGAACAGGGAGATGTCGTAATCGGCCCCGTGCATCCAGACGACGGCGAAGCGGTCGACGAATTGAACGAACTCTCGCAGGTCCTCTCCGCCAATGGCCAGGGGGTCAATGATGGCCAGCGAGCCGGGAACCGCAAATTGGATGAGACAAAGCTTTGTCTCGTAGGAATGCATGCTGTCGGCCTCGGTGTCGATGGCACAGGCCTCGAAGAGGTCCTGCTCCCCCACCCTCGCCATGAACTGGCGCAATTGGCCGATATCGTCGATGTAGGTCTCCGACGCCGTCGCGAATGGGTCACTCCCCGATCCGTCCATACTCCTGAATCTTACTGAATGCCACGCAGGAGCAGTTCGGTGTTCGATCGGGTCGTCTTGATCGCCTTGATCAACTCGACCATGGCCTCCGGTGCCGGGCGCTGCGCCAACTGTTTGCGCAGGGACAGGATCCGGACGTATTCGTCGGGATGGTAGAGCAGCTCGTCCTTGCGCGTGCCGCTCTTCTGGAGGTGGATCGCGGGGAAGATGCGGGACTCCGCCATCTCGCGATCCAGCGTGATCTCCATGTTGCCGGTGCCCTTGAACTCTTCGAAAATGACGTCGTCCATGCGGCTGTCCGTTTCGATGAGACAGGTGGCCAGGATGGTGAGACTGCCCCCCTCCTCGACGTTGCGGGCCGCCCCGAAGAAGCGCCGGGAACGCTCCAGGGCCTTGGGAGAAATCCCACCGCTGCCAATGGGGCCGCCGCCCCCGCCGCCGTTGCGCTTGTGGCGCCCCCCGCCCCCACCACCCCCACCGGATTGGCGGGCGGAATTGTGGGCCCGCGCCAGGCGGGTGAGGCTATCGAGCAGGACCACCACGTCCCGTCCATTTTCGACGAGGCGCCGGGCCCGGTTCAAGACCATGTCCGCCACCTCGATGTGGCGATGGGCGGGTTCGTCAAAGGTCGAGCTGTAAATCGACGCCGCGACCGTTTCCTGGAAGTCGGTCACTTCCTCGGGCCGCTCGTCGAGCAGGAGGACGATGAGCTCGACCTCCGGATTGTTCTGGTGGATCGACACCGCGATGTTCTTCAAAAGTATGGTCTTGCCTCCGCGCGGGGGCGCCACGATGAGACCGCGCTGGCCCTTGCCGAGCGGAGCGACGAGGTCGATGACGCGGGGAGAGACGACGGAGGCACCAGGCGTCTCGAGAATGAGGCGCTCGGAGGGGAACATCGCCTTGAGGTCGTCGAAGCTGGTCGGGCTCTGCCAGCTGGCCGCGGGCACGCCCTCCACTTCCAAGACTTCCTCCGCGATGAGAAACTTCTCTCGATCCCGCGGGGCCCGGACCCGGCAGCGCACCCGCTGGCCCGCTCTCAAGCCAAAGCGGCGCACGAGGGCCGAGGCTATGGAGACATCGTCCGCATTCGGGGCAAAGCTGAAATCCGGCCAGCGCAGAAAGCCATAGGCCTCGCCGGAATACTCCAAAAAGCCCTCCGCCTCCATCTGGGTGCCGTGGCTCCCCCAGAAACGCAGGATCTCGAAGGCAAGCTGGTGCTTGGACCGCATTCCCGCCACGCGCAGGCCCAGCTGCTGGGCCACGCCGTGCATCTCGGCCAGGGAACGCTGCTGAAATTCGTTGATGTTGACCGCTTCGGGAACGGAGACGGGAGTTTCCTCCGCTGGAGTCGCCTCGGAACTGGAGAGAGAGTCCGCTTCTTCAGTGGACTCCAAGGTGGCGGGGTCTGTCATAAATAGGAAAGGGTTTCGCAGCGCGAGAGAAAATGATCAACCTGAGTCTGTAAGACGTCGCGGCATCCATCGTTCCAGATCACCACATCCGCCCGTCGCATTTTGGACTCGACCGGCAACTGGGATCGCAGAATCCGTCGAGCCACGGTCGCCGCAAGTCCGCGGACTTCGAGAAGCCTCCGCATCTGCTCAGCTTCCGACGCGGCGACCACCACATCGAGATCCCGGTCCAATGGAAAGTCGACCTCGTAGAGCAGTGGCACCTCGACCAGAAACACCCGGACAGATCCGGAGAGACCGGCGGCGCGATCCTTCACCCTCTGGAGGACCAAGGGATGAAGCAGCCCTTCCACCTTCCCACGAAAATCTGAATTTTCAAACAAGAGTTCTCGAAAAGCCGCCCGCCCCCCCTCCTCGCTGGGTCCGACGGGCAAACCGAAGCGGCGCGCTAGGGCATCCAGCTCCGCGGACACCGCGGGACTTTGGGAGATCTCACGGACCTCCTCGTCGCAGCTGAGAAAGGCCACCCGCTCAGCCGAAGCCTGCTCCAGAACCCCGCGAACGAAGGAGGATTTCCCGCAGGCCACGCCTCCGGTGACGGCAATCGTCCTCATGTTGGCTCAGTACGCAAAGAGACGTGGGCCTCGCGGTCCACGTCTCTTTGAAAGGTCAGCAGGATACATCGACTCGAGGATCGTCCCGCCGAGAGGCTTCCCTGATCACTTCTGATAGGGAATCGGACCCGGTGCGAAGGTCGCCGGGGTCGAGATGGGCGGACGGGGAGCCGGCTCGGGGAGCGGCTCGTCGGTGAGGCGCCCGTTGACCGCCATGCCCGCAGGATCCATGAGCTGGGCGGTGACAAAGATCGTCAGGTTCCGCTTCAGGTGCAGCTCCACGCTCGAGCGGAAGAGACGTCCCGCCACCGGGAGATCGCCGAGGATCGGGATCTTGTCTTCCACATCCTGGATGTCCTCGCGGATGAGGCCACCGAGGGCGACAGTCTGGCCATCCCAGATGGTGACCTGGGTGGAGACGCGGCGGGTATTGAAGACGGGCATCTCGATGCGGTTCTCGGTAACCACCACGGGAGTGACAAAGCCGAGGGCGTTCACCGAGGAGCTCAGGATGGGGCTGCCATAGTTGATGAAGCCGTCGAACTCGACCACCTCGGGGGCCAGGTTGAGGTCGATGGTGAACTGATCAGCACCGAGCACCGGATCCACTTCCAGGGTCACCCCCGTGTTGCGGGTCTCGAAGGCCGTCGGGTTGGCCGGGGTCACCGGGAAGCCGCCCTGGGTGGACACGACCCCACCGACACCGCCACCAACGCTGCCGCCAAACTGGTTGGGGATTTCCGGCGGATCGTATTCCGTGGGATAGATGAATTCGCGGATGACCTCCACCTTGGCGCGCTGACCGCTGCGGGCCATCACCGAGGGAGCGGAGAGCAGGTCCACGCCCTTCTTCTGATCCAGGGCCCGGATCATCACCTGGAACTGCGGGTCCGTGAAGACCCCCGCAATCCCGAAGACCGCCGGGGCCATCATCGAGGAGCCACCCGCCGTGCCTGCCGCCTCGGAGATGAGGGCGTCGATGGAGTTGCTGTCGATGGCTCGCGAGCCGGAACGCAGGCCCGCCGTGAGGTTGTTCATGCCGATGGGCAGCTGGGTGGCGGGGTTGACAAAGCTGTAGTCGAGGGCATTGCCCGCGCCCACTTGGTTACCCGTGGTTCCCCCGGCCCCAAAGACCCGGGGAGAAGAGCCCAAGTTGAAGGGCCCCAGGAGCCAGTCAAAGCCCAGCTCGCTGTTGTCTTCCTCGCTGATCTCCACGAATCGCGAGGTGATGTAGATCTGCTTCTCGACGTTCTGATTGATGGACTCGATGTAGGCCTCGACGAGTTCCAACTGGTCCTGGGTGTTGCGGACGATCAGCTGGGAGGAAGCCGGGTTGTAGATGGCACTGGTCCCAGGCCCGAAGGTGATGCCGGCCCCTTCGAGGATTTCCTTGGCGGTGCGGCGGGCCGTCGCCCCCGCGCCAGTTCCTGCGGCCGGAGCCGAGGCGAAGGGATCCGCGGCCGCTCCGCCACCGCCGCCACCGCCACCAGCTTCTGTCTGCAGGAAGGTCGGAGGAACGACGTAGATATTGGTCATGAGCTCGTCGACCGGGACCGAAAGCGGGATCACCTTCACGGCGAAGGGTTCCACCTTGTACTTCAGCTGGGCCAGCGAAGTGGTGTAGCGCAAGGCTTCAGCCAAGGGCACGTTGGTCAGGCGCAGGGTGATCCGCGTATCTCCCGCGCCGCTCACGCCGCCGGTGGCCATGGGCGCGGCGCCAAAGGTGTTGTCCCCCACTGGAGCCGCCGCCGGCGCACCACCGACCCCTGCACCCGCATCCAAGATGATGTTGACGCCCTTCTTAGCGGCATCGGCCTCCTGCACATCGAGCTCAACACTGCGCTGTTGCAGGAAATCCAGAGCATCGCGCAGCGGCGTGTCGGCAAACTCCACGCTGGGGAGAACGATCGTCTTCAACTTCTCTTCCGTGCGGCGGATGTCCGCAATGCCGCTGTCCGTGGGGATCTCCATGACCGGGCCGCTTTCGAGATTGGCGGGCACCGGCGTCTCCCAGCCCTTGGCCACCTCGCGCAGCATCTTGGCGCGGGTGTGATCGTAGGCGGCGTCGTAGTAATTCAGCTTGTGGCGCTCGTTTTCCTCCATGCCACGACGAGCCGCCGTGTTGTAGGGGTCGTCGTTGAGGGCCTTGTTGAACTCGCGATCGGCGCGATCGTAGTCGCCGAGGTCGATGTAGCCTTGGGCGGTTTTCAGGGCCAGCTTGACGCGACGCACGCGCTCGAGGTGGGCGGGGGTCAGCGCGGGCGAGTAATAATCCGGATCGTTGAGGCGCTCGAGCAGCTTCTTGGCGTCGATATTGTCCGGATCGACGCTGGGCTGGAGAACGTCTTCCACCAGGGCGATGGCCTCCGGGTAACGCCCCTCTTCGGCCCGCTGCGTGGCGAGAAGGACGCTGGCGCGAGAGAACTGCTTGATGTAGGCCCGACGACGCGGCTCGGTCATGGGGGCATCGGGCAGCAGGTCCAGAGCGGCACGATATTGGTCGATGGCGCCCTGATAGTCGCCGTCCGCCATCAGCTGGGATCCACGCAAGGCGGCTTCGTCAGCCTTCTTCACGTTTTCCTGCAGGCGAATCACGTAATTCGTGGCGATGCTGGGAACGCCCCCACCGGCCCCGCTGCCGCCGTAGCCGCCCGGCCCCGCAAGCACGGGAAAACTACCCACGGCCAAGGCCGTAGCCAGCAAGCTTCCGGCGGTCTTGCCGAGGGAAATTGTCGTCAATCCTCTCATCTTCATAAAATCGTCTCGCTCAAGCGGTTTGATGTGCCTGCGGTCTGGCCGCAATCAAAAACAGAATATTCTCCGACTGTCAACAGTTACTTCTTGGGAATCTGAATCGTTTGTTCGGCCTCCGTGCCGGTCTGGTAGCTGACCTCCACCGAGTCCTCCTCGACCTTGACGACGCGGTAGCGGGTGTCCGGATCGATCGTCAGCGTGAAGGCATCCCCCTCTTTTACATATTGCTGGTATCCCGGATCCAGTTCGAACTTCATTTCGGCAAAATAAGTCGGGATGGGCGTGTCCACATTGCGGACGAGTTCGTGGATCTCATCCTTGGGAAGGTAGCGGACCTTGACCACCGAGGCGTCCACCTCGATTCCCGCGGCATTGCGAGCCCGCTTCTCTTCAAAGGCCTCGACCCGGAACTGATCGTCCTCCGAGGTCTCTCCGACGCGCAGGTAGAAGTTTTTGGGCTGGGGCCACTTTGGAGTGGGCAGACGGTTGATCTGGAAACGCTCCGCATCGGGCTTGGCGGCAAAGCGGAGCATATAGACCTCTTGCTGGCGGGAAGCGAAGATCAGCTTCTCGGCATAAGGGGGATGGGATTTCGCATCGATGGGGTTGGTCTTGGCCTCCCACTCGGCGCGGTTGTCGAAACCGTCGCGGTCGGGGTCCTGACTCAACACTCCGGAATTCAGGTAGTCGAGGTTGTGCTCCATCAGCCAGGCGTTGGTCACGGGAGGACGCAGCGGGTCCTCGTTGGGGTTGCTCATGTCATAGAGCCGCCCGCCCGCCTCAATGATGGGAATGGAAACGAAGAGTGGCAGCGCCCGGGGCGGCTGTCCCTTGTTGGGATTGGACCAGGCCTGGGTCTTCTCCACGTAGGATTGGGCCGTCTTGGCACGTGCTTCCTCCGTGTCGGGGAGGTCGTTCTTCGGCACCGCCTCGGTCAGAACGAATTGTTCCCCAAAGCCCATGGCGCGCATTGAAAAGAGCACCGAGACGCCGAGAACCGCCAACCCGGCCACCAATAGAATCAGTTTATCCCAAGCTTTTCCGCTCATCGTCTCCCTTTCTTATTCGTTTCGCTATTTGCTTCCGGTTCGGCATCCTTCAATTCATCGGGATCGAGGAAGCGAGTGATGTCCACGACAAAGTAGGCATCGAGTTTCTCCAAGCCCATAAGGACGCGGGCATCCTGCTCGGCCCGGACGAAGCCCGCCTCCTTGGCCTTGGCCGCGACCTCGGACTCCGGTGCGGAGCCATGGCCCCATTCCGTGAGCTGCTCCGGACTAGCCACTTCCTTGGTGTCCGGGTTTTCGTAGACCACAAAGCCGCCCTGGGGGCCGGGTGTCGTCTTGTAGGCGCCCTCCTGGGATTCGTTGCGGACCTTCAACACGCGTGTGATGTAGAAGAACTTGCGGTCGTTGGCCAACTCATTCACGAGCTTCTGGATGCAGTCGTGGGAACCGCGGATGCGGAAGCGGATGGGGTACTTCTGCACCACGCCCGATTCCTGGCTCGCCGGTCCCCCGGGCTCGCCGTGGATGGGATCGCGCTGAAATTCAGAGAGACGCTCCACTCCGCAGTCGAGCAGCTTGCGGAGGAGGTGGTCGATGGCCTCAAGCTCGTAGTCAAGCACGGGCACCAAGGCCGGCGAGGGCACTGTGTTCGCATAAATGTCGAAGCCGAGCTGGAATTCGTTGGTGGATTCAATTTCCAGCCCCGCGGAAGAAGCCGCGCGGCGAAACTCCTCGACGCGCGTTTTCACGAGTCGCTGGAATTCCGTGTTCTGCAGAGTGGTGTTGAGAGGGCGCTGGAAGGACTCCAGGGTCTTGTAGAGTTCATCCACCGCCGCCTCGTAGGACTTCACCTTTTCTTCGAAGGCCTCGGTGTTTTTCTTGTTCGGATAGGGGACGCGCCGCTCCAAGCTCTCGATGGAGGAAATCTTGGCGTTCCACCCGTCCATAGCCGTGCGGTAGTTGCTGTAGCTCGAGGCTGCGTAGAACCCGCCCCCTCCGAGGGCAAGCGCAGCGACGACGCTGAAAACGATAAGCCAAACCTTTGGATTCATAATTGCAATCAAACCTAGTCTACCAAGTGAACAATGGGCCCCCTCACTTGGAGAACCGGACCCGGTTGGCCTCGGGCAGAGGCAGGGTCATGTTGAAGGGATATGCGAAGCGGTCGTTGTTGGTACCCGCGTCGACGTTCACCACCTCGCTGATGTCGACTTCCTTGAGGTCGAAGAAGCCCTCCGCCCCGCTGTCGGCGTCGCCCTTGAGGCGTTTGAAATAATCGTAGACAACCTCCGACCCCTTGGGGTTTTCCCGCCAGAGCCCACGAATGGAGAAGGCATCAATGATCGATTCCGACTGCAGTGAGGCCGCCGTCGCCATGCCGGTGGCGGCGTCGTCAATGATCGGTATCCCATTGGACAGCGGCTCGAGCATGGTCATGTAGAGCACGTCGCTGTCCATCTTGTTGCTCAAATAGTTGAACAGCTGGATCCAGTAAACCCGATGCCGGATGGCTTCGACGTAGGGTCCCTGCCGGGCGTCAATCGAGGCAATCTGCTTGTCGAATTCCTGAATCTGCTTGCCGTAACGGGCCAGCTCGGCTTCCTTGTCGTTGATTTCCTCGGCGCGCGCATTGGCGAGCTCCGCCCCCTTGGAGAAGTGGAAACCCACGGCACCGAGCAGGGAGACCAAGGCGATCAAGGCGACGATCAGGGCGGGCTTGCGGGCATGAAGTTCGCGGGACTTGCGCACCGACTCGGGAATGAGCTCGATCCGTAGGGGGACCTCGCCGACCTGCGCCAGAGCACTGCCAACCAGGTCCCCGAATTGGTGCGCCTGGGCGGCGGCCACGGCGGCGGCCCCCTTGGACACGGCCACATTGCGGAAGGGGTTGAAATGATCGACCGGCAAATTCAGCTTCTCCGCGAAGAACTCGCGGATGAAGGGCAAACCCGCGGTCGCCCCGCTCAGAAGCACGAAGGCGGGAGCCGAGCCGCCTTGCTGGCTGCGGTAGAAGTTGATGGTGCGCATCACTTCGGAATGCAGGCGGGTCAGGGAATTGCGCACCACCTTGGAGATGGCGGCGATCTCCGGATCCTCGTGGTCGGCGTAGGGGCCTCCGAGCGCCACAAAGCCGTCGAGGATCTTGCGCTGGTCGGAGGTGGAGAAATCCGTACCAAACTCCTTGGCAATGGCCCGGGAAATGTCGGCCCCGCCGATTTTGACGGTGCGGATGAAAAGCTTTCCGCCCTCCATGAAAATCATGTCCGTCGTGCGCGCCCCGATGTCGACGAGCAACAATGTCCCCTCGACATCGGAGTAATTAAAGCGAAGGGCGTTGTAGAGCGCCGCGGGTGACATTTCGGCCCCGTTCGACTTCAGGCCAGCCCCGGCGATGAGATTGTCCAACTCGGTCAACTCGTCCGATTTGACGGCAGCCAGAGCCACCTCGATCTCCACGTCGTCGGGCTCCCCCATCAACTGGTACCCCCAAACGACTTCGTTAATGGGATAAGGTACCTGTTGCTGGGCCTCGAACTCCACGATCTGGTCGACCTGGGCCCCATCCAGGGCCGGCAGGCTAGCGAACTTGACCAACACTGGGAAGGAGGAAATGACGTAATTCGTCTTCGCGCCTTTCACCTTCAGGGCCGAGACGAGCTCCTTGACCGCCTGCCCCGCCTGAGCCATGCGGGACTCTTCCTCCGCAGGATCCCCGAGGATCTCCCGACGCTCGATCCGCTCCAGTCGCAAGCCGCCGCCCGGCGTCTTGACAAATAAGGCCCCAGTCGCCTGTTGCGATCCAAGGCTGAGGGTAAAAATGCGCTCTTCCGCCATAATGTCAGTCTTCTCTCCGTGTAATGTCAGCCGGTCCGGACGGACGCAACTCCTCAGCGGGCCGCTCTCTCGACTTCCGCATAGCGGTCAATCCAGAGGAGGGCAAAAGGCGTCTCCGCCTTCCCCAGAACCCCCGCCTGACCGGGAATGGATTCCCAGAATTTTCCGTTGCTCGTGCTCGTACCTCCTACGATCACACCGTTGTAGTAAATTTCGACGCCAACCGCCTCCACAGCACCGGGTTGGAAGCGCCGGAAGTCGCCGGTGATTTCCCCCAGGGTCGAGGGGGCCACATAGGCCGCCGAGTAGAGCTTTTCCTTGGTGGGGATGTTGATGTGCTTCACATCGCCAGTGAGAACCCGAGGGGAACCCGAGCTGTCGCGGAACCCGATGTAGTAGCGGAAAAGGAGATCCTTGACCACGGCGTTGCGGGGACCGTCCACCTCGAATTCAACCTCCACTTCCAGCCAGTCGCGTGGATTGGGGATGTTCTTCGATTTCACGTCCCCAGCTTGGAAATTCGGCGTCTTTTGGGCGTCGTAGCTGGGCTTGCTCACCTTGACATCCCCCATTTTCAACTGAAGTGGCTGCTGCTGGGCTTGAAGCGACGGCAACGACAGGGCGGCCAGGACAAGAGAGGCAAGGATGTGCTTGATCATAAGGTGATGGGATTCGGTGATTCGGGATGCGCTCCGGCATCCTGCCTGCGGGATACTACGATAGGGAAAAGTTCGGCGTAAAGAATCAATTCTTCTCGTGAAGCACATTTTTTATCAAAGGGGCGGGCCAGTTGCTGCGACGCTCCAGAGCTCCCGATCCCAGTTTAATCGCGTCGGGGAGCGGTGATTTCAACGCAAGTTTGTGGAACGGTCAACTGAATTGCTCAACAATCCAAAAAGTCTCCATTCTAAGCTCCCGTCTGCTCCCTAGCAAAGACCCTGCAAGTCCAACGAGGGGAAGCCCAGCCCCCAACTGCTTCTGTGCTCTCTTATTCACTTGCGCCGCCCGGGGGCGCAAGGCAGTCTAAAGCAGATGCAAGACGGCCCCCAACTGACCCACCTTCGCTCTGACGGAAGCGCCGCCATGGTCGACGTCTCAGAAAAGCCCGTCGTGGCACGCGAGGCCGTGGCGGAAGGGCTGATCACACTCAGTCCAGACACCCTCGCCGCCATTCACGATGGCCTTACCCCCAAGGGAGACGTGCTGGCCGTGGCTAGGATCGCGGGCATCCAGGCGGCCAAGCGGACCGCGGAGCTCGTCCCTCTTTGTCATCCCCTCCCCCTCTCCAAGGTGGCGGTGGACTTTGCATCGCGTCCCGAGGGCATGGTCATTACGGCCACCGTGCGCACCACCGCCCGCACCGGGGTGGAAATGGAGGCGCTCACCGCCGTTTCAGTCGCCGCCCTGACCCTTTATGACATGTGCAAGGCCATCGACCACGGCATGGTCATTAGTCAGGTTCGCCTGCTCCGCAAGAGCAAGGGAGATGGCCCTGCCTGAGGGACTCTGGAGAGAGCACCGGCCCAAGTCGCCGGGGCCAGGTCAAGCCCGGGCTTCTGCCTTCTGCTGATCGAGGACCTCGACAAAGTCGCGCGAGTTTTGGCGCAGGCGACGCAAGCCTTCGGTGGATTCCGGAGTAAGGCCCTCCTCCATCAAGATCAGCTCGGCGAATCCGGTCACCGAACCGATCATGTTGCGAAAATCGTGGCGCAATTCCTTGTCGTGCAGGGAAAAGTCCGCCACCTCATTCAGCTTGGCGCGAATGGCCGCCCCCGAGCTCTCGATGTATCCAAACAGTTCGGGGCCGTCTTCTCCGTATTCCGAGACGTGGGAACGCAGGCTCGCCGTGGTCTGCACGATGTCGCGGGCGATTTTGCGCAGTCGGTTGAGGGAGGGATCCCGCCCCTCCACATCGGGCAGGTCATCCACCGGGCTCTGCTGAGCGCGCGCCACTACGCGACGCAGCGTCTCGACCACCTGGGCCTGCCCCTCCTGACTGGGGAAGATTGCCAGAAAACCGGCCGAACGCGCCTTTTCGAAGCAGACCGGGTCCGCCGTCTTCGCGATGCCCACACAGGGGGTTTGCGCTAAGCCGACGATCTCACGCAAGGCTTGGAGGGCGCTCCACAAGCCCAGTTCGGCGAGCTCCAGGTCGATGACCAGAAAATCCGGAGTGTGCTGACGGCAGAACTCCACCATCTGAATCGGATTCCCCACCACCGCCGTCTGAAAGCCTTCCAGGCCAAGACTTTGCTGGTACCGCTCTCCTGTCTGACGCTCGCCAGCAACGATCAACACTCGATTCATGCCGTGGTTTGATTGAAAATAGAAGTAAATAATCGAATTTTCATAAATTTACCAGTTATAAAAGTTAATCCAAGAGAATTTTATAAATTTCTGCTGTAGAACAGGAAAACGCTCGTTGCAGGGCGGCGACTCTCCGCTACAGTTGCTGCCTGCGGTCCCCTGTGTCCGCATCCTCCTGATCAGATCCAACATGAAATTGACACTCAGCACCCTTTGCGCCCTCGCCTTCATCACCAGTCCTCTGGCCCTGCGTGCCGATGAGGTCGCCGAAGTGACCCTCACGGCCGACAAGGTCCAGTTTATCTACGACATCAAGGAATTCACGGTCAAGGCCGGTCAGAAAGTCAAGCTGACCCTGATCAATCCAGCTGACAGCGTCACCCGCCAGCCGCACAATCTCCTCGTGGTCAAGCCCGGCAAGGAAATGGCCGTTGGCATGGCCTCGAACGCCGGTATGAGCGACCCGGCCTTCCTCACCACCAAGCATGCCGTCCCGGAATCGGATGATGTCCTCTTCCACACGAAGCTCGTTCAACCAGGTGAGCAGGACGTGCTTGAATTCACCGCGCCGAGCGAGCCAGGCGACTATCCTTACCTTTGTACCTATCCCGGCCACTGGGCCATCATGAAGGGCGTGATGAAAGTCGTCCCCTGATTTCGCGTTTTGTTCTCCCTGGTCAAAAAGCCCGGCCCGGTTTTTCCGGACCGGGCTTTTTTCTTTCCGCGTGACCGCATCCAGAGCCGTTTTCCTGTCCCCCGGCGAAGCTCGATTCAATAGAGGCGCTTTTTCTTTTGTATTTTTCATATTTTCCATATATATTGAAAATAATTGACATGAAACCACGCATCCTGATCGTCGACGACAATCGCGCTCTCACCACCCTTCTGGCGAAGGCCCTGGCCAAGTTCGGCTACGAGCCCGTGGTGGAGAACAATCCGCTGCTGGCGATCAACACGGTGCGTCACTACATGCCGGATCTGATCCTTTTGGACATCATGATGCCCGAGCGCGACGGCGGACGGGTCCTCGCGGATCTCCGCAGCGACCTCAGTCTGCGAACCATCCCCGTGGTGCTGCTGACGGCAATTGCGCGCGAAGCCCAGGCCTTGGCCAATACCGGGGGAATCCAAAGCGTGGTGCTGGCCAAGCCTGTCCAACTGCAGGAGCTGCTCGAAGTCATCGACAATGAGATTCGCGCCAGCCTTTCCTACACTCAGCTCCAGGACTGCGGCCCTGAGCTGCCCAGCTACGCGAGGAACAATCGAAAGGCTAACCTTCCTGGAAACGACAACGATACACCCTTCTGGCAGTCTTCCGCCTTCACGGAGACTACGGGAAGCAATGAGCTCATCTTCTCCTTCCCTAAGCGTCACGAGGCCCGCTCCACTCCGCCCACCTCACTAGGCATCCAAGGGGAACGCTGAGTCGGGTTCCCTCCGGCCCTGACAAATGCCTCCGGCCTGTCCCTAGCGAGTTCCCCCCGCCCATTCGGGATTTCATGCGGGGCTTGCCGCGAGGGCCAGGAGTCCGATCCTCCTTGCGAAAAAACCGCGACCCTCTGGGCCGCGGTTCTCAGGTTCACGGGACCTCGCCAGGTCCTCGTTGGGGATACAAAAGCTGCCCTTACTTGTGGTAGCGATTTTCCAGAGCCGCGTGATCCTTCCCCGCCCCGCTGAGACGGAAACGGACCACGTCGTCCCGACGACGCTCGCGCAGCACCCCCGCATAGAAACGCTCGGTCTCCAGCTCGTAAACGACCTTCACCGCGCCCCCTCCCTTGACCTGCGGCGCAAAGCGACCGGCCGCATAGGCCGCACTAACATTGCGCCCCTCCGAGCGGACGCGCACCGTCATGCGGGGTTTGCGGTCCCCCAGGCTCCGCAGCCGCAGCTGGGCGGGTCGGTCTCCCCGATTGGCCAGTAGCAAGTGCGCCTTGGACCGGTTCGTCGTGAAGATTCGCGGCGTGAACACCAGGGTCTGACGCTCTCCGGCCTTGCGGGACTCGATGATCCCTCCTCCCTGCAAATGGCTCCATGACTTCCCGATCAGCAAGTCCGCCTGCGCCGGACGGGGCGACGGCAAGGGAGTGGAAGACTGGGGAGTCGCAGTCGCATCGAGTATGAGCGACCACGCCATCAAGAGGCCCTCATCCCAAGATAAAACATCGTAAATGGTCAGCGTCCAGATCCCATCTGCCGTCTCCCCTTGGAAATCGCTGAGATAGGACAATGCATCCCGTGCTGTCGTCGGATGGTAGCTGCCAGCCGGTATCACTGGCGTGACAATATCGACGATCCGCGTTCCCGCACTATCCTCAAAGAGATAGTCCCCTGACAAACCGCTCCCGCTGGCTGGATGATGAATGAGGTCAACGGTGTTCCCCTGCGGAGAGGTCAAACTAATCCTCAAGTCAACAACACAGGTATGATCAATCGTGAGCTGCACCTGAATTCCATCAACCTTTCCCGTCCCGACTGGCACCGTCAGTGTCGAGGTGACCGTAGTGTGATCGCTAATGATTTGTGGCACTTCCGATGAAGAGAAAGTCTGGGACCAGACCGGAGTCGCAACCACGACCGTCAAGACGATGGCCACTAAGCGGGATTTGAGCGTGGGGCGTGATTTCATAAAGTTCGCAACATATAAATGAATTCGCAAAATATCGCAAGGTTTCGCGCCGTGATCCGATGATCTTGGACAGGGTTCGTTCACGGCTCATACGAGAGACAAACCATGGCCATCCATTTCCGCGAGGCACCATTCATACTCCGCCACCAGTTGGTCGACGACATCCCCGGATCTCAGGGAGGGAGGCAGGACCTCCCAAGTGTAGGTCTCGAATTCGAAGTGACGACACCAGCCGGGCGCCTCGGCGAAATAAGCCAACAGCCCGCTGAGGTGATCCCGCGTGTCGCCAAATCCGACCTCCGGACTGGCGTGGAGCGGTACATGGAAGTGAACGCGCCACTCCTCTCCGGGATGCTCCGGTCCGCCTCGATACCAGGCCAGGGCTTCGGGAAGATCCGGGAAGCGCCGCTGTACCTGGCCCCCTGCGGCGACGAGCACCTGATGAAAGTAGACGCCTTCCTCAAAGGCTTGGAGACGCTCCACCCCCTCTGGCGTCGGCCGGAGCTTCAGCGCGGAGCTGAGGTGAACCTTGCCGATACGGATCCCTGCCTCGTGGAGCCGCTGCACGGCCTCCCTCGGTTCTTCAAACTCGATGGCCAGGTGGCAGGTGTCATAGTTCACACCGATCGTGCGCCGCAGGCGCTCCCGCTCCGAAGTCTCGCTCCCTTCCAGGAGGCGGGAAAAGAAGTCCACTGTCTCCTGACTGTTTTCAAAGAGCCCCAGGGGTTCGGGCTCGAGATCGAGGTGGACATCCCGACCACTGCGTTGACTGACCCGATCCATATGCTCGGCACAGGAGCGCAAGTTCCGGTGGATGGCTGAGATGCGCTCCTCGTTGCCTTCCGAGCTGAGAAAGCCCTTGAAGGAACCCGGCAGGGTGCTGACGCTGACCTCCATCCCGCCCGGGGCCAACTCGTCGATCAAATCGATGAGCTGCCGCGTGTAGTCGAGTCTCGCCGACTTCGCCCAGTCGGGGGCAAAGACCTGCTCCTTCACTCGCCTGCCATGAAAGGCCCCGTAGGGAAACCCGTTGATGGTGAACACGTAGGACTGGGTCTCATCGAGCCATCGCCGCAGGGCGTCTCGCTGCGCCGCGTCTGCGGAGAGCTCGGCCGCCGCCCGTGCAGAGAGTCGCAGGCCAATGCCGTAGGCCCGGTCGGGAGCCACCCGCCGCCGCACGGCATCCGTGTGCCCTTGGAGGGCGGCGAAGGTCTCCGCCCAGGTTTCTCCCCGATGGATGTTCGTGCAGTAGCCGAAGTGGATGCCGTGTTGCAAACGCATAGCAAAGGGGAGCTTATCCCGGCAGCACTGGCAAGCGGGGATGAGCCTCAGACGTTCACCCCGATGGGCTCGTCCTGGCCGATGATCTGCACTTCGGTCTCCAGCTCGACACCGCGCTCCTTCAAGGCGATGGTCTTGATCTCGGCGATCAGGTCGAGGACCTCACGGGCGCTGGCCCCGCCTTCGTTGACGATGAAATTGCCATGGATCTCGCTCACCTTGGCCGCGCCCACGGCGCGCTGCTTGAGCCCCATTTCATCGACAAGCTGACCGGCGCCGATGGGGCCCGGATTTTTGAAAATGCAGCCGGCGCTTGCCGCGATGGGCTGGGTGGTGCGGCGCTTTTCCTTGGAGGCCGCCAAGCGCTCGGCAATTTCTTCGTCGGGAGCCGGTCTCCCCTTGAAGACGGCGGAGACGGCGATGTTGTGCGCCAATTCCGGAACGTGCCGGTAGTGATGACGAATCTCGGACGCGGTCTTCTCCAGCACCTTTCCCTCGGCATCGATCATGGTCACGCTGGCAACGAGGTCGAAGGTCTCCCGCCCCATGGCGCCGGCATTCATGCGCAGACTGCCGCCCACGTTGCCGGGGATGCCCTCCATCCATTCAAATCCTCCCAGTCCTGCGGATTGGGCGGCCGCCGCGAGGGCCTTGTATTTCACCCCGGCCCCCGCGTGGATGCTGTCGCCTTCCACGCGCAGTTGGGAAAACTCGCCTCTCGAGGGATGGACGACCACGCCGGAGATTCCCCCGTCGCGGACGAGCAGGTTGGAGCCGCGACCGATGGCCCGCAGGGGAATGCCGCTTTCGGCGCAGAACTTCACCACCCTGGCCAATCCGGCGACGCTGGTCGGCTCGATCCAGAACTGGGCAGGTCCACCCACCTTCATGGTCGTGTGGCGGCGCATCGGTTCGTAGAGCTTCAGAACCCCCTCCGCTTCGCCCAGCACCTCGCGGAGGCGGTCGAGAGTGCCGAGATCCCGGGCCAGGCGGGTCCCCGCTTCGTGAATGTTGCCCGCCCCCAGGGTGATGAGCCAGTCGCCGGCCTCGAGTTTTCGACCCACCTCCAGATGCAGGGTATTCAGGTCGGGATGAAAATGGACTTTCCCCACCTCGCCTTGCTCAAGGACGGCATCGACAATCGTCTGACCGGAAACCCCGGGGATGGGCGCCTCACTGGCGGCGTAGACGTCGGTCACCCACAATTCGTCGACGCCGTCGAAACAACGACCGAACTCTTCCCGCAGCAATTGGGTGCGCGAATAGCGATGCGGCTGGAAAAGCACGATGAGCTTGCCGGCGTGCTGGGAGCGCGCGGTCTGGATCGTCGCGGCGATTTCCGAGGGATGGTGGCCGTAGTCGTCGACGAGGGTGACCCGTTCGCTGTGGCGCTTGATCTCGAAGCGGCGCTTGGCTCCGCGGAAGGATCCGAGGGCCTCGTCAATGCGGTCTAAGGCAACGCCCAATTCCAGGGCGAGAGCCACCACGGCCAGGGCGTTGAGCACATTGTGCCGTCCTGGGATGCCGAGATAGACTCGTCCCAGCTCCACCCCGTGGCGGATCAGGGTGAACTCCGTGCCCGCCCCGCGCGGCGCGAGATCGGTCGCGGCGAGGTCGCATGCCCGCGACCAGCCGTAGGAAATGGCGTTGCCGCGGGCCTGACAAAGCCGTCTCGCCTGCAGGTCCTCCCCACAATAGATGATCTTACCGCTCGTCTGGTCACAGAAGCGCCCAAAGACCTCGCAAATCGCATCGATCCCCTCGTAGAAGTCGAGGTGATCGGCCTCGACATTGAGCAGAATGGCGTGCTCCGGATGGAAATTGACCAAGGTGCCGTCGCTTTCGTCCCCCTCGGCGACGAAATAGTCTCCGGCCTCGTCCCAACAGGCGTTGGATCCGAGGATGGGGATCTCGGCCCCCACGTAGTGCGAAGGCGACTTGCCCCCGACCCGCAAGACGTGGGCGGCCAAGGATGAAGTCGTCGTTTTGCCGTGCGTTCCGGCCACGACGATGCCCTTCTTGCCCAACATGATGGCCGAGAGGGCCTCCGCGCGGCGCAAAAGGGGTATCCCCCGCTTCTCGGCTTCGTCGTAGGCGGCGTTCCCCGGTTTGATGGCACTGGAATAGACCACCACATCGGCCCCGTGGACGGATTCGGCACAGTGGGGACTGGAGAATATCAGACCCGCTTTCTCAAGCCGGTCCGTCTCGCGGGTGGTGACCCGGTCGGACCCGGAGACGCGATGCCCCAAGCCCAGGAACAAGGAAGCCAGGCCGCTCATGCCCGAACCGGCCACCCCGATCAAGTGAATGCGCAAGGGTTCATCGCGCCGGGCAAAGCGCTCGGCCCAAGTTTGGCAAAGGGTGCTCATGAATCTTTGAAATACGCGCTTTCCGGGCCGTTCTTGCCCCCTTCCTTCCCTTCCCTTCTGGACGGGAGCACGGTGTGGAGGCCACCGATGGCACAGCTCGAGCGCGAACGCAGCCAGAAATCCGCGCGGACCTCGAGACCCTGGTGCCGACGATCCTTGCTCATGGCCGAGTCACGACAGGCTCGAGGCCACCACTTCGCAGACCCGCGCTGCGGCATCGGGCCGGGCCAGCTCGCCGGCGGCGACCTTCATTTTCTCCCGCCTGGATTCGTCCTCCAGCAGGTCCAATAGCCTGCTGGAAAAATTCTCCTCGTTCAATGTGGACTGGGGCCACAACTGGGCCGCTCCGGGCTGCGCAAAGAGCTCCGCATTGGCGGTTTGATGGTCATCGGCGGCGAAGGGATAGGGAATCAGCACCGAGGGCAGGGCGTAGTGGGCCAGCTCCGTCAGGGTCGAGGCGCCGGAACGACAGACGGCCAAATCCGCGGCCGCCAGGGCAAACTGCATCTCCGCACAAAAGGCGCGCAGCACGCCGGCCTGGGGATGACGCTCGTAGGCGGGGCGAACCAACTCGTAGTCGCCCGGGCCACTGATGTGCAAAATCTGGATGCCCGCCGCGACGAATTCGGGCAAGCCGCCGGCGACCAGTTCGTTGACGCGCCTGGCCCCCTGGCTGCCGCCCATGACCAGGACCGTCCGCTTTGCGGGATCCAGGCCAAAAAAAGCGGCTCCTTCCTCCCGCGTGGGGCGCTGCGCCACGGAAGGACGCAAGGGGGTGCCCACGCATTCGACCGGCTGACTGGCTGGAAAATGGGACCGGCAGGACTCAAAACCCAACAGGACGCAGCGAGAGAAGCGGGCGTTGAGCCGGTTCGCCTTGCCCGGAATGGCGTTGGATTCGTGAATGAAGGTGGGCAAGCCCAGGCGTTTTCCGGCCATCAGGGGGGCCGTGGAGGTGAAGCCACCCATCCCCAGCACGGCCTGGGCCTGGAAGTCGCGCAGGAGGCGGCAGCAGTCCCGGTAAGAGCGGGCAAAACCCAAGAGGAAGCCCGGCATTTTCGGGGAATAGGGCCGCGGCATGGCCATCGAGGGCATCCGCTCAAAACGCAGGTGGCCGTAGCCCTCGGTCGCCAAGGCGTCGATCTGCTTCTCGGAGATCAAGAGAAGCACCTCTCCGCCCCCGGCGCACCAGGCCTCGGCCACAGCAATGCCCGGGAAGAGATGTCCCCCCGTTCCCCCGCAGGCAATCACCAGCCCTTTCCCGGAATTATTTAACATTTCTAAAATATTAGATAATGCGTGTTTTTTTAGGGCTTTCAAGCACGGATCGAGGCCCCGGCACGGGAAGTGGAGAGAGCGCCGGAGCGGGGCTCGGGGACAAGCGGGGAGGCGTGTCACAGCGTCCTGCTGTCCCCCCTCGGTGCGAGGAGAGGCTCAGACCACCACACGCAGCGCGGCCGGCAATACCCGGACGACTTGGGGAGTCTTGGCGATGACATCGCCGTCGACCTGGATGTCCAGAATCGGATCGGTGCGGATTTCCACCGTTTCCACGGACCACTGGGAGACCATGGGGGAGAAATCGATCGAGGGAAACTCATCCTGAAGGAAGCGGTCCAGGCCTGTCATCTTGCTGACGACCTGGGCAATCCCCTCGATCCCGGCCCGTTTCAAAAAGAAGACGTCGAGCTTGCCATCGCAGACATCCACCGAGGGGGCGAGGGTGAGCTTGCCCACTCCCACGGTGCCGGCGTTGGCCACGACACAGGCCACGCCGGACGCGCTGACGATCTCCTTGCCGTCGAGCACCAGTTCGTAATCCGCCTCGGGAGTGCCCTGCAATTGCTTCAGGGCCGCCATGACATAGGCCAGCTTGCCGAAGCGGTTCTTCATCTCCCGGCTCGTTTCCTGAACCACCCCCACCTCGATGCCGCAGCCGATGCGCAAGAGAAAGGGGCGTTCTCCGATCATCCCCGCGTCGATGCGGCGCGTCTCGAACTCCTCGCCACAAATCAATTCACACGCCTTGTCCAGTTGCGTGGGGAGGCGCAGCTCTGAGGCGACCAGATTTCCGGTCCCTCCACCGAGAATGAGCATGGGAACCCCGCTGTCGAGCAGGCCGGCGGCCACTTCCATGACCGTGCCGTCGCCCCCGTAAACCGCCACGGCCCCCGCCCCCTCCTCCACGGCCCGGCGGGCCAAGGTCGATCCGTCCCCCGTGCCGTGCGTGATGGAAATGTCCCAATGAATACCCGCGTCGCGAAAGGCCTGGTTCAGAATCGCCAACAAGGGGATGCGCCGGGAGAGCGCCGGATTCACGATCACGCGAACCGACTTAGGCTTAACGTGTCTTTCGGTATTCTCGGCGGACTCCGACATGTGCGGGATCATAGTCTGGAATCGCACTTCCGTCACATGGATTGTACTGGACAATCGCTGGCGCCGAGTGGTCTCTCGAGAGCCCTGGGGACGCGGCTTCTGCGCTCCCTGGAGACCTCCCCGCCCCTTCACTCGGACGGGGTGAGAGGATAGAGCCCTGCCTCGCAGGTCCCCTCGGGGCCAGGCGACTGAGGCGAACCGGCGGCCTCAGCGCCTGGCTTCCATGAGCCGGAAGACGTAGTAGAGCAACTGACCGATGGAGGCGATGGCGGCCACCGTGTAGGTCATCGCCGCCCAGAAGAGGGCGTTCTTGGCGCGGTCGTGCTCGAGGCTGCCCATGATGCGGGTGTTGCCGATCCAGGCCAAGGCCCGGCGGCTGGCATCGAATTCCACGGGCAGGGTGACAATCGAAAAGAGTGTGGTGGAGGCAAAGAGGATCACGCCGATCCACAACACCAGGGTGCTGCCGGAAGCGGCCAGAATGAGGCCGAAGATGAGGATGTACTGCACCAGGTGGCTCGCGATATTGACCACGGGGACCAAGGCCGAGCGCAGCTTCAGCGCGGCGTAGGCGGTGGCGTGCTGGACTGCGTGGCCGCATTCGTGCGCCGCCACCGCCGCGGCGGCGACGTTGGCCTGATGGTAGACGACCTCGCTGAGGTTGACCGTCTTGTTGAGGGGATTGTAATGGTCGGTGAGCTGGCCAGGAGTAGAGATGACCTGCACATCGTGGATCCCGTTGTCCCGCAGCATCTTCTCGGCCACCTGGGCCCCCGTCAGGGCGATGGGCATCTCAGAATACTCGCGAAAGCGCCTCTGCAAGGTCGCCCCCACCAGCCAACTCACCAGCATGATGCCGCCGGTGAGCACCAGGTAGATGGGGTCATACATGGGAATGGCAGGCGCGACGCTTTGGGAGAGGAGATCAATCATCACAGAAAAAAAATCAGGTGGAAGGATGCCCTGTCTGACAACCCGATCGTCACGACATTCAATTTTTCCCTAACGACCGGCCAGAAAGTCCGCCACGGGCCGAGTGCCGGGAGGCGGGACTAGCCCGCTCCCGGATCATTCGTCCTGGCGAGACTCGCTCAGAGAATCTCAAAGATGGCCTCAACCTCGACGGCGGCGCCGGTGGGCAGGGCGGCAAAGCCAAGGGCGCTGCGGGCGTGGTAGCCGTCGCCATCCTTGCCGTAGAGCTCGTGAACGAGATCCGAAGCCCCGTTGATGACGAGGTGCTGGTCGGTGAAGTCCGGAGCCGAGTAGACACAGCCGAGCAACTTGATACAGCGCAGGCCGTCCAGACTGCCGTGGGTGTGATGGACGGAACGGAGAATCTTCTCCATGCAGTTCTTGGCCGCGGCATAGCCTTGCTCGACGTCCAGGTCCTTTCCGAGAACGCCCTTCTGGTCACTGACGTGCCCTGAGGTAATCAGCAGATTGCCACTGCGGATGCAGAGATTGAGGTAACCGGGGGTGATCGGGGACAGGTCGATGTTGAGGGACTTGGCTTTTTCTTGGGGTGTCATAAGTAGGGAGGAGTTAGCCGCCCCGGGCCTGTTTTTCCAGTGCGAAATGAGCCGTATTCCGGGGCAATCCCCGGCGCCGGCGCCGCCGATCCCCGGATCCTTCAGATCTGGAAACCTCGGAATCGAGGTCTCGCTCCACGTTCAGTCACTCGACCAGGACGGTCCCACTTCGCTGGACTGGAGCGGCCAAGGGTGGGTGGACAGCCCGGTGCGGGCGCCGCGCATCCCCTCGCCTACATCGATTCCGATGCAGTCCCCCTCGAGGTGATTGCCCGTCCAACTGACGCCCTCGGGGGCGCGGATCACCCGCAGGGCGGGCCTCCCCTTCCGGGCGTGGATTTCGTTTCCGACAAAGCGGAGCGCGCGCGGCGCCAGGGTCGCCTCCGGGACATCGTTGTAGCCGATCAGGAGGGGTTCCTTGCAGTCGGTGATGAAGTTCTCGCGGATCTCCACGTCTGCGACTTGGTGGTAGCCGTGGGCAGGGCTGTTGGGAAGGCCGTTGACCAGGCAGATGGCGCTGCGGAAGCCGTCGCCCTCGAGCTGAAAAAAGGCATTGCCCACGAGGCGGTGGCCCCGCCCGATGACCCGCACGCCGCCAGTGCCGGGCCGCTTGCCCAAAAAGAAGTTTCCCTCCACGAGGCAGTCGTTCCCATGACGCAAGGTCAGGGTCCCCTGGGTCTCGATGAAGGCGTTGCCGCGATAGATGTTGTGGCTCGACTTGTTGGAGATGCACTCGACTTCCCCGTCACACTGGATGAAGTGGTTCCCCTGGACGAGGCAGGCCGCCCGGATTTCCGCCGTCTTGCTGTCGCCGATGCGAAGGCTTTCCCCTCCGTTTTCGCCGAGGCGGGGACGGGGCCCGAAGTGATTGGCCAGGATGCGGTGGCCACCGGGATCCAGCTCGCCAAGCCAGACCACCACCGTCGCCCCCTTGGTCTTCTTACCCTGCAGGCGGCAACGGTCCAGCTGGTTGTCCTGACCGTAGATCCCGATCCAGCGGCATTCCCTTTCCTGGGGGGAAAAATCGGGGCTTTCCTCGAAGGCACATTCCGTCACCCGGCAATGCCGCGCCCGGCGCTTGGAGTCGAGGCGGAACTCCAACCAATCGGCCTTGGCCCCGCTCAGGTTTTGGAAGCGCAGGCCGCTGACGACGAGATGGGCGCCGCCCAGGCGCAGGCGCGAGGCCCCGGTGATGAGGGTCTGGCCCGCGACTTCCGCGCGGATGAGGATGGGGTGCTTCTCCTCCCCTTCCCCCTCAAAACGCAAGTCCACGTCCCGCCACTCGCCCTTGGCCAGGACAATGACGTCACCCGGCTGCGCAGCGCGCACGGCCAGGCGGGCGGATTCAGGATCGCTCACCGGAAGCTCTGCCGCCCCGAGCAGGGAGCCGAGGAGCAACCCACCAAGGACGCCCCCAGGCCAAGTCCTCGCGAACGCCTTCCGGCCGGAAATCCGATCGTCTGGTCCGGCCTGGCTCATGTTCTCATTCTCCCAAGGCGGTGCGGAATTGCTCCAAGCGCGAATAATCCAATCCCGGGGGACGGTGCTCGAGCAACCAGTCGAAGTCTTCCTTGGCGCCGTCGAGATCGTCGCCCTGCACCCGCAGGATGGCCCTTTGAAAGCGCTCGTAAGCCGCATCGGGCTGAAGAGCCAGCAGCAATTCGAGATAGTTCCCGGCGCGTTCCGGAGAGCGGCGACGGTTGATCTCGAGGTCGATCAGGTTGCGCAACATGCGCACGGCGATGTCGCGGGGCTCGGCTGGCGCGAAAGGCGTTTCCGACTTCGCCGGGCCCGAAAGCACCGGGATCAATTCCTCGGCCTGCTCCCGGCTGAGTTCCACCCCGCCCTCGAAGACGTCGAACAACAGGGGAGTGCCCTCGCCTTCCTGGAGCGGCCGCCAGCCGACCATGAACTTTCCAGGCAGGGCGGCACCGTGGACTCCGGGGATGGCGAGTCGCCGCGCCAATTCAACGAAGAGCACACTCAGGGTGATGGGCAGCCCTTCGCGGTCATCGAGCACGTGATTCACGTAGCTGTTGGAATGATGGTAGTATTCCCCACGGCTGCCGTGAAAGCCGTGCTCCTGAAAGAGGAAATCGCGCAAGGCCTGGGCCTGCTCCCGTCCGCCGCCCTCCGGCGCGGCCTTTTTCAGGAAGGCCGCGGCTTCCCGGACCAGCTGGGAAAAAACCGCCCGGTAATGCTCGAGATCCAAGTCGGGATCGTCGATCCGGGCGATCTGCAGTCCCACTTCAAAGAGATCGACTTCCGAGTCGGGCCGGTCCAGGGCCATGATCAGCTCGCGTTCCACCGTGAGTCGATGGACCTCCTCCTCCAGGCGACGCAGGTCGGCGATGCGCTGCTCCAGGCGATCAACCGTGTCGAGAAGGTAGCGACGCGCTTTTTCACTTTGCCGGCCCAGGGTCTCCAAGACCTTCTCGCTCCGCCCTTCCAACTCGTGCTGAGCCAAGGCGTTCTCGAGCTGCTCCCGATCCTCCGCGGAGAGTTGCGGAGGCGAGAGGTCGCGCCCCACGCGAAACTCCCGGAATTCGGCGGCGGGTTGGCGGAACTTGCACAGCCCGACTTGCCCGCCCCGCAGATGGCTGTCTTCCAAGTCGAGCACGGGGACCTCGTTCACCCAGGCCTGAATACGCGTGGCTTCCACCCGCACGCGCAGCCGATTCCATTCCCGGGGTAGGTAGGAGGGCGCCTCGACTTGCTCCAGAATGGTCCAGCTGTAGACATCGGGGCCCTCAAAGCGGGTCAGTCGCATTTGCCCGCCACTGGGGTAAAAACCGTAATGGACCTGGTCGCCGTCTGAGGCAAAGATCAATCCCGCGGCACCGGACTCATCCTGGAGCTTCACCTTGACCGATATTTCGTAGGGCTCTGCCGGCACCTCGAGAGTGGAGTGGCAAAGGGTGCGCCCCCCAAAGCCGTCGCCTGGCTGGCGGGCCGTGATGATGCCGCCGCGCTGGCTCCAATCGGATCCCAGGCTGGCCTTCCACTGGCGCGGATCGAGGGTCCCGATGGTGCTCCAGCGCGTCATGGGCACAGGATTGGGACGTGCCAGGAGGGCTTTCAGGTCGTTCGAGGGAACGGCAAACCCCAGGTTCTCGGTGAGGCGATGGCGAAGCGTCACGATGCCCACCACTCTTCCCTCCAAATCGACAACGGGGCCGCCACTGTTCCCCTGCTCGATGGGCATGGCCAACTGCAACATCGGGAATTCCGGAGTCTCCCCCTCTCCGGCGAAGCCGGGCTCCAACTTCCGGATGGCCGAGATGGCCCCTGGAACCACGCTAAAACCCAATCCCTGGGGCGCACCGAAGCCCAAGACGAGGTCCCCCTGGCGAACGGAATCGGAATCCGCCAAATCCAGCGGCATCAAGGGGGCTCCCTTCGCGAGCCGAAGGATCGCGAGGTCGTAATGCCGGTCGGAGGCCAAGACCTCCTCCACCTCGCGCACGGCCCCATCGCTAAACTCGATTTGGATGGGCCGCCCTTCCCCGATGACGTGGAGGTTGGTGACGACCAAGCCCTCCTCGGAGATGACAAAGCCTGAACCCGTGCCCCGAATGCTGCCGTCGCGCCCCAGTTGGCGAACGGTAACCAGCGAGGGCTTGACCCGCTCCGTCAGGCCCTTGACCGTGGCCGGATCGAGGAAGTCGCGGGCCCCCGGATTGTCTGGGAGCATGGAGAGCGTCGCCGCCGCCGCCTCGGAAAAGGGATCCAAATCGCTGGGAGGACCGGGAGCGTCCTGCTGGGCGGGGGAACCGTTCGGAAATAGGCAGGCGAACGCCAAGACCGCGGGACAAAGGGAACGGCTCATGCGAATGCGTCGGAAGGACTCCCAGAGATTAGCGCATTGACCGTCCGCTGGCAAAGCCATCCTTGCGCCCCCCGGTCTCCCTTGCCCAAGTGAGGCCAATCGTCCTCCGCGCGGCGGCCCTCTCTCGAGGGGAATTTGCTCACTTCCGGCTCAAGCGCCGAAACATCTGGAAGCCCAGGGACAGGAAGAGCACGTTCGGCACCCAGACCAGCACGTGGGGATACATCTCCTCGCGCTCCTTCATCATGTCCGCCACGTTCAGCATGGCATAGTAGGTGACCGCGATGCCCATGCTGAGCATAAAGCCCGCCGTGCTTTCGCGGCGCTGGGCGGTGATGCCGAGGGGCACCCCGATGAGGGCAAAGGTCAGACAGGACACCGAAAAGGCGAAGCGACGGTTCAGCTCCGTGCGGCATTCCGCCCGCACTTCCGATTCCAGAGAGGGATCGCGGGCACGCTCCACGAGGCGCGCCAGGGAAAGATTGTCCGGCTTGTTCATGGCCGACTCGCCCCGCTGCTTGAACTCCTCGATCGACACCCCGAAGGGCGCCTCCCCCATGTAGGCCGGTTGGCTGGAGTCCATGAAGTCGCCTTCGTCGCCCTTGGCCATGACGTTGACATCGACCATGTCCAGCAGCATTTCGGGATTGTCCGAATCCAGATCGACGGAAACGCGCGCTTCCCGGGCGATGACAACTGCCTGGGGAACATAGTTCTCCATCTTGACCAGTTGCAGCCCCTTCAAGATCCCGTCTTCCTTGCGGGCAAAAACGAGGTGATCCGGCAAGTCGCTCATGACCTGATGATCCGGGAAAATCATCATGGGATCGCGGCGCATTTGGTTGAAGAGGGATGCCTTCAGGCCCTCCATTTGCGTCTTCGCCCAGGGAGTCACCGAGAGGTTCACCCAGCCGCAGATGCCGGTGAAAAGGATGGCGATCAGGCCCACGGGGAGGCAGATCCGCCACATGCTCAGCCCGGCCATCCGCATGGAGACGAATTCGCTGTCCGCCGAGAGCCGCCCGAAGACCAATAGGATCGCCGTGAGAAAGGAGAAGGGAATCGCCAGGCTCAGGGACACGGGGATGACCAGAAGAATGAACTTCATCACGAACCACAGCCCCACATCAGGCCGCTTCGCCAGCTCGCGGAGGATCTCCTTGAAGACATTCCCCAGCACGAGGATCACAATGATCACCGCCACCGCGTAAAAGGCGGAGACCAGAATTTGACGGGCGATGTATCGGTCGAGCAGCTTCATGCCCGGTTTTGGAACGTTCCGAGGCGCGGAATCTTTGCCGGAGGCGAAAGAAAAGAGGCAACATTCGCCTGATCTTAATCATCGGCAAGGTCGAAGTGTTCCAGGCGCGCGCCACGGGCCCGGCTTGTCCTTGGCAACCCAGACTTCGGACCTGCGCTCCGGACCGCCGGTGCCTCCTTCCTTGACTCCCCCCCAGTCCCGGTTCATCTTCGCCAGCACAGACAGGGGCGCGTTGCGCTGAGATCGCCGCACGGCGAGACCCTTCGAACCTGATGCAGGTAATGCTGCCGCAGGGAGTCGTTCATGAGATATCTTTGCCCATCTTCCGAGTTCACGGGTCGTTCCGATCGATCTCGGTTGCATCTCGTCGGGTCCCCGCGCTCCCTCCCCGGTCTGTGCCACCGCCCCGCCTGCTCCCCTTCCTTTTCCAGCTCCCGCTACCGGTTCCCTGCCACCTAGGCCGCCTGACATGATCACTCCAAACGAATCCGCCGCCCCTTCTCCGTCCTTTTCTGTCGCCGAGGTTTTCCCGAACAGTGAAAAGGTCTACGTGCCCGGTCGCCTGCATCCCGAGCTGCGCGTCCCCCTTCGCGAGATTCGGCTTTCCGAAACGAAACATCCCAACGGCCGCATCGAGGTCAACGAACCCGTGCGTGTGTACGACACCAGCGGTCCCTGGGGGGACGTCAACTATCAGGGCGATGTCGAGAAGGGCCTCCCCGCCCTGCGCCTGCCCTGGATCCTCGCCCGCGGCGATGTGGCGGAATACGAGGGTCGCCCCGTCAAGCCCGAGGACAACGGGTATCTCTCGGACGAACACGCCGCCCGGCACAACGAGCGCAAGGCAGCCCGCAACCGCCTCAAGGAATACCCCGGCCTGAAGCGCCGCCCCCTCGTCGCCTCCGCGGGGCACCCCGTGACCCAGCTTTGGTATGCCCGTCAGGGCATCATCACGCCGGAGATGGAATTCATCGCCATCCGCGAAAACCTCGGACGCGAGGCTGCCTTCCGTGCCGCCACTGACAGCCAGGGACCGCGCAACCTGCTGCACCACCAGCATCCCGGCAATCCCTGGGGGGCGAGCATTCCCGAGTTCATCACCCCCGAGTTCGTCCGCGACGAAGTCGCCCGCGGCCGCGCCATCATTCCCGCCAACATCAATCACCCGGAGAGCGAGCCCATGATCATCGGGCGGAACTTCCTCGTGAAGATCAACGCCAACATCGGGAACTCCGCCGTGGCCTCGACCATCGACGAGGAAGTCGAAAAGCTGCAGTGGGCCACCCTCTGGGGAGCGGACACCGTCATGGATCTCTCCACGGGCAAGAACATCCACGCCACGCGAGAGTGGATCCTGCGGAACTCTCCCGTGCCCATCGGCACCGTGCCCATCTACCAGGCCCTCGAAAAGGTCAACGGCCGCGTCGAGGACCTCTGCTGGGAGGTCTTCCGCGACACGCTCATCGAGCAGGCGGAACAGGGCGTGGACTACTTCACCATCCACGCAGGCGTGTTGCTGCGCTTCATTCCGCTGACGGCCCGCCGCATGACCGGCATCGTCTCCCGCGGGGGATCCATCATGGCGAAGTGGTGCCTCTTCCACCACAAGGAAAACTTCCTCTACACCCACTGGAGCGAGATCTGTGACCTGATGGCGAAGTACGACGTTTCCTTCTCCATCGGCGACGGCCTGCGTCCCGGCTCCATCGCCGACGCCAACGACGCCGCCCAGTTCGGCGAACTGGAAGTGCAGGGAGAGCTCACCCGCGAGGCCTGGGACCGCGGAGTCCAGGTGATGAACGAGGGCCCCGGCCACGTCCCCATGCACCTCATCCAGGAGAACATGGAGAAGCAGCTCGACTGGTGCCACGAAGCCCCCTTCTACACCCTCGGCCCCCTCACCACTGACGTGGCGCCCGGTTACGACCACATCACCAGCGGCATCGGGGCGGCCATGATCGGCTGGTATGGCTGCGCCATGCTTTGTTACGTGACGCCGAAGGAACACCTCGGCCTGCCCAACCGCGAGGATGTCCGTGAGGGCGTGGTCACCTACAAGATCGCCGCCCACGCCGCCGACCTCGCCAAGGGGCATCCCGCCGCCCAGATTCGCGACAACGCCCTGAGCAAGGCCCGCTTCGAGTTCCGCTGGGAGGACCAGTTCAACCTTTCGCTCGATCCGACCAAGGCCCGCTCCTTCCACGACGAAACCCTTCCGCAGGATGGGGCCAAGACCGCGCACTTCTGTTCCATGTGCGGCCCCACCTTCTGCTCGATGAAGATCACCGAGGAGGTCCGCGAGTATGCCGAAAAACTCGGCATCGACGAGGCCGAGGCCCTGCAGCGCGGCCTGGAGGAAAAGAGCAAGGAGTTCGCGGACAAGGGCGCCGAGATCTACGGCTGATCCGCCTCTCCTCTGTCAGGACGCGTCACCCTCCCTGATCGCGGATGGTGACGAGCAGGCAATTTCCCGCAATCCTGCCGGGGATGAATTCCCCCATACCTCGACGCCGCTTTGCCTCCCTCTCCCTCGCCGCCTCCGCTTCCCTGCTAATTCCCTCGCGCAGCCAGGCCGCCGCGCTGAAGGCGGAGATCCTCGAAACGAAAGTCATCTCGCCCCAGCAGAATTATTACCACGGCTGGCCCACGGTGACCCGGACCAGGCAGGGAGAGCTCATTGTGGTTTGGTCAGGTCGCCGTGAGGCCCACGTCTGTCCCTTCGGCACGGTTGAGATGATGATGTCCCGGGACGAAGGCCAGAGCTGGACCTTTCCCCGCACCATTCACGACGGCCCCATCGATGATCGCGATTCGGGGGTCCTCGAAACGGCCAAGGGCAGCTTGATCGTGACCACCTTCACATCCCTGGCCTACGCGCCGATGATGAAGGAAGGCGGCAAGAAGGCCTCGGATCCCCAATGGCAGGCGGCCCACGCCCGCATTCCTGACGACGAGAAGCGCGAGCTGGAGCGCGGCACCTGGTGTTTCCGTTCCACGGATGGAGGGCTGTCCTTTTCCGCACGAATCGACACCCTGGTGAACAGCCCCCATGGCCCCTGCCAGCTCTCTGACGGACGCCTCCTCTACGTGGGCAAGGAATTGTGGACGGACGCTCGACGCAACGGGGCAGTGGTCTCGGAGGATGACGGCCAGACCTGGCAGTGGCTGTCGGAGATTCCCACGCGCGAGGGGGACAGGGCCCGCGATTACCACGAGCTCCATGCCGTGGAATGCGCCAGCGGCAAGATCGTCGCCCAGATCCGCAATCACAACGAGGCCAACAAGGGGGAAACGCTGCAGACCGAGTCCACCGACGGGGGGCGCACCTGGTCCACGCCGCATCCCATCGGGGTCTGGGGACTGCCCTCACACCTTCTTCGCCTGCGCGACGATCGCCTGCTCATGACCTACGGATACCGGCGCAAGCCCTTCGGCAACCAGGCCCGCATCAGCCAGGACGAGGGCGCCACCTGGTCCGATCCCCTCCCCCTCTCCGAGGATGGCATCGGGGGCGACTTGGGATACCCCTCCACCGTGGAGCTGGCAGACGGCACCTTCCTCACGATTTGGTACGAACTGCTCGCCGGTTCTTCCTTGGCCCAGCTCCGCCAGGCCCGCTGGCGACTGGTGGGCGGAAGCGCTTAAGATGCCCTGGGCATCCTCTCCATCGCCCTCGCGGTGTCAGGCAGAGGGCGGTGGATCAGCCCCTTTATTAGTCGTCGTTTAGATCCACGGCGTGCTGATAGTAGCGCCGGGTCAGGTCCGCTTTCACCTGTCGCATCTCCGACTGGCTCAGCAAGCGATCGTAGATCAGGCACTCGAACCAGACATTACCCGTCGCCCTGTCCTCTTCCGCCGCGTGGTCCCCCTTCCCGATGGAGATCTGCCCGAGCGCCGCCCCCTCGAATTCGATCCCCCCCTTGGAGGATGCATTCTTGCCGGCGCCAAACGGACGAACCATCAAGCGGTGCTCCTTGGCATCGGGATCCCACCAGTAGATCAACAGGCCAAAGGCCCCGTCGGGCCAGTTCACGGACAAGCGGGAGACGGAAGCCTCGGGATGGGCTTGGCTCGCCGCCTGGACCGAACCGTCTCGCCGCGTCACGAGGGTGACCGACCTTCCGTCGGGCACGGGAGGCTGGATGCGAAACAGTACATCTTCGGTCGCCGCCAGGCGCATCACCGCCACCAAAGTGAAGCCCCGAGGAAGCACGCCGGGATGCCGCAGCATGCTGAGCGTGGTGCGCGGGGTGGCCTCCAGGCCGAAGACCGGAATCCGCAGGCCGGGAAGATCGGCGGGATCCCAACGCCGGTAGCGCGGCAAGCCCAGACCCGCTTCATCCGACGCGTCTCGCAGCAGGGCTCGCGGCACCTCCAGGACAGCGAGATTCGCCCAGGCGGCGACGGGCTCCCCTTCGGCGGGAAGGGAGCGATAATTGGGGCCGTAGACGCCCAACGACGAGCGGAAATGGGCGAAGAGGCCATCCGCTACGGGATGCTCCGGCCATTCGGTGTCATCGCTAAAGAGCGGCAGGCGCGGCGGGTAGGCCAGGCCCTTGTCCACGCCCGCCTCCGTCTTGGCCCGCGATTTTCCCACCGTAATGCGGGAGTTCTCGCGTTCCCCTCCGCCCCAAAGCAACCAGGCCACCCCGACCAGACAGGCCACCGCGCCAAGGGTGATCACGGCTTTCCATAAATAGCGACCCTCTTCCCGCGAATCCAGGGCGGGGCGAGTGGGCATCGCCGCTCTCGAGGGAGAAGTGCCTCGGGCGGCATTGGCCCCCGTGAGCAGCCGAGGTTTGCCCACGGGGGGGGCCTCGCGGCGACCGAGATCCTTGTCGAGCCGGTCATCGTCCCAGGGGGAATCGGGCTCGTCAAAGAGCGAGGGCTCCACATAGGCCCGTCCGGCCAAGGCATCGCGAAACTGCTGCAGGGCGTCACGGGCCTCCCGGGGACGGTCTTCGGGATCCCGGGAGATCAGCCTCATGATCCAGTCCGCCACCAAGGGAGGCAGGTCCGGCCGGCGTTCCCCGATCGGCTGGCAGCGATGCTTCAAGTGGTTCTCCGCGGTCTCCGCCGGACTTTCCCCGGCATAGGGAGAACGTCCCGTCAGCATGTAGTAGAAGACGCAGCCCAAAGAGTAGAGATCGGTGCGCTGGTCGAGCGGACGCAATTCGAGCTGTTCGGGCGCAATGTACTCGATGGACCCGAGAAAGGACCCCTGTTGGTCGAGGGTCTGACGGGAAGGGCGCTTGCTGAATTTGGCGAGGCCAAAATCGAGAAGCTTCACGAGATAACGCCCCGAGGGCGTCGTCATCAGCATGATGTTTCCCGGCTTGATGTCGCGATGCAGCAGGTTGAGCTCCCCCGCCGCGATGAGGGGCTCGAGACACTGGCCCGCCACGTCGCGGAATTCCTCCCAGGTCAGGGTTCTCTCCTTGATCACGGCCTGGAGATCCTTGCCCTCGACCAGTTCCATGATCACATAGGGCCCCTCAGCGTCCTGCTCGAAGGCGAAAACGGTGATCACGTTAGGGTGTTGGAAGCGGGACAAGGCCGCCGCCTCCCGCGAGAGGGACTCCACCGCAGCCTCGTTGAGGTTGGTCTCCTCCACCGGCAAGAGGCGCTTCAGGGCCACCTCCCGGCCCATCCAGGTGTCATAGGCCCGGTAGACCGCGCTCATCCCCCCCTTTCCAATCCTCCCCCGCACTTGATATCGATCTGACATTCTCCGATTCAGGACGAAGAACGAGGCGGCGGACGCAGACGCGCCCCTAGCTTCGCACTTGAATGTCCCACAGTTCCTGGCCATATCCAAGGAATTCCACGACCGCACTGACATGGACCCTCGCCCCCCCGTCTCGCCCCCCTCCCCCCCCCCTCTCCTCGGAGGCATTGAAGCCGGGGGCACCAAGTACGTCTGCGCCGTCGCCTTCGATCCCTCCCAGCCCCTCGAGGAAATCCGCTTCCCTACCGGACCGCCACGGGAAACCCTCCGACGGGTCGCCGACTTCTTCCAGGAGGCCTGTGATCGTCACGGCCCGCTCGGTGCCCTGGGCATCGGGACCTTCGGTCCCGCCCGGGTGGATCCCCGGTCCGCTGACTACGGCCACCTCCTCACCACCCCCAAGCCCGGCTGGTCTGACTTTCCTCTGGTCGCCGCCTTGCGGGAAGAGCTCCCCGGTCATTACCCCATCGATTTTGCCACGGATGTCCAAGCCGCCGCCCTGGGGGAAGCAGTCTACGGAGCCGGGAGGGAACTCGCGAATCTCGCCTATGTCACCGTCGGCACCGGGATCGGTGGCGCGTTCCTCGAAGGGACGCACCCCCTGCGCGGCCGCCTGCATCCCGAGATGGGTCATCTGATCGTCCCCGATCTCGACGCCGCCTTCGGAAAGGACACCTGCGTCTGTCCCTTCCACGACAGCTGCCTGGAGGGACGGGCCTGCGGTCCTGCCATCCAGGCCCGCTGGGGCGTGCCTGCAGAGGAACTCCCCCCCGATCATCCCGCCTGGGAGCTGGAGGCGCAGTACCTGGCCATCGCCTGCATCCAGTTGACCGCCACCTGGTCGCCCGACCTCATCCTGCTCGGCGGGGGCGTCCCCCAAAAGGAAGGGCTCCTCGACAAGGTAAGGCAAAAGCTGCAAGACCTGGCAGGTGGCTATTGGGACCTGCCCCCCCTCGATCAGTATGTGCAACTGCCGGCCCTCGGACAGCAAGCCGGCATCATCGGAGCCCTGACCCAGGCGCGACGACTTCTGGAGCCCACCTCCTGAAAACGCCGCCGAGGCCCAACGAGTGGGAGGCCCTCCCAGCAATGGGCTATCCTTCCTTCGAGCTCAGGGACGTTTTGTCCGACGCGGAATCTCGACCGCATCGAGCACCTCGCCGTCGAGTCCCTTCAGCTCGGCCCGCATGGTCTCCGCACCCGCCCGCAAGGTAAGGAGCAAGTAATTGTCCTGGCGCGCGTGGAACTTGGAGGCCGGATCGAGATACAGGTCGCCATCGCCTTTCAAGCAGGTGTTGAAATAGGGCAGTCCCCCTTCCAATTCCGCCCGTTCCGCGAAGTAGCCGAAGCCCGTGACCAGGGCGCTGCCCTTGGCCCATTCCCGCATCCAGATCCCCTTCCCGGCGGCTTCCAGGGCGGTGCGCTTCTCATTCATCAGCGTCAGGACAAAGCCGGCGCGCTCCGCCGCCATCGTGTCCGCATACCAACGGAATTGGGGAGAGTCGACCTGCCAGGGATGGCAGCTCTGCCAGGTGCTGCCATGGTCTCCCGTGTGATTGAGGTCGAGCGCCACCAGGGCGAGATCGAATTGGGGAAGGGTGAAAAGCCATTTCCACTCGTCGCCGGGAAGGACAAAGAAGGCCCGAAAGGCCTCGGCAGACACGTCGTAGACGGGATGCTGCGGCGGCTGGGAGCCACGCGGGGTGATTTCCCGGTCGTGGTTGCCCAGGATCGGCAGAAAGGGGAAACGTCGGAAGATCTCGGGATGGGCGTCGACCAGGGCCGCGAAGGCCCGGGTCCCTTCCCTGCCATCCTCATGCAAGCTGGGGACATTGTCCCCCGCCGTGAGCAACAAATGGGGATCGTCCTTTAGGAGGGCCTCGAAATCGCGATTCGGGGCGTAGCCCCAGTCGGCGATCACCGCCAAACGCAGTTCCTCCTCGGGGTAAAGCTTCACCGAGTGGATGGCCGAAATGGAGTCGCCGCTGCCTACCCGGTAGTAGAGCCGACCCGACCCGTGACCAAAAGGGAGGGCCATCTGATGACGGGTGGTGGGCTCCCCCTTCTCCCTCCGCTGCCCCAGGGTCTCCTTGGGGCCGAATTCGATCACGGAAGGTTCGGGCCGATCCGTCTCCCAGGAAACGATCAGTTCGGCAGGATCCTCCCGGGCATGGGAGAGCCAAATCCGCTCGATGGGGGCCGCCTCTGCGACCGAAAGCTCGAGGGCCGTGACCATCCCGAAGGCGAAATTCATGACTAGAGTGCGGCAGGCTTTCATGGCGTGTCTCATCCTAACGTGACCGTCGATGGGAGGCCGAGAAATTTGGGGACGGCATTCCGCCTGTTTATCCCACCATCCCCTCGGGATCCAGCGCCGCGCGAAGCTCCTCCGCTGGGAGCAGGGCCCGTTCCTCACAGATCTCCCTCACGGTTCGACCGCTCGCCACGGACTCCTGGGCGATCTTCGCGGCGGCCTCGTAACCGATCAGGGGCACCAGCTTCGTCACCATCGCCATGGACCATTCCACCAACTCCCGGCAGCGGGCCTCGTTGGCGGCAATGCCCCGGATGCAGCGCTCCGTGAAGGCCTCCGTCGCCTTGGAGAGGAGCCGGACAGAGCGCAGAACATTCTGGGCCATCATCGGCATCATGGTGTTCAGCTCGAGGTTGCCATTGGCGCCTCCCCAGGCCACCGCTGCATCCAGGCCGATCACCTGGGCACAGACCTGCATGAGCGACTCGCTCATCACCGGGTTGACCTTGCCGGGCATGATCGAGGAGCCGGGCTGGGTGGCCGGCAGGGCGATCTCCCCGAGCCCACAGCGCGGCCCCGACGCCAGCCAGCGCAGGTCGTTGGCCACCTTGAATAGCCCCACGGCAATGGTCCGGAGCTGCCCGCTCGCCTCGACCAGTCCATCCCGCGCGCCCTGGGCCTCGAAGGGATTGCGGGCGCGCACGAAGGGAATGCCACTCTCCTCGGCGAGTCGGGCAATGACCTGCTCCGCGAAGCCCGCCGGGCAATTCAGCCCGGTCCCCACGGCCGTCCCCCCGAGCGGCAGCTCGAGCAGGGCCTCGAGGGCCTTGTTGGCCCGCTCCACTGCCAGCTCGAGCTGGCGGGCATAGCCCGAAAACTCCTGACCGAGGCGCAGCGGCGTGGCGTCCATCAGGTGCGTCCGCCCGATCTTGAGAACGGAGTGAAAGGCCTCTGCCTTTTCTGCCAAGGCCGCCGCGGCCCTCTGCAGCGCAGGCACGAGCTGGCCGGTCAGGGCCATTCCCACGGCAAGGTGAATCGCCGTCGGAAAGGTGTCGTTGGAGGACTGGCTGGCATTGACGTGATCGTTAGGATGCACCGGGCGTTTGGATCCGAGGGGCTCGCCGGCCAACTGCGAACATCGGTTGGCGATGACCTCGTTCACGTTCATGTTCGTGCTGGTTCCCGATCCCGTTTGGTAGACGTCGACCACGAAGTGGGCGTCGAGTTCCCCGCGGGTCACCTCCCCCGCGGCCTCTTCGATGAGCCCCGCCTGCGCGGGCGTCAGCACGCCCAGGGCCTCGTTGACCCGAGCCGCGGCGGCCTTGATGCGGCCGTAGGCGTGAATCAGCGCGGGATCCACGACCTCCCCGGAAATGGGGAAATTCACCACCGCACGCTGCGTGCTTGCCCCCCACAAGGCCTCTCCGGGAATCGTCACTTCGCCAAGGGTGTCCCATTCGGTCCGAAAGTCGGGCGTGCTCATGACTGGACTCTAGCGAAACCGCCCGGAGAAGAAAGCCCAAAGCAGCGCGGGATCCCTCTGGGAAGCCACTGGATTGGGGTAAGCCGGCCCCCGAGCCTCGATGCTTGCAATGGCTCGGCGCTCCGGTATAACGTCCGCCATGCCCGGACTCCCCCCCCAACTCGATCCGACCCTCTGTCGTCTCCGCCAAGACCGCCTCCGCACCTATCTCGCCTCCCAGGAGCTCGAGGGCGCAGTCTTTTTTGACCGGCACTACATTCACTCCCTGACCGGCTATTGGCACGGGCAACCCCTCACGCCCACGGCCCTGCTGGTCCAAACCGAGGGCGACGTCCTGCTCGTCACTCACGACGAATCCCCCGAGGCCCCGGCCGCGGACCGCGTCCTCACCTATGTTCCCAATGACTTCTGCACCCTGCGCCCCAATCTGAGCGCCTGCGTCACCGAGGTTCTCAACCCCCAGATCGTCGGGCTGAAGCGCATTGGCACCGAGCAGCAAACTCCGGCGGCCCTGATCGAAGGGCCCCAGTGCCGGGACATCTCCACGGACTATCAATACATCCGCCGCCGCAAGGACGCGGACGAGGTGGCCGCCCTGGAATACTCCGTCCGCTGCGCCGACGAGGTCTATGCGGAGGCCCGTCGCCTCATCACCCCCGGCCTGGAGGAGGCTGAATTGATGGCCGCCCTGCTCGAGACGGCCACCCGGGCTGCGGGAGAATTTCTCTCAGGATGGGGACAGGATTTCCAGGCCGGCACTCCCGGAGGCCTGGCCAGACGCCGAGCCATGGAGCCCGGAGAATTGCTCCCGCTCGACATCGGCGTCGGGGTGCGCGGTTACCGCAGCGATCTCTGCCGCACCTTCTCCGTCGACCGGCAACCCACCGACGAGCAGGCCGCCGCCCATCGTCGCGTCATCGAGGTGATGCGGCTTGGCGAGTCCATGCTGCGCCCCGGCCAGTCCTGTCGCGAATTTCACGAGACCATCCAAGCCGAGCTCGAGGGCTGGCAGGGATACCACTTCTTCCACCACTCCGGTCACGGAGTGGGCCTCGACGCCCACGAGGTGCCCCGCCTGAATCCCGCCTGGGATGACACCCTGGAGGAAGGCGACGTGGTGGCCTTCGAGCCCGGACTCTACGGCAAGGCCCTGCGCGCCGGGATCCGGCTCGAAAACAACTACCTCATCACCGAGAAGGGCTACCGCCAGCTCTCCCACTTTCCCCTGGACCTGGTCTGATCCCGGACGGCCGCGCGCCCTCCTCTTCTTGACGGGAGCGCCCCCCTCACCCAGCTTAGCCCCTTCCCTATGGCCTACGAACCCGTTCTCATCGCCGGCACTTGGCGCGATTCCGAAAGCATCGGCGCCTTTCAATCCACCAACCCCAGCACCGGGAAATTGCTACCGGCCCATTATCCAATCAGTTCCTGGGCCGACTGCGAGGCCGCCTTGGTCGCCGCGCAGGAAGCCTTCGAGATCATGCGTCGGCTGCCGGGAGAAGCGATCGCAAGCTTCCTCGAGACCTATGCGGCGAAGATCGAAGCCCGGGCGGAGGAGCTCGTCAACATGGCCCACCTGGAGACGGCCCTGCCAAAGTCCCCCCGCCTCGCCGATGCGGAACTCCCCCGCACTGTGGGGCAGCTCCGCGAGGCCGCGGCCGCGGCCCGCAGCGGGCAATGGCGCCAGCCCGTCATCGACCCCAAGAACAACCTCCGCTCCTGCTACGGCCCACTGGGTCCGGTCTGCGTCTTTGGCCCGAACAACTTCCCCTTCGCCTTCGGAAGCATTTCGGGAGGCGACTTCGCCGCCGCCATCGCCGCGGGCAATCCGGTTATCGCCAAGGCCAACTCCTCGCATCCCGGCACCACCAAGCTCTTCGCCGAGGCCGCCCACGAGGCGGCCACGGAAACGGGCCTGCCCGCCGGGGCCGTGCAGCTCATCTATCGCACCAGCCATTCCCTCGGCGAGCAGCTCATCACCGACGAGCGCGTCGGCGCCACGGGATACACCGGCAGCCGCTCCGCTGGCTTGGCCCTGAAACGCGCCGCGGACAACGCCGGCAAGCCCATCTACCTCGAGCTATCCAGCGTCAATCCCGTCGTCATCCTTCCCGGAGCCCTCGCGGAGCGCGCCGAGGATCTCGCCGCCGAGTTCACCACGAGCTGCCTCATGGGCAGTGGCCAGTTCTGCACCAATCCCGGACTGCTGCTGCTGCTGGCCGGGGAGGCGACCGAGGCTTTCATTGCCGATCTCGTGCAGCGCTTCACCGCCGCTCCCGTGGGCACCCTGCTTTCGGAATCGGTGGAGAAAACCCTTCACGAGAGCCACCGCATCCTCACGGCGGCGGGCGCGCAGGTCCTCTGCGGCACGGGCCCCGGCTCGGGCGCGGGCTTCTGCGTGGCCAACACCCTCCTGCGCGTCTCGGGCGAGACCTTTCTGCGCCAACCCGAAACCATGCAGACCGAGGCCTTTGGCAATTCCTCCCTCATCGTCGTCGTCGATTCCCTCGACCAGGCCGCGGCGGTGCTCTCCCAGCTCGAGGGCAACCTCACGGGAGCCATCTATTCGGCCCAGAACGGCTCGGACGACGCGGCCCACGACCAGCTCGAACCCATTTTGCGCCAAAAGGTCGGGCGCCTTCTCAACGACAAGATGCCCACCGGGGTGGCCGTCTCCCCCGCCATGAACCACGGGGGCCCCTATCCCGCCACCGGCCATCCCGGTTTCACCGCCGTCGGCATTCCCGCCTCCCTGCTCCGTTTCGCCATGTTGCAGAGCTATGACCATGTCAGGCCTCACCGGCTGCCGGAGATCCTGCGCGATGACTACAGCGGACCGGCGCAGCGTTTCATCGACGGCCGCTGGACCTGAGCCCGCCGCCGTTTTAACCCGCCCTTCTTTCCCACCGCCCCAAGCTGCCTTTACCCATGCAAACTCGTCCCCTCACTTCCGACGACCTCGCCCGATCGGTCATCGCCGTGCCGCCCTTGGCTCGCGATCAAGACCTCAAATTCCATCGCGAGGCGAACGCCTCCCTGGTTCGCCACATCGAGGCCGGAGGCGTCGACATTCTCCTCTACGGGGGCAACGCCAACTTTTACCATCTCGCCCCTAGCGAATACGCCAATATCCTCGGGGAGCTCAGGGAGATCGCCGCTCCGGACACGCTAGTCATCCCCTCCGCCGGCCCGGCCTACGGGGTGATGATGGACCAGGCCGAGGTCATCAAGGAAAGCGACTATCCCACCGTGATGGTGCTGCCGCACCAGGGGCTCACCACCTCCGAAGGCGTCGTTCGCGGCCTTTCCCGCTTTGCCGAAAAGATCGGCCGCCCCATCGTCATCTACATCAAGTACGACAACTACCTCTCCGTCGAGGGCGCCAAGGAGCTGGTCGACGCCGGCCTCGTCTCTTGGATCAAGTACGCCATCGTTTGTGATAACCCGGCGGAAGACCCTTATCTGGAACGACTCGTCGACCTTGTCGACCCAAGGTGGATCGTCAGCGGCATTGGCGAGCAGCCCGTCATCGACCATCTCGATGGTTTCGGACTGAATGGCTTCACGGCGGGCTGCGTTTGCGTTCGCCCGGACCTCAGCACCCGCCTCCTCCAGGCGGTCAAAGCGGGCGACCTTGAGCTGGCTCGCCGCATCCAGAGCCTCTTCAAACCACTCGAGGATCTGCGCAACGAGATCAATCCCGTCCGCGTGCTCCACGAAGCGGTTCGCCTCGCTGGCCTGGCCGACACCGGCCCGGCCCTGCCGTTGCTGAGTGGACTCAGTGCCGATCAGGAAGCGCGCGTCCAGGCGGCAGTCACGGCCCTGCTTCAGGCGGAGCTCTGAACCGCTCGCCCATCCTCTCCGGTTGGGCCCCTCGGGCTCACCAGAGCGTATAGCCGCCGTCGATGACGAGGGTCGCCCCGGTCATGTAGCGCGAGGCCTCGCTGGCCAGGTAGACGACGAGGGGCCCGAGGTCCTCGGGATCGCCAAATTTCCCCATGGGAATGGCCTCGAGGAAGGATTCCATCACCTCCGGATTCTCGCGGCTCCAACGCTGGTTGGGCTCGGTGAGGAAGCCTCCGGGACAGATCGCATTGACGGTGACCCCGTGCCGCGCCCAGTCTGACGCGGTGGCCCGCGTGAACTGGATCACCGCCGCCTTGGCGGTCTCGTAACTGCGACCGCCGATTCCCCGGTTGGCCACGAGACCGGAGATGGAGGCGATGTTGATGACCCGCCCCCCCGTGCCGCGACGCACCATGGCGCCACCGAGGATCTTGGTGCACAGGAAGGTGGAGGTCAGATTGAGATCGAGGATGCGTTGCCAATCCTCCAGGCTTTGCTCCTCCACCGGCACATTGATCAAACGCCCGCCCACGTTGTTGATGAGGATGTCGACGGGACCGCCCGCATCGAGGACCTGTTGGCAGACGCGCGCGCAGGCCTCGGGATCCCCCATGTCGGCTTGGATCGGCGTGGCCTGCCGCCCGAGGGCGCGCAGGTCGGCGGCTGTGCGCTCCAGGCTTTCTCCATCGCGTCCCGTCAGGGTGATGTCGGCTCCCACTTCGGCGAGGGCCAGGGCCATCTCGCGCGCCAGTCCGCGGCTGCCTCCGGTGATGAAGACCCGTTTGCCCGTCAGTAAGAAGCGATCCAATAAACTCATGATGCGGGGATGCTAGGAGCAAAACGGAGGCGCTCGCAATGAAAAAGAAAAGGGAGGGCGCCCCCAGCGACTGGCGGAGGGAAGGATCCCCGCCAGGACCGTGCCAATCGTCCGAGAATCCGGAGCGCGGTCTTGCCTCGCGTCGGCAAATCCCCCATGATGCTCGCACGAACCCATGACCCTGACAGGACAGCAGCTGCTCGGCAATCGCGAATCCGCGGAATCCCGCGACACCTTCCACGCCCGGAACCCCGCCCTGGCCACGGAGCTCGATCCGCCCTACCACGAGGCCACCGTCGACGAGATCCATGCCGCCCTCGTCCTGGCCCGTGACGCCTTTCCCCGCTATCGCCAACTCAGCCCGGAGGCCCGCGCCGACTTCCTGGAGGCCATCGCCGAGGAAACCCTGGCCTTGGGCGATGCCTTTTTGGAACGCGCCGCCGCCGAGACCGCCCATCCCCTGGCGCGCTGCGCCACCGAGCGGGACCGGGTCCTCCGACACACCCGACAATTCGCCGACTGGATTCGGGAGGGCTCCTGGGTCGATGCCCGCATCGATCAGGGCGATCCCCAGCGCCAGCCCCTGCCGAAGCCCGACGTCCGTTCCCTGATGGAGCCCATCGGCCCGGTGGCCGTGTTCGGGGCCAGCAATTTCCCCATCGCCATCTCCGTGCTCGGGGTCGACACCATTTCCGCCCTGGCAGCGGGCTGCCCGGTCGTGGTCAAGGCCCATCCGGCCCATCCCGGCACCTGCGAAATGGCGGCACGAGCCATCCAGCGGGCCGCCGCCGCGACCCGGATGCCGGAGGGGGTCTTCTCCCTGATTCACGGGTGCCGGCATGACACCGGCATCCATCTGGTCAGTCATCCCGAAATCCGCGCCGCCGCCTTCACCGGCTCCCTGGCCGGCGGTCGGGCCCTCTTCGACCTGGCCTCGGCCCGTCCCCAGCCCATCCCCTTCTATGCCGAGATGGGCAGCGTCAATCCAGTCTTCCTGCTCCCGGGCGCCCTTCGTGCGCAGGCGGACCGCATCGCCCAGGGCTTTGCCAATGCTCTCACCGCGGGCGTGGGGCAGTTCTGCACCAATCCCGGCCTCGTGCTCGGCCTGCAGTCGGACGCCTGGCAGCGCTTTTGTGAACAGGCCCGCGAGCAGATCGCCGCCTACGCGCCGACCACGATGCTGCACGCCGGCATCCACGCCGCCTACACGGCGGGCATCGCCGCGCGCCTGCAACGCGATGACCTGCAGGTGCTCGGCTCCTCGGAGCGCGCCCCCGACCCGGCTCGCGCCGAGGCCGCCGCCTACTTGTTCACCACGACGCCCCAGGGCTTGCTCACCGACCCGGCGCATTTCGAGGAACTCTTTGGCCCAGTTTCCACCCTGGTCTCCTGTGACAATCCCCGCGACTTTGTCGCCATCGCGGAACGACTCGAAGGCTCGCTCAGCGCCAGTGTCCATGGCACCGAGGAGGACCTGCACGAGCACCGCGAACTGATTGAGGTGCTGCGCCGCAAGGCCGGGCGCCTCATCTTCAATGGCTATCCCGTGGGATTGGAAATCTGTCATGCCATCCATCACGGGGGCCCCTACCCGGCCACCACGCATGCCTATTTCACCAGTATCGGTACCCGGGCCATACAGCGATTCGTGCGCCCCGTCTGCTATCAGGATTGGCCTGATGCCCTCCTGCCCATGGAGCTGCAAAACCTCAACCCCCGCGGCATTCTCCGACTCGTCGACGGAGAGCTCACCCGCGAGGAAATTCCTACACGCTAGGGAGATTCCGTCGGGAAAACACAATTCCGGACAAAATCGAACGATTTTTCTTGGAAAGATAATTGGTTTTTCTTAAAAAGTGGGCCACCCTTGCATTGGTTCCCTTTTGGGCTTCGACGTATTCTCCCAGGCAATTCGATTCTGACCACGGTCACCGCGCATTTCCCGGACAGAGGCAAAGCCGATTGGATTCCTAAGGGCCGCTACCTGGTTAAGAATCGATGAAATTGTATATCGGCAATCTGTCTTACGACACCTCGGAGGTCGAACTCCGCGAATTCCTGAGTCCCTTTGACCCCATTTTGGATCTGCACATGCCGCTGGATCGCGAGACGGGTCGTCCTCGAGGATTCGCCTTTGTCACTCTTTCGAGCCGCGATGCGGGCGAAGCCGCTGTCGCCCAGCTCGACGGCTCCGAGCTCGGCGGCCGCAACCTGCGGGTGCGCGAGGCTGAAGATCGCCGTCCCGCCGGCGGGCCCTCCGGTTCCCGTCCTCCCCGCAGTGGGGGTTACGGCGGCCAGGATCGTCGTGGCGGCGGTGGCAACCGCTATCGCGAGCACGGCGAGCGCGGCGACTACCGCGGCGAATCACGCGAACGCGACTTTGACGGCTACGGCGATTCGCGCGATCGTAAACCGAACCGCGACCGTGATGAACGGGGCGGCGGCAAGCGTTACCGTAGCCTCTGATTTTTGTTTTCTGCTTTTGTTTCCTCTCTCTGTTTTCGTCTCTCCCAGGATCTGACAGCAGCACGACGGTCTCGGCTGCTGTCGATCCTGAGCCCGCCTCGGAAAGGTCATCCGGCGGCTCCCTTTCTCCCCTGTCTTTTTCTCGATGATACCCAAGTTCCCTTTCGATCGGATTAACTGGCTCTCCAGTTCATTCCTCATTGTCACCTTCTTCGTCGCCCTCATCGGCGTTCCCCTCTACATCGCTCACTACGGATTGGATTGGTTCCAAATCGCCCTCTTCGTGGTTCTCTTTGTCACCACGGGCATGAGCATCACGCTCGGCTACCACCGACTCTTCGCCCACAAGGCCTTCAAGGCCGGACGCACCGTCAAGCTCACCACCCTGCTCTTCGGTGCGGCCGCCTTTGAGGATTCCGCCCTCGACTGGGCCTCGGACCACCGCCAGCACCACAAGCACGTCGACGACGAGCACGACGATCCCTACAGCATCTCGCGGGGCTTCTTCTGGGCGCACATGGGCTGGATCTTCTTCAAGCTCTACCCCCGTCCCCTCGCCAACGTCAGCGACCTCAAAAAGGATCGCCTGGTGATGTGGCAGCACCGCTATCACCGCCCCATCGGCGTTCTCGTGGGCCTGGGCCTCCCCACCCTGCTGGGCTACCTCTACGGCGGTCCCTCCGCCGCCCTGGGCTCCTTCCTCATCGGCGGCATCGCCCGGGTGGTCGCCGTGCAACACTGCACCTTCTTCATCAACTCGCTCTGTCACACCATCGGAAACCGCCCCTACGACTCCGGCACGAGCGCTCGTGACAGCTGGTTCATGGCCCTCTTCACCTTCGGCGAAGGCTATCACAACTATCACCACTCTTTCCAGCACGACTACCGCAACGGGGTCAAGCCCTGGCAGTGGGATCCGACCAAGTGGACCATCTGGATCCTGGCCAAGCTCGGTTTGGTCAGCGAACTGCGCCGTGTCTCCGAGGAGAAGATCGTCCTCGCGGAACTCCGCGAGATGCAGCGCCTCGCCGAGGCCCACCTGGCGGACGAGGGGGGCTGGAAGATCGCCTGCCCCACGCGCGCTGAGGCCTATGCCACTCTCGCAGAACTCTCCCAGCAACTCTCCGAAGGCTATCAGGAGCTGGAAAGGCTGGTCAGCGAGCGCATCAAGATCTCTGGAGAAATGCTGAGCCGCTGGAGACAGATGAGCGCCGACGTCGGCGAACAGATTCTCCTGCTCCGCACCCTGCAGCCGAGTCTGGCCTGAGGAGACACCCTCACGATAAAACAAAAGGGCCGCGCAAAATGACTTGAGCGGCTTTTTTTTGCGGTTGCCCGATCGGAAAGATTCTTCCATCCTCTCCGCATGGCCGAACCCTTTCCCCTGCTTACGGACGTCGAGCTCGGCGTCGTCCCCACACACATTCGTTTCGTTGGCGGACTGGCCCCGGATGGAGAGGGCCGACTCCCGCGCGGCGAGGATGGCCGCCTGCTCTCCGTCGCCGAAATGGAAGCCCTTTCCCAGGCCTCGCCAGTCCGCATCCAAAGCGTTCAGGTCCCCGTCTTCCCCGGCGTCCATGCCGGTGACAGCGACGAGCTGGTCGAGGGGCTGCGTGCGCTCGGGCTCACGGTTCATCTCATCCTCATGGTGGGTGGCGCCGATCCCATGGAGCCCGCGGATGAGGACCAGGTCGTCGAGATGCTCATCGCTGGCGTCGAAATCGCCAAGCGGCACGGCATCACCCAGGTGGCCTCCACCTCCATCGAACAGTGGATGCAGGCCGGTGCCAGCCCCAAGACGGGCGAAGCCTACCAAGCTGCGGTGGCCCAGAATGTCCGCGTCCACAGCCGGGTCTACCGCGAGGCTGACATCGCCCACAGCAGCATCCAGCACTGGCATATCGAATTCCTCCGCAAGGGGGAATTCCAGACCTTCAACAGCCTCCGCAAGGGCTGGGACTTTGTACGGGCCGCCAATGCCGAGCTGGGAAGCAAGTTCTTCAAGATCATGGTCGATGCCGCCCACTGCGGCGACTCCGGACTCGCCATTGCGGAAAACGAGGCCCTCATCGCCGAGATTGCCGCCGCGGATGAAATGGGCATGTTTCACGCCTCCGCCAAAACCACCCGCGGCTGTCTCAGCACGGACGACGGCTGGATTGGGGCCCTGCTCGCTGCCGCCGCCCAGACCGGCAAGCTCGAGTTTGTCTTTGTGGAGTTGTTTGACCACGAGGATCCCGCCCTCGAGGCCCTGCGGCAACTGGATCCCGGGCACGGTATCGACACCCGCGATGGACGCAGCTATCGCCAAACCGTGGTGGATGGCCTCGTCGACGTGGCCCATCGCCTCAATAATTTGGTCAGGCGCGGTCTCCTGTCCCATTGACCCCTTCTGGGCGAATGCTTCCTTCTCCCCGTCGAAAGCATGTCCTTTTTTCCCGCGCCGACGTGGCGGAATGGTAGACGCTGCGGACTTAAAATCCGCTGAGCCTAGCTCGTACGGGTTCGAGTCCCGTCGTCGGTATTATCTGATATTGTGTGAGTCACAAAGAATCGTTCAAAGACTCCCCAATTTCAGGTTACAAGTATCCATACCAAGCCCAAACCCTGCGACCACTGGTTAGACTCTCATTGGAACTGTTCCAGTGATTGGGGGCACCTCACTCCCCCGCATCAACTCTTTTCCTCCAAGCCAGATCGCTGCGGAATCCTGAATGCCTGGCCGTGCAGCCCCGATCTCGACTCACGCCGCCGTCGTCAGCGAATAGACCAGGTCGCTCACCGCCCGTTTAAAGGACTCGTTCTCGACGAACTGCTTGTAAACCTGGGTGTCATCTTTGAGCAGGCTCAACATCACCTTGGCAAGGGCCTTGTCATGCTCGATCCGGGCGGCAGCCGGTGTGTTTTCGCGGGCGTTCTTGAAAGCGGGATCCGCCGCGACCTGAGGAGCGATGTCGTCCTTGATCCGCTGGAAGACCCGGTCTGTGTTGGTGAACAGGGTGCCGAACTGTTCGTTGAAGGCCTTGAGAATGTTGCTGAGCCGGTCCAGCTCTGGCTCGGGCTTGCGCCCCCCACCGCCGATCGGGCCGGGGTCGATCTCAGCTTCATCGTCGGCCAGGGCAATCTTGAGAGCCTGCCGTTTCTCGACCCTGTAGCTGTCCATGTCGATCGCCTCCAGGATGGTTTTGGAGACATCTTCCTCCTTCGGGGCGGGCAGCTTGGGGATGAGCAGGTTCAATAGGATCGACAGCTTCTCCCACTCCTGCTTTCCATACGGCAAAATCGAGCCAAGGAAATCGTAGGTGCGAACGAAGGCCTTGGCCTTGCCTTTGAAGGCGACCTGTCCGTCCTCGTCGAGATGTACCAGATATTGGGCCACGCAGAGGTCGAGGAGGGGATCGAGGGTCTCCCGGCTTGCCCCAGCGAGAAAGCGCTCGACCACCTCATCGATCTGCTCGGGGGTGTAGACGTCCGCCTCGTCCAGATCCCTGCGCAAATCGTGGAGCCGGTTGGGGTCGGTCTCCTCGCTCAGCAGGGTGGTCCGATAGTAGTCGGAAAAGGCCCTCGTCACGGCCGTGGCGTTGTCCTGAAAGTCGAGCACGAAGACATCGCGCTTCTCCGGATGAGCGCGGTTGAGGCGGGAGAGCGTTTGCACGGCCTTGATCCCGGAGAGCGGCTTGTCCACATACATCGTGTGGAGAAGAGGCTCGTCGTAGCCAGTCTGAAACTTGTCGGCGCAGATGAGGAAACGGTAGGGATCCTCCTGGAACTTGTCGGCGATCTCACTGCTGGGAAAGCCGTTCAGTGACAACTCGGAAACCTTCTCACCCTCATACTCCGGCTCTCCGGAAAAGGCCACGATGGCCTGCCAGGGGCTTTTCCGTTCGCGGAGATAGGCTTGAAAGGCATGAAAATACTGAATGGCCCGCTCGATCCCGTTGCAGACGACCATGGCCCGGGCCTTCCCTCCGATCTTGCCCGGGGCCAAGACCTGGTCATGGAAGTGATCCACCATGATTTCTGCCTTCAGACGAATCGCATGGTCGTGGCTCTCGACGTAGCGGCGCAGCTTCTTCCGCGCCTTCTTCTTGTCGAATTCCGGATCGTCTTCGACCTTTTTAACGAGCCGGTAGTAGCTATCGACCGGCGTGAAAGAGCGCAGCACATCGAGGATGAAGCCCTCCTGGATGGCTTGCTTCATGGTATAAACATGGAAGGGACGGTGTTTCACCTTGCCCTCGGCGTCCGGCGGAAGCGCGATGCCGAACAGTTCGAGGGTCTTCGGTTTCGGCGTTGCCGTGAAGGCGAAGTAGCTGGCATTGTCGAGCAGCCGGCGGGACCGAATGCGCTGCTCGAGGGCATTGTTGATGAGATCTTCCTCGTCCTCGTCTCCCTCTCCGTCCTTCTCCTCCCTGCCACCGAGGACGCCGCTCATTGCTGTCGAGGTCTTCCCCCCCTGGCTGCTGTGGGCTTCGTCAATGAGGATGGCGAAACGCTTTCCGGCACCCTCCCCCTCGAGTTCGTCGAGGATGAAGGGAAATTTTTGCACGGTCGAAATGATGATCTTGCGGCCCTCGGCCAGAAAACGCTTCAGATCCCCGGAGCGTGACGCATGTCCAAAAAGGGCCTTCACCTGGAGGAATTGCTTCACCGTCTTCTGCAGCTGATCGTCGAGGATGCGACGGTCGGTGACGACAATCACGGAGTCGAAGACCTCCTCCTCCCCGTGTCGCACCCGAACCAGCTGATGGGCCAGCCACGCGATGGAGTTCGACTTGCCACTGCCGGCGGAATGCTGGATCAGATAGCGCCGACCCGCCCCCACATCCGCCACATCGGCAAGCAGGGCCCGCACCGCGGCGAGCTGGTGGAATCGGGGGAAGATCTGGACGCGCTTCTTCCGACCCGTCTTCGGATGCTTTTCCTCCACGATTTGGGCGTAATTTTCCAGGATATCGGTGAGACTGGCCGGGGCCAGCACCTCTTTCCAGAGATAATCGGTCTTGAGCCCATCCGGGTTCGGGGGATTCCCCGCGCCGTCGTTCCATCCCCGGTTGAAGGGAAGGAACCAAGAGGCTTTGCCCTTCAGCTCGGTGCACATGCGAACTTCGGCGTCATCCACCGCAAAGTGCACGGCACAGCGCCCAAACTGGAATAGCTTCTCACGAGGGTCGCGGTCGCGACGATACTGTTCAATGGCATCCTCGACCGTCTGTTTGGTGAGACTGTTCTTGAGCTCGAAGGTGGCGAAGGGCAAGCCGTTAAGGAAGATCACGAGATCGAGAGCACGGCGCGTCTCATCCTGGCTGTAGCGGAGTTGACGGGTGATGGAGAAGCGATTTTGCGAGAATCGCGCCTTGGCTGCCTCGTTCCCCGGAGAAGGGGTGCCGAAAAAAAGATCGAAGCGGAGCGGTCCATCCTCGACGCCCCGCCGCAACACGTCGATGACGCCGCGCTTGCCGATCTCGGAGCTGATACGGGCGAGGAACTTTTGCCGGGCATAGTCCTTGGCATCCCGGTAGTTGCCGATGCCGGTTTTCTTCAGCATCTCCGGCTGAGTGGAGTGGAGAAAAGCGAAGAGCTGTGCCACGTCGAGGGCGTGTGACCGATCGAAATCCTCCGGACGACTGGCAATCCACCCGCTCCCCGCCGCCTTGGCCGCGGCAAGCTCATCCGCAGGCTCGTGGATCGTGGATCCACCTTCCGGAAAGAACCCGTCCCCGCCGGTCATGTGGCGCATGATCAGGGTTTCGAGGCCTTTTTCGGAGGTGTCCGTCGCCATGACTCTTATCCTTATATACCAAACATCGGGCGCACTTTTCCCATCCCTATGAGAGCTTTGAACACCTTGTAGTCCCGTGATTCGTAACGTAAACGACCGGCGGGAATCGCGGGGCTGATTCGAAGTCTCTCGGCAAAGGCAACCACGCTGTCAGCTGGCGAATTCCTCCTCAGTCGCGCCTGTTTCCAATCATCCGGGGGAATCAGTGCCTCTGTGGCCATGGCATCCGCCTCTTCTTCACACTGGTCCTTACTTTGATCATTCGACAGATCGTCGAAGAAGGTTTCCATGTCGCTTTGGTAGAGGTGGAGCGCCACGTGCGCCAACTCGTGAAATAGAGTGAACCAGAAATTATCCAGCCGGTCATACCTGAGCGTCAAGGCAACCACCGGCGCATCATTCGGCAATCTCAGCGCGGCTCCATCCAGATGGGTTTTGGGCAAATGCGGCTCACAGATGAGATGGATGCCGTTTTTATTGAGGAACTCCTTCGCCAGCAGCGGTCCGGAGTCAAGATAACTCAGACGCGCCAGTTCCCGCAGGAAATCCATGGTCACCGTGCCCGGCTTGTAGTCGGGTAAGGTCTCGCGCAATGCCAATGTGGCAACGCGGATGCGCCACGCCGCAAGGGCGTGCCCATCCTGTTGGCTGCCATCGCGCACATGTTGGCGGTCCAAGGCAGGAATAAGCGCACAGGGACCAAGAGGGCCCACAAATTTATTCAACAAATCCTCCAATTGATCTTTCGCCTCAGCAATCGTCCCCACGAATCCGGTGAACCAACCGCGTTTTACCATTTCGGCGATGGGAAAATGACGCCCCTGCTGCAACGCTTCATCTGAAGGCAGTGCCGCCCCTTCTTCCTGCAACAACACCTCGGCAGGAATGCCGAGCCCGTTCACCAGCTTTCGAATCATCGTCAGGCTCAAGGGACGTTTGCCCGCCAGCACTTCGGAGACTTTGGACGCGCTCCCGATATAGGGTATCAAATCCTTCGCTTTCAACCCCTGCTGCTCCATGCGGAATTTGATCGCCTCCACCGGGCTGGGTAAATCGATGGGGAAAGCCTTCTCCTCGTAAAGTTCCACCAAAGTGGCCAGAAGCTCCAGCTCGTCGCCTTCCGGCGTGCCCGACCTGGCATCGAAGATCTGCTCGATGCGGGCCAGCGCAGCCTGGTAATCCGCGTCGGTTTTGATCAGTTTGGGTTTCATCAGATGATCTGCGCGTCGATTTCGTCGTACTCTTTGTGCGTGCCCAGGAACCGGACATACACGGTGCGGAATTCGTAATTAATCCATACGATCAGCCGATGCTTGTTGCCGCAAATGTTGAACACCACCCGTCCGTCCTTGAGGATGCTGGCGTTCCCGTATTTCGCCTTCACCTCGGCGGGGGTGGCCCAATCCGCGGCTTTGACTTCCGCGTACCAGGCCTGCAGCTCCGACTTCGCGGCGGGAACTTTCTCCCAGTAGTCAATCAAGAATTTTCTGGAGATGATTCGCATTAGAAAATGGAGTTCCCAGGTTGAAAAATCAAGATAAAGTTCCCAATTTGGGAAGATTTTTCAAACTGTCGTGTCCTCCTCTGTTTCCGTTTCCTCGATGGTTTCGCCTTCTGGTTCACGATCAGGGGGAGGCTCGGGCAGGTGAGCAGCGGCGGCGCGGACGTCCAGCTTGCCGGTCACCACGTCCGCCGTCATCCGCGTCCGGTATTCTTGCATCAGGGCGATTTCTCGCTCGGTGCGGGCGATGGCGGTGTCGAGGCTCGCGGTTTCTGCTTCAATGTGCT
>CAZKGI010000015.1:47788-67315 GCA_964552315.1 uncultured Akkermansia sp. | reverse complement strand
ACGCCCTAAAAGATCTCGAGAGAACGCCAGAAGAAGACCCTGCCCCGTGAGCCCGCTCAGCGCGCGGACCTCCACGGGGCGTTAGAGAACCGCGTGTTCTTATTGAGAGAATTCGAAGCCACGGGGATTATCGCTTTCCCTTGTACCATAAGGGTTCCTCGCTCCACTGATCCCCCTGTAAGGCGAGGTTCACGAAGGGGTTGTTGGCCCCATACTGCTTCCAGGGTCCATCGGGCACCTCCTCGATGTCGACAAAGCGCCAGTCCACCACGCCGTAGCCCCCGTCAAAGCCGAGGTAGTCGCGCACGGCTGGGGAGACATCGAGACCCGCTCCTCGATTCTGTGTGGTCTTGGGTCGGGCCTCGCCGAAGACGTATTCCCAGTCGTCCGTTTCGAAGGGACCGACATCCTCCCACTGGGCGTAGCAGACCTTGCCATCCTTGCGGATGGCGATCCAGCGCCCCTTCAGAATGGTGCGGCCATTGCGGTAAAAGGCCTCCTGAAACCAAGGAATGGCGCGAGCCGAGGCCTTGGTGCCCGTCTTGGAAATGTCGTTGTAAGGCAGGGCAAAGTAGAAGGGGTTCTGTCCGGGGGTGAAGCGCTTGGGCAGGAAGCCCTCCCGGCCCTTGGGATCAGGATCGTCAAAGCCTCCGTAGTTCGAGGTCCAACGGCGATCCCAGGCGCTGACCGTGTTGGGCACCGGATTGTTCCGGCTGGGCAACTCACCGATCCAGAAAACCGTGCACACGATATCCAGTCGCCAGGGATATCGGGTCCGGAGCGAGCGCGGCTGGGAAGGGGCGAACACCTTGGGCAAGCCCGTCTTGGGAGCCGTCGTGGGCAAGGCCCCGGGCAGGAGATGGCCTGACGAGCTGGGCAAGAGGAAGGCCCAAGGCGACTGCTCTCCGGGTCGCTGGGACTCCATCATCCCCGCACGGGGCTTGGGTGGCCCGGCGACCGCTTGGATCTGCTGGGCCGTCGTGGCGCTGGGACAAAGGAGAGAGACGAGAACAAAGAGCAATAACGCTGTGCCGATACGGAGGGAGGCGGGCATCGATACTGGAACGACGGGCATGGGAAAGCCTTAGCAGAACTCCAGAAGACTAAGACAGAAATTCTGGAAAATTCCAGAAATTTCTATAAAATTCCTTAAATATTAACTAATCTAAAGCATTTGGCCTTCTTCGAGCCTGAAATTTGGCCGGAAGAAAGTCAGGGGTCCAGCCCTGCGTGTTGACTGAGACCACGGCTCCTCCGTCTCCTGACATAGCCGCTTGATAACAAGCGCCTTCGCCACCTTCCCTCGCGCTTCCGGCGGTGGCGGCTCTTCCCGAGCGCGATGCTCAGACAAACCCGAGTGGAGGGAATTTCCGTTTTTTGCTCGCTTTCAATAGGGCCTTACGTTTACATTCCGCGCTCCGCCGCCTAAGCGCGGCAGACCTTCCTCCGTCGTTTAAATAATGTTGAGCAAGCAGAGCAATCGCGGGCGCCTTTCGCGCCGATCCGGCGAATCGAATCGCCTTCGCGAGTTCTCTCCTGTCCACGCGGTGGTCCCCTCGGGCCGTCCCTCTTGAGACAGGCGACCTGCCCTTTGGAGCCCCGGGATGGGGCTATTTTTTGAATTCATTCAGATTAACCTAACCAACCCAGGAGCCAAAATCGTGAACTTCCAGTGTCCCATCTGTGATATGCAGCTGAAGGCCGAGCCGGAACTCGCCGGCAAAGTCGTCCGCTGCCCGGGCTGCAACACCAAGCTCGAGATTCCCTCGGCGGAACAAGCCTCGGCAACGCCGCCTTCGCCCTCGGGCGTGCCCGCTCCGACGGGAGCCAAAACGCCCGCTACCGGCGCCTCGCAAACTCCGGCCCGGAAGGATAAGCCCAAGGAGCGCACGGGCTGGGAGGAAACCGACCCCTCCAACCCGAACATGCTGATCAGCTTCGGCATCGGACTGGGCGCCGCCATTCTCTTCGTCACGATCCTACTCCAGTTCAAGGCCCCCGCCGGCACACCGACCTCTCAGCTCAACGCGATCCAGTACGCCGCAAGCCTCTGGGGATCGCAGCTCATCATCAACTTCGTGAACACCTTCTTCTTCTCCTGGGCGATCACTATCCTGGTGATGAAGTTCCAGAAGCTGAAGCGCCAGCGCCAGGCGATGCTCCTCGACGTGCTCCCGGAGAAGTTCGGCAACAAGATCGACGAAAAGAACGTGGGCAAGTTCATCGACAACCTCTACTCGCTTCCCGAAACGCTGCGCGACAGCATCATGGTCAACCGCATCCGCAAGGCCCTGGAACTTTTCGAAGGCTGTCAGGATGCCGGTGACGTGGTCCACCTGATGGGCACCCAGTCCGACACGGATGCCAACCGGGCCCAAGCCAGCTTCAGCTACGTCAAGGCCTTCGTCTGGGCCATCCCGATCGTTGGCTTTGCCGGTACGGTTATCGGTCTTTCCCAGGCCCTCATGAGCCTCAACTTCGACAACCTCGACGACATCAGCTCGGTGGTGGCTTCGCTGAAGGGAGTTATCAACGGCCTCGGCGGCGCCTTCGACTCGACCCTCGTTGGCCTCAGCCTTGTGCTGCTCCTCAACTTCCCCATGAACGCCATGATCAAGGCGGAAGACGACACCCTGAACAGCATCGACACCTTCTGCAACGAGGTCCTCATCCCCCGGCTCAACGACGGACAGGGTCCGGTCACGGACGAACCCGGCATGGTGAACCAATTGGTGAAGTTGGTGACCTCGGCGCAGCAGGAATTCCTTTCCGACCTGAACACCCTCTCCGCCACCGTCAACGAGCAGGCCTACGCCCTGGAACAGCGCGCCGCCGAACACCAGCAGAGGGTTAGCGCCGAGTTCGCCATGGCCCTGGATCGCCTTCGCGAGGAGGTCTCCGCCGCCATCGCCGATTCGGTCCGCCAGACCACCGAGCACACCACCGCCTTGGCGGAAGGCATTGGATCCCTCAACAAGCTCCTCGCCGACCTGGGGGAAAAGCAAGTCGTCATCAACCAAACCGTGAAGAAAGGCTGGTTCTCCCGAAGCTGAGCCGGGCGAAGCCAGACACCGTCGCCGGAATGAGGGGCCTTACTATCCCCTCACTCCTGCGTTCTTGAATCCCCCTGTTTCCATCTCCGAAACATCAGGCTGACAAAGGCGAGCCCGTTCCCCAGCACTCGAAGAGGCCCTCGCATCAGCCCACCTTGCAATTCCCATGGCGAAGCCCAGAAAACCCCAGGATGAGGAAATCATGGTGTTGCCCTTCCTGGACGTCATGTGCACCCTCATCGGGGTCCTCGTGCTGCTGATCGTCTTTCTCGTGGTCTCCCAAACGCAGCAGAGCGAGGGCATGACCCAGGAAGAAGTGGATCGTGCCCTCGAGCACAATCGCCTCCAGCGCGAACTGACCGAGCAGCGCAAGGCCATGGGGGATCTCGCGCCGCTGCTGGACAAGCTCGAGGAGTTGGAAAAGGAAGAGAAAATCAAGGGCGCCCAGGTCGTAAACCTGAGAAAGCTGGTCGGGGACAGCGAAAAGGCAGCGGAGCTGAGCCTGAATCTCCTGAAACAGCTCGACGACCTTCTCCTCGAGATCGAGGGCTACGACCAGGAGTCCAAGATCCTCAAAACCGAGATCGAGAAGCTCAAGGCCGAGATCGCCGAACGGAACCTCAAGAACGAAACCCCACCACCCGTGGTGGTCCAACCGAGCGGCAGTGGCCGGGCCGAGGAAGGCAAGACCTTCTTCATCGAAGCCTCGGGGGGACGCATCGTCCTGTTCTGGGATGAACAGCGTCGCACTCAGATCAGCTCAGCCCCGGAAGTGATCATCGCCAATGACACCTACGATGCCTTTCTCCGCGCCGTGAAGGAAGTGCCCAACAGCAAGCTGGTCTTCTTGGTGCGGAACGACGGTATGGGCTCCTTCAACAATGCCGCTGGCTGGGCCCAACAGACGCACAACTTTGCCCCGGAACAATTGGCCCGTCTGCCGCTGCCGGGACGCGGCGCCGTCGATCTCGCCAACTTCCGGGCCTTTATGGGCACGGTGGAGCCCCCGGAGGGGGCCGAATTCCTCCCTCCCGATCCCCAGCCGACAGCGACGCCCAACTAATTTCTATCACTTTCGTCCATGGCACGCCGACATCGTCAGGACCAGGAAATCCCCTTCGTCTCCCTGCTCGACACCATCACCAACGTGGTGGGCATTCTCATCATTATTCTCGTGACCGTGGGGATTGCCGCCGCCACGGCAGTGAAGAAGGTCATGAGCGACCTTCCTCAGATTGACGAGCAGACCCTCATCGAACTGCGCGAGCTGGTGAAGGCGGAAAAGACGCCCGAAGATCCCGAGGAGGTGAAGAAAAAGATCGAAGCGCTGGAGAAATCCATTGTGGTTCACGACGAGGAGCTCAAAACCCTCGACGTGAAGGATCGCAGCGTCACCCTGGCCCATGTCGAGGATCTCGAGAAGCAACTCGCCGAGCGCACCAAGGCGCGGGACACCAAGAAGGGACAGGTCAACACGATGCTGCAGGAGCTGGAGAAGCTGAAGGGCATCCTCGAGAACACCCCGGTCATCGACCACGGTCCGCCCTCCGTGGTGAGGCTGCCCAATCCCCGCCCATACCCTCAGGATCCCAAGGAACTGCGCATCTTCGTGGCCAAGCAGGGCACCTTCCTCCTCGACCAGCAGGAACTCGTCAGTACCATCACGACCCGTCTCAACCAAAATCGCTCCCAGCTGATTTATCGGGACCCGGCTCCGGATCCCTTCGTGCCCCTCTTGAAGAAGATCCTTGGGGAGGCAGACGCCAAGAAGGCCTGGCCTGACATTGCCGGCATGGCGGGCCTCTACCAGATGGACGCGGTGGCCAAGGCCTGGAAGGTCGCCAACGACGCCGGGATGGCCCCGAGCAAGCAACTCCTCGAAACCGCGGGCAGCCTTTCCCTCGCCACCCGCAAGCCCATGGATCAGGTCATGGCGGCCATGATCGCCGCCACCAAGGGGGACTATGAAAAGTGGATCGCCCTCGATCCCTCGACCAACCCGGCCACGCCCACCATCAAGGTCGAGGCCAACGACGGTAACCGGGTGGTCTTCTATTGGGGCAGCGCCAAGGAGGAGGTCCGCGCGGATGAGCGCAACCTCATGAACTACTTCAAGGACCTCGCCAATCTGGACCGCCATCGCGATGCGGTGAAAAACCGCGTCATTTACGACGCCTACAAGATCAGCGAGCTGATCAAGCGCGAGGCCAACAATTTCACCGCGGCCCGGGCCTTCAACATCCAGTCCGAGGTCACCCCGGGACGAACCACCATGCTCGTGACCCTGACCCCCAAGACTGGGGAAACCCTGGAGCAGATGCGCCAGCCGAATTCCAACTACGTGCAATCCCTGCGCAACCTGAAGTCCAACCCCAAGGGCGTCGCCGTCTTCCAGGTCGCGCCGGATGCGGTCCCCACCTATCTGGAAGCCCGCTCCATTGCCGAAGAGATCGGCGTGCCCGCTGCCTGGAATTTCGTGAGCGACGTGCAGAACATCCCCCTCACCATTGCGGGCTTCGAAGTGCAGCGCTTTGCCGAGGCGCCCAAGCCCGGTCCGCAGCGCACCACCATCAGCGCGCCGAAGATGGGCCTGGATTGAGCCCTGGGATTGAAGGCCCAGGGCCTTCCTCACCAGTCGGAGCCTTGGGCCCTCCCCCCCTGTGGGGAAGGGCGAGCTTGGCTGGAGGGTCAGCTCACAGGCTTTGCTTCGCCCCCCTAGCCCTCTTCTTTTCTTACCCTTGGGGAAAAGGGCGTCGTCCGCGTCGCGCCAGGACGGGGGGCGCCTCTCCCGCATCCGGTTCCTGATCCGCCAATCCCCCACTCGCTGGCGACGGCCAGGAATCCCCTCCCCCCCCTACCGAGCTGCCGATAAGTCTGCGGTGTTCTTGTTAGAGCCCTCGTTGGCCCTCCCTCGTCGGCAAGGGCATCCTGCAGGCAGATCGAGGCCTTGCCAACCGACCCGGCTCAATGCCCGGCACGCTCATCGCGGGAAAGCGTCTCGCAATCCCGTTTGCAGGAGGCACTCCGCTGCAGGCGCGGTCGCAATGCCCTGTATGCACGGAACGTGCTCTCTGGCGAGGCCGAAGCTGAGGGAAATCTCGAGACTTCAGCCATTCCCTCAGTCAGTCCCGGGGCGCAGCCCCGGAAAAAGCGACGCGATCACTTGTGCGCCTCGACGATGGCGTCGATATCCGCGCGACGCACGCCGGCGGGGGCATTGACATCCGCAAACTTGGCGCGAGCCGCGGCGGCCTGTTGGACCGTCACAGGCGGGGCGCTGTTGCCCCATTCGTTGCGCAGGTAAGTGAGCACCGCCGCCAGCTTCTCGTCGTCGAGCGCGGCGGCCAAGGGGGCCATCACCCCCATGAAGTCCATGTTTTCCTTGGCAATGCCCTTGAGAACCACGAGAAGCGCCTTGTCGGGGTCATCCAGAAGCATTTTCGAGCCGACCAAGCTCGGGGCCATCAAGGACGGACCCACTTTCAGGCCGGTGCCATCGGGTCCGTGACAGGCCGCACAGGTGGCATAGGAGGCCTTGCCCAGGGCCAGAACGGCGGGATCGATCCCACCGGCGGAAGCCCCACCGGACGGAGCCGCGGGAGCCGGGGCACTGTCGGGTGCCGCCGGGGCGGCATTCGGGGCCGGAGCGGCCGGTGCTGTGGCTGCGGCGACCGGAGCCGTCTCCTTCTTGGGTTCTTCAGGACGCTTCATCCCCTTCAAAAAGGAGGCGCCGACAATGCCCAGGAGGAAAATGAGAGCCGCGGGAACGAGGAAGAGAAAAACGTTCCCAACGTAGGCGGCGAGAGGATTTTTCGAAGCAGAGGGGTCGTGGCTCATGTTTGGTGGAAAGAAGCTTGGAATTTCGGGATGTCAATGCGAATGCGCCTCCAGCGGCCGTCCCCGCCTCCGGATTGCGGGTATACGCTCACTCGGCGGCGGTGGATGCGGCTTTTTCGCCCCGCCCGCGTTGGAGGGCCTCAAAGAGCTCCCGTCCCCGGTCCTCCCAGCGAAAGGCCCCCTGGCAGATGGCCAGGGCCTCGCGCTGCATGCGGTTGAGACGGTCGACATCGTCGATCAGGTCGATAATGGCCTCCAGCAAGGAGGAGACGTCGGGCGTGAGCAAGAGGTGACGCGGGCTTTCCAAGGGCAGGGCCTCGACGGCCTGGACCAATCCCGCCAGGGGGAGGCCGTGGAAAAGGTATTCGAGCGTCTTCAGTTTGAAGCCGCCCCCGAATTCCTCGACGATCAGCCCCATACGAGAGTCCAGCAGGTAGGGACTCATCTCCGGAACGCGACCGACAAATTCGACCCCGGGATAGCGCTGCTCCATCGCCGCGCGGAAGGATTCCTCCGCCTTACCCACAATGCGCAGGTCAATCCCCGCCCGGGACAGGGGCAAGGCGGCCTGCTCGAGGAATCGCTCCAGGTTGATTTGCTTAGCGATCCATTCAAAAGACCCTGACATGACAAGGCGGCGCGGCGTCTCCCTGGTAATCTGTCGATCGGCATGGATGGATCCCGAGTATCCCGGCGTCAGGCAAAGATAGCGCTGCCCGGGGAAGCCCTGTCGATAGGCCTCCACCTCGGCCGGAGTGATCGCCGTGACCAGGTCCACCTCGCGGCAGAGGGCTTCCTCCTGCCGGGCGTATTTTTCGGCATCGTAGCGGAGCGCCAGGCGACGCAGCCAGGAAGCGTCGGAATTCCTCGCGACCTCGCGACGAACGCGGGCCTCGTGATTGTGCGACACGTAGACGAGCAAGGGGGCGCCGGGGATGCCGCCGCGGCGGCGCCGTTGCAGGACTGGCCGCAGGGCCCAGCCCAGGGCGGCGTGGTCGATGAGAATGGCCTCCCAGGACTCCTCGACCAGGGCCTTGTCCAAGGCCGCCGCCGGTCCGCCATTTTTCAAGCGCCAGGAATCCGCGGGTAGGGTCCGTAGCAAGCTCCCCAGCCGCGATCCCAACTGGGGAGAACCGAGCCGCCATTCGACCCCCTGATCATCCCGGAAGGTGCTGGCCTCGCTGCCGTCTCCCACCGGGGATTCGTCATTGTCGTGGGCGATCACGACGAGCTTCGCCCCCGCGTCGGCGAAGGAGCGGATCAGCCCGTCGGAATAGAGCAGTTCGCCGCTGTTGCGGGGACGCGGATATTTGCGGGTGAGCCAGAGACACTTCATGGGGTCGGAATCCTCTGCTCAGAGCAGGACGAGGTCGCCCTCGACCGGCAGGCAGGCCTTGGCGCGATTCTGCCAGGCCGGGGGGAGATGGTAGTATAGGTTCGATCCGGTGCGACGACCAGGAGCCCCGTGGAGCGTCCCCTTTTCGAATCGCGACAGCACCAGCCCTTCCGTTCCCTCGGGCAGGGCACCGGGTTCCTCGAAGAGTTTGCGCATCAGCAGCCCTAGTCCGGCTTGCCCGGGATGATGGTCCCGGTAGTCGAGCAGAAAGCAGATCCAGCGCCCGAGACGGCGCTTGTGTATGCCGAGGGCGCAGGCCAGAGGGCGCCCTTCGCCATCGAGCAAGCCGTAGAAGTTCCGCGCTTCGGATCCGGATCGGAGCAGCCAACTCTGGGTGGCGCGGTCCCCGCAGCGGTGGATGCGCCCGTCCCTAGGGTGGGAAAAACCGTCCCATTGCGCCGGATCCAGAACCAACCGGCAGGACGCAGCCTCCTCGACGCTGGCCAGGGGAAGGCTCCAGCCTGGCAGGTGGAAGCCGGCCCGAAGCAGCGCGCGCCGCGGGATGAGATATTGGGATCGCTCTCCGGCGGACTGATAGCCGAAGCGCTCCAGAAGCCGCCGCATTTCCGGCGAAGGGGAACCATCGACCAGCTGATAGTGTTCCCCCAGTCGGCGCTGTTTCATCATCAGGCCCAGGACGGCGGCGCGGTGGGCGGGCTCGACGAAGAGCGTGGTGGAAACCAGACTGGGCAGGGTCTCTCCCTCGCATTCATAAGCAAAGGGAATGTAGCCGTTGAACCCCACCAGCCCGTCCTTTTCGTGTTCGATGAGGAACCCCTTCGGCGAATCCGCCTGGCAGTGGGGGTTTTCGTCCCACCACCACGCCATACGTCGCCTCCACATGTCCGCCTCCTCGTCTCCCGGGCGTGGACGGAGAAGACCTCCGCTGCCCACAAAGCCCGCCAGGAAATCGGACACCCGCTTTCGCTCCTCGACGCCGTCGCTGACCTGGATGATGCCGTACGCCATGCCCTTCTTCAGTCCGTGAGTTGGGCCATGAGCTGATGGCGATCGATCTTGCCGTTGACCGACTTGGGCATGACCGGCAGCACCACGATGCGGTCGGGTATCTTGACGGCCTCGAGCCCCTCGGCGAGCTGGGCCTGGATCCGGCTTTCCTCCACGGAGCCGTCCGTCGTGGTCAGGAAGAGATGCAGAGTGTCATCCGATTCCCGCTGCAGCAGCGCCGCCTCGACGACTCCTTCGATCTGGCTCGCTTCGTTCTCGATTTCCAGGGGACTGAGGCGATGACCACGGTGCTTGATCCAGTCGTCGCTGCGTGCCGCAAAGCGGATGAAGCCCCCTGCATCGACGGAGCCACTGTCGCCGGTGAAGAGCTCCACGGCGCCTTCGGGAGCCCGTTTGCGAAAGCGCCGGGCCGTCTCCTCCGGTGCCCGCCAATAGCCCAGGGCCACGTGACGACCGCGCACCACCAGCTCCCCGGTCTCGCCGGGGGGCAGCCGCCGCCCCTCGGCATCCACCGCGTAGACCTCGGTGCCATCCAGGGCGCGCCCCACCGTGTCGGGATGGGCGTCAAGCTCCTCGGGCAGGAGGATGGAGACTCGCTTGCATTCTGTCAGGCCATACATGACGAAAACCTTCAAATCCGGCAGCGCCCCGCGCAGTGCCTCAATGTGAGCCCAGGGAAGCCGTTCCCCCGTGTTGGTGATGGCCCGGAGCGCGGGGAGATCCAACGGGCGGCGGCGGCCCAGGGCCACCAGGGCCGCATGTATCGAAGGGACACCCGGCAATACCCGGACTTCCGCACGACGCAGGATCTGGGGGAGGCGCGGCCCCACCTGATCGGGATCGCCGATGTAGATTTTGGCCCCGGCCTGGGCGCAGAGGAAGATCTGGTAGAGCCCGTAGTCGAAGGCCAGCGGCAGGAAGACGCCGACGATGTCATCCGGGCGATAGCCGAGGCGCGCCTGGATCGCTCCGACGACGTAGCGGATGTTGTCATGGGAGAGCGTGACCCCCCGGGGGGTTCCCGTGCTTCCTGACGTGAACACCAAACAGGCGGCGTCGACGTCATAGCCCTCCCAGTCCCGCTCCCAGGGAGCGCCCGCCAGGGCGGCCTCCCACGAGGGCTCACCCAATACCAGCACCGGGGCCCCGCCCAGGTCGAGACCCTCGAGGTTTGGACGGGTCTCCTCGTCCACCAGAATCAGGAAGGGTTCCGCCTGCGACAGAATGGTGGAGAGCCCCTTGGGACGTAACTTGGCGTTGAGGACTACAAAGATTCCTCCTACCAGCGAACAGCCAAAGAGGGCGATGACGATTTCTGCCCGATTGCGCGCGTGAATGGCCAAGCGATCCCCGCGTCGAAATCCCAGGGCGTGCAAGTGAGCCGCAAAACGACGGGCCCGTTCCGCGACTTCGGCATAGCTCCACTGCGTTCCGAAATGGTCTTCGACAAAGGGGGCCGCCGGCCAGATTCGAGCCGCCTCGGTCAACAATCCGGACACCCCGCTCCCGGGATGCCAAGGACTTCTTTCCTGTTCGGAATGACTCATTCTCGACAATAATTGATAATTTTTATAAATACAATAATGGAATGAGTCGAATTTGTGGCCTTCTGGTCGCTTCTCGACTCGGTTTCGCTCGACCTAGCCCAGAAGTAGGCTGGCGAGACCGAAGTAGATCACACTGCCCGTCACATCCACCAGGGTGGTGATCACGGGTGAGGCCACCACCGCGGGATCGAGTCGCAGGCGTTTGGCCGCCAAGGGCAAGGAGGCGCCGATCAGCGTCGAGGTCATGATCTGCAGGAGGATGGCCCCTCCCACCACCAGGGCCATGGCCAGTGCGCCCGGGGACGCCCCTCCCGGGCGTGCGGTGAGAAAGAGGGTGATGGACAGCGCCACGGAAGCGCCCAGCAGAGCCCCTAACATGAGCCCGATGCGGCCCTCCTTCCAAACGACGCGCCCGAACTCCCGGGTGCTGAGCTCGCCGACCGACATGGCCCGGATGACCATGGTGGCAGATTGAGCCCCGGTATTGCCGCCCGCCGCCACCACCATGGGGAGATAAAGCGCCAGAATGTAATGCCGGGTGAGAATGTCCTCGAAGGCATGGAGGACGAGGCCCGAGGAAAGGGCTAGAAAGGCGAGCACGAGAATCCAGCCGAAGCGGCGTCTCAGGTGGATATAGGGAGAGGTCTGCAGGTAGGAAACCCCGCTGGAGCCGCCAATCCCCGAGATGCGCTCCATGTCTTCGGTGGATTCCGTTTCCAAAATCTCGAGCGCGTCGTCGTGCGTAATGACCCCGAGCAGCCGGCCCTCCTCATCGACCACGGGGAGGGAATACAGGGAATATCGCGCCACCATCCAAGCCGCCTCCTCCTGGTCCGCCAAGGCGTGAATGGCGATGGGGTCGGCGTCCATTAGTTGGGAGACCAACTCATCGCGAGGGGCAAAGGCCAGGCCCCGCAAGCTCAGTTTCCCGAGCAGCCGCCGGTCCTCCGAAACGACGTAGATCGGGTCGACCACCGCCTCGTCCGGAAGCTGGGCCAGTTCGTCGAGGGCCTCCCCGACCCGCCGATCCTCGGGAACCACGGCCACGGCCTGGGTCATGCGCCCGCCCGCGCTGTCCTCGGGATAGCGAAGAAGCTCCTCGGAAATCCGCCGCGTCTCCGGATCGAGCAAGGCGATGTAACGGGTCCGGGTGGACTCGCCCACATCCTGAAGGAAGTCGACCAGCTCGTCGTCGGAGAAGGCCTGCAAGACCTCGCGCTGCTCGGCATCCGAGCGGGTGCTCAAGCCCCTTTCGAGGTCTGCGGCGCAGAGGTGGTCCGCCCAGGCCGAAAGCGCTGCCGCGGGCAACTGGTCGAGGACGCGCCCCCGGTCCTCGCTTTCGAGGCGGTCGAAGGCGAGTTCCACGTCCCCGGGATGCGCCTCGCGGACGAGGCTGACAATGCGCTCAGACTCCCCGCTCTCCAGCGCATCCAGAATGGCGTCGGCGGCCAGCTCTCGTCCATTCTGTTCCTTGCCGCCCATAGGATCGTGGAAAAACAGTCGTCGCGCGCGGCCAAAACGCAAACAGCCCCATCGCGGGCTTGAACTGAGGCACATTCCCCACCTTACTCTGAGTCATCATGTCCGCCTTCCGTTCCTTTCTGGTCGCCCTTTGCCTGTCCCTCAGCGTCCTCCACGCCGACGATCCGTCCTTGGATTTTTCCCGCTGGGAAAAGGACATCGCCACCCTGGAAGCCAAGAAGAACGCGCCCAATCACTCCCCAGGGGCCCTCCTCTTCGTTGGCAGCTCCAGCATCCGCCTGTGGGACCTGCCGGCTTCCTGGCCGAAGGAAAAGACCATCAACCAGGGCTTCGGCGGCTCCCTTCTCGCGGACACGCTTCATTTCTTCGACCGCATCGTCACCCCCTTTCAACCGCGGGCCATCCTGGTCTACGCCGGGGACAACGACATCGCCAAGGGTCGCACGGCGGAGCAGGTGATCGAGGACTTCCGCGCCCTGGTGCGTCTCTGGGAAGCGCGCTTGCCCCAGACGCCGCTCGTCTTCATCGCCATCAAGCCGAGCCGGAAACGCTGGGAACTCTGGCCGGAGATGAAGCGTGCCAACGAAGCCATCGCGAAGATCTGCGAGGACACCCCGGGCCTCCATTATGCCGACATCGCCACCCCCATGCTCGAGAAGGCCGATGGGGCGCCGGGAGAGGAGTGGTTTCTCAAGGATGGGCTCCATCTCAGCCCCATGGGCTACGCCCGTTGGACTGAAGTGATCAATCAGGTGCTGAGCCAGGCCAAGCCCTGAAGGAGGACTGGGGCGCCCCTCTCAGTCGGATCCCTCGTCCTCCAGCACGTAGCGGAAACCGTAGAAGGTTTCGCGCGCCGTGGCCGGCACCGGATTCCGATAGGAGGTAGCCAACACCTCGCGCTCGGCGGAATTCCAGCCCCCGCCCCGAACGACGTGAAGGCCGTCGCTTCCGTCGGAATAGGGCTCCAAGACCCATTCCCAGACATTGCCGGCCAAGTCATAGAGTCCGTTGGGCGCCGGGGCGAAGCGGGCCACGGGAGCGGTGGTTTCGAAGCCGTCGTCGTAGCCCTCGATCACCTTCCCCCCGAGGTAGCGCTGCGCGGAGACATCCGCAAAATTGCCCGATCCGACCGGAGGCGGCCATTCGCTTCCCCAGAGAAATTGGGGATTGCCCTGCTGATTGCGCTCCTCGGGCGTCGTCCCGGTCTCATTCTTGAGCCCGGCAAACCGGCTCCATTCCAAGTCGGTGGGGAGTCGATAGCGCTGCCAGGGGCGAATCCGTCCGAGCTTCCGTTCGCGTCTCGTCAGCCAGTCGCAGAAGGCCATGGCCGCGGCGTGGTCCACTCCCGAGGCGGGGTATTCCAATCCTGCCGAGGCGGAACCGGGGTCGAGGGAAACGCCCTGGTTGGCGAGGTATTCGAGGAATGCCCGAGCCGGAGTCTCGGTCGTGGCGACTAACAAATTTCCGATAGGGACCATGGCCATGTTCTGGCTGTTGGTCCAGGGTTGGCCAAAGACGACCGAGTCGTCCGGAGTCAGGGGCACGACCAAGCCGAGGGGTTCATCCGTGCTGGTCAGTTCCCCTTCGGCAACGGCGACTTGGTGGCCCGGCTTGTAGAGTTCGACCTCAAAGGGGCCCAGTCGGAGATCGTTGAGCACATGGGGAGTTTCGCCAACCCGCTGGCCACCGCTCCAGACCTCGGCCCCGCTGGGTTCCGAATTGAGAACGAGCGTGCCAAATTCATGGGCAATCTCCAGGGAGAAGGCCTTGCTCAACAAGTTGACCTCGTCGCGGATGGGTCGGTAGTAGTCCCGCGGACCGAGGGATCCGGCTCGGCGGTCCAACTTCGTCAACCAATCGCAAAACTGCCAGAGAGGACGATCCTGGGGAACGTGGGCAATCCCCTGCAGGCCGCTCCAGGGAATCTCCAGCCCCGTCTCGGCAATGAACTGCTCAAAGAGCGCGACCGTCACCTCGCCACTAGAACGGTGGCGATCCAGCGGAGCGGGCAAAAATTCCATCCCCAGGGAGTTGGTCCAGGGGCTTCCCGGCTGGGGGCCGCGGTCGGGCAGCAGGGTGGCGTGGACGATCTGGGTCCCTTCCTTGACCTCGACGACCTGGACGGAATCGCGATAGCCCTCCCGCTTCAGCAGCAACTCGACCTTGCCCAATTCGAAATCGAGGAGCCGCGTCTCGGTGACTCCGATTTCCACGCCATCGCGATAGACCCTGGCCCCGGGAGGATCGCTGGTGATCTTCAGCTGCCCCCGCACTTCCTTGGCCACGAGAGGTTTGGATTCGCCCCCCTTGCCCGAGGTGACCGTCTCCGTCCCTTGGTTCATGGCCGCGTCCGTCCCTTTGTCCATGGCCGGGTCCGGGGCTTTTTCCTTGGCGGAGGACTCGGTGGTCTGGGGGGATCCCGTGCTGCCCTCGGTCGGAGGCGTCGACGCGGTCCCCTTGGCGTCTTCCTTCTTGGCGTCCTCCTTGTCATCCGGCGCAGTGGCGGAGGAGGATTTCTGAGACGATTCCTCCGCGGGGGGAGAAATGCTGGCGTTCTCGGAGGAGGAGGCCGTTTTTGAGGGATCGCCTTCCCGGGACGCCTTGGCTTTCTCGGCCTTCTCCTTACCGGTTGTGGACTCGGTGTCGCCCGACTTGCCGATGGGTTCCATTTTCCCCACCGGAGTGCGCAAGCCGCTCCCATCGATGCCCTTGGACCCGGCGTCCGAGAGAAGCTCGCTGTGCTGGGAGAAAAAGCGCTGTTGGTCCTGCCATAACCACCACGCGGTGGCCCCGACGATGGCGAGGAGGCCGAGGACCGCCACGGTGGCGAAAAGGGTCGGCAGCACGCTTCGCTTTGGCGCTGGCGACTTCCAGGAGGACGCACAGACCGTCTCCAGGGCCCTGACCAAGCTGTGGGCGGAATCGTAGCGCTTGCGGGGATCGGGAGAACCGGCCCGACAAATCACCGCATTCAGGGCGCGCCATTCGTCTCGATTCACGCTGGGGGGGATTTCCAGGTTGGTGGGCAACTCGGGGAAGTCGAGACGGTCCTTGCCCGTGTGCATCTCGTAGAGCACCATGGCCAGGGAGTAGAGGTCCGCCGAGCTGGTCCCGGGCCCCTCCGGCGGGACATAGCCCTCGGTGCCGACAAAGGTGCGCTGGCCGGTGCTGGCCACGAGACCGACATCGGCCAGCTTGGGCTGCCCCTTCACGAAGATGATGTTCGAGGGCTTCACGTCGCGGTGGGTCAGGCCCGCCTGGTGGAGATGCCCCAGGGCCCCGCCGATGGCGACGCCCAGATCGACACATTCGCGAACGGTGAGGGCGGTGCGCCGACGCAGGTCGGAGGAAAGGGTCCGGGGACGATAGCGCTCGAGGCATTCCTCCACCGCTTCACCCGTCTCGGAGTCGGCGAGCTCCATCACGTAGTAATAGAAGCCCGCCTGGTCATCGCGGCCCACGTGCAGGACATCGACCAAGCCGGGATGGTTCTGGGAGACCTTTTCGTATCGCTGGATTCCCTCGAACTCTCGCTCGAAGGTGCGTTCGTACTCGAAGTCCTCGCGCCGCACCACCTTGACGGCGCGATACATGCCCGTCACGCTGCGGGCCAGGTAGACCTCGCCATAAGATCCTCCGCCGATTCGGCCGAGAATCTCAAAGTTCGGAATCGGGGGAGTGTTGGATGCAGGAGCGATGCGCCAGTGTAAGCCCGCGGAGGGGGCTTTTCAACGGAGCTTCGCAAGACCTGCACAAGCCGAACGAGTTCCGCGAAACGCCTCCCTCCCCACGCCCCCCCTTCAGGAAGGCCGCCACTCCTCGTCCCTCGTCGCGTGCCAGGCCACGACATTGAAATACTTTTTCATCTCCGGGCGCTGCGCTGCGAGAAAGGGATGAAATTGGATCTCCCCGTCAACGAATCGGGGCTGGTGAAGCCGGTAGTTGATGCTCTCAAGGAATTCCAGGGGGGGCTGGGCCAGGTGGCGCTCCCCCACCCCACTCTCGAAGACGATGACGGGACGGAGGCGGTCCAGGGTTTCCACCGCCCCCTCCAGCACGGCCAGCTCGTAACCTTCCACGTCCATCTTGATGACGTCGATGCGCTGCCAAGCGAAGGAGTCGAGCCGGGCCATGGGCACGTCGACATCCCCCCCGCGCTCGTCGATCCTGGCAAGACCGCTATGGCGGGGAACGCGCATGGACACGATGCCGTCCTCCTTCCCCAAGGCGGCCTGGCGAGTTTCGACCCATGTCCCCAATCCCGCCTGCTCGACGAGATCCACGAGGTCGGCATAAGTCGAAGGGACCGGCTCGAAGGCAACAATCTTGCCTTGAAAGTCCTCCCTCGAGGCCAACAAGAGGGGGAAATATCCCCAGTTGCTGCCGATGTCGACGAGCACGCCGTCGTCGGGGAGGAAATGCGCCAGGCTGCGGGCCACCGGCACCTCGTAGCCCTCGGCATAGGCGGCAAAGTAGAGGGGGGCAAACTGCCGGTTCCACGGATTCAGGCGCAATGTCAGGGGGCGGCCGCGAACGATGAGATCGATCTCCAGCCTGTCTTTCGCCGGCAGCTTGAGCGCCTCCATCACATAGAAGCCCACCCGGGCCAAGCCCTGCCGCCATCCCCCCTTGGGACGACCGTGGCCTGAGCGGAACGCCTCCCGGTAAAGGCGGTTCACGAGTGCAAGGCGCACGTCAACCAGGGGCAACTTCATGGCTTCCTTAGATCCCATCGGAGAGTAACGTGGGCCGAGAAAAGGGCAAGGAGATCTCCCCCTCTGCGCCAAGAGGGGACCATCCCTCCAAAGCGTCCCTCGCTTTCCCTTTACCGACAGACTCTCCCTCTGCCATTTTAACGTCGCCCCCCTTCTGGCCCAGACCTCTCTCCTCTTTGCCCCATGCGCCTTGCCCAAAAAGTCATCATCGTCACAGGAAGCTGCACCGGCATCGGCCGGGCCATCGCCAAGCAACTCGTCGCCGAGGGTGCCCGCGTCATCATTCACGGCCTGGAATGCGATCTCGGCGAAGCACTTCTCCTCGAGCTCGGCGCCGACCAGGCCGCCCTGCACATCGAGGACCTCGTGAACGAGGGCTGTCCGGAACGCCTCGTCGACCTGGCCCTGGAGCGTTTTGGCCGCCTCGACGGGCTCGTCAACAACGCGGCCCTCGTCGCCTCTGGCAATATCGAAAGCACCGACCCCGCCTTTTTCCGGCGGATGCTCGAGGTCAACACCCTCGCCCCCTTTCGCTTGATCAAGGCCGCCCTGCCCCATCTCAGCGCCCAGCACGGTTCGATCCTCAACATCGGCAGCGTCAATGCCTACAGTGGGGAACCGGACCTGCTCCCCTACAGTGTCTCCAAGGGGGCCCTCATGACTCTGACCCGCAACCTCGGGGACACCCTGATGCGGGAAATGGGCGTGCGGGTGAACCAGATCAACCCCGGCTGGGTGTTGACGGAGAACGAAATCAGCCGGAAGCGCGCCCATGGTCTTCCCGACGACTGGCCGGCCCGTTTGCCCAAGGTCTACGCCCCCGCCGGGCGGCTCCTCAAGCCGGAGGAAATGGCCGTGGCGGCGGTCTACTGGCTGGCAGAGGAGAGCGGTCCCATCAGCGGTCAGGTCGTCGATCTCGAACAGCATCCCTTCATCGGCCGCAATCCCCCCAAGGATGCGTCGACCATTCCGGGATGATCCCTGCCTGAGGCGTCGAGAGCCTGCCCCACAAGGGTCTAGGGCGCCACCTCCACGTCGTTGCTCAATGACGGTCCCGGGGTGGTGCGCCCCTGCGCGATGGCCTCACGCAAGGCGGCCTCCATCCGCTCGGCTCTTTCGGGATAAATCCCGATCAGATTTCTCGTTTCTCCCGGATCGGCGGCCAGGTCGTAAAGCTGCCGTTCCGGCATTCCGGAGACGACGTCCCGGCCTGGCCGCGGATAGCTCCACCCCCCGGATCCGGGGCAGAGGAGCAGCTTCCACGAGCCCTCGCGGATCGCCAAACTCCCGTCGATGGACTGGCTCACGATCCCGCTCCGCCCCCGGCCTCCGGCCGCCCCCCGCAAGGCCGGGAGGAAGCTGATACTGTCCTCTGCCGCATCCTCGGGCAACTTCACCCCGATCAGGTCCGCCATCGTGGCGAGCAGGTCGATCTGTCCCACGATCTCGTCGGAGACCCTGCCCGCCGCAATCTGTGAGGGCCAACGAACGAGGAAAGGGACGCGGTGTCCGCCCTCGTAGAGATCGGCTTTGTGACCGCGGAAGGGACCGCTCGGAGAATGGCCCACCGCTTGCAACTCTCCCAGTTGGGCTTGCGGCGAGCAGCCGTTGTCGGAAGTGAAGACCAGGAGGGTACTCGCCGCGAGCCCCTCCGCATCGAGGGCCTCGAGGATCCGACCGAGGTCCGCATCGATCTGCAGAATGAAATCCGCATAGGCGTTGATGCCACTTTTGCCCTGGAATTCGGGCAGGGGCAGGATGGGCGTGTGGGGGGAGGCCAGGGGCACGTAGGCAAAGAAGGGCTCCCCCGCCCTAGCTGCCGGGGCGCGCTCCTTGAGATAGGCGATGAGTCGCTCCGTGATCTCCGTCTGCACCTGGATGGCCTCGAATTCCGCTCCCGCCGGACCGGGACGATGAAAGGCTTTCTCCACGCTGGCGACCTCGGTGGGGTGACGGTCCTCGATCCAGACGTAGGGGTACATGTCGAGCGAAGCACTGATGCCGAAGAAGCGGTCAAAGCCCCGGTCCACGGGACCGTTCCGGATCGGCGAAGCGTAGTCGACCTTGGCCAGATCGCTGAAGGGTTTGGAGAAATCCCCTCCGTCGTCCGCCACCCCACCATCGCGCAAGGGCCAGTCCATGCCGAGGTGCCACTTGCCGATGCAGGCGCTGTGGTAGCCCTGGTCCCGAAGGAAGCTCGCCAGGGTCGTGCGCCTGGCATCAATGAGCGGTCGCGAGAAACCGCCGAGCACGCCCTTCTGCAGGCGGGTCCGCCAGTGATAGCGGCCCGTGAGCAGACTGTAGCGCGAGGGCGTGCAGACACCCGAGGAACTGTGCGCGTCGGTGAATCTCATCCCCTCGCGCGCGATCCGGTCGATGTTCGGCGTGGCGATCTTCGATCCGGGATGGTTGCAGCCGACGTCCCCCCAGCCGAGATCGTCGGCGAGAATGACGAGGAGGTTGGGCTTCTCCGCCGCCGCCAGCAACATCCCGCCAAAGGCTCCGGCCAGCACGACGATCAACAGCGT
>CAZKGI010000015.1:0-47688 GCA_964552315.1 uncultured Akkermansia sp. | reverse complement strand
GCCCAGAGCGGGCCTTCCTTGACCGGGGGCGTGACCCCGTCCGGCGGAAAGCTGCTCTTCACCGCCTCGCGGAGCCGTTCGCCCAATTCTGCGACGGTGGCGGCGAGTTCGGGCCTCCCGGCGAGATTGGCGAGCTCGCCGGGGTCGCTCCCGTGGTCGTAGAGCTCGGCGCCCTTCGATCCCTCGTCCCATTCCGTGTAGCGCCAACGCTCGGTGCGCAGGCTGTAGCCGAAGAAGCGCTTGCCGCCGCCCCCGCGCATCACTTGCGTCAGCGCCCAGCCGCGCCCTTTCTCCGAAGGATCCTTCAGGATGGGCACGAGGCTCTGCCCCTGGAGATTCTCCGGCGTCTTCACCCCGGCGAGTTCGGCGAGGGTCGGATAGAGATCGACCTGGCTCACCGGCGTCGCCACCACGCCGCCCGCCTCCGTGACGCCGGGGGCGACGATCATCAGGGGCACCCGCGCGCTGCCCTCGAAGAGGCTCGACTTCTGCCAGAGTCCGTGCTCGCCCATGTGGTAGCCGTGGTCGCTGGTGAAGACGATGATGGTGTTTTCCGCCAAGCCGAGCCGGTCGAGCGCGGCGACGACGCGACCGACCTGAGCGTCCATGAAGCTGATGCTCGCGTAGTAGGCCCGCACGCATTCCCGGCGCAGCTCGTCGGTGAGCTGGTCCTCGCTCTTCTTGTAGCTGCCGAGGGCGGCGGCGGGCACTTCGGGCGGATTCTGCTCCACCGTGGGATGGAGGGGCATTTCCGCGGGATCGTAGAGCTCGAACCAGGGATCCTCCGGCGCGACGTAGGGCGTGTGGGGGCGGTAGAAGCCGACCGCGAGGAAGAAGGGGCGGCCCCGCTCCTTGGCGCAGCGTTCCAGCACCCATTCGGCGTCGGCGGCGAGCATGGCGTCGGTGTGGTGCTCGTCGCCGTGGGGCGAGGCGAACCAACTTAGGGTGCCTCCATATTGGCCGGGGGTGAGGGTGAAGACGTTCTCCAGCTCAGTGCGGTCCACTCCGGCGGGATTCAGCTCCAGCTCCCACGACCCGGGATCGTCGTGCCCGTTCGTGCCGATGGAGAGCGGCACGTTGTAGTGATAGAGCTTGCCGATGCGGGCGGCGAAGTAGCCCTCAAGGCGGAAGGCCTGGGGCAGGCTGAGATGCGAGGGGATGGTTTGGCGGAAGATCTGGCTGTTCGCCAGAATGCCCGTGCTGTTCGGGTAGAGGCCCGTCAGGAGGGAGTTGCGGCTGGGCCCGCAAAGGGGGAAGGCACAGTAGGCCTTATCGAAGCGCACCCCTCGCGCCGCCAGCTCGTCGAGATGGGGCGTCTTCGCCCGCGGGTCACCGTAGCAGCCGAGGTAGTTATTGAGGTCATCGGAGATGAGGAAGAGAACGTTGGGCATCGTCCCCACACCTCCCTCGGCGGCGGCAAGACCAACGAATCCTGACATTAAGGCACAGGCGAGGGCGACGTAGATTCGTTTCATCGTACGGGGGCTTTCGCCCAGTATGCCCGAAGCGGGGTGGCCAAGAAAAGCACGCGATCTCGGTAGCGCATCGGCCGCATTGCACCAAATGGAATGACACTGGGTAAGATTTGTGGCGAAAGGGCCTTGAGAGTCGTTGCGCCAAAATGAATGACTCAGGGAGCATCGGAGAGAGTCGGAAATTCACTCCAGTTTCATTTTCGAAGTGGCACCACGCGACGCGCAAGACTCGACAACGCGCCCTCGACGAAAGCCCGAGGACGCCGCATGCTGCCCCATGCCCCTCTTCCTCTGGCGTCCCCCTCTTCTCCCATTCCGGCTGGGGGAGGAAGCAGTCGATGAGCCCCTTCCCTCTTACCTGCCCTGCCTGATTTGATCATGTCCTTGCGTCTCGAAATGCTCCAAGTGGCGCGGCTGGCTCGTTCCGTGCTCGGCGACGAGGCCTGCCAGCTCATCGAATCCTTTGTCCGCGCCCAGCAGGGAGATGACGGGGGGTTCCGCGACCGCGCCGGAGCCTCCGATCTTTACTACAGCTGCTTTGCCATCGATGCCCTCACCGCCCTGCAGGTGCCGCTGCCGGAGGCCTCCCTCAGCCATTATCTCCACGCCAAACTCGCCCGGCTCGAGGAACTCGATTTTGTCCATCTCTGTTGCCTGGCCCGGGCCTTATCGGCCTTGCCGAATAAACCTTCGCCGGAATCACTCGCCTCGATCTACGCAGGTCTCGAGGCCTACCGCGTCCCCGCCGGTGGCTACAACCAAGGAAGGGGGGCCGCCACGGGTTCGGCCTATGCCTGCTTCCTGGCCTACGGGGCCTATGCAGATCACCGCCGTCCCCTGCCCGACCCCGATGGGGTGCTCCGCTGTCTCGAGTCCCTCAAAGTGGAAGGCGGCGCCTGGGCTAATGATGTGGAGCTCCCCATCGCCAACGTGCCGGCCACGGCAGCGGCAGTGACCCTCTATCGCAACCTCGGCCAACCCGTGCCCCCCGAAACCGCCCGCTGGATCCTGCAGTCCTGGCATCCCAGTGGGGGCTTCCTTCCCTTCCCCGGCGCCCCGCTGCCGGACCTGCTCTCCACCGCCGTCGCCCTGCACGCCCTTGACGGACTGCAGGCCGACTTCTCCGCCAAGAAGGAGGCGCTCCTCGATTTCATCGACACCCTCTGGACGGCCGCGGGCGGCTTCCACGGCACCTGGGACGATGAGGAGCTCGACCTCGAGTACACCTACTACGGCCTGCTCGCCCTCGGTCATCTCGCCCTCTGACCCACACATGATCGATCTCGACCTCCTCCGAAAAACCCTAACAAACGCAAGAAACGCCCTTCTCTCCGAGCGCAACCCGGCGGGTCACTGGACGGGCGAGCTCTCCACCTCGGCCCTTTCCACCGCCACTGCCCTGGTGGCCCTCGCGACGGTGGATGAAACCGCGCATCGCGGCCGCATCGCGGCCGCCTCTGCCTGGCTCTGCGCCCACCAGAATGCGGATGGGGGCTGGGGGGACACGGTGATCAGCTTCTCCAACGTTTCGACCACCCTGCTGGCCTGGTCCGCCCTGTCCCGCTTTGGCGGCCCCGCCGCGGAGACGGCCGTCCATCGCGCCAGGCATTGGATCCAGGACTACGTCGGCTCCCTCGACCCCGACCTCATCGCGGAGACGGTGAAGGCCCGCTACGGCAAGGACCGGACCTTTTCAGTGCCCATCCTCATGCTCTGCGCCATCTGCGGGACCTTGGGCGAGCGCGGCTGGGCGCGGGTGCTGCCTCTCCCCTTTCAGCTGGCCGCCCTTCCCCGGGAGTGGTTTGCCATCCTGCGCCTGCCCGTGGTTAGCTATGCCCTGCCCGCGCTCATCGCCATCGGGCACGCCCGCTACCGCGTCGGATCGGGACGGGGGCGCCTGCGCCGACCCCACGCCCTCTGGCCCCGCCTCTCTCGTTTGCTGCACGAGATCCAACCCGCCTCCGGTGGCTACCTCGAAGCCGCCCCGCTCACCAGCTTCGTGACCATGGCCATGGCCGTCGCCGGGGAAAGGGAGCACCCCGTGGTCCGACAAGGGGTGCGCTTCCTGCTGGAGACGGTAAGGGCGGATGGCAGCTGGCCCATCGACACCAATCTGGCCACCTGGGTGACCACGCTTTCAGTTAAGGCCCTCGCCGCCGGCCGGGAGTCCTCAACCGAAACCAGCCCGCTATTCGACGGGCAGGATCGCGTCCTCCGCTGGCTGCTCGACCAGCAGTACCGCGAACGACATCCCTTCACCGATGCCGCCCCGGGGGGCTGGGCCTGGACGAACCTCAGTGGCGGGGTGCCCGACGCCGATGACACGCCCGGAGCGCTCCTGGCCCTGTGGAAGCTTTCCTCCCCCACGCCGGACGAGGAAGTTCGGGCCGCGGCGGAAGCCGGCGTGATCTGGCTGCTCGACCTGCAAAACCGCGACGGGGGCATTCCCACCTTCTGTCGCGGCTGGGGGGCCCTGCCTTTCGACCGCTCCTCTCCGGATCTCACGGCACACAGTTTGCGGGCTTGGCGGAGCTGGGCGGAGTTCCTGTCTCCCCAATGCCAAAAACGGATCTCCGAGGCCAGCCGGCGGGCCCTGGCCTTTCTCCTGCGCGAGCAGCGAGCCGACGGTTCCTGGCGGCCCCTCTGGTTTGGCAACCAGCATCGCCACAATGACGAGGAGAATCCAACCTACGGGACTTCCCAAGTGGTCTACGCCCTCATCGACCATGCCGGGATCGCCGAGGTCGACGGGGCAGTTGTTCGCGGCGCGGCCTGGCTGATGGCTCACCAGAACCAGGATGGCGGCTGGGGGTCAGGAAAGGACGATACACCCTCCAGCCTGGAAGAAAGCGCCCTGGCCCTGGGGGCCTTGTCCGCCGCCGCGCAGTCTGGCCTGCCCATCCCTCGCGAGGTCTTGGGACGGGGACTGCGCTGGCTGGCGGAGGCGAGTCATCAGGGCCGCCACTTCGAGCCCGCCCCCATCGGCTTTTACTTCGCGAAGCTCTGGTACTACGAAAAGGCCTATCCCCTGGTTTGGACCGTGGAGGCGCTTGCGCGACTCTCCTTCATCGCGGAATCGGCGGCGGAGGAATCCGCTCGGAGTCTCCCGCCGAAGGCTTGACCGGCGGCTTGGTCACCGCCGGAGCCGAGGCCGGCGCCGCGGCCGGGGGAGCAGGCACGGCCGGAATTGACGGTGCCGGAGGGGGCGGGATGGCCGGTGCCGCCGGCGCCTGGCTGAGCGGCGGGGGCGCCGGAATGCCGTCGCTGGGCGGGGCGCTCGCCGCCGGGGGATCCGGGGTCAGGGCAGGCCGCCCCGCAGGGTCGACCGGAACGAAAGGACCATTGCCCGCCACCGGGGCGCCGGGAGTGGGCGGAAGCGGCACGGAGTGGATGCCCATCATCGAGCCGGGAACTTGACCGGAAACGGACGGGGCGGGTGCGGCGCCGATCTCTGGGACTGCCGTCGCGGGAGCGTCAAAGCCGGAGAGATTCATCGTCGCCCCCGCGCCGCCGGGTGCCATGGAGTCGACGATCAAAGGCAAGCCGTCGGGGCGGGCCCGTTGGTCGCGGTAGATCCAGACCGTCCGCAGCACCTCGCCATTTCCGGCGGAGATGTAGAGCTTGCCGACGAGGCGGCGCGTGGTGTCGAGCAGTTCCAGGCGCCAGACCGGCTCGTTGGAATATTCGCGCAAGCGCAGCAGGTAGTCGCAGCTGTCAAAGGCCATTTTCGCCTTGCGGGCCTCGCCTTCCGCAATGGTGAAGGCGGCGATGCTGTCCACGCCGATTTGGGAGGTGCGGAAATAGCCAAAGGGCACGTCGTCGGGGTAGCGTTGCTCGTCGATGCCCCCATCACCAGCCCTTCCTCCCCCTGCCCAGAAACGATAGAGCAGGCGAGGCGCCCGGGCGTCGTAGGACAAGACTTGCCAATCACTGGGCTGAGGAACGCCCCCCTGGGCTCGCAGCTCCGCCAACCATTCGACGGACTGGGGACCGAATTGAGCGGAAACGAGCCCGATCGCCTCGCGCGCGGAGAGGAAGGGGCGCTGGGCATCGGCGGGCGCCGCCAGAGCCAGCAGGGCGGAACAGGCAAGGAAGGAATAACACCGGGATCGGTTCATGGAGGAGAGCTGGGGGAATGCTTAGGGTCGCTGGAATCGTATTACGATTTCACATGGGCCATTCTTAGCTCCTCGCCAACAAAAAACCAGTGGCTTGGGCGCGCGTGGCCTCTCAGGGAACGAAGAGCAGCGGCGTTCCTGCGGCGGGCTGGAGCCGTCCCCCGTGCAGGGCTGGAAAGGCAGCACTGGCGGCCAAGCCCAAGCCTTTTCGACATCCTTTCTCAGGATCTTATCGACTCTCTCCCACCGCGGCGCCGTTGCGCGGAATGGGTGCCCCCATCCGGACCCACTGCTCGAAGTCCTGGATCACCGCGTCGGGCAGCTTGCCTCCGGACTGAAAAGGCGGCATGGCGAGGTCATTGCTCTCGTAACGGATTGACTCGATCAGTCGGCTGGAGCGCAGCTCGCCCGCGACCACCGCGGGGCCACTGTCGCCGCCCCTGAGAATCCCTTCCCGGCTGTCGAGGGCCAGGCCTCCCTTGATTCTGCCCGCCTCATCTGAGTGACATTCGCAGCAGTGCTTCTCCAGAACCGGGCGAATGCGCGACTCGAAAAAGGCCTCGCCCTCCGGATTCGGTATTTCCTCCGCAAAGACCGTCTCCGGCGCCCCCGGCGGCCGCAGCAGGAAGGCGCCAAAAAGAAGCACGGCGATGGCCTTTCTGTTGCTGCGCATGGTCCCGCCTTCCGATTCGGCCTTTGTCAGGCTTTAGAGCAGTTCCTTCAGCTCGACTTCACGACCCAGCTCCAGCGAGCGTTGCCCGGCTTCCAGGGCGGCGATGAGCTCGACTTCCTCGTCGACGGGCACGCTGACCTGATCGTTCTGCACTAGGTCAAGGAAGGCCTCGAGCAGGTAGGCATAGAGGTTTTGGAGGTTCGGCTCGATCCTCACATTCCCCTTCTCTCCAAAGAGCTGGATGGAAAATCCGGCGCGCATCCGCTCCCTCGCTCCCACCATCAGGAGGATGTCGAGATCCTTCTCGTGACGCAGGCGCACGATATGGGCGCCCTCGCGTCCCGTATTGTGGGCGCTGACCACGCCGGGACCGAGCACCGCGTAGGCCATGGAGAGGGCGTGAATGCCGTAGTAGATCAGGTCGCCGGGCCCGGTCACGGTGCAGAGACGGATGGGGCCGATCTCCGCGACCTTCTCGCGGAGCGCCACGATGTCCGGAACAAAGCGCAGGCTGCTCGCGGACATGAACTTGGTTCCTGTTTCCTTGGCGATCTTCGCGACGATGGCGGCCTCCTTCGCGCTCATGGCGAGGGGCTTGTCGCAGAAGGTGGGCACGCCGCGACGCAGGGCGGCCTCGGCATATTTCCACTGGGCCCCGCTGCCGTCGTCGATGAGAAGCGCGGCATCAACGCCCTCGACACATTGCTCGGCGCTGTCGGCCACCGTCTCGATTCCGCAAATGTCGGCGATGGCGGTGGCGGCGGCTTTGTCAGGATCCCAGATCTTCGTCACCCGAACCCCTGCAATGCGCTTGGCCGACTTCACAAAGGTGCCCTGGAAGCCCTTGGCCTTTTCCTCGTCGAATCCGTTGAAGGTCGTCGCAAAGGCGGTGCCGTGATTCGAGCCGGGCTTGCGCTCGGCCGGATCGGGACCATAGGTGGCACCATAGCTCGCCGCGGAGACCAAGCCCACGCGCAGGGTCTTGCCGGGACTGTCCTGGGCCAGCGTGGCAATCAGGGGAGAGGCGGCGGTCAGTCCGGCGAAGGTCTGACCGAGAAAGCGGCGGCGTTCCATGGGCGGGTTCATGAGAGAATGAGAGATCAGGGTTTGACTTCGCGGGGCGTCCCCAAGGCGATGCGGAAACCGTCCCGGGAATCTGAGTAGTCGGGTCCGCGCAAGCCGAGCCGCACGGCACAACGGGCATTGCCGGGGACGTCGAAATAATTGCCGCCGCGACAGACCGGACGCGGGTTCTCGGCGACGAAGTAGGGCTCCTCGTGGGCGCCAGCGGGATCGAAGTGATCCAGCACAATTTCCCAGACGTTGCCGAGCATGTCGGCGAGGCCGAAGCCGTTGCGCCCCCGATCCCCATAGTGGTCGGCGGGCGAAACGAAGGCATAGCCGTCGCTCCAGGGCACTTTCGCCAAAGGCCAGGTGCGGGTGCGTCCAGGCAGTAGGTCGATGCCGGAGAGGTTGAGCCGGCCTTCCCCCTCCTCGATTTCATTCCCCCACCAATAGAAGAGGTTCTCCTTGCTCCCGCCCCGGCAGGCGTATTCCCATTCCGCCTCGGTGGGCAGGCGGTAGACCAGGCCCTCGGGGAGGCGACCCGCGGCGCGCTCGCGATCCGTCAGCCATTGGCAAAAGGCGCGGGCATCATTCCAGCTGACACAAACCACCGGAAAGTCGTCCTGCAGGGGGAAGGGGAAATTGGGGTCGCGCCAGCTCTTTCCCTCCACGGACTTCCAGGGGTGGACCACCCCGCTGAGGAAGCGGTAACCGGTCCACTCGGGATCAAAAACCTGCGTCTTGCCTCCGGGCTTTTCCGCGTCGGTGACATAGCCGCTCTCCTCCACAAAGCGTCGGAACTGCCCCATCGTCACCTCGGTGCGCCCCATCCAGTAGGCCTCCTTGACCCGGGCCGGCCGCGGCTCGCCCTCGAAGGACTCCCGCGACGTCCCCGGGGTGGCGCCGCCCTCGATGCCGGTGGCCCAGGCCTTTTCCTCCGCCGAACTGCCCATGATGAATTCCCCGGGAGCGATGGGGAGGAGTTCCAGGGTCACGCCCTCCCCGAGATCGACTTTTTTCGGGGTGGACTGTTGGGCCTGGAGCGGTCCGGTGATCGCCAAGCCAATGGCCAGGCTGGCTTTCAGCAGGGGACGGATGGCGGGAGCAGGGTTCATTTGCTGATGGGTTGGGAGATCCGCAGGTAGGCGAAAAGGTCACGGACTTGCTGTTCGTCGAGGCCCTCGAGCAATCCCTCGGGCATCAGGCTGCGCCCCATGGGCTCGACCGACTCGATCTCCTCGGATCGCAGGGTCAAGTCCTGGCCGTCCAGCCCCCGCAGCACGGTGACCTGGTTGTCGCGATCCACCTGGAAGCCGCCGATGGTGCGCCCATCCTTGGTCTTCACAGTGATGAACTGGTAGCCTTCCCGAATCTCGGCGTTGGGGTTGATGATGCTGATGAGCATGGTCCCGAGGTCGTCGCGCTGATAGGACGTCAGGTCCGGGCCGATGTTGCCTCCCTTGAAGAAGAGCTTGTGACAGCTGGCACAGCGCTGCTCAAAGAGCGCCTCCCCGGCATAGGGGCTGCCAGGAGCTTTCTTGAGGGACTCTTCCACGGCGGCGATCTTTGCGTTGAAGTCCATCCCGCTCGTCTCCACGGGGGGGAACAGCTTGACGGCCGCGGTGCGGACCGACTCTTTGGGATGCGAGCGCAACTGGTCGGCGACGTCGTTGGTCACCAATTCGAGCGGGAGCTTGCCCTCCTGCAGGGCGGCCACGAGCGCATCCGCCCAGGCCGGACGACTTCCCAGCAGCGTAAAAGCCGCAGGGCGCACCTCCGAGGGCAGTTCGGCCAGTCCCGCCAGGGTTGTCTCGGCGATGACAGCGTCGTCGTAGGCACCGAGCGACGCGAAGGCGGCGCGGCGCAGTTCGGCGGGTCCCTTGGAGTTGGCCAACTTCAGCAGCACCGGCACCGCCTCGGCATGCTTGAGCTCGCCGAAGCTGCGGGCATAGCGCAGACGCTCATCGAGAGGGGCCTTGGCATCGCCGACGAGGGCGAGCGCCTCCTTGACCGCGGCCGCCTCTCCCTGGCGCAGTCGGATGCCGAGGGACGCGCCGCCCGAGTCGGCGATCGCCGCAATCAGTTCTTCGGGCAGGGCCCCCATGGGGCGCCCCCGGTAGGCTTCCTCGAAACCCGAGAGCAGCTTCTCGCTTTGCTCCGGACCGGGAGCGAGGCGGAGCAGCTTCGCCAAATGCATCAGGTCCTGCCGTTTTCCCTCAACGGAGAAGCGCCGCGCGATGCGCGGGAGGAGGTGTTCCTGCACCACCTTCTTCTCCCAAAGGGCGGGATTCTCAAAGAGCGACATGACGTCGTCCACCGAGACCGGCAAATGGGCCTCCAGAACCCACCAGCAGAGCAGCGGGATGTAGGGGTCGTCGACGTCCTCATCGTGACCGAACAAGGCGGCGAGCAGGGGGAAGCCCTGGTCGTTGACGAGGCGGCGGGCCGTCGAGGCCATCTGGGAGCGCACTTCGGCGTCGGGTTCGACAGCGGCACGGGCAAGGAGAGTCTCGAAGACATTGGTCGCCAGCGGGTAGGCCTCGGAGCGCTCGGGCGCCAACCCGAGATTGCGCTGGATGCCGTAGGCGTCGCCCAACAGGCGCACGGTCCAGTGTCGCACCGGGGCATCAGCGTGGGCGAGGGCCTTCACCGCGGTGGCGTCGTCGATGCCGGCAATCTGATAGAGCGCCCAGAGGGCGTGCAGGGCGGCGGGACCACGACCGTCGAGGACGAGCTCCTTCAGCTTGGGCACGACGGACTCGTCGCCGCGCTCGGCGAGCAGGCGAACGGCGGTGCGACGGTGCCACTTGTTGCCGTGGCCGAGCAGGTCGAGGAGTTCACTCGAGGACTTTGCGCTGAGGTCATAACCCTTCTCCAGGGGCATCCCCTTCCCCGCAACCCGGTAGATCCGCCCGGTGGTCGGATCGATCTGGTTTTGATAGTGCTGGCCGTGGGCGATGTAGAACTCATACATGTCCGCGACGTGAAGCGAACCGTCGGGGGCGTTGGCGAGGTAGACGGGGCGGAAGGCCACGTCGCTGCTCTTCACCACGGCCCCGTGGTCGGCGGTCGTGAAGCTAGAGCCACGCGGCAGCCACTTCGTCGCGATGACTTCATTGTGAAGGGGATCGATGGCGAAGAGCATTCCGCGGAGCGGCGCGGGCATGGCGGTGCCGTCGGCAAAGGCCCCGAAGTGGGTGAAGCGGACGACCTCGTCCTTGGTCGCCATCATGGGCAGATCGCCGAAGGCGTAGGGGTTGCGCGGCGGACCGAACTTGCCGGGGTCGACGCCCTGCATCTGGTAGAAGCCGCCCTGGACATAGTGCCAGCCGCGGGTGCCGCCGCCGTTGTGGCCCGAATAGAGTCGACCGACCTCGTCGAACTCGAGCCCGAAGGTGTTGCCGCTGCCTTCGGCGAAAATCTCAAAGGCTCGCGTCTCGGGGTGGTAGCGCCAGACCATGCAGCCTTCGAAATAAACGCCGGAATGTCCCTCGGGTTCAATCCCGGGACGGACCACGCGACAGGACACCGTGCTGCCCTGCCCCCCGTAAATCCAGCCGTCGGGTCCCCAGACGAGGCCGTTGGCGGCGGAGTGGCTGTCCTCGAAGCCGAAACCTGACAAATGCACCACAGGATCGCCGTCGGGCACGTCGTCGCCGTCGGCATCCGGGTAGAAGAGCAGGTAGGGGGCATTCATGACCCACACGCCGCCCTTTCCGGGCAGGACCGCGTTGGCCATGTTCAGCCCGTCGAGGAAGACCTGGCGCGAATCGTAGCGCCCGTCGCCATCCTTGTCCTCGTGGATGGTGACGAGGTCCGCCCCCCGGTCGTGGTTCGGCGGCGGCGGCGGCACTTTGTCGTAGTGAGCGCGGTAGTAGCGGTCGCGGCTGAGCATTTTCAGTCCCGCCGGGTAGGGATACTGGTTGGAGTGGATCACCCAAAGGCGCCCGCGTCCGTCGTAGCTGAAGTGGAAGGGCTGCGTGATGTCGGGCTCGGCAAGGAGCTGCTCGACGCTCAGCCCGTCGGTCGTCGTGAAGGTCTGCGCCGCTTCCGCCGGCGACAACTTGGGACCGTGGACCTGCTCGGCGCGGCCGAGGACCCGGTTCGATTCCCGGAATTCCTCGTAGGTGGCCCGGGCGGGCTTTTCAGCGATGGCCTTGCCGGGAACGTAGTCGGCGCTCTTGAGGATTTCCCATTCCCCCTCGAAGATGCATTCCCAGAAGTAGTTCATCAGGAAGGGCGCCTCCCGGCGGAAGCTGACGGCGCCGTCGACCGGGCTGGTCTTCACGGCGACCTCGTTCCACTCGCCCTTCACCAGGGTGCCCACGGGCACCTTGTAGCGAAGAATGCCTGACTCGCTCCCCTCCCCGATTTTCACGCCGTTGATCCACACTTCGTGGGCTCCGGGCAGGTCGCTGAAGTTGAAGCCGACGGACTCCTCAAAGAGGTTCCGCTCGTGCTTGGCGAAGAAACTGTCGTGAGGCTTGACCCAGCTGCGCAGCCAGACCGTCCCCTCGGCGGGGATGGCCCCGGGGACCTTGGCGACTTGCCAGTCAGCCGCCGCGAGCGGGCGGCCCAGGAAGGTGGCGACCAGCGCCAGTAGGAGGAGGTGGGAGGATTTCATAACAAGGGGCGGACCCGACCGGAATATCGCCCACCCTTGGGGGGCGAGCGAACAATTCCATGGCCGGGTCCCTTTCATGGGTTTTCCCCTCAGGGGATGTTGACGACCTGTCCCGTGCGCGCCGACTCCTCGGCGGCGAGGCAGGCCCGCACCGCTTCACGCGATTCTTCGGGGGTGATCACGCTGGGGCGCTCTCCGTCGAGTACGCACTGGACGAAGTAGGCCAGCTCGTCCCGCAGGGCTCCGCGGAGCTTGCCATGCTGGGTGGGCCAGTAGGTCGTGTCGGGGCAACGCGCCCCGTCCTTGTCGACAACCATCAAGTTGGGATGGGTGTCGTGGATGGAGATGGAGCCCTCGGTTCCGACGATCTCAAGGCGCTCGTCGATCTGGAAAGGTGTCGTGTCAGGGAGACACCAGACCGCCTCCAGGATGCAGGAGGCACCGCTTTCCAGGCGATACATCACCTGGCCGAGGTCGGGATTGGCGTGGTCGCGAAACTGCACCGTTTGGGCGTAGGCGCTGACCGCCCGGGAGCCGCTGAACCAGAACATCAAATCGGTGTCGTGAACGCCGTCTCCGATGATGGGCCCGATCTTGTCCAGCACCGAGGCCCCCACCCAGGCCGGCAGATTGCGACGGGCATACATGGAGACGATCTTGCCGATGCGTCCCTCCTCGATGGCCTCTTTGGCGGCGGCATAGCGGGGATTGAAGCGACAGATGTGACCGACCATGAAGAAGCTGCTCGCTTCCTTGGCCGCCGCGACGATGCGGTCGCAGTCCTCCACCGTGGAGGCCATGGGCTTTTCCAGGAAGACATGCTTGCCCGCCGCCAGGGCCGCCACCGCGGGGTCGGCGTGCTGGTCCCACATCGTCGTGATGCTGACGGACTCGATCTCTGGATCGGCGAGCATCTCCTGGTAATCGGTGTAAGTCTTCTCCACCCCAAATCGTCCGGCCACTTCCGCGAGGCGTTCGGCATTGCGGGTACAGACGGCAGCAATCTCCACGTTGGGAATGGCCGCCAGGGCTTCACAATGTTTCTCCCCGAACCAGCCCAGGCCGAGGACAGCGTGTTTCACTCGTTTCATCAGTCGTTGTCCCTTTCGATCGTCGTTGAATATTCTAGAAAAGTTCCCAGGCCGCCCGCTTACCAGGGTGGCAGGGCCATGGTCCCGCCGTCGAGCACGATGCTGGTGGCATTGATGTACTCGGAGTCCTTGCTCAGCAGGAAGGCCGCCGTCTTGGCGATGTCGATGGGTTGGCCGAGACGTCGCACCGGGATCTTGCGGGCCACTTCGGCGTAGAGTTCCTCGACCGGCTTGTCCCAGCCATCGCAGGTCGCGGCAAGCATGGGGGTGTCGATGGTGCCGGGACAGATCCCGACGACGCGCACCTTGCCGGCGTGGTCGGCGGCGAGGCAGCGAATCAGGGACTCCAGCGCCCCCTTCGACGCGCAGTAGAGGGCGTGTGCGGGAAAACCGATAAAGGCCGCGACGGAGGTGGTCACGAGAAAGACCCCCTGGCCGGTCGCCTCCATGGCGGGGATGGCGTGCTTTGCGGTCCAGAAGACGCTCTTCACGTTGACCCCCATGATTTTCTCCCAGGCGGCCTCATCAAATTCCGTCACCCGGCCCTTGCCCCAGACGCCAGCGTTGCAATGGACGCCGTCGAGCCGTCCGTAGGTCGACAAGGTTTCGTCGATGGCGGCCTTGACGCTGGCCTCATCTGAGACGTCGGCGTAGACAAAGCGCACCTCGCGCCCGGCCTCGCGCAGTTCGTTGGCGAGGGCTTCCCCCCGCTCCGCTTGGTTGGACACGGCGACGACCTTGGCCCCGAGTTCGGCGAAATGGCGCACGCAGGCCTCGCCGATGCCGGAGCTCCCCCCCGTGACAAGAATAACTTGATCGTTCAGGCTCATGGGGATCACCAGGGCAGGTCTTCTTCCTTGTCGAATTTCATGTATTCCACCACGGCTCCGTCCTTGAGCACGAAGGCCACGGTGAAGTTCGGGGAGGGCTCAAAGGGCTCCAGAATGACTTCCTCCCCGGCAATGGCGGCTTCGATGTCGTCCACCCGGTAGGCGACGTGGGGCATGTCCCGAACCGGACCGGTCACGGGACTGTCCGCCTCAAAACGGAGAAACTCGACCTTGTAGGGGTGCTTGCGAGGATCCGTGACCCAGACGCGGGTGTCCTCGACGAAAAACTCGCCGGGCTGGCTCTGGTCGGTGGGAAGACCGATGTGATGGAATTCTTTCATGTTTGTTAGGGGACGAGAGGCAGGGATTCAGGTGTTGGATTGGGCGGCGATGGCCCGGTCGGCCATGCGGAAGAAATCGTTTTCCGGAGCGTAAGCGAGCACGGTCCGCGCGCGGGTGATGTTGATCTCGAAGGGGTGATAGTCGGGGCAGCGGATCTCCACTGTGGGGATGCCCAGCTTCGAGGAAAGGTAGTCCGCCGCGACGCGATAATCGAAGGGCGAAGGGCCGGCGATGTTGAAGGCCTGCCCGTTGGCCGAGGGGTTCCCCAGCATCTGGCCGAAGGCCTGCATGACGTCGTCGATATGGACGATGTGACGGCGCAGGGGGGTTCCTTGGGCATCCGTCAGGATGGGGATGCGCTCCTCGCTGGCCTTGACCAGGCGAAGTATGTCCTCGGTGATCTCGCCGAAGCCGTGACCGGGCTCGGCAGGATTGACGTTGCGCAACAGAGAGAAGTGACGCAAGAGATCGTCTCCCTCGAACACCCAGGAGGACCGCAGCACCGTGAAGGGCACGCCGTATTGCACCGCGTATTGCTGGGCCATAGTCTCCTCCATCACCTTGGAGAAGGCATAGTAGCCCGGGTAGGCGGTGAGGGGATGGTTCTCGTCAATGGGGATCGGCTGGGGATAGAACCAGATGCCGTAGGCGGCATCGCCTCCCAACAGGAGAAACTGCTCCACGCCCTGCTTGCGGCAGGCCTCGAGGATGTTGAAGGTGCCTTTCACGCTGACGTCGAAGAAGGTGTCGGCGTCCTCCTTGGTCGTGGCGAGCTGCACCACCAAATCAGCCCCGCGAACCGTTTCCTCGACGGCCACGGGATCGACAATGCTCCCCTGAATGGACACCACCCCCGGCCCCTCCACAGGCGTGCGGTGCACCAAGGCCCGCACGGGCCAGCCTCGCTCGGCGAGCAAGGCGAGGGCACGGCGGCCCAGTTTTCCTCCGGCTCCGAAGATCGCGACGGTCTTGCTCATGGATGCTGATTATGGGGGCAAAGCCGGTGGACGGCTTGGCGGCTAAGGTCAATCTTTGGTATTTTTCGGCCATGGACGCAATCACGGAAGAGGATCAGAAAACCCGGGGGCTCCGCTTTCAGCGGGACTTTCTCCAGCGGATGGGGGGCGGATTGCAGCTCTCGGTTCTCTTCCAATCCCTGCCGAACATCGCCTTTGTCGCCAAGGATCACGAGAGTCGCTTCGTCGCTGCCAACGACCTTGCCCTGAAAATTTTCAACCTCCAGCACGAATGGGAAATGTGGGGAAGACGGGACGCCGACTTTTTCCCCAGGGACATCGCCGAGGGCTTTGTCGAGGAGGACCGCCGCGTCATGAGCAGCGGCGAAACCCGCACCTACTATGCCCAGATGGTCCCTGACATCGCCGGACCGCTGAACTGGTATGTCGTCACCGTCGCTCCCCTGCGCGATCCGAGGGAACACATCTGCGGTGTGGCCATCACCCTCTACGATTTGCACGAGGTCGGCGGCGTCGCCCGCCCCTTTGCCCAGATGGAGCCAGCCCTGCGCCATCTCCACACTCGCTTCCGGGAAGTCGTCACCACCAAGCAACTCGCCGCCCTCTGTCACCTATCGGAACGACAGTTCACCCGGGTCTTCCGCCAGCTGCTGGGTGAATCGCCCATGCGCTACCTCATCCGCCAACGGCTCCGCGCCGCGCGAAATGAACTGATCGCCACCAACCGTCCGGTCGGGGCCATCGGTCTCGATTGTGGATTCTACGATCAAAGTGCCTTCACCCGTGCCTTCCGCGCGGAGACGGGCCTGACCCCGGCCCGCTACCGGGCGCAGCATCGCCACGACATGGAGGGACGCCCCCTGCCCGAACCCGGCGACGGATTGCGAACCGGCCGCCCCGGCCTGGCCACGGGGACCGGCACATCGGACACCGGCCGCCCCTGAGGCGCCGTCGTGAAATTGGCGGATTCCGCCATCCGACTCAGGGAACCCTCCCCCGTCCGTTCCTAGGGATAGCTCACTTTCCGAAGCGCTTGCTTGCCCCTGCGGTCAATGATATATTTAAAATTTCTTGAATTTATGGATAACAGAGTTTTCTGCCTCCTTGCTTGGCTGGGCTTTCTCCTGGCCGGGGTCACCGCAAAGGCGGAATATCTCCCCGCCAATCTCAAGGTGCCCGAACCCAAGCGCGAATTCCGCGCCACCTGGATTGCGACGGTGCACAACCTGGACTGGCCCTCGAAGCCGGGGCTCCCTCCGCAACAGCAGCGGGGCGAGCTGATTGCCTTGCTGGATCTCGCCGCAGAAACCGGCTTGAACGCCGTGGTCCTGCAAGTCCGGACCGAATGCGACGCCTTCTACCGATCCAATCTGGAACCCTGGTCCTTCTTCCTCACCGGCAATCAGGGCGTGGGTCCGGCGGACGGCTACGATCCCCTCGCCTTTGCCATTGCCGAGGCCCACAAACGGGGCATCGAACTGCACGCCTGGTTCAACCCCTTTCGCTCCAGCGCCACGGACCGATCCAACAAATCCGCCAAGCACATCACCCGCACCCACGCCTCGCAGATGCTCAGCGCCGGGACGATGAAATGGGGCAACCCGGCCTCGGAATTTGTTCGCCAGCGCGCCATCGAGGTGATGACCGACGTCGCCCGTCGCTACGACGTCGACGGCATCCACATCGACGACTATTTCTACCCCTATCCGAAGACCGTGAACGGTCGCCAGGTTGATCAGTTCAACGATTCCGCCTCCTACAAGGCCTACCGCAACAAGGGGGGCAAACTGGAGCTGCGCGATTGGCGGCGGGACAACATCAACAACTTCGTCCGCTCCGCCTACAGCGCCGTCAAGGCGGCCAAACCCCAGGCCGACTTCGGCATCAGCCCCTTCGGGATCTGGCGTCCCGGTCATCCCTCCGACGTCAAGGCCGGCCTCGACGCCTACAACGACATCTTTGCCGACTCGCGCCTCTGGCTGGACCAGGGCTGGCTCGACTATTTCTCTCCGCAGCTATACTGGCGCATCGACTCGGACCAGAACTTCTCCCACCTCTACCGCTGGTGGTCCGCGCAAAACACCAAGGGGCGCCACCTCTGGCCCGGCATCGCCTCCAGCCGGATCCTCAGCAGTGAAGACCGCGGTCGCCCGGCCACGGAGACCATTCGCCAGATCGACATCGTCCGCTCGGCCCCCTCCGCCAGCGGTCCGGGCCACATTCACTGGAGCATCGAAGCCCTGAAAAAGGACCGGGGCGGGATCCGCTCCAAGCTGCGCTCGCACTATGCCGACAACGCCATTCCACCCGCCTCTCCCTGGCTGGGATCCGCGCCTCCGGCTCCGGTCTTCGTGGCGCCGGTCGAGCACAACGGCAATCTCCACCTCACCTTCAAGGCGGAGCCGAGCGCGCGCTGGCGCGTCATCCAGGTGCAAAATGGAAATTCCTGGGCCACCCTGCGCCTCCTCCCGGCGGCCCAGGAGACCGTGCAGCTGAACGGTCTCCCCTCGGCCGTGGCCATCCGTCACGTCAGCCCGACCGGCATGCTTTCCGTGCCCACGGTGCTCGCTCGCCAGTAAGGGCACAGGTCTCCCGCCCCCGGCTCGCGTCCTAGCATTGCCCCCGACAATCACTTGTCGGCCCAGGGACGCCAATCCGCGGCTCGGCTGATCACCCGGATCCGGTCGCCCACCCCGAGGCGTTCATACAACTGCCGCGTCCATTCGTAGGCCGGAGGGATGGAGCCAACGAAGGTGATCGGGCGCGGATAAAGTAAAGCGAGATTGTGGGGCAGGTCGCCGATGCGCAGCACGCCGAGATAGGAGGGCGTGTCCGGGGACTCGTGGCTTTCTGGTGCCTGGGCCAGGATGAGCTCGGAGATCTCGGAATCCAGCAGGGCCGCGTAGAGGGCCACCACCGCCGTGGCGCCTTGGCCGTAGACGGCCACCGCTTCCGTCGGGGAGTTCGCGCGCATCAGGGCGACGCCATCCAGCAGGTCCTGGGTTTGGCGCTCTGCCAGGGTTTGGCCGAGAACCGGATAGGTCCGCTGCAGCGTCCACAGGTAGCCGGGCCCCACCGAGGTGAACCCGGTATTGCGCACCTCCACCCCCGCCGTGGTGAAGGGAGCCGGAATGCCAGGGCGGGAGGAACCGCCCCCGGCAAAGGTGCTGCGGGCCTCCTCCTGCACCGCATAGGCGACCACCGGTGCGGACGCCGCCGCATCCTGGTGCCGCGTCGTGCGCACCCTCAGCACGATGCCGTCCCGCGAGTCGAAGCTGTGGGTGGCATGCACCCGGCCGTCGCGGTCCCCGCCATCCTGACGAATCTCCCGCAAGCGGGGAGGATTGCCCTGGACGATCTGGCGGAAGGTGGTCGCGCGAAGCTGACCCAGGGCCCGCTCCTGATGCTCCAGCCACTCGCTCTCGGTTTGCACCTCGGGCCGCTCCCCCTTTCGCACCAGCAAGGTGTCCACCACGCGCATGCGATCCTCCTGGGGCAGCTTCCCCTCGAAGACGAGCAGGTTTTCCTCGGGCTCGACGAAGTCGGTCACGTCGTCGGTGACTGGCGCAGGATCGCCCTTCAGGTGCGTGTTGAACCAGGTGAAAATCGACTGGCGCAGCTTGGGCGTGTAGCCGTGCGGGGCGAGATCCTCCACCAGGTCGAAGCGATCTGGAATCCCCAGGGCGGCATACTGATGGCGGATGCGGTGGGCCACATCGCGATAGCCGGTGGGCCGCCAGAGGACGTCCTCGCTGCCCGAGGCCATCAGCAGAGCGCGCGGGGCGATCAGGGCCCCCACGTCCGGCCAGCACCAGCGGTAGTAATTGATCCAGAAGGCGCAGTCGCAATGGCCGTCCGCCGAGCGATCGGTGGCCACCTCCTCGATGCACCCGCTCTGACAAACCGGCACGACCACCTGAACCCGCTCATCCGCCGCGCCCAGGCACCAGGAAACCACCCCGCCCCCGCTCAGGCCCGTGACGCCCATTTTCTCGGGGTCGACATCCGCACGGCCCTCCAAATAATCGAGGGCCCGCATCGCGTTCCAGACCTCGGTTCCCAGAGGCGTGTAGCCGCGGCTGGGCCAATCCCAGCGACCCTCGCGATAGGTGCCGTGGTGGAGGCCTTGGGACTCGCCCAGTTGGATGGGATCCAGCACCAGGGCCACATAGCCATGCTGGCCGAACCAGCGCGGATTGGCCTGATAGGGCGGATTGACCTTGCCCTTGCTGTGACCGCAGAGATACAGCACCGCCGGCAGTCGCCCCTCGACCTTGGCGGGTCGGTAGAGATTGCCAGCCACGTAGGCCCCGGGAAGACTTTGAAAATGGATTTTCTCCACGACGTAATCGCCCCGATCCAGGGTGCCGGTGACCGTGGCCTCGAGGGGGCCGCGATCCGGCAGGGGGGAGAGTCCCAGCATCTCCAGCCATTGCTCGCGTCGTTTGCTTAGGGTGCTTTCCCATTGCTCGGGCGTCAGGGGCGCCGCCAGGGAGGACCGCGAGATCTGGCGCCCCTCCTGCGAGACACTGTCGTAAAGCGTGTCTCCGGAAGCCCAGGGGAGGAAGAGCAAGGCCGCACAGAGGCAACCGAGGACGGAAAGAAGCGGAAGCAGTCGCGTCATGGCGTGGAGTCAGATGATCGGCCTCGCAGGGTAGCGATCCGCCCAAGGGCTGGCAACAGCCGGACACAGCGCACTTGCGCCGCCCCGGGGGCCGAGGCTGGCTCAGGCCGTGGCGAAGCGATCCACGAGCTCCAGTTCCAGCAGGGCGTTCCGCTGCAGGAGAATGGCCTCGCGCGTGGTGCGGGAGCGATCGTGGGCCCCATACTCCACCACGAGACTCACCATCATGGGCTGGACATCGAGGCGGACGATGCGGAAGACCGGCTCTACGCGCATGCGGAAGAAACAATGCAGGGGCATGTCCGCGTGTCCGGCATTCCAAAGGATCTGGGCGGGAGGAAAGCCCTCGATGGCGCCGAGGGCGGCGAGGATTTCCCGCAGCCTCGCGGCCCCGTGCTTCTTGGCGAGCTTGCGCGCCGCGGCGCGGTTGCGAAGCCGCTCGAGATAGGAGCCCTTCGGGTTCCGTCGCCCCTCCTCCATTTCGGCGATCAAGCCCCGGGCGTGCACCGCCAGGGACGCGTGCAGCTCTTCGCGACTGATTTCGCCCCGCTCGAATTGGCGGAAAAGATGGGGGGGCGTGGGGAGGGACGGAAAGTTCACGCCAGGGAAGGCAGCTGGTTGACCCGGGGGAGCCTCATTGACGGCCCCGCTTGAATATGCGCTGGAACAGTCCTCCCCCCTGCTGACGCGGCGGCTCCGCCACCCGGTCCTGGACCGGCTCGACGATTTCCGTGGTCATGCCTTCCTCGCCCGTCTCGCCCCCCTCGCGGAAGATCGAGGTGACGGGTTCGTAGTCCCGGTAGGAGCTGCCCTCTTCCTCTTCCCCGGCCTCCTTGGCAAGGGCCTCGGCGCGCTCGCGCACGGCGTTGTAGTTTTCCTCGTTCAGATAGCGCTCCAGGAAGGCGCCGACGATGGGGGCCGACTGCTTCCCGCCGCTGACGACCTCGCCGGGATCGCCCTCGTAGATCACCGCAAAGGAGTAGACCGGGTTCTTGGCCGGGAAATAACCGGCAAACCAGGAGATGTTTTGCTTCAAGGCGATGTTCCACTGCCCCGTCCCGGTTTTCCCCGCCACGGTGATCTTGTGGTGCGCCTGCTTGCCCGTGCCATTGCCTGCGTTGACGACGTCGTAGAGGCCGCGACGCACCGCCCTCAGGGCATAGTCCTCGACGTTGAGGTTCCCGGAGGACTCCACCGGGAAAGTGCGCTCGATCTCGTGGTTGAGGTCCTGAATCTGGAGCACGAGGCGGGGTTTCACCACCTGCTTTCCGTTGCCCACGGCGGCCATCATTCGGGCCACCTGCAGGGGCGAAACCTCGACCTTGCCCTGACCGATGCTCATCACCGCTTCCTCGCCGTCGGACATCAGGTAGCCGTACTTGTCGAGCCAGTAGCGGTTGTTGGGAATGAAGCCGCTGGCCTCCCGCAAGGGAATCCCGGTTTTCTCCCCGAGGCCGAGACGGGTGGCCATGTAACTCATGGAGTCGGCTCCCGCCCGAGTGGCGACCTCGTAGAACCAGGTGTTGCAGGAGCGGGTCAGGGCCCCGACCACGTTCATGGAACCCTCGCCCTTGGTGTTCCAGTTGCGCATCACCACGTTGCCCACCTTCCAGGAACTCGGACAGGGGAAGGTGTCATTGGGAGATATGTAGCCGCTCTCCAGGAAGCCGAGGGCCGCCACCACCTTGAAAGTCGAGGCCGCTGGATAGGTCCCGCGGAAGGCGCGCGGGTAAAGGGGCTTCGCCGGATCGTTGACGAGGGCGGCGTAGTTTTCCTGGCTGATCGCCGGGATGAACAGATTGGGGTCGAACTGGGGAAAACTGGCCATGGCCACGATGTCGCCGGTCTGGACGTCCATGATGACCATCGCCCCCCGCTTGACCTTTTCCGCGAGCAGCTCCTCGCAGATTTTCTGCATCTCGAGATCGATTGCGGTGACGACGTTGAATCCGGGGCGGGGGCGGGAGATGATCTCTTCCTTCACCTTGGATCCATCCGCCTCGAAGAGCACGTTGATGCGGCCGGGCGTCCCCTTCAGCTCGGCTTCGAAAGCCTGCTCCAACCCGTCGACGCCGATGGCCTGCCCCCAGAGATCCTCGTCGTTGACGATGGGCCCGACGAGACGCGGGGGGCGCTTGCCCACATAGCCAATGACATGGGACAACAGGGCCCCTTGGGGATAGTGCCGCAGGTAGACCGGCTGGAGAGTGAGCCCCTCCATTTTCTGGCGAGTCAATTCCTCGACTTGGCTCTGCGTGAGAACCGAGGAGAACACCAGGGGCACCCAGCGCCGCTCGCGGTAGTGGGAAATCACCGTCTTGCCGGGAAGGTCCCAATCGGTGCCCAGGATCTTGTTGACGTGAACCATGCGCTCGCCGGCGTAACGAAGCACTTCGGCGTCACTGACTTCCGCTCCCAGGAAGGGGAAGGAGATGGCCGCGTAGTTGACCACTTTGTTCTGGGCCAGGGGATATCCGTTCCGATCGAGAATCTGGCCCCGCGGCGCCGGCACGGAAAAGGTGAAGGTGCGCGCCTCGGTCCGCGTGAGGATGGAGGCCCGGACCTTTTCCGGCTTCTCTGCCGGGGGCGTTTGGGCCTGCATCACTTCGCTGGCCGTCACCGGGGTTTCCGTCGGCACGACCCCGAGGTCGTCCATCTTTTTCAGGGTCGAATCCTTCTCGTCGACCTTCTCCTCGACATCCGCCTCGGTCGCGAGGGGTTCGGCCCGCAGCATGGCGGGTTGGTCCGACTGCAATTCCTGGGGAATCTCGACCGCGCCGTCGTTCTCATCGTCCAAGGGCTGGGCCCGTAGGGTCACCGCGGGCGCCATCGCCGGGTCCTCGCCATAGCGCGGTATCGCCTGCAGGTCCGATTCGGCAGGCAAGTCGACGGGAGGCTGGGCCGGCACTTCCTCCACCAATCCACTGCGGATCTCGGGAATCCGCTGCGACCAGGCGGGTGAAAGGGACTGCCAGACCGCGACGAGCAGTAGGACAGAGAGGAGACGAGAATTCATGTAGCGAGGCGGGGCTCCAAAGGTCAGCATACCACGGAAAGTGGCCCGGTCACCCGGAAAGCGACCCTGTCGATCAGGGAATACGCCCCTTCTCGGCGGGGCCTTTCAAAGGAAGGAAAGGAAGGCGGGGCGGCAAGGGGCCCCTGCCGGCGCCGGGCTCACTCCCCATGGCTTCCGCCCCCCTCTTCCCGGCCCGCCGCGGAAAGCGAGGGATCCACATAGGCCTCGAATTGGTGGCGCAGGGTATGGGGCACGATGGTGTTGAGGAGAATGTCGTTCTCCTCGTACTCCAGCGAGAGGATCTTGGCTTCGCGATGGAGGAGCGCCAGCAGGTCCTGGCGCGTCTGGGGCAGGCGCAGTTGCAGTCGCCCGACCCGGTCGACCATCATGTCACAGAGCCGATGGATCAGCTCGGGAATGTTTTCCCCCGTGTGCACCGAAACGAACACGGCGTTGCGATGGAAATGGCGCCGGAGTTCCTGTTGCCGCTCCTCGTCATCGGCGATCCGATCCATCTTGTTGAGCACGGTGAGCGTGGGCTTGTCCGCCGCCCCGAGCTCGTTCAACACCGAGAGGGTGGTCTCGTGGAAGGCAAAGACCTCCGGGGCGCTGGCGTCGAGAACGTGAATGAGGAAATCGGCCAGGGCGGCCTCTTCCAGGGTGGCCTTGAAGGCCTCGACGAGACGGTGCGGCAGGTTCCGCACAAACCCCACGGTGTCAGTCAAGAGAAGGGGCTGCCCGTTCGGCAGGTCGACCCGGCGCGTCGTCGGGTCCAGGGTCGCGAAGAGCTTGTCCTCGGCGAGCACATCGGCCCCAGAGAGCAGGTTCAGCAGCGAACTCTTCCCGGCATTGGTGTAGCCGACGATGGAGGCCTGACAAACGCCCTCATCGGCCCGGCGCTTGCGCTGGGTCTGGCGGTGGCGTCGCACCTCCTCCAGCTCCTCGCGAATCCGCTCGATGCGGCGCCGCGCGAGGCGCCGGTCCACCTCGATCTGTTGTTCGCCCTCCCCGCGGGCGGCTGATCCCCCGCCCTTGCCCCCGCCGGAACCGCCGCGCTGGCGGTCGAGGTGGGACCACATCCGGGCGAGGCGGGGCAGGGAGTATTCCATGCGGGCCAGCTCCACCTGGAGGACCGCCTCACGCGTGCGCGCGCGCATCCGGAAGATGTCGAGAATGACCTCCTCGCGGTCGATGACCGTGATGTCGGATTCCTCTTCCCAGGCGCGCTGCTGCGAGGGGGCCAGCTGATTGTCGAAGACGATGCAGTCCGCGTTGAGTATCCGGGCCTCCTCGATCAGCTCCTGCGCCTTGCCCGAACCGGTGAGGTAGCGCTTGTTCCGGTCCCGAACAAAGACGCAGGCCCGTCCCACGATCCCGATGCCCAGGGTGGTGACCAACTCGGCCAGTTCCTCGAGGAGGCTGTCGGCCTCGGCTTCCTTGGATCGGTCGAAATAGGCGCCAATAAGAAAGGCGCGCTCGACCATGCGGGGCTTCTCGCGGGTATCGAACATCACGCGAGCAAGGTCTTCAGCGTGGCAAAATCTTTCTTGGTCGCCTCCAGCACGCTGGGCACGAGCGCCGGATCGTTCTGCCCGAGGTACTCCACATGCAGGCTGATGGGCCCACGGAAATCACTGTCCTTGAGCAGCTTGTAGAACCCCTTGTCCACCGCCCCCTCCCCGAGCGGGCCCCAGCCCAGTCGATTGTCCTTCCAGAAGGGTTCCTTGAAGTAGACCGTGTCGAGCCAGGGCCGGACGCTCGCGAAGTGGAGGGGCCAGGCCTTGCCCCCCTCCACGGTGGCGTGACCAATGTCAAAGGCCACCCCCACCTGGGCCGGATCGAATTCCTCGAGCAGCTCGCTGAGGTCCCAAACCGGTGCCCCCAGGAAGTCCTTGCCGGAGTGGTTTTGATAGATCGGCTTGATCCCCAGCTCGGCCGAAAGGGCCACCAGATCACCCAGCTGCTTGCGAAATTCGGCCAGTTGGGGGCGCAGGGGCTTGGCCAAGTCGTAACGATAGTAACCCATGCGGTAGCGCTTGATGCCCAGGGCCGCCGCCGCGCGCAGCACCTTCTCGGTGTGCTGCTCAGCGCTGACCTCATTGAGGGCCGAGGTCATCAGGGTGAAGGCCAGCTTTTCCGCCCGCAGGGCCTCGACGAGTTTGGGGAGATCCTCCTCGATGCGCTCGGGGACCACGTGCCCGCCGGGACGCACCGCCCCTTCGATCCCGTCAAAGCCGAGGCCCGCGATGGCCTTGGCCATTTCCTCATAGGAAAGGGGCTGCAGCGCCTTCGTGAAGGTGCAGAATTCATAGCGGGCCCCTTCCTCGGCACGGGCGTGCGATGCCAGAGGAGCCAGAGCCAAGGCGGCGGAACCTTGGAGAAAACGACGGCGACTGGTGGCGGGAGGCTTGAGCATAGGGGCCTATCGTATCGGCCCTTGCTGGAATCGGCAAGAGTGGAGATAATGTTCTCCTCCCAGTTCGTCATGCCTCCCTTGTCCCGTCGACAGTTTTTGGCGCTCGCGAGCGCCCTTCCAGCCACGGAGCTGTGCGCCCAGCGCATCGGCGGCGGGGGATGGGCCATTCACGGCACCGATCCCATCGAGCTCCTCTTTCAGGAGCGCCGCGTCAGCTCCTATCACGCCGGCCTCCGCGAAGGCCTCCCTTTTCTCGATCCCCTCGTCGGTCCCGGAGGGGCCTCGCTGACCGCTCCTCCCCTGCCTCCCCAGGAAGGGAAGCGGCTTCCCGGCCAGGGACTGTGGTTTTCGCTGACTGACCTGAACGGCTACGATTTTCGACCGGGAACCCATCTCCAGCCAGGCGAGGAGTCCGCGGGAAGGATTCTCCACAAGGGCCTGAACGGCGTGCAGATCCAAAGTCAGGAAATTACCCTCCGGACGAAGTCGGAGTGGCTCGATGCCAGGGATGAAATGAGGCGTGTCTGCTCAGACCGCCGGGTCATCCGCTTCTCCCACCGGCACGAAGGCATCCTGGTGGTGGATTGCCAGATCGAACTGATGGCCGACGCCGGCGACCTCTTTATCGCCGCCGAAACGGAAGGCTTCTGGTCGCTTCGCCTGACCGCGGGACTGATCGCCCCATCGGCCGAGGTCAAGTGGAGCAACAGCGTGGGGCAGCGCGATGAGGCCGTGTTCGGCGCGGCGGCGGAATGGGTGCGCGGCGAGGGGAAGGACGCCAAGGGCAAGCCAGCGGGCATCGCCCTTTTCTGCCATCCCACCAACCCCGGTCATCCCTCGCTGTGGCGGAGCGGCCCGGAAGGCGCCGTCAGCGCCAGCCCCTTCCCCGACAACCTCATCGTTCGGAACGGAGACACCCTGCTCTTCCGCTATCGTGCCGCGCTCCACGCGGGAGAACTGAGCGAAGAGGCACATCGGAAGCTGCAGGAGTCTTTCGCCTACCTGCAGTTCTGACACGTTCCTCTGACACGTTCCTCTCGGCCCCCTCGCGTTGCCAGCCTGGCTCCACTCGCGGAGCCTGACAAGGCCCAAATCCGAAGAACTCTACGGCGACAAGGGGCAAAAAAGAAAGGCTCCCGGGAAGGGAGCCTTTGGGGGACGCGAGGTCTGGAGTGCGCCGCTCAGTAATCGAGCGCCACACTGCCCGAGGCGTCAGGCAGCAATTGCTCGTTGCCGCCAGCGAGGCAGGAGGACACCCGCTCGATCCACTGCATCACCTGAACTTCGGCGAAGCGCGGCAGCAGCGAGGGGTTGTTGAGCGCTTCGGGCAGGGTCACCCCGGCGTTTTCCAGGGCCGTGTGGAGAGAGTCGGGAAGACCGGGCATTTCCACTTCGCTGGCGCCGAGATAGCGAATGGCCTTCTCGGCCGGACTGCCCTTCCACTTGATCTCGGTGCGCTTGTCACCGGGCAGGTGGACGATGAGGTAATCAGCCTGGTCGGAGAAGATTTCCGCCAGGTCGCAGATCTCCTCGTTGCAGCGCTCGGTGCGGGTGTCGGGAATCACGAGAGTCATTTCGGCGTCGATTTCCGCCAGCAGGTTCTCGAGATCTTCCGATTCAAAGAGGTCCCCCCAGTTGCGGGCGGCCCCGGAGTGCACGTCCAAGACCACGGCATCGTGACGGTCGATGGCCGAGATCACCTGGGACACATCGAACTGATCCTCCAGGTCCCAGAATTCGCCGGGGAAGGCATCCGTCATGTCCATCTCGTCAGAGGTCACGAGCAGATGTTTCACCTCTTCGGCCTGCAGGTGGTGGGAAAGCACCCGAGCGAGGGTGGACTTGCCTGAGCGCTCTAAATCATTGACGACGACGATTAATTTTTTCATGGCGATTCAGACTCTTTCGAATCCAGTGTAGAATTTATGATTTTTATCGCAAGCTTATTTTTAAGAAAAATTAGATGTCTCGCGATGGGGAAACAGGGAGGGTGAAGGTGGGTCGGGGAAAGGGTGGTTTGAAGAAGGGGGAGGGTCGTTTCTTCATTCGCCGACACAGACCTTGCCGAATCCGGAAATGTTCAAAAAATCTGCGAATTGGCAGATCCGCCTTAGAATCTAGGACCTGCGCGCCTTGAGGACCTGTGAGACCCCTGCTGGCTTTTTCTTTGACGGGTATCGAAACCTCATTAAGGGTACCCCTCCGCTCCCAAGCTCGGGGCGCCGATCTCCGGGGCCGCCCTCAGGTGCGCCCTTTTTTCTCTACAGAACTACCGCAATCCTACACCTATGGCCTCCTACGGAATCAACGGCTTCGGACGCATCGGACGCATGGTCCTTCGCGCCATGTCCGACGAACAACTCAGGAAAGTCGTTGCCATCAACGACCTCACGGACAACAAGACGCTCGCCCACCTGCTCAAGTACGATTCCACCTCGGGACGATTTGATGGCACGGTCGAATACGACGACGAATCCATCACCGTGAACGGTCACCGCATTCTCGCCACGGCGGAGCGGGACCCCGCCAAACTCGACTGGGCGGGCAAGGGCGTATCCGTCGTGCTCGAGTCCACCGGTTTCTTCGTCAATCGCGAGGGGGCCAGCAAGCACCTCGAAGCCGGGGCCAAGAAGGTGGTCATCTCGGCGCCCGCCAAGGACCCCGACATCACCTTCTGTATCGGGATCAACTCCAGCAGCTACGATCCGGCGAATCACCACATCATTTCCAACGCTTCCTGCACCACGAACTGCCTTGCCCCCATGGTCAAGGTACTCAACGACCAGTTCGGCGTGGAAAAGGGCTTCATGAGCACGATCCACTCCTACACGGGTGACCAGCGTCTCCTCGACGCCCCGCACAGCGATCTGCGCCGGGCTCGCTCCGCCGCGGAGAACATCGTGCCTTCCAGCACCGGGGCGGCCTCGGCCATCGGCCTCGTCATTCCCGAACTCAACGGCAAGCTCCAAGGGGGGGCCTTCCGGGTTCCCACCCCGACGGGCTCCGTCACGGACTTCACCGCCGTCCTTTCCAAGGAAGTGAGCGCCGCGGAGATCAACGCCGCCTACAAGGCCGCGGCGGAAGGCGCCCTCAAGGGCATCCTTCGCTACACGGAAGATCCCATCGTCCTCAAGGACATCGTCGGCGATGCCCATTCCTGCATCCTCGACGCCCAGCTCACCATGTCCCAAGGCAACTTCGTCAAGGTCGTCGGCTGGTACGACAACGAATGGGGTTACTCCAATCGTGCCGTTGACGCCATGGAACTGGTCGGCCAAGGACTCTGATTCTTCGTCCTCCAGTGATTTGAACAAAAGCGCCCCCGACCGCCTTGGTTGGCGGGCGCTTTTTTCATCCCCCGAACGCTCGTTCACCCGTCTTCCTCACCGCAGCCAAGCCGCCTGCATTCCCTTACACTCAGACTCCCCTACCGATGGCCAAGCTCTCCATTCGCGACCTCCAACCCGCCGGCAAGCGCGTTCTCATGCGCGTGGACTTCAACGTCCCCCTCGATGACGACCTGAAGATCACCGACGACACCCGGATCCGCGCGGCCCTGCCCTCCATCGAGCACCTCAGCACGTCGGGGGCTCGGGTGATTCTGATGTCCCACTTGGGTCGTCCCAAGGGCGCTCCCAATCCAAAGTACTCGCTGCGTCCCGCCGCGGACCGCCTCGCCGAGCTCACCAATGCCCCGGTGAAGTTCGTCGAGGACTGTGTCGGCGAAAAGGCCGAGGCCGCCGTCGCCGCCCTGCAGGACGGGGACATCCTGCTCCTTGAAAACGTCCGTTTCCACGCCGGCGAGGAGAAGAACGATCCCGAGTTCTCCAAGCAGCTCGCCGCCCTCGGTGAGATCTATGTCAACGACGCCTTCGGCACGGCCCACCGCGCCCACGCCTCCACGGCGGGAGTCACCGAGTATCTCAGCCCCTGTGCCATGGGCTTCCTGGTGGAGAAGGAACTGGAATACCTCGTCGACAAGCTGGAAGAGCCCGCCCGGCCCTTCGTCGTCATCATGGGGGGCGCCAAGGTCTCGGACAAGATTGAGGTCCTGAACCGGCTCATGGGCAAGGCGGATGCCTTCATCATCGGGGGCGCCATGGCCAACACCTTCCGGCTCGCCCAGGGCTATCAGATCGGCAACAGCCTCGCCGAACCCGACAAGACGGAGCTGGCCCTCCAAATCCTCGAGAAGGCACGGGAGAACGGCATCGAGTTTCTCCTGCCTGCGGACACGCGCCACACGGCCGAGTTCCGCGACGACGCCCCCACCGGAGTGACCGCCCCCTGGGGTGAGGGAGGCTCCATTCCCGAGGGACGCGAGGGCATCGACATCGGTGACCGGGCCATCGCGGAATTTTCCCGCAAGATCGCCGAGGCCCGCACCATCGTCTGGAACGGTCCCATGGGGGTCTTTGAAAAGCGTGGCTTCGACATCGGCACTCGCGCCGTCGGCAAGGCCATCGCGGAAAACACCGCGGCGGTGAAGATCGTTGGTGGAGGCGACTCGGTCACGGCGGCCAATCAATTTGGCTTCGCCGAGGCCATGGACCACATGTCCACCGGCGGAGGCGCCTCCCTCGAATTGCTCGAGGGGAAGGAGCTCCCCGGCATCGCCGTCCTCGACGACAAGTGATCCTGACCCATCCTCGCTCCAGAGTCCCCCCCCCCCCTCTCACGCTGACATGAGCCGCTCCCCCATCATCGCCGCCAACTGGAAGATGAACCACACGCCGTCGGAAACGGCGGCCTTCTTCGAGGCCTTCCTGCCGCAGTTCCCCGAACCGACCTCGGTGGACATCGTCGTGGCTCCGTCCTTCGTCTCCCTCGCCAAGGCATCCGAATACCTCGCTGGACAGTCCACCGTGGCGCTCTCGGCCCAGAACATGTCGCCCGAAGCCTCCGGCGCCTACACCGGAGAAATCAGCGCGGACATGCTCCTGTCCGTCGGCTGCCGCTACGTCATTCTCGGACACAGCGAACGTCGCTCGCTCTACGGCGAGGACGACGCCTTCATCAATCGCAAGGTTCACGCCGCGTTGGGCGCCAATCTCGTTCCCATTCTCTGCATCGGCGAATCCCTCGAGGAGCGCGACGGAGGCCGTCTGGAAACGGTCCTCACCGAGCAATTGGAAGGCAGCCTGGCCGGCATCGACGCCACCCAGATGCCCGGAGTCGTCATCGCCTACGAACCGGTCTGGGCCATCGGCACCGGCCGCACCGCCACGCCGGAGCAGGCCCAGGAAACCCAGGCCTACGTCCGCAGCGTCCTCGCGCGACTCTTCGGCAGCGACGTCGCCGACGCCGTCCGCATCCAGTACGGCGGCAGCGTCAAGCCGGGCAATGCCGCCGAGCTCATCGCCCAACCCGACATCGACGGCTTTCTCGTCGGTGGCGCCAGCCTCGATCCCGCCAGCTTTGCGGACATCGTCAAGGCCGGGCTATGATCAGGGCCAGCGTCGCCAGCCGATCCCCCGGGCGGAATGTCTGAGGAGCGCCAGCGGGCGTGTCTTCACGTCCCGGCGGGGCGACGGTAGGCCGTCCCCGTGGCCATCAGGGACACCATGGCGGCCTTCTTTTGGCTGTTCCGATCCGTCGTCGTGCCGGTGATGTCCGACCACTCGATCCGCAGGTTGCACACCGCGTCATAGCCATTCGCCCGGGCGGTCTCCAGCAGCCTCAGGGTGACTTCCTCGCGTGTACGTTCCGCCAAGTCGCGGTAGAAACCCAGGTTCCCGCCGATGATCTTTTTGAGGTTGCTCGCAAAAGTGGCGAAATTGCCGGCGGAATAGACCGCCTCGGCCACCACCATGGCGGGGGGCGGGGTGAGGTGCGCGCCGCCGGGAAAGGACTTGAGGTCGGTCACGAGGAAGCCCGCCAAGGCCGAGCGACGCTGGGCGAGGCGCTGGCGGTGCCGAGACCTTCCGATCGCGCCGATGACGAGAGTGCCGAGCAACAGTGCAACCGGGATGCCAACCACGATCAGGAGGATGAGAAGGTCCTCGCGGCTTTCCGCCAGGGACAGGAGGGAAAGGGAAGCCATGGATCTTCTCGGGAAGCTTAGGCGAGGGGCTGCGCCCTTACCGCCGTGCCGTAGACGTAAAGCTCAGCCGCCCCGCTGGTGACGGCGCTGGTGCTATAGCGCACATTGACGACGGCATTTGCCTGCAACTGCTGGGCTTGGGCCAGCATCCGCTCCATCGCCTGATGCCTGGCCTCGATGAGCAGCTCGGTGTATCCCCTCAGCTCCCCACCCACGATGTTCTTCAGCCCTGCGGCGATGTCGCGCCCGATGTGTTTGGCTCGCACGGTGTTCCCCTGCACTAAGCCAAGCACTTGGACGATCTCATAACCGGGGACGGTCTCTGTGTTGACGACGATCATGCGGGTGTTCTATCAGGGGTCGGGGGCGCGTCCTCGATGGCCTCGCCCCTTCATACGATCTATTTCGGTCGCCGGCCAGCCTTAATCTTTCTCCAAGCTCCTCACAAGCCCAGTCGCTCTTCCAAGCCGACCCGCCATTTCCGGGCCAGTTCCTCGGGCATGGTCCCGCTGGGGCGAATGTGCGCTTCGTAAAAGCGGAGGAGCCGTTCCCGGATCTCGCGCCGCGTCGCCAGGGGGAGCAGCTCCGCCTGGGCGAAATGCTTGGGCTTGGGACTGGCGTTCTGCGCCACGCAGCGATATAGGAAAAGCCGGTCGTAGGTGCTCCGTAAGGAAAGGCGTCCCAGTTCCCGGAAGGTCTCTCGCAGCACCTCCGGAGACTCGTCGAATTGGCAGAGCAGGTGGGCCAATTCCACGCCAAAGACCCAGTCGGGGCTGCGATAGCGATGTGTCGGATCGTAGATGCCGGCCGTCTCCCAAGCCACAATCCCGAGGGTTTGCCGAACCAGGCTGAGGAGGTAGGCGTCCATGGCCCGTTTGCCGAGGTGCTTGCCCCCTTTCCAAAGCAGCTCCGACCCGGCGATCCAGCCCGCGGCAAGGAGGGGATTGGAAGTCATGAGGAGCTTGCCCCCGTGCCAGAGATATCGCACCGGAGCGAGGTAGGGCTGCAATTCTTCGTACTTGCGATAGACCTTGCTGGCCTTGCGCAGATTTTCGGAAACCCGTCGCAGGTTCATCTGCTTCACTTCGAGGATGGGCAGTTCCTCGAGCAGGAGGATGATCTGCAGGGAGACCCGGTTGACCGCCTTGAAGAGGCTTTCCAAATTCAGCTCCAGCAGAGGCAGTTCTGAATTGGGTTGGTAGACCCGGGCGATGGATTCCATGAAGGCCGCGAGGTCGAGGAGCAGTTGGCGGGCTTCGAAGCGGCCGTTGACCCAATAGATTCCGCTGGAGAATCGCTGCAGGAGTCGGTCCGATTCCGCGTCGATGAGTTCGGCCACTCGGGCGTCCATGCGGAGGTGGGCCTCGTCCTTCCAGTCCACCGTCTCCAGGGTCTTGTAGTCGGGAAACTCCATCCACTCGCCGTAGGCCATGAGAATGCGCCCCAGGTCCTGGCGCTTCGCCTCGAGCCGCTCCGTCTCCGTGCGGATGGCCCGCCGGGCCAGATCGATGATTTCCTCCTCTCCCCCCGGCCCCTGGGGCAAGGCGATGGGCAGGCGCCAGAGGACCACCACCAGCAAGCCGGCCAGGGACAAGGCAAAGATCGTCCAGCGCATGGCGATCGGTTCGATACCGATGAACATGGCGAGCCCGCCCAGGAGCATGAAGAGAAGGGCGGCGGAGAGTCTCCCTCCCCTCGTCAGTCGCGAGCGAGCCTGACAAGCAGCTAGCACCTTGTTCTCCTCGGCCATCCTCAACTCCCCTCCTTGCCAATCTCGTCATAGAGCTTGGCCAGATCCAACAGCAATGCCTCCAACTCGGCGTAATAGGCCTGCTCTTCAAGCGCCTCCTTCTGGCGCCGCAGCGTCACCACCCGGCGCTCGAGGGCGTCCCGCCGCTCCCGCTGCTCGGCGGTGAGCCGCCTTTCCCACTCATTTTTGACCAGCACCTTCTGGGCGGCAAGATCTCCATCCGGTTCGGCCTCGGGCGAAGGCTTGTGCACCGGCGTGGTGCCCTCGAAGCCCTCCGCGCGGGAGCCGATCCCATCACCGTTGTCGTCGATCAGGGCATGCTCGGTGGCGATCCGACCCTCGTTTTGATAGAATTCCGCAACCTGACCCGAGGCATAAAGAAAGGCTTCCAACAAGGAGACCTGCTCGTCGTTGTCGAGATCAGCCTCGGGATTTCCGCCAACCGCCTCGGCAAAGTATTGGCCGAATCGAGCGTAGCTCTGCTCGGCCTCATTCTTGGTCGCTGTGATGACGATGCGTCCCGGACGACTCAAGGCCCTGACAAAGGAACCACTGGCGGATGCGGCGTTGATCACGGTGAGACGCCCGGCGTAAGGCTCGAGCCAGGCGGCCAGTTCGCGGTCGCTGATATCGGGTCCCCTCAGGTTGAACTTCACCTCGCGCTGGTCAAAGGTCCCGTGTCCCAGCAGGACCAGCCAAAGCTCGGGGGATTTTTCTCCGCCCAAGGCCGCCCTGAGCCGTTCGGCGTCACTCGGCCCCGACTCCTCGAGCGGGTCCAGCCCAATCGTCTCGATGCGGGCTCCTCCCTTCTGTGCGGCCTCCCGCCAAGAGGCGGCGGCGCTGGCAAAATCCCCCGCGTAGGTGTCGGTGCCCCCACTGCCCACCACGAGGAGGATTTTCAGATCCTCGTCCGCCCCCCGAATCGCGGGGAGCCACACAAGCGTCAACAGGAGCAACAATCGGATCATGTCAGGAGAATTGTCAGATGGTTCCCCGCTTCCGACGCAGGGCCCATTCCCCCAGGAAACAAGCCAGCGCCAGGAGAAAGAACCAAGGGGCGTGCCAGAGGGGGCGCAGCTTGACCTCTGCCACGGGATGATCGAGGGCCTCGATCCAGCCTGGGAGGCGATCCAGCTCTCCCGGCTGCAAGAGGCGGCCCCCGCTGGCGGCAGCCAGCCTGGAGAGGAGAGCCGTATCCGGACCGAGCCGGGCCAGCTCGTCCGCGGCGGGATTGAAGGCGCTGCCCGCCACCCGGCTTCCGATCTCTTCTCCGCTGCCCTCGTAGGCCTTGGCCTCGATGCGGTAGGATAGGCTCTCCTCGGGGAGATATTCCGCGGTGAAGAGTCCAGGCTCGTCGAGGGAGGGCTCGACGAGGAGGCGACGCGAGCCCCCTTGGAGGTCCTTCACTTCCAGGGTGACCGTGGCCTCGTCCTGGGGATTGAATTCCAGGTCGCGCACGCGCACGGACAGGCGGGTCACGGGGCTGCCTCCCGCGCTGCTGTCCTGTTTCTCCAATTCCATCCGCGCTGGCACGTCCGTCACTGCCCAGCGCAGCAGCTGGCGCCACATTCGTCCCAATTCCGCCTGCTGCTCCGCATCCTTCAGGCCCCAACGCCAGAAATCGGCAATGCTCACGGCCGCCGCCCGACCGCTACCGTAGCGATGCACGACCAGGGCAGGATGGACGCGCTTCTCGCGATCGGTCACGGTGGAGAGAACGCTGGCCCCCGGCTTGATCGCCGAGAGACGGTTGATGGCAAAGAAGGGAGGCATGTAGGCGAGGCGAATCTCTTCCTCCTCCTGCCCCACGCGGTGGCGCATCCACTCCTCCAGCCAGCCCTCCCGGGTCAGCTGGTAGACCCCCTCCAGGGCTGGCTCCCCGGCAGAAGGCGCGTCCAGATAAACCGGAAGCAGGCGACCCACGGGGGTGTTGTTCCAGCCTCCCTGCTGGTAGCTCTCCTGTCCCCCTAGCATGATCACCGTCCCTCCCCTCATGGAAACAAAGCGCTCGATCAGCTCCTGCTGCTCCTGGGTGAAGAACTCCGCCTCGAGATCGTCGATGATGATGGCCCGATACTGGGGAAAAAGCTCCTCCGCCGCCTTGGGGAAGCCCCCGCGCAGCTCCTCCGCGGAGGCCGTGTTGAGCCGGATGAGAACCGGCTCGTCATAGCGCTGCGCCTCCTCGGGTATGTCCCGGTTGAAACCGCGGAAGAGCGGGTTGCTGCTCTCGCCCGTGTGGCCCCGCCACTCGAACTTGGGTTCGCGCTTCGCGATGCGCAGGAGACCGACAAGGTCGAGCTCGGCGTCGCCAGCGATGGCGCGACGGAGGAACTTGTATTCCCAATTGGGGCGTCCCGCGATGTAGAGCACCCGGTAGGGCCCCGCCCCCCGGTCCACGGCAACCTGCCAGCGGTCGTTGCCCTCGGTCAGCTGAGGCAAGGGCTCCCCGCTGCCCTGGCGGAGGGCGACGGTGAGAAAGGAAACCCCCGAGGCCACGCCGCCGAGGCGCAGGCGGACGGTGGTCTGGCGACGCCCCTTCCCTAACGGAACAGTAAAATCCTTCTTGCCGATCTCTTCGCCGCGCTCGTTGAGGACGAAAATCTCCAGTGGCTCGGTAAATTCCCCAAGGGCGGCGACCTCCACATTGAGGGTCACCGGCGCATCCTCGAAGGGGCTGGTTACGGGATCCACCCGCAGGATGGCGAGGTCCCGGGCCAGTGGGTCGAGCTCGCCAACAACCACCGGAAAAATCGGCAGTCGCTGCTTGGGGGGATGCGATTCCAGGGCCGCCAGGTAGTCCTCCAGGGCGCCGCGGTCGGTGGCGTTGCCATCGGTGAAGAGCACGATGGCCGCGAGGGGGCGGTTGCGGAAGCGAAACGAAAGGTTCTCCATGGCAGCCCCCAGGGCGGAGCTGTGACGGGAGAAATCGAGATCCCCAAAGTCGCTCACTTGGCGCAGGCCGCGGTCGAAGAGAAAGGTTTGGATGCGGAAGACATCCCCAATGGCCCCGATCCAGCTGGGGGACTGCTCGGGGGTTTCCCCGAGAAGCAGGGATCGCAAGCTTTCTGACGGTGCGGGACTTCCCTCCCCCAAGGGCACGGCTAGGCCAGCCGAATTGTCCACCAGGATCGCCACCTCATTGGCATGCCGCTTCGGAGTTTCCTCGCGATGCACCGGCTCCATCAAGGCGAGAGCGAGAAGCGCGAGCCCCAGGCCCTTGAGAGTCACGGCCGCCACCTTGGCCCCTCCGCGCAGGGGCGAGCGCCAATAGGTTAGGGCCAGGACCAGGAACGCCACGGCTCCAGACAGCATGGCCACCCAGCCCCAGGATTCGTTGGCGAAGGCGATGGAGGCGAGCAAAATCATGCGGAGCGAGCCCAAAGCTCTCACGCGCTAGGGGAAACATCAAGATTGGAACCGGAAGCAGGCCTCACCGCATTGCGCGAGCGCAGACGGGTCAGCACTGCAGCCTCAGGCCATCCCAGGCGAGGTGCACGCCGGGGGGCAGGGTGGGCTCGACGAGACGGTAGTCGACGCGGCAGGAGAAATGGGTCAGCCAGGTCTCCCTCGCTTTCAGCTCCCCTGCCAAAGCCACCGCTTCCCCGATGGACAGATGAGACCAGTGCGTCTCCGGCTGCAAGCCGTCGAGAATGAGCAGTTCGATCCCTTGCAAGTGCCGCAGGCTCCCAGGGGGGAGCGTCTTGGCATCGGGAATGTAGGCAAAACGGCGCCCGCCCCTACTGGCGAAGAGAAAGCCGACGGTCTCCACCTTGCCGTGCTCGACCGGCAGGGGCGTCACCTCCAGGTCTCCCACCTGGAAGGGACCGACGATGGGGCAGGGTAGCGTTTTCAAGTAGCCTCGATAGCGGTTCTCGCCATCGAAGACGTACGGGAAGGCGGCATGGAGGCGTCCCAGACAATCCTCCGTGGCGAAGATGCGGATTTCCTCTTCCTCGCCCACGGTGAAGCGGCGCAGGTCGTCAAAGCCCATGACGTGATCGCTGTGGGCATGGGTGAAGAGGACGGCGTCGAGCGTGCGGATCCCCTCGCGCAGGCACTGCTGGCGGAAATCCGGCCCGGTGTCGACGACGAGGGCGCATTCCTCGCTGCGCACGTGAATGGAAGAGCGCAGTCGTTGATTCTTGGGGTCGCCGGAGGTGCACACCCCGCAGTCGCAGCCGATCACCGGCACCCCGATTGAGGTGCCGGTTCCAAGGAAGGTGATTTCCACAGGGGTCTCCATTGCGTGCCGTGTCGGTCTGCTCCATACTGCGAGCGCCCCACGCTCGCAATGCTCTCGGTTTTAAAAATTAAAAACCTCGCTCTCGTTGACGACCTCACCTGGGAACTCGGGCCGGGATTGATCGGCGTGACCGGACAAACCGGCGCCGGCAAGTCGATGATCGTCGGCGCCCTGAAGCTGATCCTGGGCGAGCGCGCCAACCACGATCTCGTCCGCACCGGGGAAAGCGTCTGCTCGGTCGAGGCCATCTTCGAGCTGTCCTCCAACCTCGACCAGGTCAACGCCCTCCTCGAAGGCGGCGGGCTCGACCCCTGCGAGGGCAACGTCCTGGTGGTGAAACGCGTCTTTGGCAGCGGCAACAAGCAGTTCGTGAACTGCTCGCCCTGCACGCTGTCCCTGCTCAAGGCCCTGGGCGGCTTGCTCGTCGACCTGCACGGCCCCCACGAGCACCAGTCGCTTCTTTCCCCGGACCGCCAATTGGCCATGCTCGACGCCTACGCCCGGGCCTCGGAGGAACGCAAGGCCTACCGCGAGGCTTATGCCGCCTGGCGCGAGGCGGAGAGTCAACTGGAGGAGTTTCGCAACCAACGCCTCGTGAGCGACCAGGAGATCGAATTGCTCCGTTTTCAGGTGGAGGAAATCGCCGCCGCGCAACTCGACCCCGCGGGCATCGCCGAACTCGAGCAGCGCTACCGCCAGTCGCTCAATGCCACCCGTCTCCTCGAGCATTCCAGCCAGGCGGTCGACCTGCTCAGTGCCGCCTCCGCGAACCTAAGCAGCGTGCAGCGCTGCCTGCGCGAACTGGAGCGCTTTGACCCCTCGACGGCGGAACGGTTCGCCGGCTTTGAAACCGCCCGGGTCGAGATCGAGGAATTGGAGGCGGCCCTCCGGGACTATTCCGAGGAGCTTGCCATCGACCCTTCCGAGGCGGCCCAGCTGGAAAGGCGCATCGACGAGATCGAGTCGCTCAAGCGGAAGTACGGGCAAAGCATCGAGGACGTCCTCGCCTACGAGGCCCGGGCTCGCCAGCGCCTCGCCTCCGTCGACGGACGGGAGGCCGAACTCCTGCGCCTCGCCGAGGTCGTCCGCGAATCCTCCTGCCGACTGGCGGAGGCCGGGGCTGCCCTCAGCGCGAAGCGGCGTGCCGCCGCCCCCGCCTTGGCCGATGAGATCGCCGCGCATCTTCAGGACCTGGGCTTCCACCGCTCCAGTTTTGAGATCCGTCTCGAGCCCCTCGACGAGCCCGGTCCCCGCGGCCATGAAAACGTCGAGTTCCTTTTCGGCCCCAATCCGGGCGAGCCGCTCAAGGCCCTGCGGGTCATCGCCTCCAGCGGGGAAATGTCCCGGGTGATGCTGGCGGTGAAGAGCGCCCTCGCCGAACAGGACCGCATCCCCCTGATGGTCTTCGACGAGATCGACGCCAATGTCGGCGGCGAAATCGCTGGCGCGGTGGGTCGGAAGATGGCCTTTCTGGGCGACCGCCACCAGGTCGTGGCCATCACCCACATGCCCCAAGTCGCCGCCCTGGCGCATCGCCATTTCCTCGTGACCAAGGAGGTGGAAAACGACACCACCAACTCCCGGCTCGAGCTCGTCACCGAGGAATCGAGAATTCGCGAACTCGCCCGCATGCTCGGCGGCGTCGGTCCGGAGACCCTGGCCCTGGCCGAGAAGATGCTGGAAAAGGGCGAAGCCCCCGCGGCGCGGTCCTGAGAGCCCTCTCTGATTCGTTCCGCCGGACTCCGGGCCATCCCTCAGCGGGGAAACCCCGGCTCGGAGGAATCCGGATGAAAGCGATAATGCCCGAGGACCTTCCACTGTCTGATGCCCTGGGAGATCTCGGGGCCATTGCCAATGTTGTGCACGAAACGGTCCTCGCCCACCACCACGCCGATGTGCCACAGGCCCCGGCCGGTGAGGTCCCAGCTAACCAGGTCCCCGGGCAGAAAGCGGCCCCGTTCCTCCCCGAGGACTTCCGCCCCCTGGCGGCGGAAGTAGGTTTCCAGGTTGGGCACGCGTCGATGATCGATGTTCGGGTCGGCGCGGCGCAGTCCCCAGAGCTTGGGGTAGGCCGCCAAGTCTCGGCGCATGTCCTCGTGGACAAGTTGCTGGAGATCGATCCCCAATTGGCGATAGGTGCGAATGACCACATCGGTGCAGACCCCCGTATCGCTGGGGACGTCCCCCCCGGGGTAATCGATCACGACGTAGGCTGGATCGTAGCGGACCTTCTGCGTCGTGCGATGAAGGGCGGCCTCGACGAGGCCATCGGCAAAGCTCATTTCCCGGGGCGGCTCCCCGGCACCGAGGGCCTCACACAACACCCAAAGCCCAAAGAGCAGGAAAGCGAGTAGTCTCATGGCATCGATCTACGGTTCGACGCCTGGAGAACTTTCGTTTGCAGGGAAATTTTGCGCTCCTCCCCGTCCGGCTCGCGCCTCAGCGTCCCGCGTCGAGAAGATCCATGACGCTGAGGATGCCGACGAGTCGGCTTTCGTCATCGACGACGAGACATTTCTGGCGACCCGAGCGCACCATCAGGTGGATGGCGGCCTCCACCGGAGCCTCGGCCAGGCAAACGGGCAGATGGAGGCGCTCCACCCCAGTCAGGGGCGTGGTCTCCCCCACTTCCGCCCGTTTGAGGTAATCGAAGAGGTCTTCCCGGGCGAGGGAGCCGTCGAGGCGACCGTCGGGCCCCACGAGGGGATAGATGCTGAAGCGGCGCTCGCGGAACAGGGCGAGGGCCTGGCCCACGGTGCCGTCGGACCGTAGCGTCGCCACATCGCGGCGCATCACCTCGTGCACGGGACGGGCCAGGGTGGCGGCCCCCAGCTTGCCCTTGACCGACTCAATTTCCTCCTCCGCCGAGCTCAGCGTGGCGGTGCGCCCCAGAACCCGACGAAAGCGGCTGCTGTTCTGGAAGAGGGGCAGGACCACTTCCCCACTCAGCGAGACCAGCTCCGTCGTCCCGCGCGCGTGGGCATCGTAGAGGTAGCCACCCCCGTGGACGAGGGCGCGTTCGCCAAAGTATTCCCCGGCCTCGATGGTGCGCAGCGTGTTCCCTTGGGGATCGCGCAACTCGATGGTCCCGCTCTTGACGACGTAGAGGGAAAAAGCGGGCTCCCCCCGATGGAAGAGGGCGTCACCGGGCTCGAGATGGACCTCGCGACAGAGCTTGGTGAAGCGGGGGCTCAGCAGGGTGATGTCGCGGGGGAAAAACAAGTCCAGGGTCCAGTCGATGACGATGCGCAGCTTGCGATCCAGTCCCGGCAACTTCGAAAGGTAAATGGTCCGCCACAGGAACCAGGCCAGGAAACCGGAAAACTGCATGCCAAAGAGACTGGCCACGGCGGTGCGGTGACCGATGGAGGCCAGCTCGCCCAGCCCCTGAAACTGGAAGGGGCGCAGTTCGCCACCCGTCAGGCTGGCACCGAGATTCCTGGCGAGGGCGGCGCCTTGCCGGGTCGCAAATTGGGCCGTCTGCGGACAGCTCTCCCCTGGAAGACCGGCGCGGGGCACGAGGGCGCAGTCCCCCGCGGCCCATAGCGAATCCTGCCCGAGCACGCGCATGAACTCGTCGGTGCGCAGGCGATAGCCTTCGTGTGGGATTTCAACCGCATCGCAGAGCGCGCGGATCACCGAGTTCGGGGCATTGCCCACGGTCGAGACGACCGTGGCACTTTCAATGACGCCGCCAGAGCCCAGGTAAACCCGCGTCGCCGTGACCGCGCGAACGCGCTCTTCGAGCAGAATCTCGAGTCCCCGCTGACGCAGTTTCTTGGCCGCATAATCTCCCAGTTCGTCTCCGAGAGCCTGGAGAATGCGCTCCCGGCTGTGCACGAGGATGACGCGAATTTCATCCCGGGGCAGATCGGGATAATCCCGGGCGGCCTCGCGGAGCAAGTCGAGCATCTCCCCCGCCGTCTCCACCCCGGAATAGCCGCCTCCGACCACCACGAAAGTGAGTAGTCGCTGGCGCACCTCGGGACGCTGCTCGGCATTGGCCTCCTCCAGGCGAGAGATGAGGGTGGAGCGCAGGATCATGGCATCCCCCACGTTCTGCATGACGAAGGCGTGTTCGGGCATGCCCGGAACGCGGCTGAGGTCGATCTCCGCCCCGAGGGCGATGACGAGGTGTTGATAGGCAATGATCACCCCGGCCGAGAAAGAGCCCGTATCGACGTGCACCTCCTTCTTCTCAGGATCGATATGGCGCACGCGCCCCCGCAGGACCCGGATGCCGCGGCAAAGCCGGCGGATCGGATTGACGACGTGGCGCGGGGCTATGGAGGCGCCCGCCACCTCGGCCAGCATGGGCTGGAAGACGAGGTAGTTCTGGTCGGAGACCAGGACGGCCTGGCTGGGATCCTTGCCCGCACGCTTCAGCTCCCTGCCGATGCGCTGGCCACAGGCCACCCCGGCGAAGCCCCCGCCGAGAATGGCCACTTCCAGTTCGAGTCGGGCGGGAGCAAAATCGGGTGTCGGCATGTCAGAACTAACTGGAGCTGGAAGGGACTTTGGTAAGTGGCGAACCCATGGAGACTCGCCTCGGTGGGGAGAAGCCGTCGACTAATTCACCACGAACACGTCGGCCACGAACCAGGCAATCATTCCCAGGGCAATGGCGACCCGGCCGAGGATGCCGGCCATGCCGCCCACCACGGTACCCACCGTCGACTGCCCCGCGGCCTTGACCTCCTTCTTGGCGACGAAGACCTCGAAGACAAAGACGCCGACAATCGGTCCGAGGATGAGCCCCGGCAGGCCAAAGAAGAGCCCGACAAGGCCCCCGATAACCGCCCCGAGGATCCCCCACTTGCTGGACCCGAACCATTTCGCCCCGAGGGCCCCGCTGAGCGAATCGAGCAATAGGGAAAGCGCCATGAGCAGCCCGATGACGACCAGCCCCTGCCAGGCCAATCCCGAAGCCTCGCGTCCCATGGTGAAGTAAAAGAGCAGGGACCCCGCGAAGATCAGCGTGGTGCCCGGAAGCACCGGGAGGAAGGTGCCCAAAAATCCGGCCACCAAAAGGAGGATGACCAAGGTCCACATGAGCGTGGCGTAGAGCATCTCTCCGGAAAACCAATCGGACCAGGCGGCGAGCAGGGGGAACATGAGAGCACGGGAGGGATGAGCTTCGAGACCGCCCTTTCCCCTAACAGGGGCATAAAAGAAATTCCGGGGTCCAGTAGACTACTGGTAACACGCCTCGACGCCTCCTGCATCCGGATTGGCGTGGAAGGGGTGCATTCCGCCCAGACCAACTTTTTGAAAGATTTCGAAAAATTGGCACGGGAGGTGCTTTTCATCGTTCGCGAACGGGAAACCCCATCAAGGCATGGGGAATCTGTTTCCCTCTCAATCCAATTCGACCCTAAAGCTATGAACCCGATCTCGCCCCGCAGAGGGCCACTCCTGTCGGCGGCGCTTCTTTTCGGAGCGGCCGGAAGCCTTTTTGCCCAAGAAGAAGCCCCCCCGGCGGAAGCCCCCGCAGTCCTCGACTCCGGCGACACCGCTTGGATGCTGACTTCCATGGTGCTTGTCCTGCTCATGACCCTGCCAGGTCTCGCCTTGTTCTACGGCGGCCTCGTTCGGGCGAAGAACGTGCTCAGCGTTCTGGTGCAGTGTCTCGCCATCGCCGCGGTCATGACGATCGTGTGGGTCGTCTACGGATACAGCTTCGCCGCCTCCGGCGAGGGACTGCTCTTCGGCGACTTCTCCAACCTCTTCCTCAAGAACCTCACCGAGGAAGCCCTCAGCGGCACCATCCCGGAAAGTGTCTTCATCGCCTTCCAGTCCACCTTCATCATCATCACTCCGGCCCTCATCGTGGGAGCCTTCGCGGAACGCATGAAGTTTTCGGCGGTGCTGATTTTCACCACCATCTGGGCGACTTTTTCCTACATCCCGGTTTGGCACATGGCCTGGTCCGGCGTGGGGCTCTTCAGCAAGTGGGACGTGATCGACTTCGCCGGCGGCACCGTGGTGCACATCAACGCCGGGATCGCCGGGCTCATCGCCTGCATCATGGTGGGCAAGCGCAAGGGCTTCGGCAGCAGCGCCATCCACCCCCACAACGTCCCCATGACCGTCATCGGCGCCAGCCTCCTCTGGGTCGGCTGGTTCGGTTTCAACGCGGGCAGTGCCGCGGCCGCTGATTTCTCGGCCGGCTTCGCCATGCTGACCACCCAGATCGCCACGGCGGCCGCGGTGGTGGCCTGGGTGCTCGTCGAATGGGCCGTGGCCAAGAAGCCCACCGCGGTGGGTGCCGCCACTGGTGCCGTCGCCGGTCTCGTGGCCATCACCCCCGCTGCGGGAACCGCCACCGTCGCCGGGGCCTTGGTCATCGGGATCGCTTCGGGCGCGATCTGCTACTTCTGCGCCACCTCGCTGAAGCGTGCCCTCAAGTATGACGACAGCCTCGATGTCTTCGGTGTCCACGGCATCGGCGGGATCATCGGTGCCATCCTCACCGGGGTCTTCGTTCGCGGCGGCGCCGCCGACGGTCAGGTCATCCAACAAATCAAGAGCGTGCTCGTCACCATCGGCTGGAGCGGCGTGGTCTCCATCGTGGCCCTGCTGATCGCCAAGTTCACCGTGGGCCTGCGCGTGCCGGAATCCGAAGAAGATGCCGGTCTCGACACCACCTCTCACGGGGAGTCGGCCTACAGCAACTGATTCCGCTCTCTGACTCTTCTATCCACCACAACCCAAACCTCCGTCGGTTCGCCGACGGAGGTTTTTTCTTTTCTGCCAGAGCGACTCAGCGGGAGGAGGGAGCGAGCTCCTGGGCCATCTCCATCAGGGCATCCAGCATTTTGACGGAAGCCTGAGGCTCGAGGTTGTTCGTCCCCGGCCAGGTCTCGTAGCCCCCCAGTTCGAAGTGCCGCGGCGTCGGCATGTAGCCGTAGTAGCCGTTCGCCAGGCCAATCATGAAGGACTTCTTGAAGGGGCTCCGCTCGCGAAACTCCATACCGGTCTCGGCAAAGGTTTCACAGGGGCTGGTGCCGATACAGACATCGCCAATGCGCAGGAGTTGAACGGGAAACTTGGTCTGGGGACTGGCCTGGGCGAGCCGTTGCACGCGACCGGCATAGGCCAGGGGCAGGACCGCCTTGTCGCCGATGCGCGGGGCCTTGGCCTCGGTGTCCCGGGCCCATTGCAACAGCTCTTCGGGAATGGCGCGCCACTTCACGTCCAACTCGCGGTAGCGGGCATCGAGGGGCGCCTCCGCCGACCACTCCAGGGAGGCCGTTGCTGCCACCACCTTTTGGGCGACATCCCGGGCGACGAACTTCATCTGCTCGTAGGGCGCCTTGCGGGGGCGGGGCTCCCGGAAATTGACATTGTTGATGTCCCCGCTGGTGCCATTGGCCATCAGGGCGACCACGGGAGGATCCTGGTCTTCCTTCCCCAGGGCGGCCTCCACGGCGCGACAATAGTACCCATAGTAATCGGCGGAGACATGGGCGGGCCCGACGCCCCCGACGTAGTGTAGGGAATAGGTCGAAAAGAGCGAAACAATGGCCCCTCCCTGCGCCTCACGAAACACCAGGAAGGACAGGCGGGGGTCGGTGGGGCCCGCGGGTTCGACCAGGTTGTCCCCCCCGGCGGCAGGATTCATCTTCACCTTCTCATCGCGGCGACCGAAGGGGTTCTCCGGCATGGTGCCATCGGCGAGGAACCAGCGACGGTTGAACACGTGCTCCGGCACGTCGAGGTATCCGTAGGCCATCTCGACGGGTCGCAACAGGTTCACCGCCCGCCGCACGCCGTCGGCAATGCGTCGGGCCACGAAGCGCTGATAATCCGAGAGCTCGATATCCGATGAATAGACCCGCGGTCCCGCATTGAGGGCGTTGGTGGCCGAGTGGGTGTGGGTCGCGGAAATGACGACGTGGCTCGGCGGGATGGAGAGCTCGCTCTCGATCAGTTCCTTGGCGGCGACGCCCACGCTGCGATGAATCCCCAAGAGGTCGCAGACGACCAGGGCAACCCGGCTGCGCCCGTCATCGATCACGAGACAGCGCGCGTGGAGCTCGTCGTGGATGTGCTCGGCGGGAAAGGGGGTGAACCCGCCGATGATGCTCTCGCCGAGTGGCGGCGTGATCACACTGGTTGCCGCCCCCGCTCGCAAGGTGGATTGGGCCTGCTGCGCCCGCAGAGGTCCCTTCAGGCAAAACGGGAGGAGAAATAGAATGGCAATTAGTCGTGTTGGATTCATCAGCACGAGGCTCTCAGGACCGCGCCTCCCCATCAAGGCAGAAGCGGTTCTCCAGCGATGGCGTATTTCCGCAGCCAAGCCGCTCCGGCAAGCCCTCCGCCCCCCTCTGACACGCCCCAAAAAGCGGTTGAAGTGGCGAAGGAACCTCACTACCTTCACCGCCCCTGCCCGAACCCCGGCTCTTGCGGGCGAGCCGCCCCACCCATGCTCAGCCAGATCCGACACTTCCAGAAAGGCCTGCTCATTGCTCTCACCATCGTGATCGTGGTAGCCTTTGCTTTCCTCTACTCCGATTATGATTTTGTCGGCGGCACCCTCGGGCCCGAAAAATGCCGGGTGAAAGTCTACGATCGCTGCTATCGCCTCAAGGAGGCCCGCAAGCTCGCCAGCCATTTCGACCTCTCTCTGGAGCTGGGTCTCTACGACTTTGCCATGTTCCTCTTCGGCGAGCGGCGCATGGACCGCGATCGCACCGACTTCGTCGTCAACCTCATCGTCCTGCGCCGCGAAGCGGAAAAACTTGGCATCGAACCCAGTGCGGACGAAATCAAGGCCGCGATTCCCCAATTGCCGATTTTCCAGCAGCCCTGGGTCAATGCCCAGTATCTCGAAAACAACGTGCTTGGCCCCAACGGCTTCACCCAGGCCGATCTGGCCCAATTGGTGAAGGACTACCTCAGCTTCCAGAAGATGCGCGACCTCGTCAGTGCCGGGGTGGAGGCCCCCGCCAGTGAGGCGGAGAAGCGCTACATCCGGCGCAACCAGCGCTTCCACGCCTCGGTCATCCGCTTTGACCGGGCCAAGTTCGCCGAGAACTTGGAGATCACCGACAAGGAAGTGGCGGACTACTACGAAGAGAACAAGGACGCTCTCCTCAGCGAAGCCAAGCGGGGCTTCCACTACGTGAAGTTCACGCCCAAGGCCCTGCCGGATGAGAGCAGCAACGAGGAGAAGACCAAGGCCCGCGCCAGCTTCGCCAACGCCGTGAACCGAGCCTATGCCGACCTCGTCGAAGACGGGGAGAAATTCCTCGGCGTGGCCGCCTCCTATGTCGGTGAAAAGGCCGAGTTCAACGCGGAATCCGGCACCCTCGAGGCCTTTGCCCGCCCGGCGCCTCCGGAACTCCTGCAAGGCAACGAAGCCGTGCTCGAGGAGCTCTTCAGCGAAACCCTGCAACCCGGGGGGGTGACCGTTCCCCTGGAAGCGGGCGAAGGCGGCTACCTCGTCTTCCACTTTGCCGAGGCGATCGATCCGCAGCCTCTCAGCCTGGAGGAGGCCACCCCTGCGATCAAGGAGGCCATCCTTGTCAAGAAATCCAACTCTGCCGCGAACAACGCCGCCAGCGAAGCCCTCGCCAAGCTGAACGAAGCCGTCAAGGCCGGCAAGGCCTTTGCCGCCGCCGCCAAGGAGCTTGGCTACGAGGCCGCGGAGCTGCCCTCCTTCTCCATGTCGGAGCCCCCCGCCAACCTCGAGGAGGCGGCCATCGTCCTTCAAGCCACCGAAGGGCTCTCGGAAAAGCAGATCTCCGCGGTGACGGAACGCCCCGGCGGCGAGGGCTATCTCCTCGTCTACGTGGACAAGATCGAGCTCTACAAGGACGAGCAGGCGGAGAGCTCGCGCAATGCCCTGCTGGCTTCGATCAAGGCGCAGACCGGCCGCACCCTTTTCCAGGCCTGGTTCAACCAGAAGCGGGCCGCCTCCGGGGCCATGCGCTCCACCAGCGTGGAAAGCCCCTCCCTCGAGCCTTGAACACGACCCGAGACGAACTCTTTGACGATGCCAATGGCGACCTCGCCGTCGGCGATCTGGAGAGTGCCGTCACCAAATACCGGCGCTGCGTCGAGCTCGATCCGGACTTCTTCGATGGCTGGCACGCCCTGGCCATGGCCCTGATGAAGACCGGCAAGATCAAGGAGGCCATCGGGGCGGGACTCAAGGCCACGACCTTGCAGCCCAACGACCTCCTCGCCTGGACGGCGCTCTCGCAAATGTACGTCCAGGACGGGCAGATTGCGGAAGCCGAGGACGCCAAGTCCAAGGCCCGCATTCTTTCCCTCGGTGGCCGGATCGTGCGGGATTCCTGACGCATCCGCGCTCCCCGACGGAGAGGCGCATGCCCCGACGGGGCGCGAAAATCCCGTGGCCCCCGTCTTTCCGAACTCGACACTGGGCGGTCC
>CAZKGI010000014.1:0-67918 GCA_964552315.1 uncultured Akkermansia sp. | reverse complement strand
CACTTTTGCACTCCTTAGTATGGCCAGGGTCATGCACCATTCCTCCATTTTATCCAACCCTCCAAACACGGCGCACAATTCATTTCTCGGCCAAGTCCATGCTCATTCGCTTCCGCACCGCATAGGCTCCCATTGATCCCGCACCGGCGCTTTGCTCCGCTTTTTAGCGGGTAGCCGTTTTGCTTTTATCCTCATAAGGATAGGCGGGTGCTATCGAGGCGATCACTCCTCCAAGTTCGGGGCCAGCCATTTCTCGGCCTCGTTCAGGCTCATTCCCTTCCGCACGGCGTAGGCCTCGAGCTGGTCGCGACCGATCTTGCCGACGTTGAAGTAGCGGGCCTTTTCGTTGAAGAAGTAGAGGCCGCTCACGGAGGAGCCGGGGTACATGGCATAGCTGCTGGTCAGCTCCATGCCGACCTTGGCTTTCACGTCCAGCAGGTCCCAGAGGGTCTGCTTCTCGGTGTGGTCGGGGCAGGCGGGGTAGCCAGCGGCGGGGCGGATGCCGCGGTAGCGCTCCTGGATGAGGTCCTCGACGCTGAGCTGCTCGTCCTGACCGAAGCCCATGAAGGCGCGCACGCGGCGGTGCAGCAGCTCGGCGAGGCCTTCCGCAAAGCGGTCGCCGAGGGCCTGAATGATGATGGCGCTGTAGTCGTCGCCCTTTTCGCGGATGGACTTGGCGTATTCGTCGACCTCTTGACCAGCGGTGACGGCGAAGGCCCCGAGGTAGTCGGCCCGACCAGAGTCGCGGGGCGCCACAAAGTCGGCCAGGCTCTGGAAGGGGGATCCGGGCTTCACCTTCTCCTTCTGCTGGCGCAGGAAGTGGAAGGTGGCGAGAACCCGGTCGCGCGCCTCGTCGACGTAGAGTTCGACGTCCTCGCCGATCGACGCCGCCGGCCAGACGCCCCAGACGGCGCGGGCGTGGACGCGCTCCTTGGCGATGAGATCCTCGAGGATTCGTTGCGCGTCGTCGAAGAGCTTGCGCGCTTCCGCGCCGTGCTGCTCGTGGTCGAAGATCTTGGGGTAGACGCCGCGCAGTCCCCAGGAGTGGAAGAAGGGTGACCAGTCAAAGACCTCGGCGATCTCGGTCAGGGGAACCGGATCCCAGAGGTGGGCGCCGATGCTCTCGGGCACGGCGATGTCGGCGCTGTCCCAGTCGATGGCAAACTTCTGCGCCCGGGCCTCCTCGTAAGGCACGTAGACCGCGGTGGTGCCGCGCGCGGCAAAGCGCTCGCGTTCCTGCTCCTCGCGCTGGCGGTGTTCTGCCAGGAAGGCCTCGCGCAGGTTGTCGGAGAGCAGCGAGTTGCACACGCCGACGACGAGCGAGGCGTCGATGACGTGGACGACGGGCTGGGAGAAATGGGGGGCGATCTTGATGGCCGTGTGGGCGCGCGAGGTGGTGGCCCCGCCGATGAGGAGCGGCAGTTTCACGCCGCGCTTCTCGAACTCCTTGGCGTTGTGGATCATCTCGTCGAGGGAGGGCGTGATGAGCCCGCTGAGGCCGATGATGTCGGCCTGGTGTTCCTCGGCGGCGGCGAGGATGCGGTCGCAATCGACCATGACCCCGAGATCGATGACCTTGTAGCCATTGCAGCTGAGGACCACGCCGACGATGTTCTTGCCGATGTCGTGGACGTCGCCCTTGACGGTGGCCAGGACGATGACGGGCGCCTTTTCATCCTCGCCCTCGACCTTCTCGGCGAGCATGAAGGGCTCGAGATAGGCGACGGCCTTCTTCATGACCCGGGCGCTCTTGACGACCTGAGGGAGGAACATCTTGCCGGCGCCGAAGAGCTCGCCGACGATTTTCATCCCGTCCATGAGCGGTCCCTCGATGACGTCGAGCGGCTTGCCGAGGGTGGCGCGGGCCTCCTCGGTGTCCACCTCGATGTAGTCGGTGATCCCCTTGACGAGGGCGTGGGCAATGCGATCGCCCACGCTGCCCTCGCGCCAAGAGAGATCCGGTCCGCTCGCCTTGTCGCGCGACTGGGTGCCGGCGGCCTTGATCTGCTCGGCGTGCTCGATGAGGGCCTCGGTGGCCCCGGGGTGGCGGTTGAGGAGGACGTCCTCGACCAGCTCCTTGAGCCTGGGTTCGATCTCGTCGTAGACCTCGAGCATGCCGGCGTTGACGATGCCCATGTCCATGCCAGCCTGTCCGGCGTGATAAAGGAAGGCCGCGTGCATGGCCTCGCGGACCACGTTGTTGCCGCGGAAGGAGAAGGAGACGTTGGAAACCCCGCCGCTGACCTTGGCCCCGGGCAGGTTCTGTTTGATCCAGCGGGTCGCCTCGATGAAGTCGACCGCGTAATTGTTGTGTTCCTCCATCCCGGTGGCCACGGTGAGAATGTTCGGGTCGAAGATGATGTCCTCGGGGGGGAAGCCGACCTCGTCGACGAGGAGGCGGTAGGCCCGCTCGCAGATGCGGATCTTGTCCTCGTAGCTCGCCGCCTGGCCCTTTTCATCGAAGGCCATCACCACGACGGCGGCGCCGTACTTGAGGATGGCGCGCGCCTGCTGTTTAAAGACTTCCTCGCCCTCCTTGAGAGAGATGGAATTGACGATGCCCTTGCCCTGGAGGCATTTCAGGCCGGCCTCGATGACTTCCCACTTCGAGGAGTCGACCATGATGGGCACCTTGGCGACATCGGGTTCGCTGGCGATGAGCTGGAGGAAGCGGGTCATCATGGCGACCCCGTCGATCATCCCCTCGTCCATGCAGACGTCGATGACGGGGGCCCCGTTCTCGACCTGCTGGCGGGCAATGGCGACGGCTTCCTCGAGCTGGCCCTTCTTGACAAGGCCGGCAAACTTCGGCGAACCGGCCACGTTGGTGCGCTCGCCGATCATGAGAAAGCCCTTCTCCTCGGTTTGGTTGAAGGCCTCGGATCCGCTCAGGCGCATCGCTGGGGGAATCTCGGGGAGGGGCCGCGGAGCGTGGCGCTCGGCGACCTTGGCGATGGCGGCGACGTGGGCCGGCGTGTTGCCGCAACAGCCGCCTATCAAATTGACCAAGCCGTTGGCGGCGAATCGCTCGATCTCGCGCTCCATGTCCTCGGGCAGCAGGTCGAAGCCCGTGGGCGCCAGGGGATTCGGCAAGCCGGCATTGGGATAGGCGGAGATGTGGGTGCCCGCCACCCGGGCCATCTCGGCGAGGTGGGGCTCCATCAGGTCCGGGCCGAGGGAACAGTTCAGGCCGATGGCGAGGGGCCGGGCATGAGCCACGGCATTCCACAGGGCCTCGGTCTTCTGCGCGGAAATCATGGTCTCGCCCCCCCGCCCCACGGCGGCGGAGACGATGATGGGAAACTCGACCCCATCCTCGTCGAAGACCTCGCGAATGGCGACGAGGGCCGCCTTGGCGTTGAGCGAGTCGAAGATGGTCTCGACCATGAGGATGTCGGTGCCGCCGGCGAGGAGGGCGCGGACCTGCTGCTTGTAGGCCTCGCGCACCTGGTCGAAGGTGACGACGCGGAAGGCAGGGTCCTCGGAGTCGGGGGAGTTGGTCAGCGACACGGTCATCGGCCCGATGGCGCCAGCGACGTAGCGCTTGCGTCCGGTGTCGTTGGCGATGCGGTCGCACCAGTGGCGCGCCAGCTTGGCGGATTCGTAGTTCAGCTCCCAGGCGAGTTCCTTGAGGAAGGGATTGTCGCAGACTTCACGAGCGAAGAACTCGGGATCCTTGCGGCCCCTGCCGGTCTCGCGCGGGTCCTGGACGAAGAACTCGCTCTGGGCCAGGGTCGTGGCCGAGAAGGTGTTGGTCTCGATGATGTCGGATCCGGCCTCGAGGAAGCGCTTGTGGATGTCGCCGATGACCTCGGGCTGGGTCAGGGAAAGAATGTCTCCGTTGTTGAGGAGATCCTTGGCGTTGGAGCGAAAGCGCTGGCCGCGCGCCTCGGCTTCGCTGAGCCGGTATTCTCGGATGGTCGTGCCCATGGCCCCGTCGAGAACGAGGATGCGCTTGGAGAGTTCCTGGGAAAGTTCGGTGGAGAGGGGGTCGCGAGTCATGGGCACGAGGCGCAGGCAGTCGAGGAAACAAGGCGGGAGAGGTCCCGGAAAGGGTCACATAACCCGGAATGCGGAGAAATTCCCGTGAATTTCTTTACCAAGGATGCGGGGCCAGGCAAGGAGGGATCCGCGGGAGTCCCCGGCGCCGGGCCAGCTGCGCCGCCCTCGAATTCGCCTTTCCCTTGGCACGGACGGGCCTAGATTCTCTTCATGCCGCGGTACGCCATCGTCATCCCCGCCTACAACGAAGAAGCCTACCTGCCCGCGACCCTCGCCGCGGCGCGCCGGGCCATGGCGGCGCAGGGGGAACGCTTCGGTCCCGGAGAGCTCATCGTGGTGGACAATAACTCCAGTGACCGCACTGCCGAGCTGGCCAGGGATCTGGGCGCCGATCAGGTCGTCTTCGAGGCCCACAACCAGATCGCCCGCGCTCGCAACACGGGCGCCGCGGCGACGCAGGCGGAATGGCTCGTCTTCCTCGATGCCGACACCCTGCTGCCCGCCGCCACCCTGGAGGCGGCGCTCGAGGCCTTGGATTCGGGTGAGGTGGTGGGCGGGGGCGCCCGTCTCGAAATGGACCAGGCGGTGACGCCCCTCGTCGCCTGGATGGTGCGCAGCTGGGACGCCGTCTCCACCCATTTCGGCTACGCCGCGGGCAGTTTCTTTTTCGCGCGACGGGACGCCTTCACCACCGTCGGCGGCTTTGACGAGCGGGTCTACGCGGGAGAGGAAATCCATCTCGCCCGCCGTCTCAAGGCCTGGGCCAGAAAGCAGGGCCTGCACTTTCGGATGCTCGACGCGCCGCCGGTGCAGACCTCGGGCCGCAAATCGGACTGGTTTTCCACCCGGGACTTCTTCTGGCAGCTCTCCCTGATTCTGGTCTGCCCCTGGGCGGCCCGCAGCCGGCGCCTGTGCAAGGTCTGGTACCGCCGCCCGCTCGAGGCCTCCCCTCCCCCTCCGGAAGCGGCGAGAGAATCCGCCTGCTCCTGAAGGTTCCACTTTCTTCTGTGGGAATTCCGCGTATTCTCCCAGTCCACCCGGTTCTGTATTTCGCTGTGACGGGTGTTCACCTCACCTGTCTCTCGCTGTGAACCAACCTCCCTTCTCTGCCCTCGGCTTGCCCGAGCCCCTTCTCGCTGCCGTCGAACAACTCGGCTACGAGGAACCCTCCAGCATTCAGGCGCTCTCCATTCCCCTGGCCCTGGAGGGCAAAGACCTCATCGGTCTCTCCGAAACCGGCTCGGGAAAAACCGCCGCCTTCGGTCTCGCCGGGCTCGCCCGCATCGACGTCGAAAATCCGGAGCCGCAAATGCTGGTCATCTGTCCGACCCGAGAGCTGGCCGTGCAGGTCTGTGCCGAGGTGCAACGCCTCGGGGCCAAGCTGCCCCGCCTCCGCTCCGTCGCCGTCTATGGCGGCGCGCCCATCGACCGCCAGATCCGCGCCCTGCACCAGGGCGTCCAGGTCGTCGTCGGCACGCCGGGGCGTCTCATTGACCACGTGGAAAGGGGCACCCTCGATCTCTCCTCCATCCGCCTGACCGTGCTCGACGAGGCCGACCGCATGCTGGACATGGGCTTTGCCGATGAAATGGAGGCGCTGCTGCGCGCCCTGCCGGAAGATCGCCAGACCCTCTTCTTCTCGGCGACGATGAACGACGCCGTCGGGCGCATCATCCAACGCTACGGACGCGATCCCCAGCTCGTTCAGGTGCAGCGCGAAAGCCTCACTGTCGAGTCCATCGAGCAGGTGTGCTACGAGGCGCGGCAGCGCTCGCGCATCGAGTTGATCTCTCGCCTGCTCGATCTCGAGCAGCCCCGACTTTCTATCGTCTTCTGCAACACTAAGCGCGCCGTGGACGAATGCACCGAGGAGCTGCTGGCCCGAGGCTACGCCGCGGACCGCCTGCACGGCGACATCGCCCAAACCATGCGCGAGCGCGTCCTGCGCCTCTTCCGAGAGGGCACCGTGGAAGTGCTCGTCGCCACGGACGTCGCCGCCCGCGGCATCGACGTGAACGACGTCGACCTGGTCTTCAACTACGAACTGCCCCAGGATCCCGAGGACTACGTCCACCGCATCGGCCGGACCGGACGGGCGGGCCGTTCCGGCAAGGCCGTGTCCTTCATTCACGGTCGCGACATCCACCGCATCAAGACCATCGAGCGCTACACGCGCCAGCGCATCGTGCGCGCCGAGATTCCCACCGCCGCCGAGGTGGAGAACCGCCTCGCCGAGCAGTTGCTCGAGCGCGTCCGCGAACGCCTTCAGGAAGGGAACCTCGAGGCAGCCACGGCCTCCCTGCAGCCCCTGCGCGAGGAGGGCTTCGAATGGGAACCCATCGCCGCGGTGTTGATGTCCTTGCTCCGCGAGGAAAACAGCCGCGAAGGCGAGGAGATCGCCGAGGACCATTCCCCCGCCCCCCGGGAGCGGCGCGATCGCCGCGAGCGCGACGATCGCGAGGAGCGCCCTGCCCATGAGGCGCCGAACTGGGAACCCCACGGAGGCGAACGGCGCGAGCGCCGGCCTCGCCCCCAGGCCGGCGACGGCCCGGAACCCGGCATGGTGAAACTCTTCCTCAGCCTGGGCAAAAACCAGCGCATCCAGCCCGGAGACATCGTTGGCATGCTGCACAACGAATGTCACCTCGAACGCGGCACGGTGGGACGCATCCAGCTCTTTCCGAATTTCACCCTCGTCGAGGTCGCGGAGAGCGAGGCGGCGCACGCCATCTCCAGCGCCTCGCAGGCAACCCTGCGCGGACTCACCTTCAAGATCGACTACGACCGCGGACGCCCCGAGGGCGGCCCGCGCCGCGAGGATCGGGGCGATCGCGGAGACCGCTATGAGCGGCCTCGGCAGGGTTACGGCTCCGGGGCGCCCTCCTGGTCGGAGCGCGGCCGCCATCGCGATCGCGATGATCGCCGCGGCGACGACCGACGCGGTGGTTACGGTCGACCCAGCAACCGCGATCGCTACGATCGCGGCAAGCGGGACCGCTATTGATTCGCCTCGCTTTTTCCTGGCGAATCTCCTTCCCCCACGAGCTGCTCGTGGGGTAATCTCGCGGACGTCGCGGGCTCGGCTTTCTCGCGACGCTGGGGAATGGCCCCATGGCGCGATCCCGAGAAAAATTTCGAAAATTAAGCTTTCTTAATCATCTAAGCATGATTATATGATTTTCGTTTCTTGAGCCGCCCCGCGACCCCATCCACCGCCGATGTCTTCCGCCGTCCAGAGTGAGCCGCACCGGATCATTCTTCCGGATGCTCCTACCCTCTCGGATAATGCCCATGGGGTAGGTCTGTTGGTGGTGGAGCAACGCTCCGTCACGCCACTCGGTCCGAAGATTGTCTACGCCAACGCGGAGCTCGCGCGACTCTCCGGCTTCGAGCTGGAGAACCTCATCGGCTCTCCCCTGGGCCTGCTATACGACCGGAACGACTTGCCCGCCCTGATCAGCAAACTGCCCCTGATCGCCGCGCGGACTCACCATTGCTATATGGACCGGATCCTGCAGCGCAATGGCGGCTCCCGACTGCCCTGCCACTGGACGATCCGCTCCACCAACCGCGACGGGGAACCGCGCGGTTATTTCGCCCTAACCGTACGCCCTCTGGCGGCCGTGGATGCCAGTGCGGCCCTGGCCCAGACGGGCGCCAGCGCGCCGCTCTCGAACGAGGCGCCCGCCGCCAGCGCACAGGCCGTCTCGGCGGAACGCGCGGCCCGGAACTACGAGGCGGCACGCAACGAGTCCATCTCCCTCGCCGCCGCGGGCGTGGCCCACGATTTCAAAAACGCCCTGCAGACCATCAAGATGAATCTCGAGCTCGCCTCCATGGCGAGCCCGGAGGACGGTCGCCTCAAGACCCATCTTCAGGAGGCGCATTTGGCGCTCGGGGATGCGGAAATGCTGGCCCGCCAGATGCTGGCCTTCACCCGGGGCGAGGCCTCGCGGCGGCGCCCCCTGCATCTCGGCCGCCTTCTCGAGCGCGCCTCGAAGCTTTGCTCGGCCGGTTCTGGCATTCGCTGTCGCCTCAGCCAGAACCAAAACCTCCGCAGTGTCGAAGGGGACGAGGTGCGGCTCTATCAGGTGCTGCACAATCTCGTCATCAACGCCCGCCAGGCGATGCCTAACGGAGGCACCATCGACATCATCGCGGACAACGTCGACTTCGACCGGGACAACGCCTACGAAATGCCTCCGGGGCACTACGTGGTGGTCTCGGTGCAGGACAAGGGTTGCGGCATTCCCAAGGATGCGTTGGAGCGCATCTTCGACCCGAGCTACACCACCAAGGCCGATGGCACGGGGATCGGTCTGGCCTCCTGCCTCTCCATCGTCCAAGAGCACCGCGGCGCCATCCGCGTCGCCTCCAAGGTGGGCGTGGGCACCGAGTTTCTCGTCTTTCTTCCCGCCACGGCACAGGTGGCCAGCCCCGCGGAGTCGGATCCCTGGCACTTCACGCCGCGTCCCACGGCGCCGGCCCGCCTCCCCCGACCTGGCTACGCCAGCGGTAAGATTCTGGTCGTCGAGGACGAGCCCGGCGTGGCCCGCTCCACCGTCGGCATGCTGAAGCAACTGGGTTACGAAAGCCTCCACGCCCGCACGGGTCAGGAGGCCATCTCCCTTTTCCGCGAGCATGCCGACTCGTCGGAACCCGTCGATCTTGTTCTCCTGGACATGACGCTTCCCGGCGGTCTCTCTGGCCTCGATGTGGCGCGCGAAATCCGGAAGTTGGATCCCGAGGCACGTTTGATCGCGACAAGCGGATACTTTGAGGAAGGCGGGGACAGCTATCCGGCGATGGAGGGCTTCGACGCCATCCTGCCCAAGCCCTACGGCCGGGAGACCCTCTCCGAGGCGGTGGAGCGCACCCTGCTGGTCTGATTGGCCCGAGGGCGAAAGCCCCCCGCCTCGTCCGCGCTGCCCCGACGCCCGTCCCTCTATTCCCAGCAGGGGTGTGTCAGGGCCCGCGAGCGGAAACGGAATGCCCCACCCCGTTTGGGGTTGGCCGGGTTCATCCAATGGGAATGGAAAAAGTCGGCCTTTCTTCTCCCCTGCTCGACAGAGCGGCAATGCTGGTGGCGGGCGCGCACCCATTGCCAGTCGACGCCTCCCTCCTGACAGGCCACCGGTCGATAGTAGGCGAGCAGGTCCCGTCCACAGCTTTGACACACCCCGCGAAACTGCACCCGCTCGGCGGGTCGGGCCTCCAGACCCGGCAGCGCCAGCGTACTGAGAGAGAGGAGGGAGATGAGGAGAACACGTTTCATGGCGAAGGGGGCTTGAGGGTTCCGGCGAATCTGGACTGATTCTCCGATAAGCGGCACGCCAAGGTCAAGACTGGAGCGACGGCGCCGTCGACATTGGCGTAGGCCGACGGCTTTGGCCTCATGGGGCCGTGGCCTACCGAGGGCGCCTCCCTGAGTTCCTCGACTCGGCTCGTGGCAGGATCAGACTCAGAACGCACCGCAGGAGTTTGACCTCCTTCTCCTCCCCTCGAAGCCTATCCAAAAAGCCCCCCAGTGGTAATGACCGGTTCGGGAGGGGCGATGGTCTCCTGACTCCGCGGAACCCAGGACCGGAAATGCAGGTCTCGAAGCGCAAATCCTCACATTTTCCGTTTGTTTTTCTGCCGCATGCGAGTATTACTGACACCCCTCCCCGCCGGACTCGTTAGCGCGATCCGACGGGAATGTGGCAGGGCTCGATAGCTCAGTTGGTAGAGCAGAGGACTGAAAATCCTTGTGTCCCCAGTTCGAATCTGGGTCGAGCCACCACTGCCCCACGCCGCGCGAGGGAGATCGCCCCGGTCAGCCAATCTCCCCTCAATTTCCCGCGCTGGCTGGAGAGGTCCCGATGAGCGTCACGTTCAGGCTCGCGGGGTCGCCCGCCTCAAACTCCTCCCAGGTGAGCTGGCCGTCGCCGTCCTGGTCCATGGCCTTGAAGGCCTTCACGAAGGGGGCGTGCTGGGTGATCTGGGCCACGGCCTCCTCCTCCGACAGAAAACCGTCCCCATTGCGGTCGAGGCGGGCAAACCAGCCGTCGTCCTGGGGCTGACTGGGACGCGCCGCCGCCAGTTCTGCGGGGGAAACGCGCTTGTCATCGTCCAGGTCGATTTCGGCGAGCCCCTCCTGATGCTTGTAGGCGGCCATTTCGGCGAGGGAGACCAGACCGTCGGCATTCTTGTCCATCCGGGCAAAGGTCGGCTGGTCGATGGCCCCCAGCACCGGGACCTCCCCGCCTTGGTCGACGGTGCGGCAGGACGGCAGCAAGGCGAAACAAGACAAGGCAGCCAAGGCGGCCATCCGGATGCGGAGGGGGGGGTGCATGATCCAATCGGGGGAACGGCCCGGGGAAAACTTGGGGCCAAATCGTCGTCCCATCAAGCCCGCTCCTCCCAATGAGTTGGATTGCATTTTTTGGTCTTGCCGAAAATTGGCCTTTCCCTCACACTTCACATTGTAAATACACCCCCCGCCATTTTTCCTTACATGAGCGAGATTGACGCCTCGAGTCTCCAATTCACCATCCTCAAGCGTGGCGAGCTCAATCCGCTCGGCCCCTTCACCCAGGATGAGCTCATCCCCCTGCTGAACGAGGGCGAATTGAGCATCAACGATTTCGTTTACTACGAGGGCATTGGAGAATGGAAACCCATCCACGAGGTCTTCGAAGTTCAGGAGCAAATCACCCACTTCGTGGACGACGGGCAGGACACCCAACGCGTCGGGGTGGCCTTCCGGGAAGTCTCCAACGTGGTCGGGCCGGGCGAGAGCATTTATTACATTGCCGTCCAGGCCAAGGCGGGGCTTCTCAGCAAGACGAAGCAGTGCGTGATCATCACCGATCGGCATCTCTTCATCATGACCGAGAACCGCAAGGGCTACGAGCTGGAGGCGCATCCGTGGAAATCGGTGACCAACACCCTGATGCGCGACGAAGGGAAGGGCCTCGGCACCTTCTCGCTCCTCCTCGGGGGCGAACACCGCACCGATATTTGCCACATCCCCCTCAAGCAGGTGCACCGCCTTTTCCAGCTTTCCCAGGAGATGAAGGAAATTGCGGGGAACAGCTGAGCCCCTGTCTCAGCGCGCCCCGAGGTATTTCACCATCGAACGGAGCAGGGCCTCGGCGAGATCCGGACAGACGGAGAACAAGGGGTGCAAATCCGTGGCGGCGACGGCGAGACAACGCGAAGGCGCTGCCACCCGCACCGTGGCCGTGGCGGGAATGACGGACACGGCGCTGATCTGTCCGACCGGTTCTCCAGGGCTGGTGACGTGGTTGACGGATTCGCCATCCACGAGAATCTCCAAGTCGCCCTCGAGGAGAATCCAGACCCGCTGGCCCAGTTCGCCTTGACGAATGATCTCCGTCCCCGTCTCGGGAGAGGAGACTGCTCCGGCCTCGACCAGACGGGCTAGAGATTCCTCGCTGACCGTGGCAAAGACGGTCGAGCGTTTCAGCATCGGGATGAGTTCGCTTGCCTGCATGAGGGGCCTCACTAAGACGCGGCTCCCCCAGGTTGCAACGGGCATGATTGCGATGTCGCGAGTTTCCGTGCGCCCGGCCTTTCGCCTCCGACGAAAGGTCTCAGGGTCCAGACGGCCACTTCACTCAGCCCGCCCGCCCGGCCCTCAGCCTCCCGCCCCCATGGGGCTGAAATTTCGTTTCGCTGCAAAGTCGCGATTCGCGCGTCGTCAAAAGCAGCGTATCCTGACCTCCTTTCATCCATGTCGAACGAAGCCGAAGAGCTGAGCACCGAAGCGGTCGAAATCCGCTGTTATTTCGTGAGAGAGCGCAACGCCCTGCTCGTGCGGGGGGATTTCGCGCCCCTCTACACGGATTATTACCTGCACCTCATGGAGCACGGCATCCGCCACGCCCCCGAGCAGGACCACTTGCTCAAGGACGGCCTCGCCGCCTTCGCCCTGCACCTCGCTTCGCGGCCTCGCAACGAAGCCATCGCCTGGACCTTGAGCTGGCAGGACCCTCCCCACAACACCTTCGTGACCGGCAGCAACCGGCTGGGCAACGTGGTGGGGCGCCTCTTCACCGATGACGTGCGCGCCCGCGACCGCAACCTCTTCATCTCCCAGACCACGGTTTCGGGACAGGAGCCCCGACAAAGCCTGGTGGAAGCCCAGGAGCTCGACTTCTTCGACATTGCCGAGGATTTCTACCGGCACAGCGAGCAGCGCCCCGGACGCTATTTCCACTACGGCGACGACGACTTTGTCCTGGTGACAGCCCAGCCGGACTGCGACCTGCCCTGGTTTGAATCCCTCGACGACGAGGCGATCCGCACGATCGACCAGACGGAGACACTCAGCCTGCTGGAGACCCGCTTCTATCAGTTCAACTGCGGTTGCGGTCCCGAGCGGATCCTGCCCCTCGTCGCCCGGCTCAGCGACGCCTCCCTCCGCGATGTCTTTGCCGGGGAGGCGGTCACCGTGGCCAGCTGTCCCCGCTGCGGGGCGCGCTACAGCATCACCGAAGAAGCGGTGGAAGCCTACCGTCGCGATCATTCCGCATGAAATCCCCTCGCAAAGACGTAGAACACCGCCGCGAGCAGGAGCTCGCCTGGATCGGCGACACCATCCTCGATCTCTACGCTCGCACCTGGATCCTGCGCGAGCGCGGCACGGTCTGCGGGGAAACCCAGCGCCGCATGACCTGCAACCAATTCCTCGCCTGCATCGGCAACCCGACCTCCGTGGAGGCGAAGATCGGGGCCCTCTATCGCGAGGAAGGCATGGAGGCGGCCTTCGCCTGGATCGAGGCCGAGCTCATGCCCCTCTTTGTCAAACAGGAGCGGAAGCGCCGCTGAGGACGCGTCCCTGGGCCCTACGTCATTCCCCAGGCAAGGGGTCGTCCCTGCCTGGGGACCACGTCCCTCACTGCCCGGTCTTGGTTTCGACGACGAGCTGATCGGCCTCGGTGTAGACCTGCGCCAGATTCGGGATGACCTCGGGAAAGGCGGGGAGCTCGGGATCGAGGCGGAAGAGATCCAAGGCGGCGTAGCCATCGACGAAGGCTTGGGGGATCTCTCCCTGGGCCGGGGTGATCGCCTGCACCCGAAAGGCAATGGTGCGGGCACGCAGTTCCGGCTGGAGCCGGAAGGTGGCATTGAGATATCGGAAGCCGTCCACGAACACCCCCTTGCGAACCGGCAGGCTCATGGCCACGGAAAGGCCCTGTTCGCTGATGCCCTCGACCCGGGTCGTTCCGCGGAAATCGGAGGCCTCGTCCATGCTGGCGATGAGGACGTTGAGATCCCGGGCGGAGAAGAGCACCCGCTCGGCGCGGGCCTCGTTGACCGCCGTGCGGATGAGTTCGAGTTTCGCGCGGGCGCCCTCGATCTCGGCCGCGCTAGGCTCTGGAATGTCGAGGCGCGCCGCCTGCGCCTCCGTGAAGGAGGCGATGGTGCGGTTCTGATAGCGCCCCACCACGGTGTAGAGCACGATGAGCCCGCCGAAAACGATCAGCATCACGCTGAGAATGAGGCAGCCCGGGGCGGGAGAACTGCGCCCGCGCGTTGTCGGCGCGGAGGAAGAGGAATCTGTTTCAGACATGGAGCGGAACTGTGCCTCGCGAGGCGTGGAAACGCAAAGACGGATTCGGCCCTCGCGAATGCGGGCCAGGGCGCCTCACTCGTGGCGGAGCGCCTCCACCGGATTCATCCCCGCGGCGCGGAAGGCGGGATAGATGCCAAAGAGCACCCCGGTGATCACCGAGATCGAGAAGGCCAGCACCGGGGCCCAGACTTGGATCACGGTGAGCATGCCGGCGTAGTAGGTGATGAGCAAGGGAATGGCCAGACCCAGGGCCACCCCGAGGAGGCCGCCGGTTCCGGAAAGCATGACCGTCTCGATGAGGAACTGAACGACGATGTCCTTCTTCTTCGCCCCGAGGGCGCGCCGGATGCCGATTTCGCGGGTGCGCTCGGTCACTGTGGCCAGCATGATGTTCATGATGCCGATGCCGCCGACGAGCAGGGAAATCGCGGCAATCGAGCCCAAGACGATGTTGAAGATCTGCTTGGTCCGTTCGGCACGACGCAGGAGGTCGAGGGGCACCAGCATGCTGTAGTCGACCTCCTTGTGGTTCCGGGCGAGTATGTGCCGAATGGCATCGGCGGCCGCGGTGACCCGTTCCGGGGAATCGATGCGCACGGTGACCTCGTGCAATTCCACCTTTTCCGCCTCGAAACTGCCGGAACGGTACTTGAAGAGCACCTCGCCGAAGTGGTCCTCGAGGGTCGTGATGGGGATCATCATTTCCATGGCGGCGGTGGTGTCGCCGCCCTTCCCCTCCCCTTCTGACATCGAGGCCAGGGCGGGATCGTCCTGAATAATCCCGATCACCCGGAAGTAGCTGTTCTGGATCCGGATGGTGTCGCCGACCGGTTCACTCAGGGGAAAGAGATGGCGCGCCAGGCTCTTGGAGAGCACGCAGACCGAGGCGCGGGAACTCATCTCGAGCTCGTTGAAGTAGCGCCCTCGAAGGACGCGCCGGTTCCTCATCTCAGGAAACCAGGGCACCGTGCCCAGGGTGACCCCGTCGACGCTGCGGTTCTCGTTCCAGACGAAATCCTTGAGCTGGCGCGAGGGCACAGTGACGAGCACGCCGGGAACGGTCGACTGGATCTGGGAAACGTCCCGATAGGTGAGGCCATAACTGAGGATGACCGAGCGGACTTCCTCGCCCGCCGTGGCCTTGTTCGTCGGCTTGACGGAGCTCAGGATGATGTTCTGGCTACCCAGTTCCTTAATCTGCTGCTGGGCCTCGTGGCTGGCGCCTTCGCCGATAGCCAGCATAGCAATGACCGAGCAGACCCCAAAGACGATCCCCATCGCCGTCAGCAGGGAACGGAGGCGATGCATCCATAGGCTCTTGATCCCGAGCAGGACGGCCCGTTTCAGGCGCGCTGGCGATAACTCCAGAAGCAGGTCGGCGAGCTTCATCGGCTCCGCGCCTCCCCGCGGCTGTCGAAAGCGACGGCCCCGTCCTTCAGACGGATCGTGCGCGAGGTGCGGTCGGCCATGCCCTCGTCGTGTGTGATCATCACCAGCGTCTTGCCATCGGCATTGAGCTGGTCAAAGATTTCGAGAATGTCACTCCCTGATTTTGAGTCGAGGTTGCCGGTGGCCTCGTCGGCCAGGATCACCGCGGGATCGTTGGACAGGGCCCGGGCAATGGCGACGCGCTGCTGCTGGCCGCCGGACAGCTGGGTGGGACGGTGGTCAAGTCGCTTCCCCAGGCCGACGCGGTGGGCGAGATCGATGGCGATCTCGCGGGCCTCCTTCTCCGGGACCCCCTGGTAGTACATGGGCACCTCGATGTTTTCGATGACGGTGAGCTGCTGGATAAGGTTGTAGCTCTGGAAGATGAAACCGAGTTTCTTGCCTCGCACCTTGGACAGCTCGTCGTCCTCGAGCTTGGAGACGTCGATCCCGTCGAGAAGATAGGTGCCCACCGTCGGCTGGTCGAGGCAGCCGAGAATATTCAGCATGGTCGACTTCCCGCAGCCCGAGGGACCGAGGATGGAAATGTACTCGCCGGGGTAAATGGAGAGGTCGATGCCCTGAAGGACCTTCACCCAGATGTCCCCCATCCGATAGTGCTTTTCCACCCCCTGGAGCTCAATAACCGGGGACACACTCGGCGACTGAACTGGTGAGGGGGGAGACGCAAGCGCCGCGGAACGTTCAGGCCCTGTCATCAGAAGCAGACTCCACGGCATCCTCCGTAGCGGCGGTCTTCTTGGGCTCCGCTGCCGGGGCGGCAGAACCTTCCTCGACCGCTCGCTTGGCGATGCGGGACTTGTCGAGCTGCGCGGGCTCGTAGTCGTCGGGCATCTTCAGGAGAACGGAATCCCCCGCATCGATGCCCTTTTTCAGCTCGATATATTCGTTGTTGTAGGCCCCGACCTCCACGGCGCGCCGCTCATAGCCGTCACGGGTCCGCCGGAAAACGAAGTGTTCCCCATTCTCCACGAACACCGCTTGGACGGGGATGTAGGTGACATTTTCAAGCTCGTCGACGATAATCTCGACCTTGGCGCTCATCCCGGGCTTGAGGAACTCATGCTTCCCTTCGATCTCGATGGTCGAGGGGTAGACCTTCAGCGAGGGATTGAAGCGCGAGGCGTTGGAATCCGGGAGGACCGCCACCTTGGAGACGCGACCCACCAGGGTCTTGTCCGGGACGGACTCGGCCGTGATGTAGACCTTTTGTCCGAGCTTGATCTTCTTGATGTTGGATTCGTGGATCTTCACCTCGACGCCCAACTTGGACATGTCGGGGATGGTGATGATCGGCTGACCAGTTTTCAGCGTGGCCCCAGCCGAAATCCCCTCGTAGACGCGGGAGGAATAGAAATCACCCTTGGCCCCGCCATAGGCGACCAGGCCGGTCTGGCTGGCACGGATCACGCAACTGCGCAACTGCTCCTCGAGGTTCTCGCGCTTCTTTAGTTCGAGGTCGTAGCGGCGCTTGACCGAGCGATACTTGGCGTAGACCTGGGACATGAGGGCCATCTTCTCCCGCTTGGTGCGGATGAGGGAAAGGAGTGCCTCCTCGTAGTGGGAGAGCATTTTCTCCGCTTCCTTGGGGAACTCGTAATCGCGGAAGAGCTCCAGCTCCGTCTCGGTGCGCTGCAGGGCGAGGCGGGCCTTGTCCAGGCCCACGAGCTCGTTTTCCAGAGTCTGGCGGGTGATGAAGTCGCGCTCGTGGAGACGCTTGGCGCCAGCCACGGCTTCTTCCACCACGGCGAGCTCCGAGGAGGCCACGAGGGCCTCGTCACGCATCCGGCGGATTTTCTGTTCTGCCTCGCCATCGCCAAGCAGCTCATCCTTGAGGAAGGCGCTGAAGTTGACGTTGGAGGCGAGACTGTCATTTGCGACAAGAGCGAAGGAGGCGATGTTGGTATCCTCTTGAGTCTCGTCGGTGGTGCTCATGCTGCCGCTCTCGAAGGCCTTGACGATCAGATCGGTCGCCTCCTTCTCGTAGGCAGCCAGAGAGTCGTTGTCGTAGGGCAGGCCGAGTTTCTTGAGGATTGTTTCCGCGGCCTGGGCCCCGACGAACTTCTGGAAATCGAGTAGGGCAAAGCGAAGGGCCTGACGAGCCGACTTGATCTTGCTGAGGGCCTCGCTCTCCTGGATCTCGATGTTTTGCTTGGCCTCGGCGTAGAGGGCGTCGGTTTGCTGGAACTGCACGTCGTGGTCGACAATGGCCTCCTCCAGTTCAGACTGGTCCAGGCGAACGAGGACCTTTCCCTTGGCGACGTCGTCCTCGGTGACATAGTAGCCCTCTTCGATGACCTCGAGGATTTTCACCCCGCCAGGAAGCTTGACCTCGTTGCGGTATTCCTGGTAATTCAATGCCTGAATGTTACCGCCTTCCAGGACGTCGATGACGAGGTCGCCTTGCACGGCAACGGCCGTGGGAAGGTTTTCCAAGTCCACCTTGCCCTTTTTGCCCCCGCCGATTCCGACAGCCACTGCGATCAACCCCGCCAGTACGGAACCCGTGATAATCCACTTTTTCATTCCTTAGAGGAGACGGTTACCGGGGGGACTCGTTTTTGAGCTTCTCCGCCCAGGAGCCGTCTGGTTTAATATAAAGGATCCCCATGTCCCTCCAAAGGCGCATCCGCGCCAAGGTGTAGTCGACGAGGGCACCGGTGCGCAAATTCTGCGCATTCACGAGGTCTTCCTGCGCATCGATCAGGTCGAGGGCTTCCCCCTGACCAAGCTCCGAAAGCAGCAGCTGTTCCTCCAAACGCCGCTGGGCCAAGGCCACGCCGTCATCGGCAAGACGATAACCCTGCTTCTCCTGCTCGAGGGCCCGCCACCCCTCGTAGACCTCGAAGCGGGCGCGATCACGTGCCAGTTCCTCGGCGCGCCGGGCGCGATCCAGGTTGACGAAAGCGGCGCGATAGATGTTCCGCTCGGCCTTGCGATCGAGGGGCAGGTCGAGATCCACGGAACTCGACCAGCGCCGTCGGTCCCAATTGATGCCCGGCGTCGTGTCCCCCGGATCGCTGACGGCATTGTAGTCCAGGGACACGTCCAGACCGGGGAGCAGGCCATTCTTCGCCACCTTGATGCGCCGCTCGGCATCCGCCACCTGGTCGTAGACGTTGGCCAGGTCGGGGCGGGACACCAGGGCGATCTCCACGGATTGATCGCGGCTGATCGCGGGATCCTCGATGCGCAGCTTGTCCAACTCGCCATCGTCCAGAACGATCTTCATGTCTACCGGCAGGCCGAGGGTGATCTTGAACTCGTCGAGGCGGGTGATGTAGGAACGGATGGCATCGATCCAACGGGTTTCCGCGGTGAGCTTGGCCTGGCGGAGACGGCCCAGCTGGTTCTGGGTGCGCCGGCCGACGTCGGCAAAACCTTCCTCGCGCTCGACGTTCTTCACAAAGCCCTGATAGGCCACATAGCTGTTGCGCACCTGGTCGCGGGCGCGGAGCACCCCGTAGTAGTCGCTGGTCAGGCTGACGATGAAATCGCGGCGATAGTCGGCGAAGTCGCGCAGAGCATAGAGCAGGTTCCGCTCTTCCTGGGTGAGGGCCTCGAGGGTCACTGTGACCCCACCTCCCTTAAGCAGGGGCTGCACCAGGGACACCGCGACATCCGATTCGTTGATCGACCGGTTCCCGCTCATGATGCGCAGGAAGTCCTGCGTGAAATCCGCGGATAGCCTGGCCCCCGTGCTGTAGAGCCAGTTGAATCCCGCGGACTGGGTGCGGGCGAAGGTGTTCGTCGAGACCAGTTCGGTCATGCCGGCCTCCAGTTCCGCCGTGCGCGAGTCCGTCGCCCGGGTGCCCCGCCCCCCCGTGAAGAAAATCGGGGATAGACGGTGCCGCGCCAGAGTCAGGTCGAGGGCCTTGAGATAGAGCGATTCCTTGGCGGAGCGATAGGCCCGGCTCCGCTGGATCCCCGTTTCAAGCGCGACATCGAGGGGCATGATCTTCGCCCCTTTCTCGTAGTCCGCGAATTTTCCCATGATCTCATCCGCGGTGCTCTTGGTGCGGAGGCTGGAGAGATCGAGCTCGGCGGGTTCGGTCAGCTCGACATCCCCCGTGGAGACGTTATCGACCTTGGTGGTCTTCTCAAAAAGGGCGCTGTAGGCCTCGCGATCGGCCCGCTTGTGATAAAGCTCCGCCGAGCAGGAGACGAGAAGCGACGCCGCTCCCAGCAACGCCGCTCGTCCCTGCCATCGAATCCCGCCTCCCATCCGTCGCCCTTGTCGGGACGGCGCGCTAACCATCGAGTCTTTTCGCATTCTTACGCCCCTCTTTCGAGCATGCGGGATGCCTTCGCAATGACGCCAATAAGCCATGCCCCTACGCGCATCCGCATTTGTCAGGGGGCGATGCCTGGAACGGGCCCCGTAAGCCGGATTCTGTTCACCCGGGCCGTCATCGAGCCGGGCGGACGATCATTTCTCTAAGACCCGATCCCAGGTGGAATCAGATCCTCCCCGCCGCAGCGGGGTGCGACTAATACCCGGGTTTATCCTGCCGCCGAAGCCGCAGGGCCGGACCGGCGGCCCGTTCACCCTGTTCTGTCTTGCACCGCATGGGGTTTGTCCTGCCCCCTCGGTCACCCTTGGGGCGGTGAGCTCTTACCTCGCCGTTTCACCCTTACCCTCCTCCGCCCGAAAGCTCGGGAGGGCGGTTTGTTTTCTGCGACACTTTCCGTCGCTCCGCCATTACAGCGGAACTCCCCGACTTTCGCCGGGCATGCTGCCGTGTGGTGTCCGGACTTTCCTCTCCCTCCCGAAGGAGGCAGCGATCGTCTCCGGCCCGTTCCAAGCGGGGCAAGCTAGCACCAAAGCCCGGCACCCTCCACTGGAATCTCCCGAATGGGTTGGGGCGGGAAGGACTCAGGGGGCGATCTGCTCCAATCCCCAGGCAATGACCAGGGGAGCCGTGAGCAGGCTGAGGAAGGACGTGATCACCACGACCTGGATGGCCACCTGGGGCTGCCCCCCGTAGAGGCGGGCCAGGACGATGGGAAATACCGCCGCCGGCATGGCGGCCTGCACGACGAGTAGGCGGCTGAGATCCCCCGGGATCGGCAGGAGCAGCGCCGCGGCCAGCATCAGGGCGGCATGCAGGCCTAGGCGGGCCACGGAACTGGCCAGACCCACGCGCAGGGCGTCCGTGAACAGCCCCTCCCGGAAAAAGCGCCCCATGGTGGCCCCGATCATGAAGATGGACATGGGCACCGCGCATCGCCCCAGCATTTCCATGGAGGTGTGGATAAAGCCGGGCACGAAGCGATGCAGGCCCGTGTAGTTCAGGATGAGGGCGGCAATCACCGACAAAAAGGGACCATTCAGCAGCGCCCGCAGGCCAGCCTTGCCGGTGAGGATGGCGATGCCCGCCGTCCACATGGCCATCTCCACGCCGATTCCATAGACGAAGGAGAGCCCCGAGGGGCCGGAATTCCCCGGGAAGAGGCCGATCAGGAGCGGCAGGGCGATAAAGCCGTAGTTCTGGATCCCGGCACTGATGGTGAAGGTGCGCAGCCCGCCCCCCCGGCGCATGCCGCTGGCTCGCGCGATGAGCCAGGAAATGCCGAAGCCCGCCAGCACGAAGACAAAGCCCGCGCCAATGGTCCAGATCGTGGTGGAGAGCCGTTCCAGGGCGGGATTGCCCGGGACCAGAGAGAGAATGAGGCAGGGCACCAGCAGGTTCATGCCCAGCTTCATCATGCCCGTTTCCGTTTCCTCGCTGAGCCAGCCGCGCCGGTGAAAGAGCGCCCCGGTGGCAATGACGAGAAAGACCGGCAAAATCGCCGACAGGATGGTGAAGTAGCTGGAAGACATGGGTGGAAATTTCCCGATCCGGAGAGGGCCTACAGGTCCACCATGCGGTTCCAGACCTGCACGATCTTGGAACGGACTTCAGCGAGCTCGCCACTGTAATTTGTCACAAAGAGCGCAAAAGCATAGACCTTGCCAGAGCGGGTCTCCACGTAGCCCGCGTAGTTGCGGATCCGGCTCATGGTGCCGCTCTTGGCACGCACCCGCCCCTCCGCCGCCGTGCCCGCGCCGATGGATTTCAGGGTGCCGGAACGTCCCGCCACGGGCAGGGAATCCCGGAAGACGGCGAAGCGCTCGCCCTTGGCCGCCTCGTGCAAGATCAGCGCCATCTGACGCGGCGTGACCATGTTGGCGCGGGAGAGGCCGCAGCCATCGCCCATGAAAAAGCCGCGCATGTCGATCCCCTTCCCCGCCCAATGCGCCTCCACCGCCCGGGCCGCCGCCTGAGGGCTGCCCTCCCCCTCGGCCTGGACCCCGATGGCTCGGTGCAGGCATTCGGCGCGGAGGTTGTCGGAACGATGATTCGTCGTGCGCATCAGGGCCGAGAGCGGCTCGGAGGACATCTCGAGGAGCTTGCGCCGGGCCCCGATCTCCTTGCCCTCCATGGCGAGGCGCCGGTCCGTGCTCGGTTCGCCCTCGACGGGAATCCCATGGGCCTGGAGGTACTCGGAAAAGCGGCGGGCACAGAAAAAGGCCGGATCAGGCAAGGCGCCCTTGATGGTGTAGGTGCCGCGGCCCGCCGGAACGCTGCCGCGGAAGGTGATGAGCTGACCGTAGGGATCGGCGTAGACGTAGCCCTGGTCCCCGGAGCCCGCCGCGCCAACGCGCATCTCGTTGAAAAACGCGTAGCCCGGCAACGCCGGCTGGGTCCCCTCCAAGGGAGCCCGTCCCCCGACCTTGGCCGTGCGGAAGGTGGCGTGGAAGAGATTGCGATGCACGTTCAGGCCGCTGGCCCCCGCCCCGTAGTAGTTGCCCATGTCATTCCACTGCCAGGTGTCGGGCGTGAGGACGTTTCCAAAGATCGAAGCGTCCCCCACGACGGAACCGGCCACTCGTTTCACCCCGGCCTGCACCAAGGCCACCTTCCACTTCGCAAAGGGGGCGTTCAAATCCGTCTCTGCGAGCGTGGGATCGCCGCCGCCACGGATCACGACATCCCCCTGAAGCACGCCTTCCTCCTCCAGGGGGCCGGTGATTTGCAACTCGGTGACGAAACGGAAATCCGCCTCCAACCGTTCGTTGGCCGTGGCCGTGGTGATGGCCTTCATCGTCGAGGCCGGCACCAGGGCCATGTCCAGGTGGTAGCCCACGGCGCTTTCCCGCGGGGCCTCGAGCTCCAGCAGGCAAAAGCCGACCTGGGCGTTCCGCAGACCGCCCTGCCCGGCGATCTTCTCGACCAAGGCGACCACCTCCTCGACGCTGGCCGCCCCCAGGGGAAGCGTGGACAGCGACGCGGCTCCCAGACAAGTCAGCCCCAGTAGAAATCGCCTCCAATCGATGCCTTGCATGTTCCATGCTCTTCCCCAAGGGACTGGGGGTCAACCCCTCCTTCTCTTTTCGACCGAGAGAATTGGGCCATTTCCGAAATGCTCCTCCCGGCTCGCGGACCGCAAGACGCTCGCCAAGGGCGTCCTCTTCGCCTAGTTTGGCGACAATGAAACGGACACCGACGGATTTTCGCTGTTCCGCCTGCGGGACCACAGTCTCGCCAAACGCCCGTTCCTGCACCTGTGGGGCCCGACTCGAAGGCCGCCATTGGGTCGCGGCCGAAACCGACGAGGGACTCGATCTCGAGGACGATTTCGATTACGAAGCCTTTCTGGAACGCGAATTCGGGGAATCGGCGGGACGGGGATCCTGGTGGCGCCAGCGCACGGCGAAGGAGCGTTTTTGGTGGGTCGTGGCCGTCTTGCTGCTGATTGCCTTTACCGCCCTGGCCCTGGGCGCCGTGTGATGGAGAGGTCAGTGGAAGAGGCATTCGCGAGGCGGATCGTTGATTTCAACGGGGATGCCCGCATCTTTGGGCCGTGAATCTCTCCGAATTGCAAGGCCATTTGCGGCGACTCCAGCTCGAGCCCAGCCGCAAGCTGGGTCAAAGCTTCCTCGTGGACACGCCCCTCTCCGCGTGGATCGCCGCCCAGTTGCAGGTGGGACCCGAGGACTGTGTCGTCGAGGTCGGCCCCGGCATGGGCGCCCTGACTGAACACCTCGCCGGCAAGTGTCGCCGCCTCATTTTGATCGAGGCCGACGGGCGCCTCGCGAACTTCCTCGCGGAGCGCTACGGTCCCCTCGGCGTCGAGGTCGTCCATGCGGATGCCACCGAATACGATCCCCGTCCTCTCTTTCTCGAGGGCGGCGTCAAGTTCATCGGCAACCTTCCCTACTCGGTCGGCAACGCCATTCTGGAGCGCTTTCTCGACGCGCCCAGTCCCGTCACGGAGGCCGTGGTCATGGTCCAGAAGGAAGTCGCCGACCGCTTTGTGGCCGCCCCCCGCAGCAAGGACTACGGGGTTCTCAGTCTGATGCTGCAGGAGCGCTGGCGCATCCGCCACCTGCGCACCGTGGGTCCCGAACTTTTCCATCCCCGTCCCGCGGTCGACTCGAGCATTGTCCGATTCGATCCCCTCCCCCCCGACGCCCTCGAACCCCATTCCCCGGAAAGTTTCCGCGAACTGGTCAAGCGCGGCTTCTCCCAGCGGCGCAAGCAGCTCCACAACAACCTCCAATTGGATCGGGAGCAGGCCGAGACCTGGCTCAGCGAACTGGGTCATCCACCGAGCGCCCGCGCGGAGGAGCTCTCTCTGGAGCACTGGGTGGCCTTGTCCAACCGCCTCGACCCGCATCCCTGCAGTGGACTCCCCCCCTCCGCCACGGAATCCCTCGACGCCGTGGACGAGCAGGACCGCGTCATCGCCACCTTGCCGCGCCACGAAATCCACGCGGGTCGCCACCTCCACCGCGCCGTGCACGTCTTTGTGCAGAACCGGGCTGGCGAGATCTACCTGCAGCTCCGCTCCCGCTTCAAGGACAGCCATCCCCTGAAATGGGACAGCAGCGCCTCGGGGCACGTCGATCCGGGCGAAAGCTACGCCGACGGCGCGGTGCGCGAAATGTGGGAGGAACTGTGGGTCCGACCCAAGGGCGATCTCCAGCGCATCGCCCGCCTCGAGGCCTCCGCAGCCACCGACCTGGAGTTCATCGAGGTCTATCTGGGCGAAGCCAAGGGCAAACCCCGCATTCACGGGCGGGAGGTCGACAGCGGACGCTGGTTTCCCCCCGAGCTGATCGAATCCTGGATCGCGGCGCGACCCGAGGATTTCGCCACCGGCTTCATCACTTGTTTTCGCGCCTGGCGCCAACAAGCAGACGCGGCCGATCCCTCCCCTCTCCACGGTTGACCGGCCCGAATCCCGCGTCCACCGTCCCGCCTCGCATGTCCGTCCCCGTTCTCGAAACGATCGACTTGGTCAAGGATTTCGGCTCCGTCCGCCCCGTGGACGGCGTCTCCTTTGCCATGGAGCGCGGCGAAATCCTCGGCCTACTCGGGGCCAACGGGGCAGGCAAAACCACCGTCATCAACATCCTCCTCGGGATCGTCACCCCGAGCTCGGGCACGGTGCGCGTCTTTGGCAGAGACCTCGCCCGCGAGCGCATCGCCATCCTGCGGCGGATGAATTTCTGCAGCACCTACACCCAGCTGCCCGGAAACCTGCGGGTCTGGCAGAACCTCACGGTCTTCGGGAGGATTTATCGCGTTCCCCAGCTCAAGCGGCGCATCGACGAGGTGCTTGAGCTGCTGGAGATCCGCCACCTCAAGGACCGCGTCTCCGGCCATCTCTCGGCGGGGGAATCCACCCGGCTCAATCTCTGCAAGGCGCTGCTCAACAAGCCCGAACTGCTCCTTCTCGACGAGCCCACCGCCAGCCTCGACCCGGATATCGCCGACAAGGTCCGCACGGTCACCAAGCGCATTCGCGAGGTCGACGGGACCAGCATCCTCTACACCTCGCACAACATGCGGGACGTCGAGGAGGTCTGCGACCGCGTCGTCTTCATGCACCGGGGACGCGTGCTGGCCACCGGCACCGCGGCGGAAATCCTCGACCACTTCAACGAGCCCTCGCTGGAGTCGCTCTTCATCCGCGTGGCCCGCGGCGGGGAGATCGAAGCGGGCGAGCGCGGCTCCGGAAAGGAGGCCACCACATGAGCTTCTCCACCATCCATGCGCTGGTCCTGCGCAACCTTTACCTCTACACCCGCACCCCGGTGCGCCTCGTCGAGCTCTTCTTCTGGCCACTCGTCGATCTCCTCGTGTGGGGCTACCTCACCGTCTTCCTGCAGAAGCACACGGGGGACAGTTTCCCCTATCAAATCACCTTTTTGATTGGTTCGGTGATCCTCTGGGACATCCTCTTCCGGGCCCAACAGGGCGTGGCGCTTTACTTTCTCGAGGACGTCTGGTCCCGCAACCTGCTCAACGTCTTCTCCTCGCCCGTGACCAATGCGGATTACCTCGCCTCGACTTATGTCATCGGCCTGATCCGGGCGGGCATGACCTCCCTGATGCTGGCCCTGCTCGCCCTGGGCCTCTATTCCTTCAATCTCTTCGAGCTGAACTGGGCGCTCCTGCCCTTCGTCTTCAACCTCCTGGTCTTCGGCTGGTCCCTGGGCATGATCTCCACGGCCCTCATCGTCCGATGGGGCCCCGCCGCCGAAACCCTGGCCTGGGCCGTGCCCTTCTTCATCCAACCCTTTGCCGCGGTCTATTACCCCATCGATTCCCTCCCTCCGGCAATCCAGGCCATCGCCCAGGTCATTCCCTGCTCCCACATCTTCGAGGGCATGCGTGCCGGGCTCAGGGAGGGCGTCGTTTCCTGGAGCGAACTCGGCCTGGCCACGGGGCTCAACGCCATCTATCTCGCCCTGGCCGGCTGGCTCTTCGTCCGCGTCATGAAAACAGCTCGGGAAAAGGGGCTCCTCACCAAATTCGTCGCCCAATGACTCGTCCTCCCCTCTCCTCCTCCCTCGGCGAAGGCCCGATGGGGCGCTTTCCACTTCCGCAAACGCGGGCTTGCCGCGAATTGTCCATGCCGCATCTTCCGAAGATGAAACGAATCGGTTTGGTTGGCTTCATCGCCGTCATCAGTACGGCTGGCGCCACGGAGTCCGAGCTGACCTTTGAAAAAGATGTCCGCCCGCTCCTGAAAGCCCACTGCACGCTCTGCCACGGCGAAGAGGAGAAGCCGAAGGGCGGGGTGGATTTGCGGCTGCGCCGATTCATGGACGTGGCTCTGGACAGTGGCAAGACCCTGCTCGTCCCGGGCAAGCCCGAGGCCAGCGAACTCGTCGCCATCATCGAGCGGGGCGAAATGCCGAAGAAGGGGCATCCCCTGCCTCCGGAGCAGCTCGAGGTGATCCGGAAGTGGATCGCCCAGGGCGCGAAAACGGCCCGGCCAGAGCCGGAAACGCTCGCCAACGGCCCCCTCATCACGGAGGAGGAGCGCTCGCACTGGGCCTTCCAGCCGGTGACCCAGCCGGATGTGCCCGAGGTGGACGGAGCGGACACGCCCATCGATGCCTTTCTCGCCCAGGCGATGCGGAAGGAAGGGCTCGACTTCGCCCCCGAGGCGGACCGGGCCACCCTCCTGCGCCGCGTCTCCCTGGACCTCACCGGCCTGCTGCCCACCCCCGCCGAGGTGGAGGCCTTCGTTTCCGATCCCGATCCCCAGGCCTACGAGAAAGTGATCGACCGCCTGCTCGCCTCCCCCGCCTACGGGGAACGCTGGGGCCGCCACTGGCTCGACGTGGTCGGCTATGCCGATTCGAACGGCTACGCCGAGGCGGATTCCGCCCGCCCGCATGCCTGGCGCTACCGCGACTACGTGATCCGCGCCTTCAACGAGGACAAGCCCTGGGACGTCTTCATCCGCGAACAGCTGGCTGGCGATGAGCTCGCCCAAGTCACCCACAACGACTACCAAGCCGCGATCCAGGATCCGAAGAAGCTCGAGCAGATCACTGCCACGGCCTACCTGCGCATGGCCCCGGACGGCACCGGCGACCCCAACGACGACCCCAAGCTGGCGCGCAACCAGGTCATTGCCGAGCAGCTCAAGATCGTCAGCTCTTCCCTCCTCGGTCTCACCGTGGCCTGTGCCCAATGCCACGACCACCGGCACGATCCCATCTCGCACGAAGACTACTACCGCTTCCGTGCCATTTTTGATCCCGCCTACAACTGGCAGGCCTGGCGCCCCCCGGCCCAGCGGCTCTACTCGCTCTACACCCCCGAGGAACACGCCAAGGCCGCGGAAATCGAAAAGGCCGCCGCGGCCATCGATGCCGAAGCCGCGGCCATGAGCAAGAAGTTCCTCGACGAGATCTTCGAGGTCGAGGTGCTCAAGCTGCCCGAGGCCGACCGCGAGCCCTACCGCCTCGCCCGCGCCACCGCGAAGAAGGACCGCACCCCGGAGCAGGAAGCCCTCATCAAGAAATATCCCTCCGCCCTGGCCCTCTACTCCTTAAACCTCTACGACAAGAAGAAGCAGGAACTCGTCGACGCCAAGAAGGCCGAGGCCACCGCGCTCCGCGCCACCAAGCCTCCGCAGAACTTCGTGATGGGCCTGCTCGAGGTGAAGGGCCAGGTGCCCGAGTCCAAACTCTTCAACCGCGGCGACCACGAGCAACCCACCAAGACGGTCTCGCCGGGGGAACTCACCATTCTGGAGACGCCCGACATCGTGCCCTTCCGTCCCGAAGAGGTGCCCTCGGGTTCCACCGGACGACGTCTCGCCTATGCCAAATGGCTCACCAGTGGAAAGCATCCCCTGCTCGCCCGCGTCCTGGTGAACCGATTCTGGATGCATCACTTTGGCCGCGGCATCGTCGCCACGCCCGGTGATTTCGGCCTGGCCGGCGAACGCCCCTCGCATCCCGAGCTCCTCGACTGGCTCGCCTCTTCCTTTGTCGAAGGAGGCTGGAAACTCAAGCCCTTCCATCGCCAGATCCTCCTCAGCCGCGCCTACCGGCAGTCCGCGGACAATCCCCGCTCCGTGGAATCCGACCCGGACAACCGACTCCTGGCCCGCCACAAGCTGCGCCGCGCCGAGGCTGAGGTCATTCGCGACACCATCCTGGCGGCCGCGGGCACGCTCGTCGACAAGCCCTTCGGCCCGCCCAGCACCATTGCCCGCGATCCCGCCGGACGCATCGTCACGGGGATCGACAAGGGCACCATCACCAAGGCCGTCGTCGAACCCGGCGGCGAGCAGGACTTCCGCCGTTCCGTCTACATCGAGGTCCGCCGCAGCAAGCCCCTGACCGTGCTCGACACCTTTGACGCGCCAGCGATGACGCCTCACTGCGAGATGCGCATGCAAACCACGGTGGCCCCTCAGTCCCTGCTGCTGCTCAACGACACCTTCATTCTGGACAGCGCGCGCCGCTTCGCCGACCGACTGCACCAGGAAGCCCCCAACGACGAGCGCGAGCGACTTCGCCTTGCCTGGCTACTTCTCTTTGGCAAGAATCCGGCCGATTCCGAGGTGGAACGGTCCCTAGCCTACCTCAAGGAACAGACCGCCAGCCTCGCCGCCTATCACGAGGCCAATCCCGCGCCCAAACCCAAGGATCCCAAGGCGGAGGCCCCGGCGCCACCCGACCCGGCCCGCGAGGCCCTTGCCAGCCTTTGTCAGGTGCTCTATAGCTCCAATCGCTTCCTTTACATTCAATGAACACCTCGCGTCTCTGCTCCCGCAGACACTTCATCCAGGCGAACGGCTTCAGCCTCGGCACCTTGGCGCTGGCCACGCTGCTGAAAAAGGACGGCCTGCTGGCCGCACCGGTGCGTCCTGATCTCGGCACGGAGGGCGAATACAACCTCCTCCCGAAGAAGCCCCACTATCCCGGCAAGGCCAAGGCGATGATCTCCCTCTTCATGATGGGAGGTCCCTCGCAGATGGATCTTTTCGATCCCAAGCCGATGCTGACCAAGTATCACGGGCAGAACTTCCCCGGCGAGATCAAATATGACAACCTCGCCCAGGCATCCTCCAAGGTCTTCGGCTCTCCCTGGCAGTTCAAAAAGCACGGCGAATGCGGAATGGAGCTAAGCGAGCTGCTCCCCCATCTCGGCGCCATCGCCGACGACATCTGCCTGATCCGCTCCATGGTCTCGGGAGTCAGCAACCACGCCCAGGGACTCTACGCGATCAATTCCGGCCGCATCACCGCCGGCAATCCCACCCTGGGATCCTGGCTGACCTACGGACTCGGCAGTGAGACGGAAGAGCTGCCCGCCTACATGGTGCTTTCCCATCCCAACGGCCTGCCCACCTTCCAGGGCGAGCACTTCACCAACGGCTGGTTGCCCGCCCTCTACCAGGGCACCGTGGTCCGGGCCACCGAGCCGCGCATCCTCAACCTCGATCCGCCGCCATCCCTCGCGGGCGAAGCCCAGCGTCGCCAGCTCGACCTCCTGCGCAGCCTCAACGAGGAGCACGCCTCGGAGCATCCCGGAGAGCACGACCTGCAGGCCCGCATCGCCAGCTACGAGCTCGCCGCCAAGATGCAGACGGCCGCCAAGGAGGCGCTCGACATCTCCAACGAGCCCGACCACATCAAGAAGCTCTACGGCATCGACGATCCGGTTACGAGAGACTACGGCACCCGTTGCCTCATCGCCCGACGCCTCGTCGAGCGCGGGGTCCGCTATGTCCAGGTGCTCAACGCCGGACAGTCCTGGGACCAGCACAGCTCACTGATCGGGGCCCTGCCCAAGCTCTGCGCCGCCACTGACAAGCCTTCCGCGGCCCTCATCACCGACCTGAAGCAACGCGGCCTCCTCGAGAGCACCGTGGTGCACTGGGGCGGGGAAATGGGACGTCTCCCGGTTCTGCAGAACGATGCCGGACGCGAAAAATGGGGCCGCGACCACAACACCTTTGGCTTCAGTCAATGGGTCGCCGGCGGTGGCTTCAAGGGCGGTTACGTTCACGGCGAAACCGACGAGTGGAGCCACAAGGCCGTTGTGGATCCGGTGCACCATTACGACTGGCATGCCACCCTGCTGCACGTCTTCGGGCTCGACCACACCAAGCTGACCTACAAGCGCAACGGTCTCGCCGCCTCCCTGACAAACGACCAAGGCGCCCAGGTGGTGACCCAGCTCCTCGCCTGAGGCGGCTTCCGTCCGGCGCGCGCCGCAGCCCTTCCCCCCTATCGGGAGAGAAGGGTTCGCCGGAGTCGCTTGCGCCCGCAGACTTGGCCGGCGCCAATCCCCCACTGGACGGATTCGTCCACAGCGGGCAGAATTCGGGGATGAATTCCCCCTACGACTTTCTCGTCCTCGGCGGCGGCAGTGCGGGCTATGCCGCGGCCCGCACCGCCCTGGACCACGGCCTCTCGGTCGCCGTGGTGGATGGCGCTCGCGAGCTGGGCGGCCTCTGCATCCTGCGCGGTTGCATGCCCTCCAAGACCCTGATCGAGTCCTCCAACCGCCTGCGCGCCATGCGGCGGGCCAAGGAATTTGGCCTGAGGGCGGAAGGCCTGGAGGCCAAGGTCGACGAGATCGTCACCCGCAAGCGCCGCCTCATCGGCGAGTTTGCGGACTATCGCGCGGGCCAGCTCAGCGATGGACGCTTCGACCTGTTTCGCGGCAAGGCCTCTTTCATCGATCCCCATCGGGTGGCGGTGCAGCTCCTCGAGGACGGCTCCCCGGTCGAGCTGGAATTTCGCTGTGCCCTCGTGGCCACCGGCTCCGAGGTGCGTCGCCTCGACCTGCCCGGATTGGCCGAACTCGGCTCCTGGACGAGCGATGAATTGCTCGATGCCGAGCACTTGCCGGATCGCTTCATCGTCCTGGGCGGCGGGGCTATTGCCTTGGAAATGGCCTGTTATCTGGAGGGTCTGGGACGCCGCGTGACCGTGCTGCAGCGCGGTCCCCAGGTGCTCTCCGGCACGGATCCGGACATCGCCGCCGCCCTCGAGCGCGCCCTGCGGTCTCGCGAGGACTTCGAGCTCTTCACGGACACACAGCTGCTCCGCGTCGAAGCCGGTCCCCAGCCCGGGGAGAAAACCGTCGTCTTCACCCATCGCGGCGAGGAGCGCCGCGTCGTCGCCGACGAGATCCTGCAAGCCCTCGGACGACGCCCGGCCACGGGTTCCCTCGACGCCGACGCCGCCGGCATCGAGCTGCAGGCGGGCAGCGGACGGGTGGTGTGTGGCTTCGACCAAAGGACGTCGGCCGAGCACATCTTTGCCGCGGGCGACGTTTGCGGCCCCCACGAAGTCGTTCACATCGCCATCGCCCAGGGCGAGATCGCCGCCTGGAATGCCGCCCGGCACCTCGGCCGCGTCGAGGGACCCAGCCGCCAAATGGATTATCGCCTGAAACTGCTCGGCATCTTCACCGACCCGCCCCTCGCGACCGTTGGCCTCTCCGAGGCGGAAGCGCGCGAGGCTGGTCGCGAGGTCGCCTGCGCCACCTATCCCTTTGACGACCACGGCAAGTCCATGGTCATGGGAGAAACCGACGGGCTGGTCAAGATGATGGTGGATTGCCAGAATGGGGAAATCATTGGCGCCTCGGTCGTCGGGCCCGAGGCGGTGGAGATCATCCACGAGCTCGTCGTGGCCATGCATTTCCGCGCCACGGCGAGCGAGTTCCTCAAGATTCCCCACTACCACCCCACCCTGAGCGAAATCTGGACCTATCCGGCGGAAGATCTCTCCATCTACGGCTGATTCCCCTCGCTTGTGGAGGCCTGTCGCCCGGCCCTCATCCCGGCTCGGCTGACTTTCAGGAAGGAATTGATCATCGACGGGCGACTCGATGGCGACATCCACTCCGTCGACCGCATCGTCGTCGACCATACCGTCGGCGAAAACGCCCCCATTCGAAAAGCGGCGGGAGGAGAGGGCCCAAGAGGTCCTCGCCAAGGGCCGCATCATCGACTATCCTTCTTTACTAGCGGCCGAGCCGCCACGCATGTTCGGAAAACGATATCGATCCAAGACCTTGGATTTGGCCTGCCCTACCTGCGGCCATCCGCAGCAGGAGCCCGCCCGCGTGGTCTCCTCCTTCTGTCGCGCCTGCGGCGAACATTTCCAGGTGCGCAAGGGGGTCGCCGTGGCCCATCCCGGCTTGCGGGTTTCGGGCATCGCCGAAATCGTCGCTCCAGAGGAACGCAGGAGCCTCTTTCCCCTGGCCCCCGACTCCCTCGATCCAGCTCTCGCCCCCGGAGAGGCCGCCATGGAAAACGGAGAAAACCCATCCGAGGCCATTCCTCCGCTCCCGGCCGGAGTCGTCTTTGGCCTGGCTCCCGCGCCGGAGGACCAGCCCGAGGACGAACCCCTTCCCGCCTTTCCCCTCTCCGGTATCGGAGACCAGGCCGAAAGCCGCGACGCCCTGAGCCAGGGGTCCATGGCGGCCCTCATCGGCGCCCAGCAGACCTTGGTCCTGGCGGGGCGCGAACACATGCCGCCGAACTTCGTGTCGCCCCATGCGCTGCGCCGCCGCGACGATCCCCTCGCGGAGCGTTCGGTGCGCTGCTACGTCTGCCACCACGTCCAGGGCGTCTCCCCCTACGCCAAATCGACGCAGTGCGAGCGCTGCTGCACCTACATCAGCCTGGCGGACTACGAGATCAAGAAGGTGAGCAGCCACACGCTTCGGACCCGGGGCGACATCGTCATCACCCGCAAGGGGGGCCTCGTCGACGATTCGGAGATCGTGTGCCATCACCTCACGGTCAACGGAGCCATCAACGCCACCGTGGACTGCAGCGGCGAGGCCATCTTCCGTCATTCCGGCACGGTGCGGGGCCATCTCTACTGTGAGCATCTCGTCATCGAAAAGGGCTGTGAGGTCCGCTTTCCCGACGGCGTCATGACCGAGCGAGCCGAGATCTTGGGGCGACTCCTCGGCAATCTGACCTGTTCCGGAAAAGTCCTCATCGCCCGCAATGCCCAGCTCGAGGGCGAGCTTTGCGCGATCGATCTCGAACTCAAGGACGGGGGCCTCATCACCGGCGAGACGCGCCTCGATCCCTCCGTCCATACGCGGCTCCCCCTCCGCAAGAACTTCAACCCCGCCGTCATCGGCTAACTTTCATGACCACCACCCTCAACCCCACCACCGACCTGCGCGCCGACGTCCTGGCCTTGAAGAAGGAGCGCAAGGCCGTCATCCTGGCCCACAACTATCAGATCGCCGAAATTCAGGAGATCGCCGATTACGTCGGAGACTCTCTGGGCCTCGCCTACCGCGCCCAGGAAACCGACGCCGAAGTCATCGCCTTCTGCGGCGTGCACTTCATGGCTGAAACGGCCAAGATCATCAATCCGGAGAAGACCGTCGTCCTCCCGGACGCCAACGCGGGCTGCTCGCTTGAGGAATCCTGTCAGGCGGAGGACCTCAAGGCCTTTCTCGACGCCAATCGCGAGAAGAACTACTACGTCATCACCTACATCAACTCCTCCGCGGCGGTGAAGGCCCTCTCGGACGTCATCTGCACGAGCGGCAACGCCGTGCGCATCGTTGAGGCCGCCCCGAAGGATCGGCCCATTCTCTTTGCCCCGGACCAGAATCTCGGCGCCTGGGTGGCCCAGCAGACCGGTCGCGAGATGGAATTCTGGAACGGCAACTGTTACATCCACGTCGAGTTCACCCGGGACAGCATTCACCGCATCAAGGAGGAGCACCCCCAGGCCGTAGTCGTGGCCCACCCCGAGTGCACCACCGCGGTGCGCCTGCTTGCCGACGAGGTTTGCTCGACCGAGAAGATGGTCGACTTCTGCGCGCGCACCCCGGCCCAGGACATCATCGTGGTGACCGAGGCCGGCATGCTCAACCGCCTCCGTCGCGAGGTTCCGGGCAAAAACTTCATTCCCGGCCCCACCGACCGCTGCGCCTGTGCCGAGTGCCGCTACATGAAGCTGAACACCATGGAGAAACTCTACCGCTGCCTCCGCGACCTGAGTCCCGAGGTCACCCTGGACGAGGAAACCCGCCGGGCGGCCGAAGCGCCTATTCTGCGCATGTTAGAACTCAGCAAGTAATCCCATCCCCCTTCACCCCAACCCTCGCCTCTCATGTCCAATTACTCCTGGGATCGCCAATTCACCGACCTTTTTGAACGCTGCCTGGAGCGCTACCGCGCTGGGGACCGCGACTGGGAAAACTACTACACCGACGCGGACCTCGCCTTCCTCGAGGAGATCGGCTATGGAAAGCGCGAGCTTTTCGACTTCGTCGAGGACCTGGCCCAGGAAGGCGATCCGAGCCTGGCGCAGGCCATCCTCATTGCCAGTGTCCGCCGCGACTACCTGCGCGAGGTGATGCGGGGCAAGCGCAGCGACAAGGTGCTCGATCCGAGCACCCTTCCGGCCAAGACCGCCGAGTTGGAAGGCATGGTCTGGCTGCCCCGCATTCTCGCCAAGGCCCGGGCCAAGCTCCGCGGTGAACTGGATCCCGACACCATGTACTCCTGCGGGGGCGATCGCGCCTTTCTCAAGCGCCACGACATCGCTCCGTCGGACTTTCTGCGCGCCGTCTGGGCCGCCGGGGACGACGACAGCAAGGTCGTTGCCTACGTCAAGCGCCAGCACACGGCATGAGGATCGCGTCGCGGAGGAGGCCTTCCCCCTTCCCCCTCGGGAAAGCCAGCGTCCTCAGGGGCCTGGCCTTCCTCTCCCTCACCTGGGCCGCGACATCGCTTTCGGCCCAGGAAAACTTGGCCGACCTGCCTCCTTTTCGCGAAGGCTGCCAGGCGCTTTCTGACGAGCGCTATGACACCGCAACGGACCAGTTCCGCCATTGCTGGAACCTGCTGCGGGAAGCGGGCGCCACGGGCCCGGAGGCGAACTTCGTCGCCATCCGACTCCTCGAAGCCCTCGTCCGCAGCGGGGAAACCGAGGAGGCCGTTTCGTGGCTGGAGGCCAATCCCAGCTTCCAGCCCCTCCCGAGAACCAGCTATTGGATCGCTCGAGCGCTCCAGGCCGAGGAACGCTTTGCCGAGGCGGCCGAACACTATCAAATCGCCCTTGGAGCCCATCCGGACCTCTCCCGGGCGGCGCGCATCGACCGGGCGGTCTGCCTGGCCCGCAGCGCTCGTCCCGGGGCCGCCTGCGATCTCGTAGCCGACCTGAAGCCAGCCTCCCCCGAGGAAGCCTTGCGCCTCGCCCAAATTGCCGCTCTGGGAGCCCGCACCGCCGAGGCGCTCGCCCTCCTGCCCGAGGAGGGCCTCGACGATCCCGCCTGGCAGTCCCTGCGCCTGCCCCTCGCCCGTCTGCGCAGTGCGCTGCAGACCGACCTGGGCGACCGCACGGGCGCGCTGAACACGATCCTGCATCTCATCGAGAAGTCGCCCGATGCGGAGTCGGCGCGGCAGGCCTTCCTGCTCTTGGAAGTCCACCTCGAAGGACAGCGCCCCCTCGGTCTGGAGGAACGCTTTGCCAACTGGACGGCCCGGGAAGATTTTCCCGGTCGCGAGTTAGCGGCCCTGTACCGCAGTCACCTGCTCGACGAGGAACCGACCCGCAGCGAAACTTTGCGACGCCTCGCGGACAGCAGTCAGGACCCCCTGCTCAAGCGGGAAGCGCTCTTGCGCCTCGAAGAAGCGGAGTTCGGTGAGGCTTCCGGGCAGGACGAACTGCCCCCCGAGGCGCTCCAGGCCGACTTAGGCGATCGCCTCGACCACGCCCGCGCCACGCACCTCTATGCGAGCGAGCAGTTTGAGGAGACCCTCCAACACTTCACCGCCCTGGCCGAGCGCAGCCGGGGGGAACGCGCCGATCGCGCCCTCTTCAATGCCGCGGTGACCGCGTTGCGCAGCGACGCCCCCGAGACCTTCACCCGCTTGGTCAAGCGGCTCAGCAAGCGGAACCCCCGCTCTCCCCTGCTTGCCGACCTCGGCTACCTCGGCGGCCTGGCTCTGGCGGCCAAGGGCGAACCGGGGGCCTTTGAGCGACTGCAAACCTTCGTCCGCGAACATCCCGACCACCCCTCGCACATCGATGCTCGCCTCGCCCTCGCCGAAATCCACCTAAACCAGGCCCCGGCGCGCCCCCGCGAGGCCAGCGAGATCCTCGGCGGACTGCGCTCCCTCCCCCTGACACTCGCCCAAAACGAGCGCCTGGACTACACCTCCGTCTGGGTCGAATGGCTCAGCGGCGTCTCGCCCGAATTGCTCCGTCACGCCGAGGAGTTCGTCGCCAACTGGCCGCGCTCGAGCTATCTCGACGAGATCCTCATGCTTCTGGCCTCGGCCCACGGCGTGCAGAAAAACTTCGACGCGGCCGCCGAGGCCTATCGCCGGGTCGCCACCGAATTTCCCCATTCCCCCCACGCCGGGGTCGCCGCCTTCCTCGCGGCCAAGGCCTCCCCCCCGACGGAGGAAACCCTCGCCGCCTGGCGAAAGCTGATGCAACCTGACAACCCTCTCGCGGACCAGGCGGCCCACGAGCTCGGACTCCTCTTGATCTCCCTGGACCGCTTCGAGGAGGCCCGGCAGATCTTCATCGAGCTGGAAGAACGGCTCCCCTCCTCCGCTCCGCTGCGCTTCGCGGTGCTGGCCGACCTCGCCTATTCGCACTACATCGAAGCCCTCGCCTCCGACCGGGATCCCGCCAAACTCGAAGCCGCCGCCAGTCACTTTGCCGCCCTGTCCAGCCTGGACTCGGCGCCCCCCCGCTGGCGCTACAACGCCGCGGTGCGGCGGGGCAAATGCCTCGAGTCCCTCGGCAAGAACTCGGTCGCCTTGGAAATCTATCGTTCCATCGTCGAGGAAACCCGGTCCCAGGAACATTCTGGAACGGCCCTGCCGCCCGAGGAAAGTGAATGGGTTTTCCGCGCTGGCTTCGCCGCCATCGAGATCCTCGAGAGCGAGAAGAACTGGGCGGGGGCCATCGAAATTGCGGACGCGCTTTCCGACAAAAACGGATCCCGCGCCATCGAGGCGACCCGATTGGCGGAACGGCTCCGACTGAAGCACTGGGTCTGGGACTGACTACGCCGTGGGATCCACCGGATCCTCGCTCTCGGCCTCCTCCTCCGCTGGCGAGGACTTGGCAAAGAGGCGCTTGCGGGAGAGCCGGCGTTCGCTCCAGATCGGCACGCCGAAGACGTCGTGGATGAAGTAGTGCGCCACAGGCACGCCGAGCAACATCCCCCACACGCCGAAGGCATGGTGGCCGATGAAGAGGATGATCAGCACCAGCACGGGATTGAGCTTGAGGTGCTTCCCATAGATCAGGGGATTGAGGAGATAGGCCTCGACGGCGTGCACCACCACCACCATCACCACCGAAAGCAGGGCCAGGTTGAGTCCCCCGGCGTTCAGGGCGACGAGCACGATGGGCGTCGTCGAGAGGAAGACCCCCAGCACCGGGATGAAGCTGCACAGGAAGACGATCATCGAGAGCACCGCGAGGGAAGGCACCCCGAGGACCACCAGTCCGATTAGGGTGAGGACGGTGTTGACCACGGCGATCATACCCTGAGCCTGGATGGCCCGCCCCACGACGTAGGCAAAGCGCACCACGGGCTGGGCCACCTCCTCGTAAAAGTCGCGTAAGCGCGAGGCGCGGAGATTGCTCAGCTCCTGCCCGAGGCGGGAAATATCCAGCGAAATCAGGAAGCTGAAGAAAAGCGCCAGCAAGACCGTGGCCGAGCCGCTCCACATCAGGCGGATGATCCCCGGCATCGCATCGGTGAGCTTCTGGATCTGGTGCCGGATGAAGAGGTGGATGATGGCCTCGTCCTGGCGTTGGGCCCGCAGCAGTTCCCACTCGGCCGCGTTCTCGGTCCTGGGTCCGGTCCCCGGGGGCCCGATCGTGGGGGCGTCCGGAGGGAGTGGATCTGGCAGGACCTCCTCCACGTTGGGGGGCAGCTCGCTCGTGGCCAGTTCGGCCAGGGCCGCGTCGGGGATCGTGCTGCGCAGATAGTTCATCAGCACGGGCTCCACGGCGGGGTACTTCTCCACCACGTTCTTGCGCAGCTCGAAGAGCCGCTTTTCGGTTTCCGGCAGCTTCCCCACGAGGCTGAAGGCCTCGCGCGTCACCTGGGGAACCACGAAAACGGAAACGGCGACGATGGCGGCCACGAAGATGATGTAGGTCAGGCAAATGGCCAGCCGGCGGTTGAGGCGGAAACGCCGTCCAAAAAAGCTCGCGATGGGCGCGGCGATGAAGGCGAAGACGAAGGTCAGGAAGATGAGGCTGAAAAAGGAGCGCAGCAGCCACAGGACCAGGGCGAGAATCAGCCAGATGAAGACCCGGCGGTTCAGCTGGTAAAAACGGTCAAAACTGAAGTCCCCGCGCAGGCGGCGTTTTTCCTCACACTGGGTCTGTTCGTTCCCCTTTTCCATGGAGCCGGCACCCTAACCGGATTCGATTCCCCGCGCCAGCGGAAGATGCCCCCTGGACAGGTCAGGAGCGACTTTCTCCTGTCAGGGAACTCGGGCGACCAGGGCGCGATGGCCCCTCTCAGTTCGGCTCGGGATTTCCGCTGCCGGCCGCTTGGGTCGCGTGATCCCCTGGCAAGAGGATCCCGACGACCAAGAGCAAGGCAAAGAGGGCCATCAACACGAAGGGAGGCGTCCAAGCCAGGGTCGAGGAAAAGATGGCCACCTTGACGGCGAAGAAGCTCAGGGTCGCAATCAGGGCGGCGGGCACGAACTTGCGGCGGGGCAGGCGGAAGAGGAGGCTGGCCAGAACCAGTACCACCGCGAGGGCCAGCCAGCGCCCCCAGCTGGGCCACCAGTGGATGTAGCGCCCGCTTTGAATCGTGGCGATGGCGCGGGCCATCAGGCTGGTCTCCGACAAGACTTCCCCCGTCTCCGTGGTGAGTCGGCGATCGGCGGTGCGATCAAAGCCGATAAGCACGAGATTCTCGCGAAGCGATTCGAAGCGCGAACGCAGCCCGGCGAGGATGCGCTTGGCCACCTCGTCGTTCTCCTCGCCGGTGTAGGCAAGCTCGTCGACGGTGAGACTGGCCAAATGTTCCACCTCGCGCAGCTCGCCCGATTCGTCGCGACGCTGACTTTTCATCGAGGCGCCCAGCCCCGCCCGGCTGGGCACCACCAGGCTGCCGTCCTCTTGAATCGGAATGGTGTAGGCGTCGCCGACGAGGATTTGCGGGCGGCGCCCCTCGAGATCGACGACGACTTCCTCCAGGGGCACGCCGGCGTGATGGGCCACCGCGGCCAAGACGATGGAGGGAACGAGCCGGTCACCGCGGCGAGCCACCAGGGGCACCCGCAGCGCGGGACCGGAGAGCAGGTCCCTCGCGGACTCGATGGACTTGAAGACGGGCACGCCGTTGGCGAGAATCTGCGGGTCGGGATAGCGCACCGTGCGGGTAAAGGCCAGGAGGGAGTCCGCGGCACCCCGGACCTGCAGGCTGGGATAATCCAAGGTGGTGGCTTCCTTGGCTTGTTCCCCGTCGTTGGACACCGTCGTGGCCACGAGAAACTTGGGCAACTTCAGGGCCGCGTCCTTGAGCGGGGCGATGTCAGTCTTGTTGAGGATGACGGACTCGTCAAAGGTCGGCGTCGGCAAGAAGGCCACGGACTTGGGCTGGAACTTGGCCACAAAGGCCAGGAGGGTGGCGTAGTCGAGACGAGAGAGCGTGCCGTCGTTGGGCAGATGGTCATCGCCACCGATACGCAGGGGCTCGTAGCCGTCGTCGATGCGCACGACCGTCACTGCGGGGGGCTTGAGCTTGTCCCCGGAATTGCCGATGCAAAACTCCAGCCAGGCGGCATCCAAGGAGGCGAACTTCCCTTTGCGAAGGCCCCATTCACCGAAGGCGACGAGGACGAGACCGAAGACGACAAAGGTGAGCAAGCGCTGACGCATCTGGTGGCAGGGGTTCCTTGGCAAGGTGAAAAGTCGCCCTTTCTTCAAGGCCTCTTCACGTGAAACAGGTGGACTGGCTTAATGCGAGGGTCAAGGGACACAAAGTTGGTGGAATCGCGCCATGTGTAGGCCTCTTCAAAGAGTACGTCTTCCACCTCGTAGGGCGTGTCGGCCGGTATGCCGAGGCGCTCCAGGGGAAGGTGGATGAGCGATTCCTGCCGATGCAGGGGATCGAGGTTCACGACGACGAGAACGAGGTCGCTGAGGTCGTCCGACCACTTGCACCACGCCAGGATCTGGTCGTTGTCCGCGGGAACGAACTCAAGGTTGGCGTAGGACTGCAGGGCGGGATGTTCGCGCCGGATGCGGTTGAGGCGCGTGATGAATCCCTTGATGTGCCCGGGCTGGTTCCAGTTCCGGGCCTTGAGCTGGTACTTCTCGCTGTCGAGGTATTCCTCGCGGCCGGGCAAGGGCTCGTTCTCGCAGAGTTCGTAGCCCGAATAGATGCCCCAGGAGGTGCTGAGGGTGGCGGCCAAGGCCGCGCGGATCTTAAAGGCCGCGGCATTCGCCCCCTGGAGGTGACGAGGCAGGATGTCCGGGGTGTTCGGCCAGAAATTGGCGCGGTAGTAGTTGCGCATTTCCCCGTGGACGAGCTCCTCGACGTAGGCGCGCAGTTCGGCAGCCGTCTCTCGCCAGGTGAAGTAGGTGTAGCTCTGGGTGAAGCCCACCTTCGCCAGGGTCTGCATCATTTTCGGCCGGGTGAAGGCCTCGCTCAGAAAGAGGACGTCGGGATTCACCGCCTGCACCTCGGCGATGAGCCATTCCCAGAAGGCCACCGGCTTGGTGTGCGGATTGTCGACGCGGAAGATGCGCACCCCTCGCTCCACCCAGAAGAGGACGACATCCCTCAGTTCCTGCCATAGCTCGCGCCAGTCGTCGCAATGGAAGTCGAGGGGATAGATGTCCTGGTACTTCTTGGGCGGGTTCTCCGCGTATTTGATGGATCCGTCAGGACGACGGTGGAACCACTCGGGATGCTCGCGGACGTAGGGATGGTCGGGCGAGCAGTTCAGCGCGAAGTCGAGGGCGATCTCGATTCCCAGGGCGCGCGCCTCGCTGAGGAGCCATTCAAAGTCTTCCAGAGTGCCCAGGGCGGGTTCCACGGAACGATGCCCCCCGGCCTCGCTGCCGATGGCCCAGGGCGAACCCACATCGCCGGGTTCGCAAGTCACGGCATTGTTCTTCCCCTTGCGGTGGGTGACCCCAATGGGGTGGATCGGCGGAAAATAGACCACGTCGAAACCCATCGCCGCCGCGTCCTCCAGGCGCGGCAGACAATCGCGAAAGGTGGAATGACGGTCCTCGCGCCCCTCGGCGCTGCGCGGAAAGAACTCATACCAGGCGGAGAAGAGCGCCGCCTTTCGTTCGACCACCAAGGGGAGGCGCTGTTCGCTCGTCGTTGCCAGGCTGCGGTTGGGCCAACGCGCCAACAACTCACGCACCTCGGTGGTTCCCATCACTTCCGGCACCTGCTCGGCGGGCAGGCGCATCAAGCGCGTCGTCAGGTTCTCGATGGCTTCGGCATCGCCCGGCGAGCGCCCCGAGGCGGCGCGAATCGCCGCCCGATTGAGAATGACCCGCCCCTCCTCAATCTCCGTGAGCAACTCTGTCTGACCGCCCTGGAGGCGGCGCTCGAAATCGTGGAGCCAGGTGAGGAAATCGTCCGCCCAGGCAGTGACGGCGATTTCGTAGCGACCGGTTTCGGCAAAGGACAGCTCCGCCGCCCAGCGGTCATTGTCGACGTGCCGCATGGGGAGCTCCCTCCAGGGTCCCTCGTCCCCCCGCTTGCGCCAGCCGAGGACCACCACCAACTGATCGTGGCCATCCTTGAAGACATCGGCCTCGACCCGGAGCCATTCCTCCACCACCCGCTTGGTGGGGTAACGCCCTCCCTCGACCAAGGGAGAGAGGTTCGAGATGACCACGGTGGGCAAACGATGACCGAGGGGAAGCATGCCCCACTAAAGACGCGAAGAAGAGAGGTTCAAGGCCCCATCTCCTGAAAACCGGGGCGACCCCGGGCGGTGCGGCCTCAGTCCTGAACCCGGCGCCGGGAGGCCTTGCGCTCCGCGCGATGCTGCTTGGCCTCGCGCAGCCTCGCCTTGGCCGCCCGGGAGGGCTTGCGGCGCTGATAGCGGCGGCGCGCCCGCGCCCGGGCCGCCTCGAGCCGACGGGTGGCCGAGAGCTTCTCAAAGTGCTCGCAGAGCCGCTCCCTCGCGATGATGCGGTTCTTCTCGCGCGAGCGGGTATCCTGACAGCTCACCTCGTGGCCGCTGGGCAGATGCTTCAAGTAGACACAGGAAGCGGTCTTGTTGATCTTCTGCCCGCCACGGCCCGATCCCAGGATGAAACGCTCCTCCAAATCCTCCTCTCGGATCTGGAGTCGCTCCATGCGTTCTGCGAGGCTTTCCATAGGGAGGGGACGGCGTCAGGCCTTGACCTGATCAGCATAACCCCTTGATCGGCGAATTCCATGAAAGCCGCGCCCCAGAGGAGGATTTCCGCTCCGCCGGCCCCTGCCTCAGGAGGAGCGGGGCGGATTCCCGGGCTTGCCTCCCCCACCCCCTTGTTGCCATAGTTTCCCCATGACACGACCGCTTGTCGCCTGGATGCTTCTCCTCACCTCACTGTTCGGGAATCCCGCAGAGAAAGCAATTTTCGGGGAACCCTCCGAAGCCAACATGGCCATTCCGGGGCCGCCACGGCTGATCCTGCCGCCGATCATCCATGCCCTGCCCGGCATCGAGACCAATGTCTATTTTGAGAACGCCTCCCTCTTGCTCGATCCTCGTTCGGTCGCGCCAGACGTCTCCTGCAGCAAGGGCGCGCAGCAGAACTCGCGCTGGACTTGGACGCCCAAAGAGGAGGACCTCGGCGTTCACGCCCTCATGCTCGAATTGCGCGATGCTGAAAATGCCGTGACCGCCCGGGCCTACAGCGTGGTGTCGGTTCACCCACGGAAGCCCGTGGAGAAAAGCCTCTCCCCGGCGAGCCTCCTCATCATTGGAGACAGCCTCACGGCTGCCTCGATCTACCCGGGACGGGTGCTGGAATTGGCCAAGGAGGACGCCTGGCCCCTGAGGCTGATCGGCACCCGCGGCCCCGGGGCCGAGGAGGGCAAGGAACTGGGCGAGGTCCGACACGAGGGCTATGGCGGCTGGACGGCCGAGCGCTTCGCCACGCACGCCAAGGGGAAAGCGCGGAGCGGCGGCCCGACCAAGGAATGCGCCAGCCCCTTTCTCTATGTGGAGGGCGAGGGGCCGCAGGCCAAACTCGATTTCTCGCGCTACTACGCGGAATTCAACGATGGCAAGGCCCCGGATTTCGTGACCATTCTCCTGGGTTGCAACGACACCTTCCGCGGCACGGATGAGAACATCGAAGAACTCATCGGGAACTTCGTGAAACACACGGAGACCCTGCTTGCGGAAATCCGCAAGGCCGGTCCGGACACCCGCATCGGCCTCCTCCTGCCCATGCCCCCCGCCGCCAGCCAGGACGCCTTCGGCGCCAACTACGGCAGCGGCCAGACCCGCTGGCAATACCTGCGCAATCGTCACCGGGTCGTCGAGCGCATGATGGAGCATTTCTCCGGACGCGAAGGCGAGGGCATCGACCTGGTTCCGGCTCATCTCAACCTCGACCCCGTGCACGGCTTTCCCTCTGCCCGGCAGGCGGCCCATGCCCACAACCCCACGGAGATCGAGCGGCAGAACAACGGGGTCCACCCCTCGCCCGCGGGCTACCGCCAGCTTGGGGATGCCCTCTACGCCTGGCTGCGCAGCCATTTCCCTCCGTCCCCCTGAGCCTCTCCCCCGCTCCGGCACGTCGCGTCGGGCCCGAATCCGGCGCTCCCGTCAAGAATAATCCCCCCGATTTCGGAATTCTAAGTTGCCATCGCCCGGCTTTGCACAACTATACCCGCTCCAAAAATTCGGTTCGATCCCACTCCCAGGCAGATGACAGACCTCTCCAAATACAGAAATATCGGCATCTTCGCACACGTTGACGCCGGCAAAACCACCACGACCGAGCGGATCCTCAAGCTCACGGGCAAAATCCACAAGCTGGGCGACACGCACGACGGCACGGCGACGATGGACTTCATGGAGCAGGAAGCGGAGCGCGGCATCACGATCCAGTCCGCCGCGACCACTTGCTTCTGGAAGGATCACCGATTCAACATCATCGACACTCCTGGCCACGTCGACTTCACCATCGAGGTGTATCGTTCGCTGAAGGTCCTCGACGGTGGCGTCGGCGTCTTCTGCGGCTCCGGCGGGGTGGAACCCCAGTCCGAGACCAACTGGCGCTACGCCAACGAATCCAGAGTCTCCCGCATCATCTTCGTCAACAAACTCGACCGGATCGGGGCGGACTTCTACCGTGTCGTTCAACAGATCAAGGACGTGCTCGGCGCCAAGCCGCTCGTCATGGTCCTGCCCATCGGCATCGAGGATCAATTCAAGGGTGTCGTCGACCTGCTGACCCGCCAAGCCTGGGTCTGGGATGACTCCGGTCTGCCCGAGAACTACAAGATCGAGGAGATCCCGGCCGACATGAAGGAGAAGGTCGAGCAGTACCGCGCCGAACTCGTCGAAACCGCCGTGGAGCAGGACGACGAGGTCATGGAGGCCTACCTCGAAGGGAACGAGCCCGACATCGACACGCTGAAGCGCTGTATCCGCAAGGGAACCATTGGTCTGAATTTCTTCCCCACCTACTGCGGTTCCGCCTTCAAGAACAAGGGCATGCAGCTCGTCCTCGACGCGGTCGTCGACTACCTTCCCAGCCCTACCGAAGTGCCGCCACAGCCCGAAGTCGACCCCGAGGGCAACGAAACCGGCAGGCACGCCATCGTCACCCCCGACGGTCCGCTGCGCGCCCTCGCCTTCAAGATCATGGACGACCAATATGGCGCCCTGACCTTCACCCGCATCTACTCGGGCAAGTTGGCCAAGGGGGACACCATCCTGAACAGCTTCACCGGCAAGACCGAGCGCGTCGGCCGCATCGTCGAATTGCACGCTGACTCCCGCCAGGAGCTCGACGGTGCCCAGGCGGGCGACATCGTCGCCCTCGTCGGCCTCAAGAACGTCCAGACGGGCCACACCCTTTGTGATCCCAAGGATCCGGCGACGCTGGAGCCCATGGTCTTCCCCGATCCCGTCATCTCGCTCGCCATTGCCCCCAAGGACAAGAGCGCCTCGGAAAAGCTGGGCGACGCCATCGCCAAGATGGTCCGCGAAGACCCCTCCTTCCACGTCGAGACCGACCCCGAGACCGGGGAAACCATCCTCAAGGGCATGGGCGAACTTCACCTCGACATCAAGGTGGACATCCTCAAGCGGACCCACAAGATCGAGGTCGAAGTTGGGGCCCCCCAGGTGGCCTACCGCGAAACCATCACCAAGCGGGTCGAGGACTCCTACACCCACAAGAAGCAGTCCGGCGGTTCCGGCCAATACGGCAAGATCGACTACATCATCGAGCCCAGCGAACCCGGCTCTGGTTTCGTCTTCGAGTCGAAGGTCGTCGGCGGCAACGTGCCGAAGGAATACTGGCCCGCGATTGAAAAGGGCTTCCGCCTCTCCAAGGAGAAGGGCACCCTGGCCGGCTACCCTCTGCTCGACTTCAAGGTGACCCTCGTCGACGGGGGCTTCCACGCGGTCGACTCCTCGGCCATTGCCTTCGAAGTGGCCGCCAAGGCCGCCTATCGCCAGACCATTCCCAAGTGCGCCCCGCAGCTGCTGGAGCCGATCATGAAGATCGACGTCTACACGCCCGAAGACCACGTGGGCGATGTCATCGGCGACCTCAACCGCCGCCGCGGCATGATCAAGTCGCAGGATCGCACCCCCACGGGGGTGCGCGTCAAGGCGGACGCCCCGCTCAGCGAAATGTTCGGCTACATCGGTGACCTTCGCACCATGACCTCCGGTCGGGGCCAGTTCTCCATGGAGTTCTCGCACTACTCTCCCTGTCCTCGGAACATCTCCGACGAGATCATCGCCAAGGCCGCTGCGGCCAAGGCGGCGGCCGATGCGGCCCGCTGATCCGAAGGTCTTCAGCATCCTTCACGCAAAAGGCCGGGCGGAAGCCCGGCCTTTTTGTTTTGGCGAGGCGTCAGTCCCCGCGCGAGCGGCCCCCCTTTCCCCCACCGCCCCCCCTGCTGGAGGCAAGACATCCGCGGCGCTGCTGGCGGACCTAGGCGAGCGCCTCGACAAACACTTGTCCGGCCGCTTCGGCACCGAGCTGCAGCTTTCCCCCCTGACTCCGCGAGAGTTCCAGCACCCCGGCTACCCGATCGGGATAGGAGAGTTCGATCTCCTCGCCGATGCGCAGCCCCTTTTCGTTGAGCCAGCCAAGCAGGGCGGAATTCTCATCAGACACGCGCACCACCCGGTAGCGCCCGGCGGCGAGACCGAACAGGGGCACGGCGCTGTCCTCTGCCACGATTCCCCGGCGGTCGGGAATGGGATCGCCGTGGGGATCGTGCGTTGGCTGGCCCAGCATCTCGTCGATGCGATCGAGGAGCCGGTCCGAGATGGCATGCTCCAGCACCTCGGCCTCCTCGTGGACCTCGGACCAATCCAAGCCCAGAACCTCCACCAGGAAAAGCTCCACGAGGCGATGCCGCCGCACCACCTTCATGGCCTCGGACACGCCCTCGGGCTTGAGCGACAGCCCGCGCCGGGGTTCGTATTCCACCAAGCCCCGCTTCTTGAGTTGGCGCATCATGATGGTGACTGTCCCCGGCGTCACCTCCAATTCGCGGGCGATCTCCCCCACCGTCGTGCTGCCATTCCCCTGCCCCTGCAGATGGAGAATGGCCTTCAAATAGTTCTGTACGGTGCTGGAGGGCATGGGCCTATCCTAATGCGTTCCTTGGAGAATGCAATTTTGTATCTTGACCCATCAAATTGTCAATCTATGATTCATTCAACTAAGTCTATTGAGCCATGCTATGAATCGACTCCCCAGGGTTTTCGGTGTCCTCGCCGCCGCCCTCTTGATGTCCGCCTGTTCCGAGGCGCCGACCAAGAGCGATGGGCGCTATCGCATCGTGGCGACGGTGGGGATGATTGCGGATGTCGTCCGCGAAATTGCTGGCCCCCATGCCCGCGTGGAGACCCTCATCGGCCCCGGGGTGGACCCCCATCTCTATCAAGCCAGCAGCGCTGACGTGAACGCCCTGCGTTCAGCCGACTTGGTCTTTTACAATGGGCTCCTGCTCGAAGGGCGGCTGAGTGCCGTGCTAGGACGACTCGCTCAGTCCGGCAAGGCGGTCCATGCCGTAACCGAGGCGCTGCTCCGCCGCGAGGGTTACGTGCTCCACGACGAAGGGGCTCACGAAGACCCCCACGTCTGGATGGACGTGCAAGGCTGGATCGCCGCCAGCCAACTTATCGAGGGCGTCCTTTCCGAACACGATCCCGAACACGCCGCCGACTATGCCGCCAATGGCGCCCGCTATCGCGAACAGCTGGACCGACTGGATGACTATGCCCGCCAGAGCATTGCCTCCATCCCCGAGTCGCAACGCGTCCTCGTCACCGCCCACGACGCCTTTCGCTACCTGTCGCGCGCCTATGGCATCGAGGTGCGCGGGATCCAGGGGCTGAGCACGGAATCCGAAGCGGGCGTGAGAGACATCGAGGCGCTCGTCCAGTTTCTCGTCGAGCGGCGCATCCCCGCGGTTTTCGTCGAGTCCTCGGTCTCGGACAAAAGTGTCCGGGCGCTCCTCGAGGGCGCCGCCGCGCGAGGGCACCAGGTCGTCATCGGCGGGGAGCTCTACTCCGACGCCATGGGACCCGCCGGCCGCTACGAAGGCAGCTACATCGGCATGATCGACCACAACATCACGACCCTCGTCCGCGCCCTGGGCGGCTCCGCCCCCGCCGGGGGCTTCCAAGGAAAGCTCGCTTCCTCTCCCTGAGCCGGCTCTTTGCCCGCTCCTCCCCATCTCCTCCCTAACATGCACACCGAATCCCTTTCCGGCCAATCCGTGTTTCCCGCGAAGCACACCGAGCATCGTCCGGAGCATCCTCCGGAGATTCCCCTGGCCATCCACGACCTCACGGTGGCCTATCAGCGCAAGCCGGTGCTCTGGGACATCGAGCTGAACATCCCCGAGGGCAAGCTCGTCGGCGTGGTCGGCCCCAACGGGGCCGGCAAGAGCACCCTGCTCAAGGCCTGCCTGGATCTGGTGCCCCGCAGCTCGGGCTGGGCCCATATCTACGGTGTGCCCTACCGCAAGGCGCGTCACCGCGTCGCCTACGTTCCCCAGCGGGAGAGCGTTGACTGGGACTTTCCCGTCACCGCCCTCGACGTCGTCTCCATGGGGGCCTACCGTCGTCTGGGATGGTTCCGCCGCGTCTCCCGGGAGGAGACCGCCCGCGCCCGCGAGGCGCTTGCCCAAGTGGGCATCGCCCATCTCGCCGACCGCCAGATCAGCCAGCTGTCTGGCGGCCAGCAACAACGCGTTTTCCTGGCGCGCGCCCTCATGCAGGACGCCGACCTCTACCTGATGGACGAACCCTTCGCCGCGGTCGACGCCGCCACGGAACAGGCCATCGTCGAGCTCCTGCGGGGTCTCTCCGCCGCCGGAAAGACCTGTCTCGTCGTGCACCACGACCTCGCCACCGTCACGACCTACTTCGACTGGATCGTCCTCATCAACATGCGCATCGTCGCCGCGGGTCCCACCAACGAAACCTTCACCCGGGAGAACCTGCAAAAGACCTACGGCGGCAAGCTCAACCTCCTCGAAAAGGCGGCGGAAGCCCTTCGCTCCGTGCCGCATTGACCGCCATGCCGGAGTTCGCCGACATCCTCGAGGTGCTGCTCTTGCGGAGCTACAACACCCGCCTGGTGGTGCTCAGCGCGACCCTCCTCGGCGTGGCCGCCGGAATCGTCGGGACCTTCCTCCTGCTGCGAAAGCGATCCCTCATGGGCGACGCGCTCTCGCATGCCACCCTCCCTGGGATCGCCATCGCCTTTGCGGTGATGGTCTCTTGGGGCGGGGAAGGCAAATCCCTGCCCGGCCTCCTCCTCGGGGCCACCCTCTCGGGCATCGCTGGCATCGCCACCATGCTGGTGATCCGCCACACCACGCGCCTGCGCGACGACGTGGCCATGGGCTTTGTTCTCTCGGTATTCTTCGGGGTCGGCGTGGCCAGCCTGCGCATGGTGCAGAGCCTGCCTGGAGCCAGTGCCGCGGGCCTGGAATCCTTCATCTACGGCAAGACGGCCTCGATGGTGCAGTCTGACTTCCTCCTCATCGTCCTCGTCGCCGGAGCCACCGCCCTGCTCTCTCTCCTCTTTCTCAAGGAATTTCTCCTGCTCTGCTTCGACGACGCCTACGCCGCTTCCCAAGGCTGGCCCACCCTCCTGCTCGACCTCCTCCTCCTCGCCCTGGTCACCGCCGTCACGGTGATCGGCCTCCAGGCGGTCGGACTGATTCTCGTGATCGCCTTCCTCATCATCCCGGCGACCGCCGCGCGCTTCTGGACCCAGCGACTTCTCCCCATGCTGGGGATTGCCGCCTTCCTCGGAGGCTTCAGCGGCTGGATCGGGGCTTCGCTCAGTGCCCTGATGCCGCATTTCCCCGCAGGAGCCGTCATCGTCCTGGTCGCGGCGACGCTCTTTCTCCTCAGCCTGGTTGGGGCTCCGGAACGTGGGCTGCTGTCTCGCCGACTCCGCCAATTCCGCCTGAGACGGAAGATGGACCGACAGCATCTCCTCCGGGCGGCCTATGAAATCCTGGAAGCCCAGGCAACTCAGGAAGGAGAAGGTCCCGTGCGCAATCTCCCCCTGCCCGGCGACAGGCTCTTGGAGTCGCGCGCTTGGACGCCACGAGAGCTCAACCGCATCCTGCGCACGGCGCGTCGGCAAGAGCTGCTCGAGAAGACGCCCAGAGGAGAGATTCACCTCTCCGAATCGGGCTTCGGCGAGGCCGCCCGCATCACGCGCAACCACCGCCTCTGGGAAACCTACCTCATCCAGTACGCCGACATCGCTCCCAGCCACGTCGACCGGGATGCCGATCTCGTCGAACACATCCTCGGGGCCGAACTGGTCCACGAATTGGAAAGCAAGCTCGACGGGGGCTTGCTCCCTCCGGACGTCCCCCCCAGCCCGCATCCCCTGTCCTCATGAGCTGGACCAGCATCGACACCTGGATCGTTGTCACCGGCGCCCTCTGCGCCGTGGCCTGTGCGCTGCCGGGCTGCTTTCTGGTCCTGCGCAAGATGAGCCTGATGGGAGACGCCATCAGTCACGCCGTCTTGCCGGGACTGGCCATCGCCTACCTCGTCACCGGTACCCGGGCCAGCGTGCCCATGTTCCTCGGCGCGGCCCTCGCCGGATGGCTCACGGCCCTCTTCACCCAGTGGATCACCCGCTTGGGCAACGTGGACCGGAGCGCGGCCATGGGCATCGTCTTCACCACTCTCTTCGCCATCGGGCTGCTCCTCATCCGCCAGGCCGCGGATCACGTCGATCTCGATCCCAGCTGCGTCCTCTACGGCGCCCTTGAACTGACCCCCCTCGACACCCTGCGCGTCTTTGGCTGGGAAATCCCCCGCGCCGTCCTCGTCAACGGCGGGGCCCTGCTACTCAACCTTCTCCTCCTCACCCTGCTCTACAAGGAATTCAAATTGAGCTCGTTTGATCCCGATCTCGCCGGCACCCTGGGCTTTTCGCCAGCCTTCCTTCATTACCTACTCATGACCCTGGTGGCGATCACCACCGTGGCCGCCTTCGAATCCGTCGGCAGCATCATTGTCATTGCCATGATGATCGTGCCCCCGGCCACGGCCCTGCTCCTGACGCGACGACTCCTTCCCCTGCTTGTCCTCGCCGCCTCCACCGCGGCCCTCTCTTCCTTGCTGGGTCATGTCGCCGCGCGCCACGTGCCGGGCTGGTTTGGTTTTCAGAGCACCACCTCGTCGGGAATGATGGCCCTGGCCTCGGGATTGCTCTTCCTGCTGGCCTGGCTCTTCGCGCCCGAGCAGGGCGTCCTCAGGCAACGGAGACGTCCCCTCGCTCCGCCACCTGAGTTGGCAGAGCCCTCGCCCGGGGATCCCTGAGGAAGCTCCTCACGCCAGGCCGCTCTCGACCTGACTCCGGAACCGAGGGGAGGAACGGGCTCGTCGCCCCAGAAGCCACCGAAGGTGCATTCGCCGCTTCCACGTTGACACTCTTCCCCCATCGCTTACTTTTGCGCGCCTCAGTGTCGAGGCTGTTTTTTTCCGTTCGCCCCCGCACGGTCGCAGCCCGTCCTCCCTTTCCGGAGGCGCTCCCGCCTTCCTCATTCGCGCTTTCTCTCTAGACCAAAACTGGATCCAAACCAAAACCATGGCTAAAAAGCAGACCGCCACAAAAACCGCCGCGAAGAAAGCCGCGGCTCCGAAATCCGCCGCGAAGAAAGCCGCTCCCGCCAAGAAGGGGGTCGCGAAGAAGACTGCCTCGAAGACTGCAGGCAAGGCGACCAAGTACGTCTACACCTGGGGCGCCGGCAAGGCTGACGGCAACGGCACGATGAAGGCCCTCCTCGGAGGCAAGGGCGCCAACCTCGCCGAGATGACCCGCATCAAGCTGCCCGTGCCTCCCGGCTTCACCGTTACGACGGAGGTCTGCACCTACTACTACGACAACAAGAGGACCTATCCCAAGGAGCTTCGCGCCCAGATGGAGGCGGGGATCGCCAACATGGAGAAGATCATGGGATGCAAGTTCGGCGACGCCAAGGGCATGCCCCTCCTGGTCGCGGTTCGCTCCGGAGCCCGCGATTCCATGCCGGGCATGATGGACACCATCCTCAACCTCGGCCTCAACGACCAGACGGTTCTCTCCCTGGCCAAGGCCACGCAAAACGAGCGCTTCGCCTGGGACTGTTACCGCCGCTTCATCCAAATGTACGGTGACGTGGTGCTCGGCGTGCAAAAGCGCGAGGGCGAAGACCACGAGCCCTTCGAGACCGTCATCGAAAGCTTCAAGCACGAGAAATACCACCGCGACATCGTCGACAGCGACCTCACCGCCGACGATCAGAAGGAGCTGGTGAAGCGCTTCAAGAAGCTCGTCAAGGACCGCACCGGCAAGGGCTTCCCCGACGATCCGTGGGAGCAGCTCATGGGAGCCACCGGAGCCGTCTTCGGTTCCTGGATGAACGACCGCGCCATCGTTTACCGCCGCAAGTACAACATCCCCGCCGAATGGGGCACCGCGGTGAACGTTCAGGCCATGGTTTACGGCAACACCGGTGAGCGCTCCGGTTCCGGCGTGGCCTTCACCCGCAACCCCGCCAACGGGGCCAACGAATTCTACGGGGAGTTCCTCATCAACGCCCAGGGCGAAGACGTCGTCGCCGGCGTCCGCACTCCCGAGCCCGTCTCCGAACTGAAGAAGGTGCTGCCCAAGGCCTACGCCGAGCTCCTCAAGGTTCGCTCCATCCTCGAGAAGCACTTCAAGGACGTGCAGGACGTCGAGTTCACCATCCAGGATGATAAGCTCTTCATGCTGCAAACCCGCAACGGCAAGCGCACCGCCGCCGCCGCGCTGAAGTTCTCCATGGACATGGTCAAGGAGAAGCTCATCGACTGGGAGACCGCCATCCTGCGCAACCCCGCCGACCAGCTCGACCAGCTCCTGGCTCCCATCTTCGACCCCGCCGAGGTGAAGCGGGCCCAAGCCATCGCCAACGGTCTCCCCGCGGGACCCGGCGCCGCTTCCGGCAAGATCTACCTCAACGCCGATCGCGCCGCCGCCGCCGCGGCCAAGGGGGAAAAAGTTCTCCTCGTCCGCAACGAAACCTCCCCCGAAGACCTTCGCGGCATGATCGCCGCCGAGGGTATCCTCACGGCCAAGGGCGGGGTTTCCAGCCACGCGGCCCTCGTCGCCCGCCAAATGGGCAAGGTCTGTATTTGTGGTGCCTCGGCGCTGCAAATTGACTACGGCAAGAAGACGGTGAGCGTCTCAGGCCGCACTTACAAGGAAGGTGACTACCTCAGCATCGACGGCACCAGCGGCATCGTCTACGCCGGCGAAATCGCCACGGCCCCCTCGGAGATCATCACCGGCATGGTCCACGGCGACAAGGCCGCCCAGAAGTCGGAGAAGTTCAAGAGCTTCCAACAGCTCATGAAGTGGTGCTCGCAGGTGACCCGCCTCGCCGTGCGCACCAACGCGGACACCCCCGAACAGACGGCCATCGCCGTTGCCTTCGGCGCCCAAGGCATCGGCCTGACCCGCACCGAGCACATGTTCTTCGAAGGGGAGCGCATCGATGCCATGCGCGAGATGATCCTCGCCACGGATGAGGAGGGCCGCCGCGCCGCGCTGGCCAAGATCCTTCCCTACCAGCGCGAAGACTTCATCGGCATCTTCAAGGCCCTCAAGGGACTTCCCGCCACCATCCGCTTGCTCGATCCCCCGCTGCACGAGTTCGTGCCGCACGACGAGAAGGCCCAGGCCGAACTCGCCAAGAAGCTCGGCATTTCCAAGAAGGACGTCAGCGCCCGCGTCGCCGCCCTGCACGAATTCAACCCCATGCTGGGTCACCGGGGCTGCCGTCTCGGCATCGCCTATCCGGAAATCACCGAGACCCAGGCTCGCGCCATCTTCGAGGCCGCCGCGGAAGTCCAGAAGAAGGGCATCAAGGTGAAGCCCGAAATCATGGTCCCCCTCGTCGGCTTCAAGAAGGAGCTCGACCTCCAGGTCGAGGTCATCCATCGCGTCGCCGCCGAAGTCCAGAAGGAAAAGAAGGTCAAACTGAGCTATCTAGTCGGCACCATGATCGAAGTGCCCCGCGGGGCGCTCACGGCTGACGAGATCGCCGAGACCGCCGAGTTCTTCAGCTTCGGCACCAACGACCTCACCCAGACCGCCCTGGGCTTGAGCCGCGACGACATGGGCAACTTCCTGATGCCCTACACCGAGAACGAGATCTTCAAGAAGAACCCCTTCGCCACCCTCGACCAGGACGGCGTCGGACAGCTCGTCAAGGTCGCCATCGAGAAGGGCCGCAAGACCCGCCCCGACATCAAGCTGGGCATCTGCGGTGAGCACGGTGGGGATCCCGACAGCGTGAAGTTCTTCCACCAGGTCGGACTGGCCTACGTGAGCTGCTCGCCCTACCGCGTGCCCGTGGCCCGCCTCGCCGCCGCCCAAGCGGCCATCGAGGAGAAGCGGGCTCGAGGCCGGAGGTAATCTCCGGTTTTCACCCCTGATTTCCGCAAGGGCGACTTCGCAAGAAGTCGCCCTTTTTCGTGTCCGGAACGTATCCCGATTCAGAGCACCCCATGGACGCCTTCCTCAAAAAATCACCAAGCGGGCTCCTTATTTTTTTGAACAAATAACTGCAATGATAATCTGATCTTTACGAATTGATCTCAAACCGCCCATCCTGACAAAGAAGTTAAAAGGAACCGTTTATGAATCCGAACCAGTTCACCCACAAGCTTCAGGAAGCGCTGCAAGCTGCCCAGTCCCTGGCGAGTTCCCGGAACCACGCCGAACTGAGCGCCAGCCACCTTTTTGCCGCCCTGCTCGAGCAAGGGGACGGACTCACCCGCCCCATCCTCGAGAAACTGCAGATCGATAGCCGCTCCCTGAGTGAGGCCGTGCGCCGCCTCCTCGACAAGCAACCCTCGGTGCAAGGGGCCGCTGGCCAGCAACTCTACACGAGCCATGACCTCCGCGCGGTGCTCCAAGCGGCCGAATCGGTCAAGGCGGAGATGAAGGACGAGTTTACCAGCGTCGAGCACGTGCTGCTTGGGCTGGTGAAGGGAGGCTCGTCCGACTTGCAGGCTCTCTTCCGCGAGCACGGGCTCACCGAAGCGAAGCTGCGCCAAGCCATCGAGGCGGTGCGCGGCAGCAACCGAGTCGTGGACCAGGATCCCGAGGGCAAGTACCAGGCCCTCGAGAAGTACGGCACCGACCTCACGGCCATCGCCCGCCAAGGCAAGATCGATCCCATCATCGGCCGCGACGAGGAGATCCGCCGCGTCATGCAGATCCTTTCGCGCCGCACCAAGAACAACCCCGTGCTCATTGGGGAACCCGGCGTCGGCAAGACCGCCATCGCCGAGGGCCTGGCCCGGCGCATCGTCAGCGGGGACGTCCCTGACTCCCTGAAAAACAAGCGGCTCATTGCCATGGACATCGGATCGATGATCGCGGGAGCCAAGTACCGGGGCGAGTTCGAGGATCGACTCAAGGCCTTCCTCAAGGAGGTCACCTCCAGCCAGGGGGAGATCATCCTCTTCATCGACGAGCTCCACACCATCGTCGGGGCCGGCGCCAGCGAGGGCGCCGTCGACGCCTCCAATATGTTGAAGCCCCAGCTTGCCCGTGGCGAACTGCGCACCATCGGGGCCACCACCCTCGACGAGTACCGCAAGTACATCGAGAAGGACGCCGCCCTGGAGCGCCGCTTCCAGCCGGTCATGGTCAACGAGCCCTCCGTCGAGGACACCGTCGCCATCCTCCGGGGCATCAAGGAGCGCTACGAGGTGCACCATGGCGTGCGCATCCAGGACGCGGCCATCATTGCGGCGGCGACCCTCAGTGACCGCTACATTTCCGATCGCTTCCTCCCTGACAAGGCCGTCGACCTGATCGACGAGGCGGCCTCCCGGCTGAAGATCGAACTCGACTCCCTGCCCACGGAAATCGACCAGCTCGACCGTCAGGTCATGCAGCTGGAGATGGAGCGCCAGGCCCTCGCCAAGGAGAAGGACGAGGCCAGCAAGGAACGCCTCGCCAAGGTCGAACGAGAAATCGCCGATCTCCGGGAGCAATCGGAGGCCCTGAGGGCACAATGGCTCAACGAGAAGAGCATCATTGACCGGGCCAATGCCGTGCAGGAGGAGATCGAGCAGCTCAAGACCGAGCTGGAACGCCGCCAGCGCGAAGGCGACCTGGCCCGCGCCAGCGAGATTCAGTATGGGCTCCTACCCGTCAAAGAAGCCGAACTCAAGGAAGCCCAGGAAAACCTCCGCTCCTCGGAAAGGGCCTCGCGCCTGCTCAAGGAAGAAGTCACCGAGGAGGACATTGCCGAGGTCGTCAGCTCCTGGACCGGAATCCCTGTCTCGCGCCTGCAGGAAGGCGAGCGGTCCAAACTGGTGCGCATGGAGGAACGGCTCGGGGCCCGCGTCATCGGCCAGCGCCGCGCCGTCTCCGCCGTGTCCAATGCCGTCCGACGCGCCCGCGCCGGTCTGCAGGACGAGAACCGCCCCATTGGCAGCTTCCTCTTCCTCGGTCCCACCGGTGTGGGCAAGACGGAACTCTCCCGCGCCCTCGCCGAGTTCCTCTTCGACGACGAGCACGCCATGGTGCGCATCGACATGAGCGAGTACATGGAGAAACACTCCGTCTCTCGCCTCATCGGAGCGCCTCCCGGCTACGTGGGGTACGAAGAGGGCGGCCAGCTCTCCGAGGCGGTGCGTCGCAAGCCCTATTCCGTGATCCTCTTCGACGAGGTGGAGAAAGCCCATCACGACGTCTTCAACGTGCTGCTGCAGGTGCTCGACGACGGTCGCATCACCGACGGTCAGGGACGCACCGTGGACTTCCGCAACACCGTCATCATCATGACGAGCAACATCGGTTCGGAATACATCCTTTCCGAGAGCAATCCGGAGCAGCGCGAAGCCCTCGTCCTCGAGGCCCTGCGTCTCCATTTCCGGCCCGAGTTCCTCAACCGCATCGACGAGACGGTCATCTTCGATCGTCTCAGCGAAGCGGATCTCAACGCCATCGTGAAGATCCAGCTCGATCGGGTGGTGAAACGACTGCAAGCCCAAGGCCTGCAGCTCGAGCTCTCGCCCGAGGCCCTCGAGCGGCTCGCCACGGAGGGCTACGACCCGGCCTATGGGGCCCGCCCCTTGAAGCGCGTCATCCAACAGCGCCTTCTCGACCCCCTCAGTCTGGACCTGCTCGACGGCAAGTTCCGCGAGGGCGACACCATCCATGTCGACGTCAGCGGCAGCGACTTCGTCTTCCGCCGCTGACCAGCGAGTGGGGGCGGAGCCTCGGCGCCGCCCCGCTTCGGATCCCGCCAACGCATCCGGAGACCACGCCGGACCGCGCCCTGACGTGGCCCTGATTTGCGCCGCGCCTTTCTTCATGACGAAGTCGGAAAAAATGCGATGAAGTGAGCCGTCGTTTCATCCGCCTCGTCGATCCTTGGCGAGGGCCTCCCCCGCAGTCTTCGGAACCTCGTCCATGAAGTTTCCCCGTTCTCTCTGGCGCCCCCTCCTCTTTCTCCTGACTTTGGTCTCAGCCCTGATCCTCAGCAGCGGCAACGGACTGATCGCCAAGAAAGTCATCGCGCATCTCCTGATGCCCGCCGGACTGCTCTGGCTGGCGGCGGGAGCCGCCATGTTCTGGACCGGCCTGGGACGGCGCGCACGGGTCTTCCTGGCGCTCTACTGGATCGCTTACAGCCTGGCGGGCAATCCCTATGTCGGCTCGATCTTGCTCCGTCAACTGGAATCCCCCTACTACGCCGCCGAGGAGCTCGTCGCCCCACTCGACGCCCTCGTCGTGCTCGGCGGAGGCACCGGACTGAGCCCCGGCGGTCGCCCGGCCGTGGGACTGCACGGGGATCGCCTCCTTCGACCGGCGACCCTCTACCACGAGGGCAAGGTCGGCACCCTGATCACCACGGGACGCAGCATCACCGAGGACGAGGGAGAACGTCTCCTTTCCCGCGAGACCTCCCTGCTCTGGCAAGGCCTGAAAATTCCCGCAGAGGCCATCATCGAGGTGCCGGAACCCCGCAACACGAACGAGGAACTCATCGCCGTGGCCGCCCTGCTGGCCCAGCATCCCGAATGGCGGCGCATCGGCCTGTGCACCTCCGCCTCCCACCTGCCCCGGGCTCTCGGAGAAGCCCGCGCCGTCGGTCTCGACCTCATTCCCGTGCCCTGTGATTTCCGCTCGGGCCGACTGATCCTCTCCCCGCTCTACCTAGTGCCCCAGGGCCGGGGCTTTCGCGACGTGCAAACCGCGCTCTGGGAATTTCTCGGACGGCGCGCCAGCCCGGCGCCTCCGGCGCGCTGAGGCGATCCAGCACCTGGGGCGCACGACCAAGCGTTTCCCTCCGGATCCGCGCTTCAGATTCCTCGCCGCCTCGTCAAGTCGCGCAGGGCCTTCCCCAGAAATTCCGCGACCAGGGGGGCGTGCAGGGATTCCTCGGCCAAGCCCTGCTCGCGCACGGCGAGCTCCGCGGCCCGGCCAAGCAACCAGCTGCCCAGGCAGGCGGCATCGTGAAGAGAGAGTCCTTGGGCGATCCAGGCGCCACAGAGCCCGGTGAGCACGTCCCCCATCCCGCCCGAGGCCATCCCCGGATGTCCCGTGGTGTTCCATTCGAGAGGCGCCCCGGCGGAGCACACCAGGGTGCGCGCCCCCTTCAGCAGCAGGGTCGTCCCCGTTTTTTCGACGAAACGTCGGGCGGTCTCCGCCCGGTCCAGGGAACGGGACGCGGGCATCAGTCTCGCCATTTCTCCCGGATGAGGGGTGAGCAGGCGGTTGGCCGGCAGGGCGGATAGCAGCTCCGGATGGCGCGCCAAATAGTTGAGGGCATCCGCATCGACGACCAGCGGGCGCTCTTGTTGAGTGAGGAATTCTCCCAAGCCGGGAGCCGGCTCCTCCCCCAGCCCAGGGCCGAGGGCATAGACATCGGCGGCGAGGGCACCCAGCTCGTCAAAGTGCTGATAGGGGCGCACCATCGTTTCCGCGGGAGCCTTGCTGGCGACGATGGCGTGAATCGCCTCAGGAACGCAGAGAGTCACCAGTCCCGCCCCCCCGCGCGAGGCCCCCAGCGCGGACAACACGGCGGCCCCGGTGTAACCCGGTGCTCCCGCGACGATGACGAGCCGCCCGGCGCCCCCCTTGTGCAAGTCGTGGGGACGACGCCGCAGGCGCGGGCGGAGATGGGAAGGAAAGAGGAAGCGCCGCGTGGCATCGCCGTCCTCCACGGGAATGTCCAGGGGGATCTCGACGAGTCGGCCGAGATGCCGCTCGGCCCCGTCCACGGCGAAGCCCACCTTGGCCTGGGTGATGGAAAGGGTGTAATCGGCGACGACCGCGTCGGGGCCCGCAAGGCCCTGGTCCGCGTCGAAACCAGAAGGGATGTCGATGGCAAAGGTCGTGGCCCCCTCCTGCTGCCGCAGGGCATTCATACGGGCGGCCAGTTCCCGCATCCGCCCCCTCAGTTCCCCCCTCGCCCCGAGGCCGAGCAGTCCATCCACCAAGACCAGGGGAGCCGAGTCGATTCGAAGGTCGTTGGGGCGCTCCTCCTCTGCCTCGAACTCGGCGAGTTTCTTGGCGGTCAATTCGCTCATCCCGCCTGGATCGGCAAAGTGCAGGCGCAGCCTCCAGCCCTGTCGTTTCAGCCAGCGCGCCACCACCAGGGCATCGCCCGCGTTGTGGCCCTTCCCACAAAAGATCTCGGCGCGCCCCGCCTCGGGGAAGACCTCCAGAATGGCCGCAGCACACAGGCGCCCCGCTTCGTCCATCCAGGGCTCCGGCGAGCGCTCGGCAAAAAAGCGGCGCTCCGCCTCGGCCATCGCGGAACAGGTCACGAGCATGGCCGGAAAATTTAAAAAATATCGCTCAGCGGCGGAATTGAATCACGGCGCGGGCGATGCTGTCCGCCACGATCTGCCGATAGAGCGGATCGCACATGGCACTGCGATCGTCCTTGTTGCTGACAAAGCCACCCTCCACGAGCACGGCGGGATGCTTGGTGTTCCGCAAGACCGAAAAGTTGGCCGTCTTGACCCCGCGATCCGGAGCTTTGATATTCTTGATTAGTTCGCGCTGCACGAGTTGCGCCAGCTTCTCCGAGCTGGCCGATCGATAGAAGGTCTCGATGCCGAGGGCCGAGGTGCGGTAGCTGGAGTTGAAGTGGATGCTGACGAAAATGGCGTTGCGGGCGCGATTGGCGATGGCGGCCCGCTCGGAGAGCGCCACAAACTCGTCCTTGGTCCGCGTCATGATGGTCTTGAAACCAGCCTCCTGGAGACTGCGCTCGAGACGGCGGGCCACATCGAGGTTGATGTGCTTCTCGTAAACGTAGGAATCGGTCGCCCCGAGGTCGTGACCACCGTGCCCCGGATCAATCACCACGGTGGAAAAGGCCTGCACCGAGCCCGCCCCCAACAGGAAGGCGGCGAGCAGGAGGGAGAGTCGAAAGGAAAACAGCGCGTTCATGGAATCCCGGTTCAAAAAGGGTACGCGGCGCAAAAAGTTTTTCAATTAAAATGAAAGAATTTTAAAATTTTTCTGTAAGTTGACCGTTCACAGACCTTTAGAAGAAGCCCGGCACCGTGAAGGCGCGCCCACCCGCAGCGGTCAGCTGTTGGATTCGTTACGGATCGCCGCGGCATTTCTTAGGCGAGATGGCGTGCAGAGGGCTTCTTGACCCCCGCATGGATGCGCTTAGGATTCCAGCGCCGGCACGCGTCGGTTTCAATCTCCGCCCTCATGCAAACCTCTCATCTCCTTCGGACGGCGGCCCTCATCGGCTCCCTTTCCGCCCTTGTTATGACCGCCCCCTCCCCCACGCTTGGCCAGGACGCCAAGAAACCGGAAAGCCTCAAAGAGCGCATCAGCTATGCCTATGGCCTGATGATCGCCCGCCAGCTCACCGAGCGCGGCATTGAAGTGGACCTCGATCGCTTCAACCAGGCCTTCCAATCCGTGCTCGACAAGACCGATCCCCTGCTCAGCGAGGAGGAGATCTCGGCGGCCTTCTCGGAAAACCAGAAGCGCCTCGACGCCCAGAACGCCACCGGCGCCGACAAGGAAAACCTCGAGGCCGGCCAAGCCTACCTCGCCGCCAACGCCAAGAAGGAGGGGGTCAAGGTCACCGACAGCGGCCTGCAATACGAAGTGATCAAGGAAGGCGACGGCCCCAAGCCCAAGGCCACCGATGAAGTCACCGTTCACTACCACGGCACCCTGATCAACGGCAAGGTCTTCGACAGCAGCGTCGAGCGCGGCGAACCCGCCACCTTCCCGCTGAACCGAGTCATCCCCGGCTGGACCGAAGGGGTGCAACTGATGTCCAAGGGTTCGAAGTTCCGCTTCCACATCCCCTATGATCTCGCCTACGGCGATCGTGGGGCGGGTGCGGACATCAAGCCCTACAGCGCCCTCGTCTTCGAAGTCGAACTGCTCGACATCCGCTGATCCCAGCCAGCGCCGACTCTTGTCGAAAGCGCCCTTCCCCCGCGCCCCCTCCCTCGGGCCGGGACCGCAAAACGGCGGGCCACCACGCGATTCGTGGGCCCGCCGTTTTCCTTTTGCCCGCCCTCTGCGTGCCTGACCTCCAGCCGCTGGCGTCACCTCAGGGGGATGCGGTCTCGCGGGCGGACTTGAGCCCGGGGAGGGCTCAGCGAAAGACCTCGCGGATGCGCCGGCACACCTCCTCGACGTTAGAGCGGGAGTTGAAGGCCGAAATGCGGAAGTAACCCTCGCCCGCGGCGCCGAATCCAGAGCCTGGCGTGATGACCACATTGGCCTCCTGCAGCATCTTGTCGAAGAGGTCCCAGGAGCTCAGTCCCTCGGGACAGGCCACCCAGACATAAGGGGCATTGACGCCTCCGTAGACGGCCAGGCCGACTTCGGTGCAGGCCTCGCGCAGCAGGGCCGCGTTGCCCATGTAGCCGGCGATCAAGGCGGCCACTTGGGCCTTGCCCTGCTCGGAGAAGACCGCGGCCGCCCCTCGCTGCACGGGATAGCTGGCGCCGTTGAACTTGGTGCTGTGTCGCCGCGACCAGAGCGGGTGCAGGGCCTGCTCCTGGCCGTCCGCGGTGCGTCCCACGAGCGTTTTGGGGATCACCACGTAGGCACAACGCACGCCGGTGAAGCCACCGTTCTTGGAGAAGCTGCGGAATTCCATGGCACATTCGTGGGCGCCCTCGATTTCAAAGATGGAGCGCGGCAGCTCGGGATCCTGGATGAAGGCTTCGTAGGCGGCGTCGTAAAGCAGGATGGCCTTTTCCCGGCGGGCGTAATCGACCCAGGCCTGCAGTTGGGCGTGGGTGGCTGTGGCCCCGGTGGGATTGTTGGGATAACAAAGGTAGACCAGGTCGACGTGTTGGTCGGGAATGGCGGGCACGAAGTCGTTCTCGGGTGTGCAGGGCAGATAGACGAGCCCGGCATAGGCGCCGGAGTCATCGGCCTCGCCGGTGTTCCCGGCCATCACGTTGGTGTCGACGTAGACGGGGTAGACCGGGTCGGTAATGGCAATGACGTTGTCGTGCCCGAAAATGTCGAGAATGTTGCCGGTGTCGCACTTGGATCCGTCGGAAACGAAAACTTCATCCGGCGAGATGTGGAGACCGGCATACTGGTTTTCGACGATGGCCTCGCGCAGGAAGGCATAGCCCTGCTCGGGACCGTACCCCTTGAAGGTGGAGGCCTCCCCCAGCTCGTCGATGGCCTCGTGCATGGCTTGGCGGCAGGCCTCGGGCAGGGGTTCGGTGACGTCGCCAATCCCGCAGCGAATCAGCCGCTTGGCCGCTTCGGGATTGGCCTCGGCAAAGGCGTTGACGCGTCGGGCGATTTCCGGAAAGAGATAGCCTGCCTTGAGCTTGAGGAAGTTTTCGTTGATGCGTGCCATGGGGCGCTAGATGCGTGAAATGATCCCATGGAGCAACCGGTTTTTCAGCCCTCGCCTCATTTTTCCGTGGCGGACCTCCGCGCCAGACGGCACCAAGGAGCCATTGCGGGGACTCCCGCCCTGCCTTAGGATAGCCATCGCCACCCGACTCCCTCTTTTTCACCGCCCCCTTCGGACCCCACCCATGCCTGAACGTCCTCCCATCGTCGCCGTCGGTCGCATCGTCGAGGTCCACGAGCCCGGTCGACTTTACCGGGTCGAAATGCCCAATGGCTATCGCGCCTATGCCATCGTCGAGCGCAAGGGCCCCGTCCTTCCCGAGGGCGAGGAAGCCGTCGGACGTAGGGCCACCCTGCATTTTTCCCCCTTCGACATGAGCAAGTGCCGTCTCGTCGACTGGCATCCCTCCTCCCAGTAGCGCGTATCCTGAACCATGGCCCTGCTCGAAGTCCGCGACCTGCGCACCTCCTTTTACACCCGCGACGGCATCGTCCGCGCGGTCGACGGCCTTTCTTTCGACGTGGAGGCCGGCCAGACCGTCGGCATCGTCGGCGAGTCCGGCTCCGGAAAGTCGGTGGCCTGCTACTCCCTGCTCGGACTGATTCCCATGCCGCCCGGTCGGATCGATGGGGGGCAGGCCTTCTTTGACGGCACGGACCTCCTGCAGCTCTCGGAACCCCAGATGCGGCGCGTCCGGGGGCGGCGCATTAGCTTCATTTTCCAGGATCCGATGACCTCCCTGAATCCCTTCCTGCGGATTTCGACGCAGATCATCGAACCCCTGCAGCTCCACCTCGGCCTGTCCCGGCGCGAGGCCTTCGATCGCGCCGTCGAGGAACTCGCCGCCGTCGGCATCCCGGATCCCGCCCAGCGCATCCACAGCTATCCGCACGAGTTCTCGGGCGGGATGCGGCAGCGGGTCATGATCGCCATGGCCCTGGTGACCCGGCCAGAGATCCTCATTGCCGACGAGCCCACCACGGCCCTCGACGTGACCATCCAACGCCAGGTCCTCGACCTCATCCGGACGCGGCAAAAGGAACTGGGCACCGCCGTCATCTTCATCACCCACGATCTTGCCGTGGTGTCCGAGGTCTGCGATTACGTCAACGTCATGTACGCCGGCCGCTTCGTGGAACGCGCCCCGGTGGAGGCCCTCTTCACCCGCCCCCGCCACGCCTACACGCGCGCCCTGCAGGGTTCCATTCCGGCCCTCCAGAAAAAGGGGCAGCCGCTGCGCACCCTGCCCGGCCTGCCGCCCAACCTCGCCAATGAGATCGCCGGCTGCGCCTTCGCGCCCCGCTGCGAGACGCGCGAGGGACTCCCCGACCACGCCAGTGCTCGGCCCGAACTGGTGGAGCTGGCCCCGAGCCACTGGGCCCAGAACTGTCCGGCCTGCCTGGCCTCCTGAGGGGGCCACCCCGTCGGTTCGCGGGGGCTTAATCGCGTTCCGGCCTTCCCTTCCTGCGGCGTTGACGTCCCTCGCATCCAGAGGAAGGATGCCTCCCTCTGGCCCATGAAACTTTCCATCCGCCTTCTCTGCCTTCTCGGTCTCACCGCCTCCCTTGCCGCCGACGAACCCGTTTACGAATGGGTCTTCGCCGGAGGTGGGGAGAAAAATGACAAAACGCGCGGCATCACCGTGGACGACGCTGGCCAGGTCTACCTCACCGGCGAAACCATCGGTGAGGGACGCTTCGGCTCGCTGACGCGCCCCACCCAGGGAGAGACGGATTGCTTTCTCGTGAAGCTCGACGCCGCGGGGCAGCCGCTCTGGGTGCGCAGCATCGGCGGCAGCGCCGTGGACCGGGGCTACGGCGTGGACACGGATGCCGCCGGCAATGTCTACGTCACGGGACAATTCCAAAGCACCGATGCCCGGGCCGAGGAGGGAGGCGACATCCTTCCGAACGCCGGGGACTACGATGTCTTCGTCGCCAAGTATTCGCCCGAGGGCAAGCTGCTCTGGATCCGCACCGCCGGGGGCCCTGGCAATGACTATGGTCACGGCATCGCCATCAACTCCAAGGGCGAAGTCCTCGTGGCGGGCGCCCTCGGCCAAGGGGCCCGCTTTGGCGAGGTCGAGCTGAGCGGCTCGCGCGTCATCTTCTGCGCCAAGTACGACGCCGAGGGCAAACTGATCTGGGTGAAGGGCACCGAAGGCGGCGCCGGCGGGAGCGCCCACGGCATCAGCCTCGATGCCCAGGACCAAATCTACCTCGGTGGTTTGATTTCCGGAACGGGACGCTTTGGCTCGGTCGCCGTCGACGCCCCCAAGGCCTCCGCCCTGGTGGCCAAGCTCAATGCCGATGGGGAAGCCCAATGGCTGCACGTCACCCCGGCGAGCGTCTCCTCGGTCTATCACGAAATCGTCGCCGACCGCTCCGGCCGCGTCTGGGCCGCCGGCATGTTCAAGGGAGAAACGACCTACGGCAAGGAAGCGTTCCGCTCCACCGGGGAAAAGGACTACGACGGACTCATCGTCCACCTCGACAGCGAGGGGAAACTGCAATGGGCCCACCACCTCAGCAGTCCCGCCACCGACTATGGACTCGGCGTCTGCACGGACCACCAGGGCAAGGCATATCTCACCGGGGAATTCTCCAAGACCGCCACTTTCGCCGGTCGTACCCTGGTCACTCGCGGCGGCACGGACATCTTCACCGCCGCCTTTAACGAGGGCGGCCAACTCCTCTGGCTCGCCCTCAGTGGCGGAGCGAAGGGCGACAACGCCTACACCATCACCCATGCGGGGAATCACCTCTACCTGGCGGGAGCCTGCACCGCACCGGCCGCCTTCGGCGACAAGGAAGTCAGCGAGGGCGGGGCTGCCGAACTCTATGCCGCCAAGCTGCGGCTCCCCTGATTTTCTCCTTCCCTCCACTTGGGTACCTGGGGCATCCTGCTAGGGATGGCGATTCCTCGGGTCAGCGCACGGGGGGCGGGGCGCCTGCTCCTCGTCCTCGCTCCCCTGTTGCCGGGCTGTGACCGTCCCCTGCCGCCCCAGATTGTGATCGAGCCGGAGCCCTCGGTCGAGGCCCTCCTGACGACGCTGCACCAGGGCGGGAACGCCTTTCGGGAAGTTTCCTTTGCCCGACTCGTGGAGCTCTCCACCGGTCGGCTGGTGCTGCCCATGGATCCAGAGCAGCCCGCCGACGCGGCGATTCTCGAGGGCATTGCCGAAGTCATGGACCGGCTACTGGAGCAGTTCAACGCCCCGGATTCCGTGACCCACCAGGCCTCGCGCATCAACGAAGTCAGCGCCTACTTCGAAAAGGCCCTACTCGAGGCGCTGGACCGGCTCCCGGAACTGGAGTGCAGCCTTCCCCGCACGGCCCAGGGCCGGCTGCAGCGGGCCGGCTATCCCGACCTCCTCATCCGGCATCCGGACAGCGGACGGGTCTGCTATCTCGATCCCAAGCTGGTGCAGGCGGGCACCCTGGATTCCAAGCTGCGCAGCTTCTACTTCAGCCCGAGCACGGATCATCCCAAGGTGCGACACGATGCCAGCCATCTCCTGGTCGGCATTGAGCACGACGGCAACACCGGAAAGTGGCGCTACCTGCGCTGGCACCTCGTCGACTTGGCGGGGTTCACGGTGCGGCTCAAGGCGGAATTCCAGGCGAGCAACCAGGAGATCTATCGCCCCGAACGGATCCTGCGGCAGGGCGGCCTGCCCTAAACCGCCCCGTCTCGAGGGAGGCCGCGCTTGCCAGCCCCCCCATTCCCCCCTTATCTTGCGCCCATGCCTTTCTCGACCCCAGTCCTCCGGCGAGCCCCCGCCCCCCTTTCCTGGCGGCGGCATGTCGCCGCCCTCGGCAGCGTACTGGCGCTCTCCCTGATGTGCCTGGGAGCGGGCAAGCAATACAAGCTCTACGTCGTCACCTTCCACCTCGAAGGCGACGAGAACGACAACCCCAAGATGGTCACTCCGGTGAAATTGGGGCAGGAGCACCGGCAGTACTATTTCAGCAAAATCCCGACCTTCACGGACAAGGACATCAAGTGGTTTTACCCCTTCACCGCCGCCGACGGGGTTTCCTTCGGGGCGGCCTTTCGCCTGAAGGACCACGCCGCCGTGGAACTCAAGGGGATCACCCTGACACATCAAGGAAAACTGCTTGGCCTGCGCTGCTCGGATGCCCCCCTGCAGGCGGTTCTCATTGACCGCCCGGTCGAAGACGGGGTCGTCGTCATCTGGAGCGGCTTGCAACAACGACATCTCCAGGAATTCCGCAAGCGCTTCCCCCACGTCGACGAGGTCATGCCAAAGGAGCAACAGTTGCCCCAACTCCCCCAGTTCGCTCCGACGAACTGAGGCTGGTGCTCGGCGCTCGCCCCTCCCTCGAGGCCTCTCGGGACAGGGGAAGTCGCCAAATGCTTAAGATGTGCTAAGTATTTGGGGATCCCCCCTGCCCGAGATGAAACGGACGCCTTCCCTCCTCCTCGCCTGCTCACTGTTCCTGACCTTCGCCGCAAAGGCGGCGCCTCTCGGCCTGGTGCTGCCCACGGACAACGACGCGATCTTCTCCGACCCCTCGCAGTTCTACATGTACACGGACCGGAACTTCGAGGGGGTCCAGTCCAAACCCTGGACCGGTGGCGCCTACGGATTCACCCGCAACCAGAAGCGCACCCCGGCGGGCATCATTATGACCCGCTTTCACGAAGGCGTCGACATTCGCCCCGTCCGGCGCGACGAGCGCGGCGAGCCTCTCGACGAAGTCCGTGCCATTGCCCAAGGCACGGTGGTCTACGTCAACGGTCCCCAGGCCCCGAGCAATTACGGAAACTACATCGTCATTCACCACGACTGGGGCGACGGTCCCTTCTTTTCCCTCTACGCCCACCTCAAGGCTCCGCTCGTCAAGGCGGGACAAAGCGTTCAAGCCGGAGCCACCATCGGCAAGATGGGCTACACGGGGGCCGGCATCAATCGCGAGCGCGCCCACGTCCACGTCGAGCTGAACGTCCTCCTGAGCGACCGTTTCAAGATCTGGTTCGACCGCCATTTCACGACCAAGAACCACCACGGGATCTTCAACGGCCTCAACCTCTCCGGCTTGAACATCGCCGAACTCTTCCTCGCGCATCGAGCCAATCCGAACCTCACCATTCCTGAATTTCTCGCCAGCAAAGAAGAGGTCCACTACAAGGTGCTGGTTCCCAAGAGCGGCACCCTGGACCTGCTGAGACGCTATCCCTGGATGGGGCGCGACCTCGACCAGGTTCCTTCGCCCCAGGGCTGGGAAATCAGCTTCGCCGCCACCGGGTTTCCCTTGGAAATCCGCCCCAGCAGCGCCGCCGGCCCCCAAGCTCGCGTGACCTACGTGAAGCCCACCTCCGGCAATCACGCCGACTACACCCTGGGACGGCTCACCGGCACCGGCAACACCGCGACGCTGACCCCGTCCGGCTCCCGCTACGTGCAGCTGCTCAGCGATTCCTTCTGAGGGCAGCGCCGCTCTCTCCGCGGCCATCCCTCTTGCGCTCGGGGGCCCGG
>CAZKGI010000013.1:0-68353 GCA_964552315.1 uncultured Akkermansia sp. | reverse complement strand
CCCACCAGCGCTCGGCCCGCTTCGTGAAGAACCCGGCGGCGCTGTACTGGAAGGCGGCCGCCTTCGGCAGGAAGGAGTAGGCCCGCCCCTTCCAGCCCGCCAGGAAGAAGGGCCACAGCCAGAGGACGGCGGCGAGGAGAAGGTAGGCGGCGGCGTGGCGCGCGGCCCTCCGCAACGGCGGGGTGTCGGAAGCCATGGCTGCGGATTCTATGGAACGGAGCGGCTTTGTCGAGTGGCAAGTGGAAAGAAGGAGGATGCGCTGAATTCTCATTAAAAATTATGCTGCTCGCCACGGGGGGAATGGGAATGAAGAAGGCCTGGCAGTTCACCCTCGGCATGGCGATCGCCCATGGGCTCCTCATGGCCCTCGCGCTCGGGGTGGGGCAGTTCTTCCTGAAGATGCTCACGTCGGCCTGGCCCGGAGGGAAGTTCTGGCTCAGCCACGTCGACATCCCCATCCTCCTCGTTCTCGGCTGCCTCCTCCTCCGCGAAGCTTTCCGCAAGGGCGGGGAAGTGGAGCGCGCCCGGAAGATGCTCGATCCGAAGCGGCCTTTCCTCACCGGCGCGGCGATCGGCTTCATCCCCTGTCCCGACACGATCGGCTACGCGATGATCGGCGGGGCGATCGGGATGAACGGGTTCGTCCACGCCGCGACGGCGACCTCCATCGTCTTCCTCGGCACCGCCCTCGGCTTCTGCAGCGTCACGGCGGTGGCGTCCTTCATGCCGAAGCTGGTGAAGAGTCCAAAGCTCGGCCCCGCGATCTGCTTCGTCACCGCGCTGGTCTGCTTCGCCAACGTCACCTGGCGCACTTGGAACACATGGAACGACTGGGCCTGAGCGAATCCCGAGCACCGTTCACGATGAAGCCCCTTCTCCCCGCCCTCGCCGTCTCGCTCCTCGTCTCCTGCTCGGGAGGGAAGACGGGGGATCCCACCGCCGCCGCCGATTGGCATCCCAAGGACGCGAGCGTCGCGAGGCACATCACCAGCGTGCATGGCTTCACCATCGGACCTGCGCCCGAGTCGCATCTGCGCGTCGACAAGGATCCCGCCACCGGAAAGATCGTCGGGGAGTTCCGAAAGGACGTCCTCGAGACTCTCGGCGGCGAAAAGGCGCTCTACATCCTCGGCTGGGACGGCAATCCCCACGACGCCTCGCGGCACGAATATCTCTTCTTCCTCGAGGCGCTCCACGCCTATCTCGTCCTGAACCATCCTGAATGGGACGGAGGCGAGGGTGCGGCGCCGGGGAGCGCGCCGGACGCGGAGAAGCTCACCGCCGTCGGCGGCAAGGCCGGGGCGTAGTTCTCAGACGAGGGCCGGGCCCTCATACGATCATCCCGGCGGCGACGGTCTCGTTGGTCTGCGCGTCGATGAGTATGAAGCTGCCGGTGGCCCGATTGCGACGGTAGGAATCGTAGATCAAGGGCGCCGAGGTGCGCAGGGAGATGCGGCCGATTTCATTGAGCGAAAAGGTTTTCTCGTCCTCGATCTTGTGCAGGGTGTTGATGTTCACCTTGTAGCGGACGTCCTTGACGATGGCCTTCACCTCTTTGGTGGAGTGGCGAAGGTAGAATTTTGCATTCGGGCTCAGCTGGGTGTTCTCGGAGAACCAGCAGATCATGGCCTCGATCTCCTGTCCCTTGTGCGGAGCGTTGTTCGGCTTGACGATCATGTCGCCACGGCTGATGTCAATTTCGTCCTCCAGGGTGATGGCACAGGACAGGGGGGCGAAGGCCGCCTCCATAGGGCCGTCATAGGATTCGATCGATTTGATGCGCGAAGTGAAGCCCGAGGGTTGCACCACCACCTCGTCGCCGGGACGGAAAACGCCTCCGGCCACTCGTCCGGCGTAGCCGCGGAAGTCGTGGTATTCATCGGAATGGGGACGGATGACCCACTGCACGGGAAAGCGCGCATCGACGTGATTGTGGTCCGAGCCGATGTAGACTGTCTCCAGGTGATAAAGCATGGTGGGCCCCTCGTACCAGTTCATGTTCGTGGACTTCTCCACGACGTTGTCCCCATGCAGAGCGGAAATGGGGATGGCGACCATGTCGACAATGTTCGCCAGGCGCGAGGCAAAGCGCTTGAAGTCCTCCACGATTTCCTGGAAGCGCGCCTCGCTGTAATCCACGAGGTCCATCTTGTTCACCGCCAGAATGACGTGGCGGATTCGCAACAGGTCGGCGATGAAGGCGTGCCGGCAGGTTTGCTCGATCACGCCGGTGCGGGCGTCGACGAGGATGATGGCGAGGTTCGCCGTGGAGGCGCCCGTGACCATGTTCCGCGTGTATTGAATGTGGCCGGGGGTGTCGGCGATGATGAACTTTCGCTTGGGCGTGGCGAAGTAGCGGTAGGCCACGTCGATGGTGATGCCCTGTTCTCGTTCGGCGCGGAGGCCGTCGGTGAGGAGGGCGAGATTGATGTGCTCGTCGCCGCGCTGCCGCGAGGTGGCCTCGACCGCTTCGAGTTGGTCTTCAAAGGTGTTCTTGGAATCGTAGAGAAGTCTGCCGATCAGGGTGGACTTGCCATCGTCCACGCTGCCCGCCGTGGTGAAGCGGAGCAGGTCCATGTTGAGGTAGCCTTCGTCGGTGGAAATATCGGAATGCATGAGCTGAAAAGGGGAATATAGCTGGGGAGGGAGGCTGGTGTTCGGGTGGCTCAGAAGTAGCCTTCCTTTTTGCGGTCCTCCATGGCGGTTTCGGAACGCTTGTCATCCGCTCGGGTCCCGCGCTCGGTCTGACGCGCGGTGGCCACTTCCTGGATGATGGCGTCGAGGTCGGCGGCCTCGGAATAGACCGCGCCAGTACAGGTCATGTCACCAATGGTCCGGAATCGGACGGTGGCGTTGCTCTCCACCCGCTCGTCGGGCTGCGGCACCACCACCTCGGAGATGGCCAACATGGCCCCGTTGCGGTGCACAACTTCCCGCTGGTGGGAGAAGTAGAGGCTCGGCAGGGGGATTTTCTCCGACTTGATGTACTGCCAGACATCCATCTCCGTCCAGTTCGAGAGGGGGAAGACCCGGAAATGTTCCCCGTGGTGCTTGCGGCCGTTGAACAGGTTCCAGAGTTCAGGGCGCTGGTTCTTGGGGTCCCACTGTCCGAAGTCGTCGCGGTGCGAGAAAAAGCGTTCCTTGGCGCGGGCCTTTTCCTCGTCGCGGCGTCCTCCGCCGAGGCAGGCGTCGAAGCGGTTTTCCTCGATGGCGTCGAGCAGGGTCACGGTCTGCAGGCGGTTGCGGCTGGCGAAGGGCCCTTTTTCCTCCTGGACGCGGCCCTGGTCGATGGAGTCCTGGACGAGGGCGACGATGAGCTCGGCGCGCAGGTCGGCGACGAACTGGTCACGGTAGTCGAGGGTTTCCTGGAAATTGTGCCCGGTGTCAACGTGCAGCAGGGGAAAAGGCAGGCGCGCGGGGAAGAAAGCCTTGCGGGCGAGGTGGGCCATCACAATGGAATCCTTGCCGCCGGAGAAAAGCAGGGCGGGGCGGTCGAACTGGGCCGCCGTCTCGCGCAGAATGAAGATCGCCTCAGATTCGAGCTGGGCGAGATGGTTGACTTGGTAGGTAGTTCTTTCTTCGTCCATTTTGATATGTCAGGAAAGTGGCTGCCTTCGAGGAAGGAGGATTTTTTCCGCGACGGCAGAACGCAGCAGCTCAAGGCAGGCGTCCTCGTCGTGGGTTTCGGTGTCGAGGACGAGATCAGGGGAGGCTGGTTCCTCGAAGCTCGAATCTCGCCCGGTGAAGTTCTTGACTTCGCCCGCGGCGACCTTGGCGTATAGCCCCTTGGGATCTCGTGCGGCGCAGGTATCGTAGCTCGCCTTGACGTAGACCTCGAGGAGGTCCTCGCCACCGACGATCTCGCGGACCAACTGTCTCAGCTCCTCCTGGGGAGTGATGAAGGAGGCGACGACGATGACCCCGCAGTCCGCGAAGAGCTTGGCGACCTCGGCGACCCGGCGGATGTTCTCGAGACGGTCCTCGTCGGAAAACCCGAGGTTTCGGTTCAGCCCGGTGCGAACGTTGTCTCCGTCGAGCGCCTTGACGAGACGCCCTTCTTCGTGGAGAACGCGTTCGAGTCGATTCGCCAGGGTGCTCTTTCCGGAACCGCTCAGCCCATACATCCAGATCACGCTGCCCGATTGGCCAAGGAGCCCCTCCTTCGCCGAGCGCGGCAGCATACGGTCAAATACAGGATATAAATGTTCGGAAGCAGCGCTCATGGCACCGGGGGGCGTGGCGGGACTCTCCTAGATCAAATAACAAAGTCCAGATCTTTATTGAGACCACATTCCCTCTTTAGACCAAAGAAGCGCGTCTCCTCGGGCGTCATCCCTTGGGTGAGCTTTCGCGAAGTATGCCAGTCGCCAATCGAAACGTAACCCTGTTCCCAAAGGGGATGATAGGGCAGCCCATGCTTGCTCAGATACCGTCCGACGTCCTGGTCCGTCCAGTCCACAATGGGATGAACCCGGATCCGGCCCTTTTGAATGCCCAAGACCGAAAAGTTTTCCCGCGTGCTACTTTGCTGGCGCCTCACGCCAGCCATCACGGCGTGCAAATCGAGTTCGGCGAGCGCGCGATCCATTGGCTCGACCTTGTTCATGTTGTTGTAGCGTTCGATGCCTTCGAGACCTTGCTCCCAGAGCTTGCCCCACCGGGTTTCCTGCCAGGCGGGGGAAATGTGGCTACGGTAAACTTTCAAATTCAGCTGGAGCCGGTCAGTCAACTCATCGATGAAGCGGTAAGTCTCAGGGAAGAGGTAACCGGTGTCGACGAGAATGACGGGAACCTTGGCCCAGACGCGCGTGGCCAAGTGCAGCAACACGGCGGATTGCGCACCAAAGCTGGAGGTCATACCGAGGCGATCGCCGAAATGGCCGAAGGCCCATTCGATGCGTTCCTCTGCCTGGCTGGTTTCCAGCTTCCGCGCCAGGCCAGCGAAGTCTCCAATACCGAAGCGTTCCCCCGCTTCGGAAAAAAGGGCGTCGGGTCGGTGTGAGGGGGATGGACGATCAGACATATAGAAAACACCTATTCTTGATCTGAAATGTCAGGAATTATCGAGGCAAGAAACATGAGTTCTGACTTTAGGTCAAGAAATTTTGGCGTCGTCGAGCTGAAATGAAAAACCCGTCGCAGGCTCGCTGCGACGGGTTTTCTCAATAAAGGGAAGGCGACTATCACTGGGCCTCGGGCTTGGACCCTCCCTCATCTTTGGGGCCTTTCTTGCCACGGCCATCCCCATGAGGGCGCCCTTTTCGACCCTCGGGACGAGTCGACAACTCCTTGAGGTCAAGCTGACCATCCTTGTTCTTGTCTATGGCATCGAAGAACTTGTCGATGTCCGCTCCTTTCTCCTTGGCCTTAACGGCAAAGGGCCCGGCGGCAAACTCCTCCTTGGAGAGAGTCCCGTTGCCGTCGCGATCGAGTCTCTTTATGGTGGCTTCGGCGCGTTTGACGGGGTCTCCGCCTTTTCGCTTGCCTTTTTCGCTGGAATCTTCGGCCTGGGACAGGCCGAGAGTAAGTCCGAGCACCGCCAGGGTGCCCAAGGTCCGGAATGGTTTCGTTTGCATGGCTGCTACTTGGTAGGTTTCAGGGGGGGACGCCCGCCCCGTGCCTTATCTAACGTCACATGCGGCGACGCGTTGCAGAGTTTTTTCTCAGGCCCCGTTTTTTTTCAGGGCCTCCTCCATGAGTCGGAAGCCGCGCTCGACGAGGCCGACGCGGTCCTCGAGCAGGCCTGCGGCGAGGAGGGACTGGTCGAGCAACTGGGCGGCGACGAGCTTGGCCAGTTCCGGATTGGATTCGCGCGCCGAGGCCAGGGCATGGACGAGGGCGTGGCGGGGATTCAGCTCAAAGACCACTTTCTGGGGCGGCAGGGGTTCGCCGGGATTCATCGCCTGGAGCATCTGCCGCATCTGGGCGGACATGCCCTGCTCGGGCTGGAGGACGGCGGCGGGGCTGCTGACGAGCCGTTTCCCGGTGGAGACCTTCTCGACGTTTTCGCCCAGTTCGTTCTGGAGAAACTCACAGAGCGCCTGCATGGAGTCCTCGGGAAGGGCTTCGCCCGCGCCCTCCACGGGGCTGTCCTCGGGCAATTCCACGCTGCTGGAGGCCGCGGAGACGAGGGATTTCCCTTCGAACTCGCGCAGGTGCTGGAGCAAATACTCGTCGATGCTGTCGACGAAATAGATCACTTCATAGCCCTGGGACTTCAGCGCTTCCAGGTAGGGGCCGGCCTCGATGCTGGTGCGGTTGGGGCCGACGAGGTAATAGATCTGTTGCTGGCTCTCCTTGCTGCGGACGAGGTAGTCCGCCAGGCTGGTGAGCTCTCCGGGCTCGGTCATGCTGCTTTCAAAGCGCAGCAGCTTGGCGAGTCCCTCGCGGTGCTCAAAATCGGTGACAATGCCCTCCTTGAGGAAGCGGGCGAACTTGGCGTAGAACTCCTTGTATTTGACCGGATCGTCCTTGGCCTCGCCGTCGAGAAACTTGAGGAAGCGCTTGGTCACCACGCGGTTCAGCTTGCGGACAAGACTGCTGTCCTGCATCGACTCGCGGCTGATGTTGAGCGGGATGTCGGCGCTGTCGATGACGCCGCGGAGGAAGCGCAGCCATTCGGGGAGCAGGCCGAGGGGCTGGTCGTCGATGAGGACGTTCTTGCAGTAGAGGGAGACGCCAGGCTCCATCTGCCCCAGTCCCCAGAGCTCGGTGTTTTCGGAGGGGACGAAGAGCAGGGCGTTCAGTTCGATCGGCGAGTCCGCCGTGAAGTGCATGCGGTAGCGCGGCTCGTCGAAGGCCTTGGCGGAGAAGCGGTAGAACTCCTTGTATTCCTCCTCGCTGACCTCGTTCTTCTTCTTCCGCCAGATGGCCTCGACCTTGTTGATGCGCTCCTCGCCGAGATTCACCGGGAAGGGGACGAAGTTCGAGTAGCTCTCGACGATGGCGCGCACCCGCTCGCTCTTGGCGAACTCGGCACAGTCCTCGCGCAGCTTCAACTCGATGCGACAGCCGCGCGGCAGGGGCTCTTCGGATTCCGCGATTTCGTATCCGGTCTTGCCGTCGCTGGTCCACACCAGGTTCGGCGCGTCGGTCCGCCAGGACCGGGTGAAGACCTTCACCTCTTCCGCGACCATGAAGGCGGAGTAGAAGCCCACGCCGAATTGTCCGATGAGCGCGCTTTCCTTTCTGGCGGCCTCCTCCAGGTTGCGGAGGAAGGCCTTGGAGCCGGAGTGGGCGATGGTGCCCAGGTTTTCGTGCAGTTCCTCCCGCGTCATCCCCAGACCGTGGTCGGCAATGATGAGGCGCCGTCCCTCCTCGTCGACGCTCAGCTGGATTTCCAGGGGCAGGTCGGGCTGATGGATCTCGTTTCCGGTCAGTTGAAGGTGCCTCAGCTTTTCCAGGGCGTCGGAGGCGTTGGAGATGAGTTCCCTGACAAAGATCTCCTTGTCGGTGTAGAGAGAGTGGATGACGATGTCGAGGACCTGATTGACCTCGGCTTGGAATTCGCGTTTCTCGGAGGTGGCTGTGGTCATGGGGAAACGTCTCAGTTCGTGGCAATACAACAAAAGGGAAGGGGAAAATGAGGATGCGGGCTCGCTTGTCAAGACGGCCCCGGGGCGGCCGAGAGTTTCGGTATCCGCGAGGCGGGCGTCGGGGAAGGTTCCTTCGTCAGAAAAGGGGGTGAGGGCCCGGAGTGGGCCCCGTCGCGGGGTGGCCGGTCCCGGGAGGCTCAGCCCGCCATGGCCGGGGCCTGTCGGGCCGGAAGGTGCTTGAGCGCCTTCTCCACCGCGTGATCCACGGTGACCCCGTGCTTGGCCCTGAGGATCTCCGGCTTGCCGTGTTCGACGAAGACATCGGGCCAGCCGATGCGTTCCACCCGGCAGGGGATTCCGGCATCGTTGAGATGCTCGATAATGGCGGCGCCGAAGCCGTTCATGAGGACGTGGTCCTCGAAGGTGAGAAGCAGGCCGCATTGCCGCGCGAACTTCTCAATGCAGGCCGTGTCGAGGGGCTTGATCCAGCGGGGGTTGATCAGGGCGACGGAGTAGCCCAGGGCGACGAGCCGATCCCGCGTCTGCTCCGCCATCTCGAAGAGGTTGCCCAGGCCAAAAAGGGCGATGTCGCTGCCCTCGGCGAGGACCTCTGCCTTGCCGATTTCGAGGAGTTGGGGTTCGCTCTTGGGGCGGACTCCCGTGCCGGCCCCGCGGGGATAGCGGATCGCCGAGGGGCCCTCGTTGTGGTGGACCATGGTCCAGAGCATGTCGACGAATTCATCCTCGTCCTTGGGCTGCATGAAGACCCAGTTGGGGATGTGGCGCAGGTAGCCGATGTCAAAGAGCCCGTGGTGGGTGGGCCCGTCGTCGCCACTCAGGCCTGCCCGGTCCATGCAGAGGCGCACCGGCAGGTTTTGGATGCCGATGTCGTGCACGGCCATGTCGTAGGCGCGCTGGAAGAAGGTCGAGTAGATGGTGAGGAAGGGCTTGAGCCCCTCCACCGCTTGGCCGCAGGCAAAGAGGGCGGCATGCTCCTCGGCGATGCCGACGTCGTAGTAGCGCGCGGGGACGCGCTTCTGGAATTCGACCAGTCCGGTTCCGTTCGGCATGGCGGCCGTCACGGCGACGATCTTTTCGTCCTTCTCCGCGAAGAGGCCGAGGTGGGTGCCGTAAATCTGGGAGTAGGTCGGGTCCCCTCCGCTGGGCGTTTCGCCAGTCTCGGTCTTGTAGGGACCGAGGCCGTGAAACTTCATGGGATTGGCCTTGGCTGGCTCGTAGCCACGCCCCTTCTCGGTGATCACGTGGAGGATGACCGGCTCCTCTTGGTCCTTGAGAAACTCGAAGGTCTTGATGAGCAGCTCGATGTCGTGCCCATCAATGGGCCCGTAGTAGCGCAGGCCGAATTTCTCGAAGAGGACGTTGGGGATGATGAGGTTCTTGGCCCCGCGCTCGACCCGGGCGGCGATATTGCGGATCGACTTCCCGGCGATGCGCTCGACAAACTCCGCCGCCTTGTCGTGGATGTGGGCGTAGGTGGAGCTGGTCTGAAGGGCGTGAAAATACTTGGCGATGGCGCCGACATTGCGATCGATCGACCACTCGTTGTCGTTGAGCACCAGAATGAAGCGCTTGGTGGTTTCGGCGATGTTGTTGAGCGCTTCAAAGGTGGGGCCGCAGGTGAAGGCGGCGTCCCCGGCGATGGCGACGACGTGGTTGTCCTCCCCGTTGAGGTCGCGCGCGGCGGCCATGCCCAAGGCCGCGGACACCGCCGTGCCGGCGTGCCCCGCGCCGTAACAGTCGTGCTCGCTTTCGCTGCGGAGCAAAAAGCCGTTGAGGCCCTCGTAGGTCCGGATGGTGTGGATGCGGTCCCAGCGTCCCGTCAGCATCTTGTGGACGTAGCCCTGGTGGCTGACGTCGAAGACAAACTTGTCGCGGGGCGTTTCGAAGACGCGGTGCAGGGCGATGCTGAGCTCGACCACGCCGAGGTTGGGGCCGAGGTGGCCGCCCGTGTTGGCGAGACTGTGAATCAGGGTGCGGCGGATGTGCTCTGCAAGCTTGGGCAGCTCCTCGACCGGCAATTGTTTCAGCGCCTCTGGAGAATCGACTTTGGGGAGTCGGTCGGAGGGGAGGTCGGGAAATTCAAAACAGTTCTCCATCTTGCTCGGGGTCGCCGGATTCGGCGTCGGGGGCTTCGGATCCGTCGCCGAAAGGTTCCCATACGACGTCGCCGTTGCGTTTTTTTCTCAGAATCTCAATGCGGCCGCGGGCTTCGTCCAAACGCTGCTCGCAGAGGTGGTAGAGCGCCGTCCCCTCTTCATATTTTTGCAGGAGCTCCTCCAGGGGGATCTCCTCCGATTCCATTTCTTCGACGAGGCTTTCCAGCCGAGCCAGGGCCTCCTCAAAGGTCGGCTTCTCCGCGGGAGCGGGCGAGCTGCGCTTGTCAGATTTGGAGGCTTTGGGCATGAGGAGGGCGGCGGCGCCGTTCAGGCGCGTATGCCCTTACTCCTTCCCTTGGAACGGACTCAGTTCAAGCCTTTTTGAAGCCCGCCTATTCCTCCAAAATTTCCTCCAGGACTCTCCCGTCGGTTTCGGGGAACTCCAGGCCCATGAGCCGGGCCAGGGTGGGGGCGACGTCGAGATTGCGGATGCGGTCGAGGACCACCCCGGGCCGGATTCCGGCACCGCTGGCGATGAAAATGCCGTCGAGATCGGGATCGCTGTTGGGGTAGCCGTGGGTGCCGGCGTAGTTCACGGCCGGAACGACCGCCTGCGCCTCGTGCATTTCCTTGCGGAAGGCGTAACCCTCGGCGGCGTAGAGCACCAGGTCCCCCATGCCGGGGTTCTCCGAGGGGAGGGGCATGCCGAGCGCGTGGGCGTCCTTTCCGTCAATCACCTGGGCGATTCCCTCGGTGGCGCTGAGGAGTTCCTTGAGGCGGGGGATCAACTCCTCGCGCTTTGACTCGGCGGTGACGTAGACGAAGGCCATGCCTCCCTGGGGCATGACGTAGGCCTCGCAGGAGGACACGGTGGGGCCGAGCCCGCGGATCAGGCCTGCCTCCCGAAGGACGACGTTGGGGCGCACGAACTTGGTCACCTTCTTGAAGCCGTGATCCGTCGTCACCACGATGGTGGTGCGGTCGCGCAGTCCGCTGCGATCGATGGTGGCGAGGAGGTCGCCGATGAGGCGGTCGGCGTATTCCAGCGCCGTGAAGCCCGGGCCGCTGCGCGGGCCGTAGACGTGGTGGATGGAGTCGGTGTTGAGGGTGTGGTAGAGCAGCAGGTTGGGGCGGTGCGTTTCAAAGAGATAGGAGGCCGCCCGGGTCCACATGGCGTCGAGGAAGGGCACGCCCTTGCGGTTGGGCCCCATCTGCATCCAGCCGATTTCCTCCTCGCTGAGGCGACCGGCGGCGATCATCTCCTTCACCACCGGGCTTTCGAGACGGGGCAGCTCGGCGAAGCTCCAGTTGATCGTCGGGGCGTCGGTGACCGCGACCCAGTCGGATTCCGCCGTGCTCAAGCCCGCGGCATGGGCGAGGTCGTAGAGGGTCGGGGCGAAGACGAGGCGGTCCTTGGCCGCCCACTGCTCGATCTGGGGCGGTTTGCCCTCGCCTTGGCGAACGAGCAGGCCGTTGTAAAGCACGCCGTGTTTGCGCGGTTCCACGCCCGTGATCAAGGTGGTGTGGTTGATCCAGGTGATCGAGGGATTGCTGACCGTCATCGCCTTGGCCGAGGCCCCCGCGGCCGCCAGCTCGCGAAGATGGGGCACCTGCAGGGTGGGATCGTGCCAGAGATAGGCGGGAAAGCCGTCGACGCTGATGAGAACGACGTGGCGGTCCTTGGCGGGCGCGGCGACGCCGAGGGCAGGTCCAAGCCCAGAGAGCAGTCCAAGAAGGAGCAGAATGCGCGGGTTCATGGCCGGGGAGCATGGCAGGATTTTGGGCAAATGGGGAGGCCTTGATCGCGCCGCTCTCGCTCGCTTCGCGGTGGAATCGCCCCCGCTGGGGAGGACTTCGGAAAAAAGGCTTGGCAAGAGAAGTCGTCGCGTTACAATGGTTCTGTTCAAAAGTTCAGTTATGTTCTTCGATCAGAGCGACACGGAGGCGGACGGAACCCTGCCAGGCTTTGCGGCCTGGCGGCCGGCGTCCGTGGATTGCGGGGATGGGGCGATTCTGGCTCCCTCCGAGAATTGGATGGGGAGCGATGAGGACGCCTCCTCCGCTGAGGCCGGAGAACCGGTCCAGCCGCAGCGCGCCTACGAGCGCGAGCTCATTCAGAGCGTTTGGGAATTTGCCGAAGTGGTGCCGGGGAGCGATCCCGCCCTGTGGCGCCGGGATGAATTGGGATCCTGGATTTACCGCTACGACTACGGACGGCGCAGTTCGTCCTACGGCTGGGAGGTGTTCGATCCCGGCAGGGGGCGCCAGGCCCAGGGGATCTACGCGATGCGCCCCCTGCAGTGGGAGAACTACGTGCGACAATACGAGGCCCTGGCCTGAGCCGCGGAGCGGACTCAGCGGAGATAGGTGTCCAACCAATCGTAGGCGATCTCGCGGATCTCGGGCGGGAAATCGTGTTCGACCTCCGGGTGCAGCACCTGAATCAATTCGGGCACGCGGTGGAGCCGGTAGACCGGGATCGCTGCCGCGACGATGCGATCGACGCTTTGCCAGTGGAAATTGCTGTCGCCGATGGGCGCGTTGATCAGGATGGGGCGGGGGGCGAGGGCCCCAATCAGTTCGTGGAAGTCGAAGGGGATGGCTTCCCGGGCGTAGTCGAGGATCTTCGGCATGTAGCGCTCTTGGGCCCAGCCCTGGCCGGGCTTCCAAGCCTGGGGGCGGTAGTCGAGGAAGGAGTCGAAGCCGCAACTGGACACGACGACACGAAGGCGCTCGTCAAAGACGGCGGTGTAGATGGAATTGTGACCGCCGAGGGAATGGCCGATCGCCCCGAAGCCGCTGCGCTTCACGCCGGGGAGCTCCTCGAGCAGGTCGAGGGCGCGGCTGTTGTCCCAGATGGCCTTCATGGTGCCACTTTCATAGCCGAGCGCCCGCAGGTCGGGATCGTAGGCGATGTCCAGGCCGGAGCGACTGCCGAAGCCCAGCGAGGGATAGGCCGGGGCAATGGCCACGAATCCGCGCTTCGCCAAGGCCTCGCCATCCTGGAGGTTCCCGCCGATCTGGGGACCCGGAGGGATGTCTTCCAGCTTGTGTCCGCCAGTGCCCATCAAACAGAGCACGCCGGGGCAGTTCGTCGTCTTTCCCTCGAGGAGCGCCTTGGGCAGGAAGAGGTGGGCTGGTGTCCGCGAACCCGGTTCCGAGGCATAGGTGAGGCGACGGCGCACGTAAGTGCCGAAATCCTTTTCCTCCTCGATCTGCACGTCAAGGGGGATGCGCTTGTCCGGGCCGGGCAGGGCGCCCATCACTTCCTGGGCGCCAGCGAGGATCTCGGCGCGTCGCCGCCGCCAGTCGGCCACCGAGCGAACCGGGACGACGGCCCCTTGCTCATTGCGGTATTCGAGGAGATTGGCGCGGTCGAGCCGGCCAGGAGCTGGATCCTCGGCCCTGAGCGCCCCGTTCCCCCAGGCCCCCGACAGCAGGCCCAGGACCAGGAGGGCGGAGCAAGGGGCGGTGAGAGTGGGGCGGGCCAAGAGAAGGGTGATGGCGTTCATGAACGGAGAGCCTAGAAGGAAGGGCCCGCCCGCTCAATGGCGCTCTTCCGTCGCCTCTGGTGGAGAGGGGGCGCTCCCGTCTTCCTCGGGGGCGAAGAGGCTTGTCCAGATCTCCAGGTCCTCCTCGTCGGCGATGTCCCAGATGCGCAGCCCTTCCCCGTCCTCCTGCCGGAAGAAATAGCCTGTGTAGCCATCGTAGCGGCTGTAGCCATCGCTGTCGTAGATGAGGACTTCTCCCGCTCGAAAGCGATCCCGCAGGGCGGTGAAATCCTGCAGGACGCGGTAGGCACGTCCCGGCTCGAAGGGGGCGATTCGCCAGGAGTTGGACGGGGATGCCGTCATGGCAGGGGCGGAGGCGTACAGATTGGCAGGGGTGGTGGCACTCGTCGCGTCGGCGGCAGGGGCGGGGGCAGCCGCTTGCCCGGGCGGATGCGTCCGGCGAGCACGAGCGGGTCTTGCCGGCTCAATCTGTGGACGCGGACGCGCAGGGCGGCGATGCGGGAGAGCTCCTCGGGCGAGGGCTGGCGCATCGCCTTCTGCTTTTGATAGGCGAGTTCCGCCGCCATCTGGAGCAGCGTCCGCCGCTTCCATGCAGTGAGGATTCCCTTGGAGAACATGCTGATAGGGCCGCGCTGCCAGAAGTTGGCGGCATCGAGGGCCTGTTCGGCATAGAGGACCCCTTGCTCGACTTCCTCGGCGAGGTGGAGGCGGACCCAGCGATTTTCGTGGTAGAGGCAGATGGCCACGGTCAGCGCGAACCAGAGCACCCCACAGGAGATCCCGAGGAGGGAATAGAAGAAATGATATCCCCCCAGGGTGGCGAAGTAGTTGTGGAGGGCGTGGGTGGTCATGGCCGCGGCCAGCCCCAGCACCGGCCAGAGGACTTTGAGTAGGGGGCGGCTGCTGAACAGGCCGAGGGCGAGCCCGACGCCGAAGAATCCGGTGAAGAGGGCGTGGAGCATCCCGAACACAAAGGCGCGCAGGAAGAACAAGATCAGCAGGCTGAGAGCGTCGGGCTGGCCAGCGAAGTAGAAGACGTTCTCCACCGCGGCGAACCCGAAGCCGACCATGCTGCCGTAGATGAGGCCGTCCAACACGGAATCGATCTCGCGCCGGAAGAAGAGGAAGATCAGGAATACGCCCAGCCCCTTGATCAGCTCCTCGGTGATGGGGGCGAGAATGCTGGCGTCGTAAAGCTCGCTCGCCAAGCTGGCTTCGCTCCCCTCGGGCGGGGCGGGCGAGCCGAGGATCAGCTGAGCGCCGAGGGCAAAGAGGATGGAGGGGACCGCTCCCCAGAGAAAGGCGGCGATGAGGAGCGGCAGGGGCTCTTTCTCCCAGCGATCGAGACGCCAGACCACCAGGGCGTAGATCACCATGGGGACAATGCCGAGCACGATCGAGGCAAAAAGGAGCGTCATCGCGAGGCAAAGGTAGAGCGGCGCGGGACGCCCTCACAAGCGAAAAAAGGCAGCCCGGAGGCCGCCTTTTCGGGCTTCAGGTCGATGGAGGTCCGGCCAGGCTCACTGGCAAGCCTCGCATTCGCCTCCGTTGAGGAGGGCTTCGAGGGAGCAGGCCTGCTTCTCCGCTTCGGTGTAGGTGCGCACCTCCTTCGTGACCTTCTTGATCGAGGCCTTCTCGATGTTCGAGGCTTGCTGGGTGCGGAGGTAGTAGGTGGTCTTGAGCCCCTTGCGCCAGGCGGCACGATACATGTGCGAGAGGGTCTTGAGGTCCGGGGTGGCGAGGAAGAGGTTGACCGACTGGGATTGGTCGATCCACTTCTGCCGCCGCGCCGCCGCCTCGACGAACCATTCGTAGTCGATGGAGAAGGCCGTGGCGTACTTCTCCTTCAGGTGGGCGGGGATTTCGTCGATGTCGGCGAGTTCCCCGTCGTAGTACTTGAGCCGCTCCACCATGTCGTCGTTCCAGAGGCCGAGGGCCTTGAGATCACGGACGAGGTAGGTGTTCAGTACGATGAAGTCGCCGGAGAGATTGCCTTTCACGAAGAGGTTCTTGAAGGTGGGCTCGATGCAGGGCGAGCTGCCCATGATGTTCGAGATCGTCGCGGTGGGGGCAATGGCGAGGACGTTGCTGTTGCGCATCCCTTGGCGGCGAATCTTTTCGCGGAGGGCGTCCCAGTCCATGCGGCCGCCGCGGGGAACGTCGACGGGCTCGCCGCGCTCCTGCTCCAGGAGGTCGATGGTGTCCGGCGGCAGGAGGCCGCGGCTCCACTTCGAACCCTCGAAGGTGGAGTAGCTGCCGCGCTCGACGGCGAGATCGCTGGAGGCCTCGTAGGCGAAGTAGGCGATGGCCTCCATGAACTCGTCGTTGAACTCCACCGCGGCCTCGCTGGCGAAGGGGGTGTTGCGGATGAAGAGCGCGTTCTGCAGGCCCATCACCCCGAGGCCGACGGGCCGGTGACGGCTGTTGGCGTTCTTGGCCGCCTCGGTGGGGTAGTAGTTGATGTCGATGACGTTGTCCAGGGCGCGCACTGCGGTGCGGACGGTCTCGCGCAGCTTCTCGAGATCGAGGGAGCCGTCGGCGCGGAGGTGGGTGTCGAGGACGATGGAGCCCAGGTTGCAGACGGCGGTCTCGTCGGCCGAGGTGTTCAGGGTGATCTCGGTGCAGAGGTTCGAGCTGTGGATGACCCCGACGTGGTCCTGGGGGCTGCGCAGGTTGCAGGGATCCTTGAAGGTCATCCAGGGATGGCCCGTCTCAAAGATCATCTTCAGCATTTGTTTCCAGAGATCGATGGCCGGAACCTCGCGGCCGAAGATCTTGCCGGCCTTGGCATCGGCTTCGTAGGCGAGGTAGCGCTCCGTGAAGGCACGGCCGTAGAGCTCGTGCAGGTCGGGCACCTCGTTCGAGCGGAAGAGCGTCCAGTTTTCCCGGGCCTCCATGCGCTGCATGAAGAGGTCGGGAATCCAGTTCGCCGTGTTCATGTCGTGGGCCCGGCGGCGCTCATCGCCCGTGTTGCGGCGCAGTTCGAGGAAGTCGAAGATGTCGTTGTGCCAGGTTTCCAGGTAGGCGCAGCCGGAGCCGCGACGCTTCCCGCCCTGGTTGACGGCGACGAGCTGGTCGTTGTGGAGCTTGAGGAAGGGGATGACCCCCTGGCTTTCCCCATTGGTTCCCTTGATGTAGCTGCCGGTGCCGCGCACCGCCGTCCAAGAGCCCCCGAGGCCGCCGGCCCACTTGGAGAGGTAGGCGTTCTCGGCGATGCCGCGCTGCATGATCGACTCGATGCTGTCGTCGACCTTGTAGAGATAGCAGGAGGAAAGCTGGCTGTGCAGGGTTCCCGAGTTGAAGAGGGTCGGCGTCGAGGAGCAGAAGCGACGGCTGGCGTAGAGGCGGTAGAGGTCGATGACCTTGCCTTCGCGATCCTCCTTCTCGTCGATCATCAGGCCCATGGCCACGCGCATCCAGAAGAGTTGCGGGGTCTCGATGCGGCGGTGCGTTTCCCCCGTCTTGTCGATGATGAGGTAGCGGTCGTAGAGAGTCTGGATGCCGAGGAAGTCGAAGTCGAGGTCGGAGGTCGGATTGAGCGCGTCGGCCAGGCGGTCCAAGTTGTAGTCCAGGAGCTTCGGGGAAATGCGTTCGATCTCGACCCCGCGAATGAGGTTGGCCTTGAAGGCGCGGCGATGGAACTCCGCCAGGCGGGACACCCCGTCGCGGGAGATGTTCCAGTCGAGCACCTCCTCGTAGATGTAGGTCAGCAGGATGCGGGCGGCAAAGCGGGCGAAGTCTCCATCGCGCTCGATGAGGCTCTTCGCGTTTAGCACGATGGTCTGCCGCAGGTCGGCCTCCGTCATGTCGTTGAAGAAGGCGCGGCGGAGCTCGTGCTCGATCTGATCCGGCGAGAGGCAAAGGTCGAGGCCGGGCAGGGCGAACTCGATGCGGCGGCGCAGGTCGCTCCCATCCCAGAGATCGCTGCTGCCGTCAGCGCGACGCACCACGATCATCGACTCCTGCGTCGATTCGTCGTGGCGGACCTGGGCCTCCTCCTCCTGCTGGCGCAGCATGGCGCGCTGGGCCCGGTAGAGGATGTAGGATTCCGCCACCTTGTAGTGCCCCTGGCGCATCAGCTCCTCCTGGACGCGGTCCTGGAGGTCCTCAATGCGGATGAACTCCTGCCCGCTCCGGGCGATGCGCTCCGTGAGGGCCGTGGAGATATCCTTGGCCGGGGACGAATCCATTCCGAGCGAGAGGAAGGCGCTGCGCACGGCGATCTCGATCTTGTTCGAATCCCAGGCAACGACCTCGCCATTGCGGCGGATAACGCGGCAGAGGGGCTTCTCCAGGCTGTTCCGGCGGGAGTCGCTCCGGGAAATCTGGGTCTTGTGGCTGATCAGCAGGCTCTTGGCAACGTCGTGGGCATTTTGCCGGACGAGAGCCATCTCGATGATCGTGGTCAGTTCGGAGGCCGTGAGGAGAACGGTGCCGTCGGCTTCTTCGGCGTCAGCCCGCTTCGAGAGCATGTCGGCCACCGTCCGCACGATGATGGCGACAAGCTGGCGGTTGCTTTCGTTGTAGATGTCGTCCTGCTTGCGGGCCAGGGCCAGGTCGGTGACGGCCCGCCCCACGATTTCAGCGATCTTCTCGATGCTGAGCTCGGATTCCTCCTCATCCGCACGCACCACGATGCGGGTATTCGGAGCGATCTGGCTCTTGTTGGCGATCTCGCTCCAGTCGAAGCGAGGCTTCATCTCCTGGGGAGTGGCCGCGGCCCGGTGCAGCTCGCGGTCTTGTTCAATAAGGTGACGGGTGATCATGGGCGGTGGCGGTAGGCGGAGCGGGGTGGGAAGGACTGGTTCGGGAAGTTCAGGGGCGCCGCAGATCGGACGAGGGGAGGGGCCCTCGGACGGCGGCGGGGCTCACAGGTCGTCGTCGCTGACGACCGAGAGGCGGGTGGCCTTGGAGTATTCGGTCACGGTTTGTTCGAAGAAGTTGGACTCTTTCTTGATGTCCATGGTTTCGGCAAGCCAGGGGAAGGGGTTGCGCACGCCGGGACTGAGCGGCGGCAGGCCGACCCCTTCGAGGCGACGGTCGGCGATGTAGTCGATGTATTGACAGAACTCCGCGGTGTTGAGTCCCACGGCGCTGACGGGGAGGCAGTCGCTGATGAATTCCTTCTCGAGGGAGATGGCTTCCTGCATCGTTTCCACGAGGCCGGCCTGGAATTCGGGCGTCCAGATCTCCATGTTTTCCTCGATTAGCTCGAGCAGCAGCTTGCGGCAGAGCTCGATGTGGTTGGACTCGTCGCGCAGGGTGTACTGGAACATCTGACCGATGCCGGGGAATTTGTTCTGCCGCTTCAGGGCGAGAATCATGCCAAAGAGCCCGTAGAATTGCGTCCCCTCCATGCACTGCCCGAAGACGAAGATGTTGCGGGCGAGCTTCTGCTTGTTCTCGATAAGGGTCAGGTCGACGTCGCGACGGAGCTCGTGCGAGGCGCGGGTGACGAATTCGTTCTTGCGCTTGATGGTGGGGATCTGCTCGAACATGGCCTCGCACTCGTGCGGGTTGATCCCGAGACTGCTGATCATGTAGAGAAGGCTGTCCGCGTGGATGTTCTCCTCGTGGGCGTGGCGGCCCAGGACGAGCTTCAGCTCCGGAGCCGTCACCAGTTCGCGGACCACATGGATGATGTTGTCGCCCACGATGCCCTCGGCGGCCGAGAAATAGCCGATCCCCATGCGGATGATCCAGCGCTCCGTCTCGGTCAGTTCACTCCCCTGCCATTGCTCGATGTCTTTCTGCATGGGGATCTCCTCGGGCTCCCAATGGTTGTGCTTCATGGTCCGATAGAGATCGTAGGCCCACTGGTACTTCAGGGGCAGGAGATTGAAGGCCTCGGACTTGCGGCCGTTGATGACCTGCTTGGCGGCATAAGCCTGTTCGGCTTTGTCCTGGTCGAGGATGAAGGTGCGGTCTCCGATGACAAAGGTCTTTTCCATGATCGCGATCAGAAGGGGCGGACGTTGGTGAGAGGGGTCAAGTTCTCGTGGCGGGGTGGAACACTCGGGTTTGAGGAATTTCAGGAACTCATGGGCACGACGAGTCTCGAAAAACCATCAAAAACAAGCAGTTTCCGTAAAACGCGGCCAGGCGGATCAAACACCATATCTTGTTGGCCGGGGGCGAGAATACACAAGATGTAGTGGTTCTTCAAGAATATTTTGGCAAGAGAGGCCCTTTTCGTGCAAGCGCTTGTTGTGCAAGGCATTCAGGCGTCCCGGGGCGGCAAACTGATTTGAAGAGGTGGAAATTCAATCCATCCAAATCAGTTTTCGCCCGGCGAAAAAAGGCGGCCCGGGATGCCGGTCCGCCTTTCCTCACGAAGCCTCAGAGGGTGAACCGGATTATTTCGCCGCGGCGAAGCGCTCGGCGACCGCGTCCCAGTTCACCACGTTCCAGAAGGCGTCGATGTAGTCGGCGCGGCGGTTCTGGTAGTTGAGGTAGTAGGCGTGTTCCCAGACGTCGAGCCCGAGAATCGGGGTGGCGGGTTCGAGACCGGCGGCGGCCCCCATCACCGGATTGTCCTGGTTCGGGGTGGTGACGATGGCCAGCTTGCCGTTCTGGACGACCAGCCAGGCCCAGCCGGAGCCGAAGCGGGCCAGAGAGGCCGCCTTGAAGGCCTCTTTGAAGGCGTCGAGGGAGCCAAAGGCGGCGTCGATGGCTTCGGCAAGCTCTCCGCGGGGCGCACCGCCCGAGTTGGGGCCCAGGATGGACCAGAAGAGGGTGTGGTTGACGTGTCCGCCACCGTTGTTGCGCACGGCGCCGCGGATGGACTCCGGCACGGCGCCGAGGTCGGCGATGAGCTCGTCGGCGGTTTTGGAGGCGAGGGCGTCTTGCCCTTCCAGCGCCTTGTTGAGGTTGGCCACATAAGTGGCGTGGTGCTTGCCATGGTGGATTTCCATGGTCTTCGCATCGATGTGGGGTTCCAGGGCGTCGGTGGGATAGGGAAGAGCGGGAAGTTCGTGGGCCATGGTCAAATGATGGGTTGCAGGTTAGACAGTCGACGGATCCAGCAGGATGGATCCGCTGGAACACGAGAGCGCCGCCATGGCGCCTTGTCAAAAGCGTTACGGCGGAAATCGCGTTCCGGTCCCTCGCGTTATTCCGTCCCGAATTTTTGTGACGACCTGGAAGCCGTGGAAAACCTGGATTTCCCGGGCGTTTTGCCTCGCTTCGGCGCTGGGGCGACCCCCGCGCCCACTCCCGGAGGTCGGGGCCGGATGCGCGATGTCGCCCTTGGCACGAAGGGGAGACTGCGGTTTGCTGGAGGCCATGAAAACCGCTTGTCTTTGGCTTGGTCTGCTGCTCGGCACCCCTCTCTTCTCGCTGGCCCAGGTGGAGGAGAACTACCCCACTCCGCCAGAGTCCATCCAGCAGGAGGGCGTTCCCGCGGGGACGGTCAAAAAGGGGGTCTTTGCGGAGAGCCGGGTCTTCCCCGGGACCACGCGTGAGTATGCCGTCTACATTCCCGCGCAATACGATGGCACCCAGCCCGCGGCGCTGATGGTGTTTCAGGATGGCCTCGGCTACCTGGGGAACGTGCCCGTGACCTTTGACAATCTCATCCATGCCGGGGACATGCCCGTGACGATCGGGCTCTTCATCAACCCCGGGGTCGTCCCGGAAACCCGCGAGGACGCTCTGGCCCGCTACAATCGATCCTACGAATACGATTCGGTGGACGGGCGCTACGCCCGCTTCCTCATCGAGGAAATGATGCCGCACGCCTTGAACGGGCTCAAGATCTCCACCGATCCGAATTGGCGGGCCATCACCGGATCCTCCTCCGGGGGGATCGCGGCCTTCCAGGTGGCCTGGGAGCGCCCCGACCAATTCCGCCGCGTCTTCACCACCGTGGGCACCTACGTGGGGCTGCGCGGGGGCAACGAGTTGCCGGTCCTGGTGCGCAAGACCGAGCCCAAGCCCCTGCGGGTCTTTCTTCAGGATGGGCGGAACGATCTCAACATCTATTGCGGCAGCTGGTGGGTGGCCAACCAGGACATGCTGGCCTCCCTGGAATGGGCTGGTTACGAGGTCGAGCACGCCTGGGGCGAGGGCGCCCACAACCGCAAGCATGGCAACGCCATTTTCCCCGAGGTGATGAAGTGGCTTTGGCAGGAATGGAAGGGGGACGGTGCCGAGGTCCGTACCCATCCCGATCGGTCGAAGAGCAAGGCCAACGACTTTTTGGTGGAGGGCGCCGGCTGGGAATTGCTCAGCGAAGGGCACGATTCCATCGGAGGGATCGCCCTCAATGCCCAGGGCGAGCTCTTCTTTTCGGATGAAAGCCAGGGCCTCATTTGGAAGATCGGGGCCGAGGGCCGGGCCGAGCGCTTTCAGGAGGGGGTGGGAGCGGTGAGAGGCCTGGCCTTCGGCCCGGACGGACTCAGCCTCCATGTGGCCGTCGCCGATCCCGGACACATTGTTTCGTGGCAGGTGGATACCGGAGAGAAAAAGGTCCTCGCCGAGGCCAAACAGCCCCGCGACCTCGTCGTCGCCCACGACGGCACCGTTTACTGGAGCGAACCGGAGACGCGGACCCTGCACCTCTGGACGGCCCAGGGTGGGGCCCGGCTGGCGAGCGACGAAGCCGCCCATGTCCACGGGATCACCCTCAGCCCGGATCAGAGCCTGGTCTACGTGAGCGACTACCACGGGCGGTTCGTCTGGTCGGGACAACGCCAGGACGACGGCACCCTGGCCTACATGCAACCCTACTATCACCTCCACATTCCCGCGGCCTCGGTGGAGGTGCGCAGCCTTTCCCAGGGAATGGCGGTGGACCGCGCCGGATGGCTGCTCGTGGCCACGGCCATGGGAGTGCAAATCTGTGACCAGCCCGGGCGCGTGCACCTCATCGTTCCCGGACCACAGGGGGCGGAGCCGCCCTCCCAGCTGGCCCTTCACGAGAAGACCCTCTATGCCAGCTGCGGTGGCCGACTCTATCGCCGTCAGGTCCAGCTGGAAGAAGCCCGGGCCTGGGCTGCTCCGACCAAGCCCGAGAAGCCTCGCCTCTGAGCCCGGCGTCAGGATTTTCCTGAAAGAGTAGGCTGCGTTGCCCGTAAATAGGTGGATACTTTTCCCACGCCATGATTCGATTCGTCCCCCTCGTCCTCTGGTTTGCGGCATTCCTCCCGCTTTCGAGTCTTCAGGCTCAGGCGACTTTCGACGACATCGCCCGCTTCCTCGCCGGCAAGCCCCTTTCCCCTGGCAGTCCCCTCCACGCCTTGAGCGGTTTTCCCTCGGTGCGCCAGCACCAGGCCCATTCCCTCGAGCTGGAGAAGACTTGGAACGAGCGTCGCCTCAACACCATTCGCGACTGGGCCCGCACGGAGATCCACCCGCGCATCTCGCGGCCCAAGACGGTAAAATATCCCTTCAGCGGCCCTGACTTCGTCCATGCCGCGGCCATCTTCCCCGGGGCGGATGAATACGTTCTCGTCGGCTTGGAGCCCCTCGGCTCCCTGGTCGACTTCCTCGCCATGGACGAGCCCCAGCTCGGCACCTACCTGGGTCACCTGAGCCACACCCTGCGAAGCATTTCCCAGCGCAATTTCTTCATCACCGTGGAAATGCGTGAGGATTTCGGCAAGGCCGGCGTCGACGGGGTTTATCCGGTGCTGCTCTACTTTGCCGCCCTGACCAACCACGAGGTCATCAACGGCCAATTCATCCGCCTCGACCAGGCGGGCAATGCCGTGGCGGCGGATCCGGCCTCTGCCGAAGGCATCCGCCTGGAGATCCGTGCCCTCGACCGCCTTCCGGATTTCCCTCCGGTCGCGAGCCTCTACTATTTCAAGTACGATCTCTCGGACAAGGGCTTCAAGGCCAACAGCACTCTCAAGCAATTCCTGGATCGCCGTCCCGGCGGCATTGCCTACCTCAAGGCGGCGTCCTATCTGATGCACCAAGAGGCCTTCACCAATATCCGCAATTACCTGGTGGGCGACTGCCAATATATCCTGCAGGATGAATCGGGGATCCCCGCCGAGTTCTTTGCGACCTACTACGACGTCACCTACTACGGACGCTACGCGGGGCCCATCGACATGTTCAAGGAATTCGATCAGCCCTTCCTGCACCGAGTCTACAGCTCGGGCGTGACCCGTCCGCTTCCCTTCGGAACCGGCTACCGCATGCGGGACGAGGATTCGATCCAGATGTTCGGGGTGCGCAAGTGAGGCGCCCCGCTCGCGGCTGCCGCGGCCCCAGGGGACAACGTTCCGGTCGGAACGGACCTACCCAAGGCCGGTCAGGGCCTCAGCTGCCAGCTTGCTCCGCCACGACTTGGGCCACGATCATCGGGCCTCCTTGCGGGGCCGGACCGCTCCAGGAATCGACGATCTGCACCGTCACTCCGCTGGCCGTGTTTTCGAAGAGGATGGGAGCGACCGACTCCGGAAGGCGGATGCACCCCGCGGAGGCGGGATAGCCGGGCAGATCCCCCACGTGCAGACCGATGGCGCTTTGGTCGAGGCGCTGCCAATAGGGGAGGGAGCAGCCGTAGATCGTCGAGGTCTTGCCCGAGCGGACTCGTTCGGTGATCTTGAATTCGCCTCGGGGCGTGTACTTGCCGGCCCGGGCCGTGGAAACGGCCGTGTCGATGGCGATGACCCCGTCGACGAGCAGGTAGGCGCGCTGCTTGGAGATGTCGACGACGATTTTCTTTTGGCCGTTGGGACGAGCCGAGAGAAGGTCGCGGTTGATGTAGGCGTCGCGATGGACATCCTGCCAGGAGGATCCCTGGCTGGGCACCGTGGCCTTGACCTGGCGAACGGCCGAGGATTGGGTGACCTGCTGGGCGCGCGACTCCTTGTTCCTTCCGGCAAGCTTGAAAGGGGCGGCCTCGGCCTGGCTGACGGAGCCAAAGGTGATGCCGAGCAGGGCCAAGGCCGCGAGAGCTTCGCGCAGGCCGTGAGCCTGGACTTCGGCCTCTTCAAAGAGAAAGCCCAGCTCGCCATTGGACTCCTGACAGAAGGCCTCAAAATCCGCCTCGTTGGCGAGAAGCAGGGCGAGCAGCTGGACGCGGGCGGAATTGCCGTCCTCGCCCGCCTGCCAGCGGATCAGGGGCAGGGCCTTGCCCTGCTCGTCGAGACCGCCCTGCTGGAGGGAGGAGCTGAGCACCTCGAGGAAGCGGCGCACGAAGTCCTCCGGCTCGGAGACATCGCTGAGCGTGCCGAAGGCGGCATCGTCAGGGAAGAGGCCTTGCAGGGAAATCTCGTAGGCCTCCTCGCTCCACTGGCACAGGGGCGTGCTCTCCGGCGTCGCGGCGGGCGAGAGGGTAAAGCGCTGGAAGAGTTCCGTGTCCTGAGGGTTGGAGAGCAGCGTGGCGCCCTCGGTGGTCACCTCGAACCAGAGAGGGGACTCGGAGAAGAGCGCGGCGCAGAACTCCAGATCGCTGCCGGGGATGCCGCTGGGTTCACCGCCCTCTGCGGGGAGATGCTCGATGGGGCCAAGAAAGGAGACGGGTGGTTTCATGAGTTGTGCGGGTGTGTAGTGGGAACGGAATGGAAACTGGAGCCCAGAGCTCACCAGTTGGTGCTGAGGTCAGGATGCCAAGGTTCGGCAATGGCGGCAAGCGCTGCGAGCATCATGGGCGGGCTCATGTCGGGGAAAACGGAGAGGATCCGGGCGACCAGGCCGGTGATCCTCGGGGCGGCGAAGCTGGTTCCGGTTTGGCGTCGCACCCCGCCCCCCGCCCAGGCCACCTCCACGTTTTCCCCCCGGGCGGCGTAGCTGACGAGATGATCGGGACGGAAATAGATCTCGTCACCGTCGGTTTGGGCGAGGTCCACGCCGATGACGGAAGCAAAGTGAGAGGGCCATTCCGTTTCGCTGCTGTCGACGTTGCTGCAGGCGGCCACGACGTGCGCTCCCCGCAGCCAGGCGGCATCGGCCCATTCCTTGTGCGGAAGGATGAACTTCGCCATGCCCCGGCAGCCGAAGCTGCAGTTGATGACCTGGTAGCCGCGGAAGAGGGCCTCGCGCACCCCGGCGCAAACCAGGTGGGTGCGAGACGCGCTGCGCGCATCGATGACGCGGAAGCTCCCGATCGCGGCGCGCGGTGCGATTTCGTGGATGATGCCGGCGACGGCGGTGCCGTGCCCATAGCTGTCGGATCCCCCGCCTTCCACGAGGTGGATGCGGCCGCCTTGCTCCTCGAAGCCGAGGGAGTCGAGCAGGCGCAGCCTCGAGAGCCGGGGGTGATCCGCCTCGATTCCGGAGTCGATCACCGCCACGCGGACGCCTTCTCCGGTGCCGGTGCGGGCGGCCTCGCGGACTTCGTCGAGGCCGGGCCAGCCTTTCGTCCCGACAAGGGAGGGAGAGACACTGCGGATCGTGTCGAAGCGCATGGCGGGGGACTAGATTTGCAGGTCGAGGAGGCGGGTCAGCAGCTTGTAGTTCACGAGCCGCTCCAGCACGGAGGAGAGCCGGCGGACCCGGTTGAGGCCGCGGGCCGTGAAACCCGGGGGATCGGGGTCGTCGAGCCGGTCCTTCAACTGCACGCAACTGATCACCCCCTGGACCTTGCCGCCGAAGTAGAAGGGGGCGGCGATCAGGGACGTGGTGATTTGCTTCATGGCCTCGTCCACCTGCTTGGAGTGATGGGAGTTGAGATAGACCTGGCTCTCGCAGAGGCATTGTTCCGAGGCATAGACCAGGCTGGTGAGGCCTTCCGTGAGCGGCTGCGACCATCCCTTGAAGCTGGGATCGGGTTCCGTGTGGGTCACCACCAGCTTGGTTTCCTCGACATCGGCGATCCAGATCGACATGGAATCCGCCGCCAGGCTTTCCATGACCATTCTCAGGATGCTTTGGCCAGCGTCGCCGATGAGCTCCATGAATTCTTCAGGGGTGACGGCCATGGCGGCCTTGGCGAGGGCTCGCTCGATGGCCGGGGCGTGTTCGGAGAGCTGGGGGTCGGGCTTGGTCACGGCTTTAGTAAGGGTTCGATATCCCGCGTTCCGGGGTCCATCCGGCGCGCGCAGGATACCCGATGGACGATCGGAGGACAATCCGATTCACGCTTTCTCGGCCCTCCTCGCGGCGGGGGCGGGCCTGCCGGGCCTCCCCCTTATTTGGTGGTCAGCTCAAAGATCCCCGCCCAGGAAGCCGGGGGCTGAGCGGCGAGCTGCCGGCAACGCCCCGCGAGGAGGGATGCGGATTTGGCAATGATAGGATTGGGATGATTTGTTAGTGAAGAGAGCTCCCTCTCGGCGCGCGCGAAGTCGCCACCCTCGTAGTGGCGGAAGGCGGCGGCGTAGAGCTCCCTGCCCTCGGCTTCCGCTTCCCCTTGGAAAATGGCGTGAAGCTCCGTGGGACGGCTCTTCCCCTTCACCTGAACCCGATCCACGAGCAGGGAGACGGGTTTCTTCTGTAGGGCCGTCAGGAACTCGCCGCTGGCGAGGATGGCGGCCCCGTAGTTTTTCGTTTGGCCCTCGATTCTTGCTGTGGTGTTGACGCAGTCCCCCACCAGATTGTAGTCGCGATAGGATCTCGAACCGACGTGGCCGACCAGGCCGCGTCCAAAGTGCAGCCCGATGCCGATGGCCAGGTGGCGGTCGAGTTCGTCGGGGTCGGGACGTTTGCGGCGCTCCGCCAGGGTCTGCTGGATGGAGAGGGCGGCCCGCAAGGCGCGGTCGGCGGCATCCTCGCAGGGCTCGGGCGCCCCCCAATAGGCGAGGAACTGATCCCCGGCGAAGCGCGCCAGGCTGCCGTCCTCGCGCAGGGTGGCCTCGGTCTCCACCGCGAAGAGCCGGTTGAGGAGTTCGAAGACGCGCTCGACCTCGATGTTTTCACAAAGCGAGGTGAAGCCACGGAGATCACTCAGCAATACCGCGACGTCCCCCCCGCGCGGACGGATCATGTCGAGGTCCTTCGTGACCTGTTTCAGCACCGCCGGGGAGAAATAGAAGCCAAGCATGGCGTCGCGGCGCGTGCGCTCGCGGGCTTCCAGGGTCCAGCGTCGCCCCACTTCGCAAAAGACGGCGATCGTCCAGAGCAGGGAAGCGGCCACCCCGGCGGGAAGGAGGAGGAGCGCCGGAGAGACCAGCGCCCAGGAGGTGAAGCCCAAGATGGCGAGGATGCCGGTGGCGCTGGCCAGTAGGAGCCAGGCCTTGCGTCGCACGGAAGCAAAGAGGAGACCGGCGAGCAGGGCGACCGCGAGAAAGAGCAGCGCGTCCATTACAGGCGAGGCCCGGCTAATGGAGCTGCGGCGGATCAAATCGTTCAAGGCGGTGCCGTGGACATACATGCCCGGCTCGAGGGGGCCGTGGGTCGTCGTCTTGCCATCGGTTTCCGCATCGAAGCCCAGAAAGACAATGGTCCCCTCCAGAAGGGAGCTTTCCGGTTGCGAGTTCGCGTAATCCTCCAATTGGGAGACGCTCCAGACGCGGCGTCCCAACTGCGGCAAGTGGGCCTGGTCATAGTGGTTGTCGTAATAGGAATGGCGCCAATTGAGGAGTCGAGGGGAGTCATCCACCCGGCGGGTCCGGGGACGGCCGTCGTCCAACTCCGTCCACTCCATCACGCCGGGATTGGAGAGGCGCGGGGCGAGCGCCGGGGAACGCGAGACCCCAAAGGCCGCCAAGGCCAGCGAGGGAAAGCTCTCCCCGCCGAAGCGGTGCACGTAGCGATATTTTCGCCAGTGGCGGTCGTCGGGAACGTTGACGATGCCCTCGACGAATTCCGATCCGCCAGCGCGAGGCAGGGAGCGCAGCAGATAGGGCGGGTCGGTCCTCTCCTCGATGGAGGTCGAGAGCACCACTCGCGTGGAGCCGCGGCGATGGATCTCACGGATGGCTTCGGCGAGGGCCCGCTGGTCCTGCTCGCGACCATGGGCATAGACGACGTCCACGGCGATGACGTCGGGCTTCAGGGTCGCGATGGTTTTGAGCAGCTCCCCGGTGGTGGCGTATTCACCCTTCTCGGCCCAACGCTTCACGAGTGCCTCGTCGGTTTTCAGTTCCACGAAGCGGATGCGGGGATCGAGAGCTTCCGACCGGCCGGCGCGTGCGCGGAGGTCGAGCACCCCATCGAGCCAGAGCAGCTCCGGCTTTTCCACGAGGGAGGGCGCGCCCACGCGCAGGAGCACAAAGATGGCGCAGAGCAGCAGGGGCAGGCGCCAAGCCTGAACCATGGGATCGCTGACCGACTCGCCTGTCCCTGGGGTCGAGTCCTGGCGGGACGAGTTCACGGGGCGACAGTCGGTGCAACCGAGAGAACGAGGACGCCCGGACTGGCCAGTCCGTGGGGTATGGGTCGACTGTCCTGGCGCCATTCCTCCTCGAGTTGGTCGAGAGAGCGCTCCACGACGGCAGGGGCGTCGGGCTTGGTCGCCGTGGGCGCGGAATCGAGGACGCCATCCGGACTTCCCGTTGTTTCCAGACCCTTGCGCGAGACCGCGGCCTTGGAGCTGGGAGGCTGTCGCAGGGAACGGAGTCCGTCGCCAAACTTGTCGCGGTAATTGTCGGCCAGGTTTTCCCGCTTCAGTTGGGTGAGTCGCTTCTTGAGGCTCTCGGCGTGAAGCAGGGATTCCACCTCGTTCTTCTTTTTGAGGGCTTCGGTGAGCCAGTTGGCCGACTCGGCGATCTTGGGCAGTTCCGGATCCCCCTTGTCAAAAACGACAATGAAGAGCTCGACGGCGGCAGGGCTCGGTTCAAAGGGCCAGCGTGCTCCATCGGCGGGATAGCGGACCACTTGAGAGCTCTTTCCCTGTTCGGCGAGCAGGGGAGGCAGTCCGAGATAGGGGGCGTCCCGGTCAAAGGCCATGATGAAAACGGTCGAGCCTATGGGGGCTTCGGCGAGGATCAGGAGTTCTCGATCTGGCCCCGGTTTTTCCTCTGGCGTGTAGGGACGGCAGACCCCCTTGGATGTCGCCCCGTCTTCGGATCGGTCGACCACGTAAAGCGCCGCTCGGGCTTCCTCTCCATGGGCCGCGGGACCCATGGCGGCCAAGAAGGCGATGACAGCGACGATGGCGGTGGTCCTCATGGCGATAGGGGCATTTTCCTCCATGGCAATGGCAAGGTCAAGCGGGGTGGTTCCCCGGCGAGACGCTTGGCCCCTGACCCTCATGCAAAAGTCGTGGGCAGAAAGAGCCGCAGGGCGGGAATCAGGACCCAGGGCAGGAGCAGCAGGGCGTCGGCGCTCGCCTGGGTCCAAAGGCGGGCGCCACGCCCGTGCCAGTGCCCCAGAATCCAGGTGGCCCCGGCACAGAGGACCAGGGCGAGGTCGGCCGGATTGGGGAGGTGGAGGCCGTCGAGCAAGGCCAGGGCGAGGGAGGCGAGGAGAAAGCCCTCGGGTAGGGGCCGCGACCACGGCCCTCGCGAGTAGAAGGCGGCGGGGTCGACGAGCTCGTCCCAGTGCCGCTCAGTTCGGGCGATGAGCAGGCAATTGCCGGTCACGAGACAGGCAAAGGAACCCAGGGGCAGGAGGCGGATGGCCAAGAGATCTCCCGCCGTGGCCGCGGTGGCCACCCCGGCCGCGAAGATGGTGGCGATGCCCAGTTCTTTCGCCGGCCATCGCCCCGCGGGTTGAGGCACGAGACTCGGGCCCCGGAAGCCGAGTTGGTAGAGCAGGGTCAGTCCGGCGAGTCCCAGTCCCCAGCGGATCGTGGCCGGTTGCAGTCCCGAGACCAGCGAGACGGCGAGACCACCCAGGGCGACGAGAGCAAGGCTCGCCAAGAGACGGGGATGACGACGGGCCCATTGATGACGCCGTGGGGCCAGCGTGTCATCCACCCTGGGGGGTCGGCGACGGTCGTAAAGCCGGTCGGCGAGATAGATCGCCCAGACGGCGAAAAAGAGGGAGGCGAGCTCGGGGGCTCGAGCGTCTGTCCCGGCAAAGGTGCGCGCCCAGCCGAGCGCCACGAAGGGAGCGTCGAGGCAGAGGCAGGAGGGGAGAAGCAAAAGCCACCCGATGCGATGCGGGAAGGAGGCAGGCAAGGGAAGCAGTCTTCCCGTGCACGGAGACTCCGTCAACTGCGGGCTCCGAGCCAGACTTCTCTCAGCCGATGCGGTCCTGCTTGAGGTAGGGCACGAGGGCCTCGGGCACGCGGACACTTCCATCCTCCTGCTGGTAGGTTTCGAGCAGGGCGACGTAGAGGCGCGGCAGGGCGGTGCCGGAACCGTTCAGGGTGTGGCAGAAACGGTTGTTCCCCTCCGCATCCTTGAAGCGCAGCCGCATACGGCGGGCCTGGTAATCGACGAAGTTCGAACAGCTCGACACCTCCAGCCACGCGCCGTGTCCGGGAGCCCAGACTTCGAGGTCGTAGGTTTTCGCCGAGCTGAAACCCAAGTCGCCGGTGCAGAGTTCGATGACGCGATAGTGCAGGCCCAGGGCCTGGAGGACGGCTTCGGCCTCGCGGGTGAGCGTCTCCAGTTGGGCAAAGGACTCGTCCGGATGAACGACGTTGACGAGTTCGACCTTGTCGAACTGGTGCATGCGGATGAGTCCCCGGCTTTCGCGTCCCGCCGAGCCAGCTTCTCGGCGGAAACAGGGGGTGTAGGCCGTGGTCTTGATCGGCAGCTCGGTCTCCTTGAGCAGCATTTCCCGGTAGAGGTTGGTCACCGGCACTTCCGCCGTGGGAGCGAGGAAGAAGGCTCCGTTTTCCAGCCCATACATGTCGTCTTCGAATTTGGGCAGCTGACCGGTGCCATACATGCAGTCGCGATGAATGATGTGTGGCGGGGAAACCTCGGTATAGCCGTGGGATTCCGTGTGCAGGTCGAGCAGGAATTGGATGAGGGCCCGTTCCAGTTTGGCCCCTACGCCGGTGAAGACGACAAAGCCACCGGAGCTGATCTTGGTGGCACTTTCAAAGTCGAAGAGGCCGAGGCGGCTGCCGATTTCGACGTGGTCCTTCGGCTCAAAGGAGAATTCTGCCGGCTGTCCCCAGACTCGGACGACGGGATTGGCGGTCTCGTCCTCGCCCACGGGACAGTCCGCATGCGGAAGATTGGGGATCTGCAGGAGCAGCTCGGTTTGGTTGCGCTCCGCGGCGTCGGCCTCCTCGCCGATGGCCTTGATCCGCTCGCTAATCCCACGCACCGTGGCTTCGAGCTCCGAGCTGTCCTTGCCCTCTTTTTTCAGTCCGCCGATCTCCTTGGAGAGCCGGTTCCGTTCGCTCTGCAGTTGCTGCTTTTCCGTCTCTCCAGCCCGGCGGCGTTCGTCGCATTGCAACACTTCCTCCACTAGCCGCCAGGCTTCCCCTCCGCGGGTGCGGAGTCGGGCCTGGATTCCTTCGGGATCTTCGCGGAGTTGACGGATATCGAGCATGGCGAGGCGACTGTAACCCAGTGGGGGAGCGCGTCAACGCGGCATGGCCGGACATCGTCCGCTTCCCCACCGATTCGGCGAAGGGGCTTCCCGGCAAAGCCTGTGGAGAGATCCCCGTCCCGGTTCCGCAGGCCGACCTCAGCCTTGCGGCGGGCGCGAGCGGTCTCCGCCGAGCCAGCGCATCACCACGTAGAAGACCGGGGTGAAGAGCAGGCCGAAGAAGGTCACGCCGAGCATGCCGTAGAACACCGCCGTTCCCAGGGCCTGGCGCATTTCGGCCCCCGCGCCCCGCGCCAGCACGAGGGGGAGCACGCCGAGGATGAAGGCGAAGCTGGTCATCAGGATGGGGCGGAGGCGGATGCGGCAGGCCTCGATGGAGGCAGTGATCCGATCCTTGCCCTCGTCCTGGATCTGCTTGGCGAATTCGACAATGAGAATGGCGTTTTTTGCTGCCAGGCCGACGAGCACGACGAGTCCGATCTGGGTGAAGATGTTGTTATCCATGTTGCGCAGCCAGACGCCGCCGATGGCGGAGAGCAGACACATGGGCACGATGAGAATCACGGTGAGGGGGAGGTTCCAACTTTCGTATTGGGCCGAGAGCACCAGGAAGACGAAGAGGACGCAGAGAGGGAAGATGTAGACGATGGTGTTCCCCGCGAGAATTTGTTGATAGGTCAGGTCCGTCCACTCGATGACGTAGCCGTTGGGGAGGTGTTCCTTGGCCAGGCGTTCCACCGACTTGATCATGTCACCCGAGCTGAGCCAGGGTTCCGTGTTCCCGTTGATGTCGGCCGAGTAATACAGGTTGTAGCGCTGGATCCGGTCCGCGCCCCCCCTCTTCGAGAGGCTGATGAGCGCCCCCAGGGGAACCATGTCCCCGTTCTTGTTGCGAATCTTGATGCGCATGAGGTCCTCGGGCTGGGTGCGCATGTGAGGTTCTGCCTGGGCCGTGACCTGATAGGTGCGGCCGAAGAGGTTGAAGTCGTTCACATAGACGGAGCCGAGGTAGACTTGGAGCGCCTCGTTGAGTTCCGCCAGCGAGATCCCCATGGTCTTGGCCTGGGCGCGGTCGATGTCGATGTGATACTGGGGAACGTTGGGCCGGAAGCCGGAGATGATGGAAATAAAGCCCGGCTCCTTCTGGAGGGCTTCGATGAGCTGCTTCGTTGCCTGATCGAGGGACTCGAGGCCGACGTTGTTGAGGTCCTGCACCTGCAACTTGAAACCGCCGGCATTGCCAAGACCGCGGACGGGCGCCGGGGGGAGGACGAGGACCCGGGCCTCCTTGATGACGGAGAAAGTCTCGCGTATGGTGGCGAGCAGGGCATCGCCCTGCAGCGCGGGGTCGCGGCGTTTCTCGTATTCGTCGAGGACGAGGAAGGCGGCGCCGACGTTGGATTGGTTGGCTTGCAGAACCGAGGAGTAGCCGGAGATGGCGAAGGTATGGGCAATGCCGGGGATTTTACGGGCCAGGTCATCGACCCTCTGGACGACGGCGTCGGTCCTCTCGAAGGAGGCTCCGTCAGGCAACTGCACCACCACGATGTAGTAGCCCATGTCCTGAGTGGGGATGAACCCCGTGGGAACGGTCCGGAATAGCTGGACCGCCCCGCTGACGAGCAGGACATAGAGGACCAACACCAGGACTGATAGGCGGAGGAGGCGACCTACCAGCCAGGCATAACCGTCGGAAGAGACACGAAAGACATAGTTGAAGCCCCGGAAGAACCATCCCAGGGTGAAGTCCAGAAAGCGGGTGAAGGCGTCGCCCTTGACGCCGTGAGGCTGCAGGAGGAGGGCGCAGAGCGCCGGGCTCAGGGTCAGCGAATTGATGGCCGAGATCACCGTGGAGGTGGCGATGGTCAGAGCGAACTGCTTGTAAAACTGGCCGGTGATGCCGCTGATGAAGGCCGTCGGGACGAAAACGGCGCAGAGCACCAGGGCCATGGAGATGACCGGTCCGTTCACCTCCTTCATGGCCTGGATGGCCGCTTCTCGCGGGGCCAGACCCTTGCCGATGTTCCGCTCGACGTTCTCCACGACGACGATGGCGTCGTCCACGACGATGCCGATGGCGAGCACCAGCCCGAAAAGGGACAGGTTGTTCAGGGAGAAACCGAAGGCCTGCATCACCGCTAGGGTGCCGATGAGGGAGACCGGCACGGCGATGAGCGGAATGATGGAGGCCCGCCAGGTTTGGAGGAAGACGACGACCACGACCACGACGAGGACCACGGCCTCGAGCAGGGTGTGGAGCACCGACTTGATCGAGGCCCGCACGAACTTGGTGGTGTCGTAGTTGATCCGGTAGTCCACGCCGGGAGGAAAGCGTTCCTTGAGCTGGGCGAGGCGCTTGTAGACGGCATTGGCGGTCTCGATCGAGTTGCTGCCGGGCAGCTGGAAGACGCGCAGCGAGACGGCGTTGTAGCCATCCATGTAGGTCTTGCTGGAATAGTCCTTGGAGCCAATCTCGATGCGAGCGACGTCGCCGAGCTTGACCACATCGCCCTTGTCCCCGGTCTTGAGGACGATTTCCGAGAACTCCTTGGGCGTCTTGAGACGACCCGGCGCGGTCAGGGTGTACTGGAATTGGGTTCCGTCCGGAACCGGCGGTTGGCCGAGGCTGCCGGCGGCCACCTGCACGTTCTGCTCGCGAACCGCCTGGACGATGTCTCCAGCGGTTAGGTCGCGGGCCGCGATCTTTTCGGGATCGAGCCAGATGCGCATCGAGTAGTCGAGCCCACCTAGGGAGGAGGCCTCGGCCACCCCGGGTAGTCGCGCGATCTCGTTTTGGATCTGCAGGGTGACGTAGTTGGAGAGGTAGCCCACGTCCCGGGAGCCATCAGGGCTGTAGAACTGAGCCGAAAGGGTCAGGTCCGGGGAGCGCTTCTGGGCGGTCACGCCGAGGCGGCGGACTTCCTCCGGCAGGCGGGCGATGGCCCCATTGATCTTGTTCTGCACGAGGACCTGGGCCTTGTCGAGATCGGTCCCCAGGCGAAAGGTCACCGTGATCTGGACGCGGCCGTCGCTGGTGCTCGAGGAGGAAAGGTAGAGCATGTCCTCCACCCCGTTGATCTCCTGCTCGAGCGGGGTGGCCACCGTTTCGGCCAGGGTGTTGGCGTCCGCCCCCGGATAAGTGGCCGTGACCACGACGGTGGGCGGCGCGATCTCGGGATATTGCGACACGGGGAGGCCGAAGTAGGCCAGGCCCCCGAGGAGGGTGATGACAATACTGAGGACCGAGGCGAAAATCGGCCGGTCCACGAAGAAGCGGGAAATATTCATGTCCGGTCAGATCTCGGAAACGGCCTTGGCCTCTTCGGGGAGGGGCTGGGGATCCACCTGTTGTCCGTTGCGGATGGCCATGACGCCGTCCACCACGATGCGCTCCTCCGGGGCAAGGCCATCCCGGATGACGCGCAGGCCATCGAGGAGCGGGCCGGTGATCACTTTCCGGTAGGTGGCGACATTGTTCTCATCGAGAACCCACACGAAACTCGTGCCCTGGTCATCGGCGATGGCCCGGTCAGGCACGAGCAGGGCCTTGTAGGGACCGCTGCCGGGGACGCGGACCCGGGCAAAGAATCCCGGAGCCATCAACTTGTCCGGATTGGGAAAGACGGCGCGGGCGCGGATGGTGCCGGTGGTCGGGTCGAGGGCGTTATCCACGAAGTCGATGTAGCCCTTGTGGGGAAAGCCATTTTCCAGGGCGAGGGCCATCTCGGCCTCGACGCGTCCGAACTGGGCGCTCATGCGCACCCCTTCGCGGTGGAGCTGGCGATACTTCAGCACGGAGCGCTCATCCACATCGATGTGACAGTAGATCGGATCCAGGGAGACCACCGTGGTCAGCAGGTTGGATTTGTCGGCGCCATCGTCGACCAGGTTCCCCTTGGTGACTCGGGCGTCGCTGACGCGGCCGGCGATGGGGGAGCGGATCTGGGTGAACTCGAGGTCGAGCTGGGCTTGCCGCAGTTCGGCCTCGGCGGCGCGCAGCTGCCCGGCCGCATCGGCGGCCGCCTTGGAGCGCCGTTCGAAATCTTCGGCGGAAATCGCCCCGTTGACCTGGAGCTTGGAGACGTTCTCCAGCTCCTTGGCGGTCAGTTCGACGCGGCTCTTGGCGCTGGCCACCAGCGCTTCCATGCGCTGCACCACCGCTTCGTAGGGACGGGGGTCGATGGTGAAGAGGAGGTCGCCGGCCTCGACTTCAGCCCCTTCCTTGAAATGCACGGCCGCGATGTAGCCGGAGACGCGGGGACGGATCTCCACGGTTTCCGGTGAGGAAAGCCGACCGGTGAACTCATCCCAGTCAATGGTCTCCCGCACCAGCGGGGTGGCGATGGTCACGGAGGGCGGGGGGGAGGAGACGTTGCTCTCCGATTCCGCCGCGGTCGGCTGGCATCCGGTCAAGAGTCCCAGGGACAGCCCGGCGCTGCCAATAGCCAGAAAAAGGGCGTTGGATTGGAGACGAAAAAATCCCATGCGTACCTCGATACTTCCATTGTCGCCATTTCTCAGCTGAAACTCTCTGGCGCAATCGCATATCTGTTATACGATTCCTGCATGACCGCGCTTGAAGACTTGAGCTGGTTGCGGGCCTTTGTCCAAGTGGCAGAGAGCGGCAGCATTTCCGCCGCCTCGCGCGTTCTCGGCCTGTCGCAACCGACTCTGAGCCGGCGTCTGCAATCGCTGGAGCGATCCCTGAACACGCCCCTGATTCGTCGCGACACCCACAGCATGAGCCTGACCGAGGCCGGCCGGGTGCTCCTGCCCGAGGCGCGGAATCTCCTGGCCCTGGCCGATCGGGCCAGCCAGAAGCTCCTAGCGGAACGTCAGAGTCTCCATGGGCACCTGCGCATCGTGTCCGTGGTCGACGTGGGCCAATGGGTGGTGGCCCAGGCCCTGGCCCAGTTCCAGTCCCTGCACCCCCAGGCCACGGCCGAGCTGCACCTGATCAACCGCCCCACGAAATTCGTCGAGGAGGGCTTTGATTGCGGCTTCCTCGTCGGCGAGCCCATGGACAAGCGTCTTGTGGTGCGCCGCGTCGTGAGCCTGCCCCGGATGCTGGCGGCGGCCCCCTCGCTCTTGGAGCGGCACGGCCAGCCCAACCAGGTCGAGGACCTTGTCAAACTCCCCTGGCTCGGCATCTTGCAGCCGCACTTCGATGCCCGCACCCGCCTCTGCCTGCGTTCCGGTGAGGAGGAAAGGGAGGTGGCGGTGAAGCCGACCTTGCTCCTCGACACCGTCACCGCCTTGCGTCAGGCGGCCCTCGCAGGCGCTGGGTTCACCATGCTGCCCGTTTGGATGATGGGGGAGGACCTCGTCGCGGGCACGCTGGTGCCCATCCTGCCCCAATGGCGGCTGCCGGACATCGACCTCTGCGTAGCCTACGCGGCGGGGCGACACACCACTCGCCGGCTGCGGGTCTTTCTCGACTTCGCCCACGAGGAGATCCCGCGCCTCATCGAGAGCCGACACGCCATGGTGCGGCCGCGCCTGCCCGACCTGGCCTTGCAAGCCACCGACTTGGGGTAGGGCTGTCAGGGGAGGAAATCGCTAGCCCTCGCCCGTCAGGGTGCGGCTTTGTCAGGACCCTTTTTGAGGGCCTCGAGCTGGCGAAGGGCGGCCTCCACGAGGAGCTCTCCTCCACCCGGGGCCAGGCGCGAGTTGAGCGTCTCGTATCCTCCCTGGGCAAAGGCTTGCCGAGTCGGCAGGTAGGCGATGTGCACATTGGTCAGTTCGACCACGAGGGTCGTGGCGAAGGGCGACGCAGCCTTGACCGCCAGGCCGAGTTCCACGAAGACCTCGCCGGGCATGCCGACGATGGCCACGTCTTCGGAAAGGCGGAAACACTGCACTTCCAGCGGCAGGGTCCAGGGCAAGGCGTCGATGGTCGGGGGGATGGCCTCCTGGCGGCGAATGCGCTCCAGCGAGCGGATCTTCATGGGCCGACGCAGCTGGAAAAGCCCGCTTTCCCCGTATTTCGGTTCGGCCTCGGGGTCGTGAGCCCAGAGCCTTTCCGCCTCGCTGTCGGACTGCAGGGGGGCGAAGACGACCTCGGATTGCGCACCGAGCTGCGCCGGGGAAAGGGGCTGGGCCTTGGACCGAAGCTGGAGCAGCTCATCGGCGAGCCGCTTGCCGATCTGGGTGGTCTTGAGCCGTTCGGCATCCTTGCGCACGTTCACGTGGTTGAGATCCCCGCTGGCGCCGGGCAGGAAGAGAGAGACCACCTCGTCACCCAGCGCCTCGGCGACGTGCCGCGCCAAGACCCCCGGGTAGTCTGCGGAGAAGGCGCTGCTGCCGTAGGTGTCGGCATGCACGGCAAAATTGCTCACCAGCCCGAGGGGAGCGCCATCCGACTGGCGCTCGATGAGGACGAGGGACAGCTCGGGATCGATGGGACCGACGGCCTTGACGATCTGTCGGTTGCCGACGCCCGGATTCGTCCGCACCTTGCCGTCCGCGAGCAGGAAGCGCCGGTTGAAGGAAAGGTCCTCAATGCGGCCGCTCGCCGCGCCAAGCTTCACGGGCACGGCCTGATCGTGTGCCTGGACGAGGGCGGCGACGATTTTGTCCCGGAGGACCTCGGGGTAACCGCCCTGGGCCATGGCCTCCTCGGGCTTGCCCTCAAAGCGCCGCTGGTGCTCGTTCAGTTCGAAAATGTTGGCATGATAGGCGGGACTGGTGTGGGTGTGGGTCGCGGTGAGGAAAAGGTGCTCGAAGGGGATCCCGGTTTTTTCGGCGACCTGCAGGCGCACCTCGGCGGAGAGCTCGCGCTCGATCCAGAGCAGGTCGCAGACCGCCACGCCCCACTTGAGCTCCCCCTGCTGCAAGACCAGGGCCTTCACGAAGAGCGGGTCGTCCACCCCCGTGCCGAAGCCGCGGTAATGCGGGTAGCCCTCGGGCGGAGTGATCTCAATCTGGGAAAGCCCGCCGCGCAGTTCGGGTTCCTGGGCGGGGAGCGTGCTCAGTCCCAGCGCGGCGAGAAGGATCGTTTTCAGGCATCTCATCCTGGCAAGGGTGGCGCGATGCCTTCCTCGCCGCAAGGGCGCAGTGACGGAGGGTTGGCTCGTCAGCCCAGGGGCCGTCAGGGGGCTCTTCGCGACGCGCGCGCCTCCGTCCAGGAGACCAGATAGGCGGCGATGGGCGCCGCCACTTGGCGGAATTTGTCGGCGCGATTGCGCGAGAGGAGCGCCTTCTCCACCTCGGGATTGTCGATGAATTCGACTTCCAAAAAGCACTTGGGCTTGCCCTTGAGGTGCGCGCGGCGCTGCAGCTGGAAAAAGAAATGGGAACCCTGGCCGCCGTGGAGGTGATCGTCGTGGAGCACCCCCCGGTCCCGCGAGCGGGGCAGCCACTGCCGCACGCCCTGCGAGCAGGCCGCCGACAAGCCTGCGGCGAAGGCGCGGTCGACGTCGTAGTCCGGGTTGCGCTTCGGCGAGGCCACCAGGGCGAGGCTGCCTAGGGAGCGTCCCCCTCCGCCGGCATTGAAGTGTATGCTGATCACACAGGCGCTGTCCGGACGGTCGCAGATCGCGGCACGTTGCGCGAAGTCGAGGTTCTCGTCTCGCTCCCTCGTCAGCAGCACGCCGAGGACTCGCCCCTGCCTTTCCGCGGCGGCCAGGATCTCCTCCTTCAGGATCAGGCTGAATTCCAGGGTCAGATCCTTTTCCTTGAGCCCGCCCGGTGAGCTGGCGTTGTTGGGCGAGCTTTGGCTGCGGTCCTCGTGGCGGCCCGCTGGCTTGGTCCCGCCGTGCCCGGGATCGATCAAGATCACGGGCGGATCGGCCGCCGCCAAAGAGGGGACGGCGAGCCCGCCGGCCGCCGGGACGAGCAAGAGGGCGAGAAGCGGCCGAATCATGTGCGCGTGGAGAGGAGAGAGGGCTTCAGAATTCCGCCGTGCCCGGGGTGCGGGGGAAGGGGATGACGTCGCGGATATTGGCGACCCCGGTGACGAACATGAGCAAGCGCTCGAAACCCAGGCCGAAGCCCGCATGCGGCACCGTGCCGTAGCGACGCAGGTCGAGATACCAGGAGTAGGCCTCCGCGTCGAGGCCTTGCTCCCGCAGGTTCTCCTCCAGCACCTCCAGCCGCTCCTCGCGCTGACTCCCCCCGACGATCTCCCCGATGCCCGGAACCAGCAGGTCCATGGCGGCAACGGTGCGCCCGTCCTCGTTCCTCCGCATATAGAAGGGCTTGATCTCCTTGGGATAGTTGTAGACCGTCACCGGACAACGGAAGTGTTGTTCTGTCAGGTATCGTTCGTGCTCCGACTGGAGGTTGCGGCCGTAGGCGACGGGATGCTCGAAGCGCTGGCCGCTGGCGAGGAGCAGTTCAACGGCCTCACCGTAGGCGATGCGCTCAAAGGGGCGCTCCCGCACGAAGCGCAGCCGCTCGAGGAGCCCCTTGTCGACAAAGCGGTTGCAGAAGTCGAGGTCCTCGGCGCAGTTCTCCAGGGCCTCGCTGACGAGATCCTTGATCATCTCCTCCGCCAGGGCCATGTCGCCCTCGAGATCGCAGAAGGCCATCTCGGGTTCGACCATCCAGAATTCCGCCGCGTGCCGCGAGGTGTTGGAGTTCTCCGCGCGGAAGGTCGGGCCGAAGGTGTAAATGTCGGAGAGGGCGCAGGCAAAGGTCTCGCCCTCGAGCTGTCCGCTCACCGTCAGGTAGGTGGGCTTGCCGAAGAACTCCTCCGCCCCGGTGCGGAAGCGCTCGCCCTCGAGGGTCACCACCCGGAACATTTCCCCGGCGCCCTCGCAGTCGGAGGCGGTGATGATGGGGGTGTGGACGTGGACGAAGCCCCGCTCCTGAAAGAAGCGGTGGATGGCGAAGGCCAGGCGGCTGCGAATGCGGAACACCGCCCCGAAGAGGTTCGTGCGGGGGCGCAGGTGGGCGATGGAGCGGAGAAACTCCAGGGAGTGCCCCTTCTTCTGCAGGGGATAGTCCTCGGGTGCCGTTCCCAGCAGCGTCACTCGGGACGCCTGGAGCTCCCAGCGCTGCCCCTGTCCCTGCGAGGGGACCACCGTCCCCTCGACTTCCAGCGCGGCGCCGGTGCGGGCCGCGGCGACGGTCGAGTCGTACTCCGGCAGGCTCGCATCGGCAATGACTTGGAGATTGGCAAGGCAGCTGCCGTCGTTGAGCTCGAGAAAGGAAAAGGCCTTGGCCTCGCGCTTGGTGCGCACCCAGCCCTTGACCAGAACCTGGCCAGGCGAGCGTTCGCTGCGGAGGATCTCGGCGACACGGATTCGGGACATGCGGGAGTATCGAAAGCGCCGCGGGGGAATTCAAGGCGAAAGCCGGGTGGGGAGGGGGGGCGAGTTCAGCGATAAAAAAAATCGGAAGAGGCACATCGCGCACGACCGAGGGACCGCGAATGCCCCGATCCGGAAGGGCCACGCGGGAACGGACCCAGGGCTAGGGGAGGATCGCTTGGACAATGCCGCCTCGCCGAGAGAGCCGAAGGTGTGGGATGTCCGGTGCCCCCTCTCATTCGAAACATTCCAGCAATTGGGGGGCACCTCGCCATTGGCCTCCAAAATTTCGGATTTCGTTTTTCTATTTTCGGTTTTCCCTCTCCCATGCTGACACCGGAACGCCGCCGCCAGGATTTTCCCGCCCTCGAGGGCATGGTCTACCTCAACACCGCCGCCGAGAGCATCCCACCCCGCTGCGTCGGGGAGGCGATGGGCCGCTACGTGGAGGACAAGCAGCGCGGCATGCGGGGGCGCGAGGCCCACTTTGCCACTGTGGAGCGTTGTCGCGAGGTCAGCGCCCGCTGGGTGGGTCTGACTCCGGCGGAAGTCTCTTTCTGCTCCTGCAGTTCAGAGGCCTACAACCTGCTTGCCGGGGCCCTCGACTTGGGGCCCAAGGATGAGGTGGTGGTCAGCGACCTGGACTTTCCCGCCGGGGCCACGCCTTGGCTGCGCTCGTCGCGGCGACCCCGCACCCGGCTCTGGGAGTCGCGGAATGGCGAACTGCACATCGAGGACCTGATCCCCCTGCTGGGACCAGCGACCCGTCTGGTCCAGGTCTCACTCGTCAGTTTCTACAACGGCTTTCGGGTGGACTGGTCGACCCTGCGCGAGGCGGTGAGGGCGGCGGCGCCCGGGGCCTTGCTCTCGGTGGACGTGACCCAGGCCCTCGGTCGGATCGCCTTCGACTGCCGCGACGCGGATTTCCTCGTCTCCAGCACCCACAAATGGACCCTGGGCATCCACGGAGGCTGCGTCGTAGGGGTGCCGGCAGGGGCGGCGGAGCGGCTCACGACCCGGGCGGGAGGCTGGTATCACCTGGAGAACGCCTTCGACGCGGACCGCTTCGAGCGGGCCGTCTCCCGCGAGGGGGCGGCCAGTTATTCGGTGGGCATGCCCAACTTTGTCTCGCTCTACGCCCTGGATGCCTCCCTGCGCTATCTCGAGGAAATGGGCATTGGGGAGATTGCCGCGGCGGCCGACCCGCTGGTGGAGCGGGTCCACGCCGGGCTGACCGACCTCGGCATCGCTCCCCTGGCGCCGTTTTGTCAGGACCGTCCCAGCGGGATCGTTTCTTTCCGGCACCCGCGCTCGGCGGAGCTGCATGCCGCTCTCGAGGGCGAGGAAATTCACGTCATGCACCAGGCCGGGCGGATCCGGGTCGCGGTGCACGGCTACAACACGGCCGAGGACATCGACCGGCTGCTCGAGGTCCTGCGACGGACCCTGGGCTGAGGAGGGTGGGCCGGAAGCGGGGCGTGCTCAGTGGAAAAAGACCCGCTCGGCGGTGCTGCGCAGGATCGAGGCGCGCTCCGTGTCGGTGAGGAAGTCGAGGCCCTCGCGCACCAGCCGGATGGCATCGGCGTAGTTCTGGCCGGTGCCGACCTGGTAGGGGCAGTCGCTGGCCCACATGAGGCGCTCCGCGCCGTAGGCGTCGCGCACCCGGCGGATCATCGGGGCGAGATCGGTGTAGGGGGGGCGCTTGTTCCCGAGGGCGTAAAAGGCCGAGACCTTGACGTGGACCCGGGGGTGCCGGGCGAGCCGGCAAAGGGCGTCGAGAGGCTCGTCGCGGATTTGGCCGTCGGCGCCGATGCGGGCAAAGTGGTCGATCACCACCGGGGTCTCGGGAAAACGGGTGCACATATCGTCGAGGGCCGGGAGGGCATCGGGGCCGATCAGGGGGCACATCGCCAGGTTCTCCTCCGCGCCGGTGCGCCACATCGCGCTCATGCCCGGGCTAGCGAGCCACTCGGCGGGGGCGGTCCTGCCGGGGGAAATCCGGAAGCCGCGCACGCCCTCGCGCTTCAGCTCGCGCATCGTGGCTCCGGGATCCGCGCCGTGCTCGTCGATGACAGCCACCCCGGAGAAGACCCCGGGGAAACGGCGCATGGTGTCGAGCATGTAGCGGTTGTCGAAGCCATAGAAGCTCATCTGGATTAAGACAATCCGGTTCACTCCGTTAGGGCGGGAGTGGACGAAGAGTTCCTCGGGGGTGAAGCTGGCGGGCTTCATCTGGGAGACGGTGTACCCCTCGGCAAGCGGGTAGCTGGCCACGTCGGGGGTCCAGACGTGGACGTGGGCGTCGATGTCCCCGGAGGCATCGGCCCGGACGGATTCCAGGGGTAGGGTCATGGCGGCGGATCCGGCGGAGAGGAGAAAGCGGCGGCGAGTGAAAGGGGGCATGTCGAAGTGTAGGAGAGGGCGGGAAAGCTCCGCAACGAAAAATCCCCAGCGTGCTCCCGCCGGGCGCCGTTAGCCCTTCACTCGAAGCGCCGCAGGAAGGCCCGGAAGAAGGCCTCGGCCTGGAGGACCTGGTCGATCTCCACGTATTCCACGGCGGCGTGGGCGCGGTCGATGCTGCCCGGTCCAAAGACGAGGCTGGGGACGCCCTGGCGGGCGAGCTTGCTGGCGTCGCTGCCAAAGGGGACTCCGACGGGATCGCCATCGAGACCCATCTCTCGGAGGATCTCCCCGGCGAGGAGGGCCGGGGGCGCGTCGACGGGTGTGTCGAGGGCCTCGTCGGTGAGCATGGGGGGCTCCATTTCCACGACGAGACCGGGGTTTCGCGCCGCGACCTCATCGAGCAGGGCCTGGTATTCCCTTAGGGCCTCGGCGGCGGATTCGCCGGGGAGGAGGCGCCGGTCGAGCTCGATAAGGCATTCGTCAGGGACAAAGTTGACCTGCACGCCGCCGGAAATGACCCCCACGTTGCAGGTGGCGCGACCGACGAGGGGATGCACCCGGGTGGAGAGAGTGTCGTCGTGCTCCTCGAGGGCGAGGAGCACGCGGGTCATGTGCTGGATGGCGTTGACCCCGAGGTGGGGCTTGGAGCTGTGGGCCGCCCGGCCCCGCGTCCGGATGCGCCAGCGCAACACCCCCTTGCTGGCGACGACGACCTTGAGTTCGGTGGGTTCGGCGACAATGGCGGCGTGGGCGGTGAGTCCCTCGCAGAGCTTCACCACGCCGCGATAGGAATATTCCTCGTCGACGACGGCGGCGACCCAGACCTCGCAGGGCGGGACATAGCCATCGTCCTTCAGCGAGGCCGCGGCGTGCAGCATGGCGGCGAGACCGGCCTTGGTGTCGCAAGAGCCGCGGCCGTAGAGCAAGTTTCCGTCGATGACCGGATCGAAGGGGGGGATGGTCATCCCCTTCACCGAGACGGTGTCGGTGTGGGCCTCAAGGACGACGCGACGCCGGGGATCCCGGCCGGGAATCCTGGCGACGAGGTTCGGTCGCCCCGGGAAGACCTCCGTTTCCCAGGTTTCGATGCCGCGCTCGCGACAGAACTCGCGCAGCCAGGCGACCACGCCGGCCTCGGAGACTCCGTCCTCGTAGGCGGGATTGACGCTGGGGATGCGGACGAGTTCGGCGAGCGTCCGAATGACAGGTTCGGGATGCATGGTCAGAAGAGGGGAAAATCAATTTTCGCGGGCGGAATGTTCCGGCCAGGCGAGGGGGGCGATGCGGCCGAGGAGGAACGCGTAGACGAGGGCGCCGAACAGGAGCATGGCCGCCGAGGCAGTGAAAGCCAGGCCGTAGGATCCGGTGCGGGTCACGATGAGGCCGGTGACGATGGGCGAGACGACCCCCCCGAGATTGCCGACGCAGTTCTGCAGGCCGGTCCAGCGCCCCGCGGCCAGAGTGCCCGCGAGGGTCTGGGTCACCGCCCAGACATTGGAGCTGTAGAACCCCAGGGCGGCACAGGCGGCGGTGAGGAAGGCGATGCAGACATTCGGATTCGAGGCCCGAGCCGCCACCACCATGAAAAGGGCGCAGAGCAGGAAGCCAGCCACCAGGAAGGTCTTGCGCACCCGGGTGGGGGTCCCGCCCGCCCGGATCCAGCGGTCCGAGACCCATCCGCCCAGAAGGGAGGTCGCGGCCATCGCCCAGAAGGGCAGGGAGCCGAACAGTGCCATGTCTTCCTTCGAGAAGCCCCGCTCCTCCACAAGGTAGGCGGGCAGCCAGGAGAGCAGGAAGTACCAGGCGTAACCCAGGCAGAACATCCCCAGCGAGGTCACCCAGACTTCGCGGCGTGCCAGGAGGTCGGTCCAGGGAAGGACGGGGCCCCGGCTTGACGGGGCAGGGGTGTTCGCGGCGGAGGCCCGTCGTTCCGAAGGCACCAGCCAGAGCCAGGGCACCAGCCAGAGCAGGCTGCCGAGGCCGACGACGAGGAAGAGGGCCCGCCAGCCGTAATGGGCAATGACCAGCCCGCCTAGCAGGGTGCTAAGGGCGGGCCCCAGCTTGGTTCCGGCGTCGATCAGCGCATTGGCGAAGCCGCGCTGTTCCTCGGCGTAGTTGGCCGCGAGGAGCCGCGAGGTCGCCGGATAGGCCACGCTTTCCCCGACCCCGAGAAGCAGTCGCAGGGCGAAAAAGATCCAGAAACCGGACAAGATGCCCATGGCCGCGGTGGAGAGCGACCAGACGAGGAAGCCGATGGCGTAGACCCACTTGACGTCGTAGCGGTCGACGAGCCAGCCCGCGGCGACCTGGAAGAGGGCATAGCTCCAAAAGAAGGCCGAAAAGAGGAAGCCCATCTGGGTGGAGTCCAGCTGGAAATCTCTCGCCAGGTCCGGCTTCGCCACCGAGAGAGAGCCGCGGTCGATGTAGTTGATCGCAACGGCCAGAACGAGGAGGACGAGCAGGGTGATCTTCTTGGTGCGATCCATGCGCTTGGAACGGGGGCGGGGCCCAGGGGGCTGATGTTAGGAGGAGGCCCGGCGGTCCGCCAATCTTTTGATTAAGGGTTTGTGGCGCGTTCGTGCGCCTGAGCATGGCGCGATTACGAATATGGCAATAGGGAGTTTTCCCCTACCCTTTGGGAAGGTCAGACCGGACCTCAAATTGTATGCTATTCGTAAATCGCGTCTCCCTTGCTCTTGCTTTCGCCCTGACGATGGGTGCTTCCGCGCGTGCCGATGAACCCGAAGTCCGGCCCCTCAACTTCGTCAACGACATCATTCCGATCCTGACCAAGGCGGACTGCAACACCGGGGGGTGCCACGCCAAGGCCATCACCGGGCAACGCGGCTTCCGCCTCTCCCTACTCGGTTTCGAGCCCGAGGAGGACTACGAACACATCGTCAAGGAAGGCCGCGGGCGCCGGGTTTTCCCGCCGGCGCCAGAACAGAGCCTGCTGCTGCTCAAGGCGGCCAACATCGTGCCCCACGGCGGGGGCAAGAAGTTGGAGCCCGGATCCGAGGGGTACCAGACCTTGGTCAACTGGATCGCCCAGGGCATGCCCTACGGCACCAAAGAGGACCCCAAGATCACCGCGCTGGAGGTCGAACCGGCCAATCACCTGATGAAACCGGGCACGACCGCCCAGCTGAAGGTCACGGCCCGCTTCTCCGACGGCAGCACCCGTGACGTCACCGGCATGGCCCTCTACGAGGCCAACGACCGCAGCCTCGCCGAGGCGGACCACCACGGTCAGGTCCGCACCCTCGACCTCCCCGGCAAGGTCGCGGTGATGGTCCGCTACGCGGGCCTGGTCTCGGTCTCCAACATCGCCATTCCCCTGGGGGCTCCGGTCGAAGAGCTGCCGCCTTCGAACAACTTCATCGACGACCACGTCTTCGCGAACCTTCGCGAGATCGGCATTCCCCCCTCGCCGGTGATTGACGACGCCACCTTCCTCCGCCGCGTTTCCCTGGACATCGCCGGGCGCCTCCCCACGCTCGAGGAAACCAAGGTCTTCCTCGCGAGCACGGATCCGGACAAGCGGAACCAGGCCATCGAGGCCCTCCTGGCCACGCCGGATTACGCCGACTACTTCGCCAACAAGTGGACGGCCCTGCTGAAGAACAAGCGCGAGTCCGCCGCGGACATCACCGCGAACTTCGCCTTCCACGCCTGGATGCGCGACAGTCTCCTCGCCAATACGCCCTACGACGAGATCGTCCGGCAGATCCTGGGGGCCACCGGCACCATAGTCTCCAATCCTCCGGTGGCTTGGTACAAGCGGGTCAAGGAACCCTCCACCCAGCTCGAGGACGTTGCCCAGCTCTTCCTCGGGGTGCGGATGAACTGCGCCCAGTGTCACCACCACCCCTTCGAGCGCTGGAGCCAGAGCGACTACCACGCCATGGCCGCCTTCTTCACCCAGGTGGGGCGCAAGCCCACCGCGGTGGCCGGCGAGGACCTCATCTTCCACAAGCGCGGCCTGGCCCACTTTGAAAACAAGAAGACCGGAGTCAAGGTCATGCCCGCCGGACTCGGCCAGACCCCGCCGGAGATTGCCCCTGACGACGATCCCCGCCTCGTCCTGGCCGACTGGATGGGCCAAAAGGACAATCCCTTCTTTGCCAAGGCCCTGGTCAACCGCTATTGGAAGCACTTCTTCAAGCGCGGCCTGGTCGAGCCCGAAGACGACCTGCGCGACACCAACCCCGCGACCAATCCGGCCCTGCTTGACGCCCTGGCCAATCACTTCATCGAGAGCGGCTTCGACCTCAAGGAGGTGGTGCGGATCATCACCCGCAGCCAGACCTACCAGCTCAGCGAGGTGCCCAACGAGCACAACGCCGTCGATCAGCAGAATTTCTCGCACTTCTATCCCAAGCGCCTGCCCGCCGAAGTGCTGCTGGACGCCATTGACGGGCTCACTGGGGCCAAGACCGACTTTGCCGACCTGCCTCCGGGCACCCGGGCCATCTCTCTGCCGGACAACAGCTACAACCGCGCCGCTCCCTTCCTCAAGGTTTTCGGCCGTCCCGAGGGCGCCAGCGTCTGCGAATGCGAGCGGGTCCAGTCCGCCAGCCTGGCCCAGAGCCTGCACCTGATGAACTCCGCCGAGGTCAAGGCCAAGCTCTCCGCCGCGGGTGGGCGCGCCGAGAAGCTCTCCAAGGACGAGGTCCCCGTGGCTGAGGGGGTCCGCGAGATTTACCTGACCGCCTTCGGTCGCGAACCCAGCGCGGAGGAGCTCTCCATTGCCGAGGAATTTATCGGAAAACCGCGCACCGACGCGCAGGACAAGCCTCTCGACCCCGCCCGCGCCCGCCGCATCGGCTACGAGGACCTGCTCTGGGCGGTGATGAACACCAAGGAATTCCTCTACAACCACTAAGACCATGCGCCGCACGCCGTTCTTTGCCGTTCTGTTAGGAATCGCCGCCTTCCTTCCCGCGTTCATCGCGAACGCCCAGCTCGTCGTTCTGCCGGCTCCGCGCCTCCTCACGACCATTCCCATGGGCGGGAAGGTGGGGAGTCAATTCGAGGTCACCATCACTGGGGAAAACCTCGAGGAAGTTTCCGCGCTGATGTTCTCGACGCCGAAGATCACCGCCGAGCCGGTCAAGGGACCCGACGGCCAAGTCGTGGAGAACAAGTTTCTCGTGACCATCGCCCCCGATGCTCCCGTCGGTGTGCACGAGGCCCGCGTTCTCTCCCGGCTGGGCATCTCCTCGGCCCGGGCCTTTTCGGTGAACTCGCTCGACGAGATCACCCGGACCCAAGCCAACAACAGCGTGGAGACGGCCATGAAGCTGCCGCTGAACACGATCTGCAACGCCACCATGACCAAGCGGGCCGTTGACTACTACGCCTTCGAGGGGCGCAAGGGACAGCGGGTCGCCGTGGACGTCGCCGCCACCGGCATCGATTCGCGCCTGACCCCGGTGGTGATCCTCGCCGACGACAAGGGCTCTGATCTCCTCGTCAACCGCACGGGCGGGGTCATCGACTTCACTCCCCCGGAGGACGGCACCTACCTGATCAAGGTCAACGACCTGACTTTCCAGGGAGGCGAGCGCCATTTCTACCGACTGGCCTTGCGGGAGCTGAGCGGGGACGATCCCGCGCCCCAGCAGCCCTCGACGACGCGGGTCGGCGCTGTCTCCTGGCCGCCCGAGGGGCTTCCCGCCGAGGCGCCCGCCAACGAGGTCGAGCCCAACGACAAGGCTGGCGAGGCTCTCCGGGTCGAGCTGCCCCTGGACATTGCCGGCAGCTTCTACCCCGCCGCCGACGTGGACACCTACGAGTTCGAGGCCAAGAAGGGCGAGGTCTGGTGGGTCGAGGTCGCCTCCGCACGGCTGGGGCGCAACACCGATCCCTTTGTGCTGGTCCAGCACGTTGCCAAGGATGGCGAGAAGGAGACCCTCACTGACGTGGCTGAGCTCTACGACATTGTCAGCCCGGTGAAAGTCTCGAGCAACGGCTACTCCTACGACGGCCCTCCCTACGACGTGGGCTCGCCCGACGTGCTCGGAAAAGTCGAGATCAAGCAGGACGGCCTGCACCGCCTCTCGGTGCGAGACCTTTTCGGGGGAACCCGCAATGATCCCCAGAACCGCTACCGCCTGCTCGTGCGCCAGGCCCAACCCGACTTTGCCATCGCCGCCTGGGCGGTGCACATGACCCTTCGCAACGGCGACCGCGCCGCCCTCTCCAAGCCGATCTCGTTGCGCGCCGGCGGGGCCATGGCCTTCGAGGTGGTGGCGGTGCGCCGCGACGGCTTCGACGGGGAGATCGAGCTGAAGATGGAGGGACTTCCCGCCGGGGTCACTGCTGCCGGGCTCAAGATCCCCCCGGGCAAGTCGGTGGGTCACCTCGTCATCAGCGCCGCCCCCGACGCCCCGCGCGGCCACTCCCTGGCGACCATCACCGGCCACGCCACCATCGACGGACGCGAGGTGGTTCGGCCCTGCCGGGTGGCCTCGATGGCCTGGCCGGTCAAGGACGCCAAGGGTGAGATCCCCAGCCCGCGTCTCTTTGCCGACGTGCCGGTTTCGGTCACCGACGCCGAACCCTCGCCGATCACCCTGAGTGCGGCCGAGGACAAGGTCTTCGAGGTGGTCGAGGGCGAGACCCTGAAGATTCCACTGAAGGCTGAGTGGCGCGGCGAATTCTCCGGCACCTCGATGAAGCTCAAGGCCTACGGGGTCGGATTTGACGGGATGAAGGAATTCGAGATCCCGGTGAAGGCCGAGGCCGCCGAGGCGGTGCTCGACCTCTCCGCGCTGAAGACCCAGCCGGGCGACTACACCATCGCCTTCTACGGCAGCGCCGTGGCCAAGTACTCCTACAACCCCGAGGCCGTCCGCATCGCCGAGGAGGAGAAGAAGAAGGCCGAGGCCGAGGCCGCCCGCGTGGCCGCGGAGGCCAAGAAGATCGCCGGCGACGCCGCCAATGCCCCCGCCGATAAGAAGGACGAGATGATGAGCGCGGCCAAGGCCGCCGAGGCTCGCCAGAAGGAAGCGGAGTCGATGATGGCCAAGGCCACCGCCAAAGTCAAAGCCGCCGCCGACGCGGCCGCCCCCAAGGACATCGTCGACATCTACGTGTCCACGCCGATCCGGGTTTCGGTGAAACCCAAGGCCGAGGCCGAGGCACCGGCCACCACCACTGCACAGAAATGAGGGCGCTTCTCGACAGGGGCCGGACGATCCGGCAGGCGGGCGTGGCGGTTTTTGCCGCGGGCCTTGGGCTCGCTGGCGCTGCGGAGGAGCCGGAGTTCTACCGGGACGTTTACCCCTTCCTCAAGGCCAACTGCATCGCCTGTCACAACAAGACCACGGCCAAGGCCGGGCTGAACATGGAGACCCCCGAGATGATGATTCGGGGCGGCGACTCCGGGCCTTCCATCGTGCCGGGCAAGAGTGGCGAAAGTCTCATCGTCGAGGCCTCGATCCATTCCCCCGACATCGAGATGCCCCCGCCGAACAACAAGTCCGGCGCCGTGAAGCTGACCGATGCCGAGATCGCGGTGCTGCGGACCTGGATCGACCAGGGCGCCAAGGCCGGGGTCCAGGCGGAGCGCCAGGTCACCTTCCAGGCCCTGCCTCCCGGGATTGATCCGATTTACAGTGTGGCCCTGACCAAAGACGGGCGCCACGCCGTCTGTGGACGCGGCCACCGACTCTTCCTCTACGATCTCGCGACCCGCCGTTTTGTCGCCGAGATCGTCGATCCTGCGGTGGAGGGCGGAGGCGCCCACCGGGCCATGGTTCAGTCGCTGGCCTTCAGCCCGGACGGAACTCGCCTCGCCAGCGGCAGCTTCCGCGAGGTGAAGCTGTGGAAGCGCGAGGCCGCGCCTGGAGAATCGCCCGAGGTCCCGTCGCCGGCTCCCGCCGACCCCGCTGTGCTCGCCAAGATCGCCGAGGCCTCCAAGCTCGCGATCCTCAACCATCAGGTCTCCGCCGACGGCAAGAGCATCTTGACGGGCTGTTCCGATGGTTCGGTGCGGCTTTGGGAGGCCGCCAGTGCCAAGCTCCTCGCCGAGCTCCGCGGCAGCGCCGCCGCCACCCGCGAAATCGCCGCCCAGGAATGGGAAGTGGCCCGCCAGACTCTCGAACAGGCCTATCAGAAGGCCCAGGTCGCCAAGATCGAGGCCCAGAACAAGGCCCTCGACGAGCTCCGCAAGAAAGCCGAAGATGCCATCGTGGCCATGCAAAAGGCCCTGCCCGAGAAGGAAAAAGCGGTTCCGCCCGCCCAGGAGGAGAAGGCCAAGGCCCAGGAGGTCGTCGACGCCGTGCTCGCCAAGATCGCGGCCGCTCCCGAGGGCAAGGCCGACGCCGCCCTCGAGAAGGAACTGAAGGATGCCCAGGAGAAACTCGCTCCCCTGGTGATGAAGGAGAAATCGGCGCTTGCCGCTCTCGCCGCCACCCAGAGCAACATCGCGGATGCCGAGGCCGAGGTGAAGCGCATCGACGAGACCAAGACCAGCAACGCCGCCCTTCTCGAGGCCGCCAATGCGGCCATCGCGGCCGCCCAAAAGGCCCAGGAAGCCGCCAACGCCGTCCTCACCGCGACGCGGGGGACGGTGGCCAAGCCGACGGTTCGTCCCGTGGCGGTGGCCCTTTCCCCGGATGGAGCCATGGCGGCGGCGGTCTTTGACGACGGGCGTCTCACCCTTTGGGCGGTGCCCAGCGCGACCGCCCTGGAGGACGTGTCAGGCCCCGCCGACCCCGGCACCCGCCTCGCGGCTCGCGAGGACGGGGCCTTTGTCGCCACCGTGCCTGGAGGAGAAAGCCGTGTCGTCGGCGCCCCGTCCCGCTGGGTTCTCGAGCGCACCCTCGGCAACCAGGCCGAGGTTCCGATCTTTGCCGACCGGGTCAACGCCGTGTGTTTCAGCCCTGATGGGAAGCAGCTTGCCACGGGTGGGGGCGAACCCTCTCGCAGCGGTGACGTGGTCCTCTTCGACGCCGCCACTGGAGAGCTCACCGCCGCGTGGAAGGACCGCCATGCGGACATCGTCATGAGTCTCGACTTCTCCCCCGACGGGAAATTCCTCGCCTCGGGGGCGGCGGACAAGATCGCCCGGATCACCGAAGTCGCTTCGGGCCAGCAGGTCCACCTCTTCGAGGGACACACCCACTACGTCATGGGCGTGGCTTTTCGCGCCGACGGTCGCGTTCTCGCCACCGGCGGGGCCGATGGGGTGGTGGTCTCCTGGGACACCATCATCGGCGAGCGGATCAAGAAGATCGAGGGCTGGGGCAAGGAGGTCACCTCCCTGCAGTACATCGGTGCCACCAGCCAGATCGTCACGTCCGCCGGAGACAACCGCCTGCGCATCGTCAAGGACGAGGGCGGAGAGGTCCGCTCCATTGCCGGACTGCCCGACTTCATGCAGGCTGCCGCCAGCACGCCCAACGGGGCGATCCTGGTGGGCGGTGGCGAGGATAGCACCCTCCGCATCTGGAACGGTGCCGATGGCAAGGAACTGGCTTCCTTTGCCACCAATTGAATCCCCATTACTTTTCCCTGGCTTTCTTCAAATCCATCATCCATTCCCCGATAGCGACCATGACCACCTCCTCTTCTCCCTTCCGCTGTGCCGGCCCGCTTTCCCGGCGCGGTTTCATGCAGATTGGTCTCACTGGGATGGCCACGCTCTCTTGGCCGGGATTGATGAGGTTGCGGGCCGCGAACGCCGCCCTTCCCAAGTCCGAGCGCAAGTCGATCATCATGGTTTGGCTGCCGGGGGGGCAGTCCCACATCGACACCTACGATCCCAAGCCCGATGTCGGCAGCGAGTATCGCGGTCCCTTCAAGACGATCTCTACGAAGGTTCCGGGCATGCAGCTCACCGAGCTGCTCCCGATGAATGCGAAGATCGCCGACAAGTTCACCATCCTGCGCTCGATGAACCAGAAGGCCGGCGGCCACCCCGCAGGGTCCATGCAGATGCTCTCAGGTGACAGCGACGAGCGCGACAAGCCCAAGCCCCGCCTGCCCGACTGGATGTCCGTGGCCCACTACCTGCGTTCCCAGGAGGGCAAGCGCAGCAATCCGCTGCCGAACTACATCGGGGTCAACCCCCCGTTGGAATACAACGGCCCCGCCTATCTCGGCGACGCTTACGCGCCCTTCTCGGTCACCGACGACCCGAACCGTCCCAACTTCAGCGTGCCCAACATCGGGCTGAGCGACCCCGCCGAGACCCGCCGTCTCAGCGACCGGGTCGCGCTGCGCAAGAGTCTCGACCGGCTGGAGCGCGCTTTCGACCGGGAAGGCGAACTGGGGGCCCTCGACGAGTTCGAAGCCCAGGCCATGACGCTCCTGACGAATCCCCAAACGCGCGACGCCTTCGACCTCGGCAAGGAGGATCCCGCGATCCGCGACCGCTACGGCCGCAACCGCTGGGGCCAGCAGCTCCTCCTGGCCCGCCGCCTCGTCGAGGCCGGCGTGGAGATCGTCACCAGCAGCCTGAGCGGACCGCTCTGCGGCCGCGTCGGCAACTGGGATGACCACGCCGTCAATCAGCACCAGTTCGAGGCCCTGCGGTTCCGCATGCCGACCTACGACCAGGCCGTTTCCGCCCTGATCGAGGACATCTACGCCCGCGGTCTCGACAAGCGCGTCCTCGTGGTGGTCACCGGCGAGTTCGGACGCACGCCCAAGATCAGCTTTGACCGCAGCACCGGAGCCGGCGATGCCAGCGCTCCCGCCGGCACCCTCCAGCCGGGCCGCGACCACTGGCCCCGGGCCTTCTCCAACGTCTGGGCCGGCGGCGGTATCCAAACCGGCGGGATCATCGGCGCCACCGACAAGCGCGGCGAGGATGTCACCGAACGTCCCTGCGGTCCCGGCGATTTCCTCGCCACCATCTACCACCACCTCGGCATCGACTCCTCCAAGGTCACCATCGACGACCTGAACGGGCGTCCCACCCCCATCGTCGACCACGGCAAGCCCATTCCGGAACTGGTGTCCTGAGGACGGGATGATTTTTGCAGGACGGGTGTCGTCCCCGTCCTCGGTTCCCTTGCGCGGGCGGGCTGCCCTTCCGGCGCGGCATGGATGGGGAGTGGTCTCTCGACCCGCCCACGGGGCCTCGACCCCACTTGCGTTCTGTCAGGGCTCGGGCATCTTGGCGCTGACCTCCGACCCTCCCGGCGGATCCGGGTTCCCCTCCTGACGGTCCAGGGGGTTAGCTCCCTCTCCGTCCGGTCCGGCGATTTCTTCCCCGAAGGGGCCGCATGGGGAAAAGGTGCCGAGGGCGCCTTCCCCTTGGGGTCGCCCCCCTTTCCAGTGGGGAGGTCCTTTTTCTTTACGTCCGCTCCTCCGGAGCCCTCCATGAAATCCTCCAGCTGTCTTCCCCTTACCCCCTCTAGCTCCGAGCTTCGGCAATGGAGATGGAGAGGCGTGGTGGCGATGATTCTCTCCGTGATGGCCTTCACGACGAACACGATGCTGCTGAGGCATCTCGGTGATCACGCCGGAGGCGGCCCCGAGGTCGCCCTGCTCTTTCGCGCGGTGGTGGGCACCCTGCTTGTCGTGGTGTTCTTCCGCGGGGCCCAAGGGGTTCGCTTCCGGCCCGTCTTTCGCGACCGCTCCCTCATTCTGCGAGGGATGACCGGTCTTCTCGGCACGGCCGCCTATTACTGGACGATCCCCTCGCTCGGGGCGGGCAAGGCGACCTTGATCACCAACACTTACATCGTCTTTGCCTCCTTCATCGCGATGTTCACCTTGGGCGAGCGCCTCCAATGGAAGCGCCTGCTCTGGTTGGGGTCGGCCTTCCTGGGGATCGTGCTCCTCGTGGGGCCGGACGAGGAAAGCCGGCGCCTGAGCGTTGGCTGGCCCGAGACCATCGCCTTGCTAGGCGCGGGCCTGGCCGCCTGGGCGGTCGTTCTGGTGCGCCAGCTGTCGCAGACCTATTCCATCGGCACCATCTACCTGGCGCAATGCCTATGGATTCTCTTGCCCATCGCGGTGTTGGCGGCTCCGTCGCTGTCTGCCTTGGACGCGCCGGGGGCAGGCCTGCTGCTGCTCGCCGCCCTGGCCGCGGGGGGCGGGCAGCTCGCCATGAACGAGGGCTTCCGCTGTCTCGACGTCACCACGGGGGCCTCCATTCAGACCCTCTGGCCGGTGGGGACGACCTTCGGTGGCTGGCTGCTCTTCGACGAACGCTTCGGCGCCGGCCAATGGCTCGGGGCGGTTCTCATCCTCGCCTCGATCCTCAAGATCGCGGCCTCCAAGCCCTCGTCGAACGGACGGACTTGAGGCCTTGGCCTTGCCTCAAAAGGGGAGGGCGACCCAGGCCATCCCTGGGGCGGCGGGGGGCGGGGCCGGATTTTGGAAGCGCCGTCGCCTCAGTAGAAGAGGCGGGTGATCAGACTCGGGGCCACGCCAGCGGCGACGATGAGAACCATCAGGACCGCCATGACTGCGCCGGAGACGGGATGGACGCGCAGGGCGTCGCTTTCCTCCTTGCTGGGCTCAGAGAAATACATGGAGACGGCGATCTTGAGGTAGTAGTAGAAACCCGCGGCGGCGCCGATGAGGCCGGCGACGAGCAGGGCCCACTGGCCGGCGTCGACGGCCATCTTGAAGGCAAAGAACTTGCCGAAGAATCCGGCGGTCAGGGGAATGCCCGCGAGCGAGGCCATGGAGACGAGGAGCGCGGCGGCGAGGAAGGGGGAGCGCTTGGCGAGTCCGCGACAGGCGTCGAGGTCCTCGCTCTTGACGAGGCTGCGCAGGTTGGCCAGCACCAGGAAGGCCAGGAGGGTCATCAGCAGGTAGGCTCCGAGGTAGAAGGCGATGGCGGTGCTGGGCTGCATGGCATTGCTCACCCCGGCGCGGGGCACCGAGGCCAGGGCCATGAGGAGGAAGCCGCTGTGGCCGACGGAAGAGTAGCCGAGGAGGCGCTTGAAATTCCGTTGGGGCAGGGCGGCGAGGTTGCCGATGAGGAGGGTGAGAATGGCGAGAACCACCAGGATGGCAATGACCTTCCCCTGAAGGACGGGGCTGTTCAGGAAAGGCGTGACCAGGCGAAGGGTCACGACAGCACCCGCGGCCTTCGAGCCCACCGAAAGGAAGGCGGTGATGGGCGTGGGGGCCCCTTGATAGACGTCGGGCATCCAGAGGTGGAAGGGGGCGGCCCCCAATTTGAAGGCCAGGGCCACGAGGATGAGGGCAAAGGCGAAGAGGGCGGAGTTGGGATTGAGATCTGGACGGGCGAGGGCCTCGGCGATGCCCGCGAGGTCCATGCTGCCGGTGACCCCGAAGAGCCAGGCGAAGCCGTAGACGAGAAAGCCAGCGGAGAGGGCGCCGAGGATGAGGTATTTCACCCCGGCCTCGAGCGAGCCGACGTTGCGCCGCAGGTAGGCCACGAGGATGTAAAAGGCGATGGAGACGGTCTCCAGAGAGACGAAAATGCTGACGAGATTCGTCGCCGAGGCCATCCACATGAGGCCCGCGCAGACGAAGAGGGGCAGGGCGTAGAACTCGCCCAGGCCCGCCTGGGGATGGGCACCGGCCTCCGGCTTGGCGATTTGCCCAAGGACCACGGGGGCATAGCTCACCCCCATGAGGAGCACCAGGAGGGTGGTGAGCACGGCGATCCCCTTGAAGAAAAGGGTGAGTTTGTCAGGGGCGGCGTAGAACTTCCAGATGGCGCCCTCCGTCGCCGGGGCAAGGTCCACGCGGAAGAGGAGGAGGAAGACGACCCCCAGGCCGAGGATGCCGCCCCAGGCGAGGTGGCGCTTGTCCTCCACCTTGACGAAGGCGTCGGCCATGAGCAGGACGAGACCGAGCGCGACGACAATGAATTCGAGATAGTAGACCGGCATGGGAAGGAGTCGGTGTGCAGCGTTCAGCGAAACAGGGATGGCTCAGCCCGCGTTAAGAGACAAGAGAGTGTCCACCGCGGGTCGGATGAATTGATTGAGAAGTTCAGGCATGAAGCCCACGGCGAGGAGGGCGACGAGGAGCAGGAGCACCGGCACGCGGAAGCCCCAGGAGAGGTCGGCGGGCGTATCCAGGCGCTCTGGCCTGGGGCCCATGAAGAGGCTGCGATAGGCGCGCAGCATGTAGACGGCGGAGATGACCACGCCCCAAAGGGCTCCGATGGTGGCCCAGCGGATCCAGGTCATGCCGGCGGCTTCGCCCTTAAAGGCACCAAAGAAGATGGCGACTTCGGCGGCGAAGTTGGCAAAGCCCGGGAGGCCGATGGAGGCGAAGGTGGCGAAGCCAAAGATCAGGCCGAGCTTCGGCAGGGATTTGCCGAGTCCACCGAGGCGCTCGAGGTCGAGCTCGCCGAAGCGCTCGCGCATCCAGCCCGCCAGGGCGAAAAGCAGGGCGATGGAGAGACCGTGGGCGAACATCAGCAGCACCGCACCGGAGACTCCGAGGCTGTTGCCGGCGGCGATGCCGAGGAAGGCGTAGCCCATGTGCATGACGCTGGAGTAGCCGAGCAGGCGGTCCAGCTTGCGCTGGGCGATGGTGACGAGGCCGATGTAGAGGATGTTGCCCAGGAGGAGCAGAAGGAGGAGGTTCAGCCAACGCTCGGCGCCGGCCGGGGCCAGGGGCAGGGCGAGGCGGATGAGGCCGTAGAGGCCGAATTTCTTGAGGACCCCGGCGTGGAGCATGGTCACGGGCGTGGGGGCCTCGGCATAGGCGGGGGCGGCCCAGCTGTGGAAGGGGAAGAGAGAGACGAGGATGCCGAAGCCGACGAGCAGGAGCAGGAAGATCCAGGACTGTGTGGCGGCGGGGATGCCGCCCTGGGCGTCGCGGGCAAGGGCGATGAGCTCGCGCACGTCAAAGGTGGAGCCACCCAGGGACACCACGGCCAGAATGAGGCCCACGAGCAGGATGAGGCTGCCGACGCCGAGGTAGAGAGTGATGGTCCAGGCGGTCTTGACCCGGTTCTCCCCCTGCCCAAAGATCCCGATCATGAGGAAGGTCGGGATGAGGGCTAGCTCGTGGAAGGCGTAGAGGAAGAAGAGGTCGGTCGAGGCAAAGGCGCCGAGGGCCCCGCCGCCGATGAGCAGGAGGGAGAGGTAGTAGAGGCGGGCGCTGCCGGCGATGGCGGACTCGCGGGGGGCCACGAGCACCGCGGCGAAGAGCACCAGGGCCGAGAGGAGAACGAGGACCAGGCTGATGCCATCCAGGCCAAAGGCGAGATGGAGCTTGGGAAAACCGGGCAGATCCAGGAGCAGACGGGAGCTGGAGAGCTGCCAGTGGATGTCGCCCTCGACCACCGGGGGAGCAAACTGGGCCAGGCAGCAGATTGCCATCAGCAGGGTGAGCGCGGCCGCGACCAGGGAGGTGACACGGGCGGGAGCCCCCAGGCCGACGACGAGGGCGGCGAGGAGCGGCAGGAGGACGAGAATTTCGAGCGAGTTCACGAGGAAATGGGGAAAGAAATTCGTCAGAGAAGGAGATAGATCACCGCCCCGACCGCGGCGAGGCCGAAGAGGAAGGCGTAGGTCTGGACATTGCCGGCGTTAAAGACGCGGAAGACCCCGCCCGCGGCAAAGGCGGCCATGGCCGGGAAACGGGCCATGAGCGGCTCGACCACGTAGCGGTCGGCCGTGTCCAGGCCATTGGCCACGGCATCCTGGAAGGTCCGCACCCCCTTGAGGTAGATTTCGTCGATGTAGAACTTGTCACGCAGGAGGGGCAGGTGGAAGGGGTCCTTGTCCCGGTCCTTATAGAAGCGGAAGGCAGCCCCCACACCGACGACGAGGCCGAGGAGGGAGAGGATGGCGGTGAGGCCGAAGTGGCCAAAGAAATGGCCGAAGTCGGCCTGTCCCCGGGCGAGAAGCGGACTGGCGAGGAAGGAATAGGCAGAGAAGACCGCGAAGACCGCGAGGAGCACCAGAGGCACCCACATGACCGGTCCCACCTCGTGGGCGTGGCTGGCCGCCGGGGTGCGGGCCTTGCCGAAGAAGGCCACCAGGAAGAGGCGGGTCATGTAGAAGGGCGTGAGGAAGGCCACGAGAATGGCGATGGCGTAGGGGCCGTGCAGTTTCTGGTGAAGGGCGGCCTCGAGGATGGCCTCCTTGCTCCAAAAGCCGCTCGTGAAGGGCACGGCGATGAGCGCGGCGGTGCCGAGGGCAAAGGTCCAGAAGGTGAAGGGCAGCTTGTCCTTCAAGCCGCCCATTTTCCAGATGTCTTGCTCGTGGTGGCAGGCGTAGATGACGGCGCCGGAGCCGAGGAAGAGGAGGGCCTTGAAGAAGGCGTGGGTGTAAAGGTGGAACATACCGGCATCGCTGCCCCCGCTGATGCCCTGGGCCATGATCATGTAGCCCAGCTGGGAGAGGGTCGAGTAGGCGAGGATGCGCTTGATGTCGTTTTGCTGCAGCGCCATCAGGGCGGCAAGCAGGGCCGTGATGGCCCCGATCCAGACGATGACATCGGCGGCGAAGTCCGCGGCCTCCACGAGGAAGGAAACCCGGGCGAGCATATAGACGCCCGCCGCAACCATGGTGGCGGCGTGGATCAGGGCGGAGACAGGCGTGGGGCCCTCCATGGCGTCGGGCAACCAGACGTGCAGGGGCACCTGTGCCGACTTGCCCACGGCCCCGCAGAAGACGCAGAGCACGGCGATGTTGAGGAGCTGCGCGTTGGCGACGCCGCCGACGGCCTTGGCGATCTCGTCGAAGTAGATCGAGCCGGTGAGGATCCAGACCAGGAGAATCCCCGCCATGAAGCCGAAGTCACCGATGCGGTTGACAAGGAAGGCCTTCTTGGCGGCGTCCGCGGCCGAGGCCTTCTCATACCAGTGGCCAATGAGGAGGTAGGAACTGACCCCCACGAGTTCCCAGAAGACGAACATCATCACGAAGTTGTCGGCGAGGACGATGCCGGTCATGGAGAAGAGGAAGAGGGAGAGGCCCGCGAAGTAGCGAGACTTGCCCTTGTCCTCCTTCATGTAGCCGAGGGAGAAGAGGTGGACGAGGAAGCCGATGAAGCTGACGATGAGCATCATGCCCCGGCTGAGGCCGTCGAGTTTCAGGCCGATGCCGATTTCCAGAGCGGCCCCGAGATCGATCCAGGGGTAGGTCTTGGTCTCCACGGGAGCCTCCCCGCCGCGGGCCAGGACGAGACAGAACAGCAGCACGAGCAGGGAGGAGGCGGTGGAGAGCAGGGCGGACGTTCCCGACCAGCGTTTCAGGCCGAGCAAGATCGCCGCCGCAACGAGGAGCGGCAGGAGGAGGGCTGACCAGGCGAGGGTGTTGGGATCCATGGAGGAGGGCAAAAGGGGGGTCAGTATTTCATCGTGTTGACCTGGGTGACGTCAGTGGTCACCTTCGAGCGGAAGAGGGCGACGATGATGGCCAGGCCGACGGCGACCTCGGCCGCCGCCACGGTGATGATGAAGAAGAGCATGACGTGGGCGTCGTAGGCGGGCTGTCCGTCGACGAGGTGATAGCGGGAGAAGGCCACCAAGGTGAGGTTCGCCGCCGCCAGCATCAGCTCGAGACACATGAAGAGGATGATGAGGTTCCGCCTCACGAGCACGCCCGCGAGCCCGATCGCGAAGAGCGCTCCGCTCACAAAGAGAAAGTGGTTGAGAGTGAGGTCCATGGGCAAGGGCGTGATGGGCTATTTCAACTCCTTCCGGCTGAGGACGACCACCCCGACGGTGGCGGCGAGCAGGAGGACGCCGACGATCTGAATCGGCAGCCAGTAGGTTCCGAAAAGGAGTTCTCCGATGCGGTGGACATCGCTGCGTCCGGCCTCGGCGATGACGGGGAAAGTCTGGCCGGCAGTGGCCCCGCGACCCAGCACCAGCGCGACCAGGGTCACGAAGGCGATGGCCACGGCCGAGCCGCCCGCGAAGACGACGAGGGGGCGGCGCTTTTCCTCCTCGGCCTTCAGGTCGAGGAGCATGATGATGAAAAGGAACAGCACCATGATGGCCCCGCCGTAGACGAGGATCTGGAGGACGCCGACCAGGAAGGCGTTCAGCTGGATGAAGAGGGCGGCCAATCCGAGAAAGGAAAGCACCATGGAGAAGGCCGAGCTGACCGGATTGCGGCTCGCGATCACGCCAATGCCTCCAAAGAGGGCCAAAGCGGAGAAGAGGTAGAAGAGGAAAGTCATTGAGGAGCGAGGAGCTGGAATGAAGTCGCTGTAGGGAAAGGGAAATCCGCTCGGCGTCCGTGGTCGGTTACTTCAACTCATTCCACTTGTTGACGAGTCCGGTGCGGACGCCGCCGATTTCATAAAGGCGTTTCTTGTCGTGGACCATCTCCGCGCGGCTGGTGCCGGTGATGGCGTAGTCCTTGCGCAGGAAGATGGCCTGCTCGGGGCAGACCTCTTCGCAGAGCCCGCAGTAGATGCAGCGGATCATGTCGATCTCGAACTGGCGGGGGCGCTTTTCCACCTTGGCCCACTTGTCGTCGGAGGGGATCTCCTCGGGATGGATGGTGATGGCGCGGGGCGGGCAGATGAACTCGCAGAGCTGGCAGGCGACGCAGCGCTCGCGGCCGTGCTCATCCGTGACCAGGGCCGGAGCGCCGCGGTAGTGGTCCGGCAGGTGGGCATCCCACTTCTCCTCGGGGTACTGCATGGTCACCTTCTTCTTCCGCGTAAGAATGGCGATGAGGTGCCCAAGGGTCACCTTCATCCCGGCAAAGAGCGCCGGGAGGTAGAGGTGTTCCCACCACTTCAGTTTGGGGCGTTGCACGACGATGGCCATGTGAGCAGAAGGCTGAAAGCTGTGAATGCGGGAGCGGGGTTCAGGCGGCGGGGGCGAGCCACCACAGGAGAAGGGCGGTCAGGATGACGTTGAAAAGGGCGATCTCGAAGAAGAAGACCCAGCCCAGGCGCATGAGCTGGTCGTAGCGGAAGCGGGGCAGGGTCCAGCGGACCACGATGAAGAAGAGAATGAAGGCGATGACCTTGGCGAAGTAGGTCAGGATGTGGACGATGCCGCTGAAGAGGGACACCTCGGCGTCGGCACTCGTCGGCGTGAGGAGACCGAAGGGCAGGCTCCAGCCGCCGAGGAAGAGGGTCACGGCGAGACCCGAGCCAATGATCATGGCGGCGTATTCGCCGAGGAAGAAGAGGGCGAACTTCATCGAGCTGTACTCGGTGTGATAGCCGGCCACGAGCTCGGTCTCACATTCCGGAAGGTCGAAGGGGAGTCGGTTCGTCTCGGCGAACATCGAGGTCGTGAAAATCACGAAGGAGATGAGAATCGGCACCAGGAGGATCCAGCTGCGCAGGCTGAGGCCCTCGCCCCAGAGGGGAAGCAGGGCCCAGCCGTTCTGTGCCTGCTCCTGCACGATGCGCCCCAGGTTGAGGTCTCCGTAGATCATCACCAAGGGCACGATGGAGAGCCCGAGGGAGATCTCGTAGGAGATCATCTGGCTGGTCGAGCGGATGCCGCCGAGGAAGGGGTACTTCGAGTTGGAGGACCAGCCAGCCAGGACGATGCCGTAAACGGTCAGGGAGGCGACGGCGAAGACGTAGAGGGGACCCACGTCGAGGTCGGCGATGACCATCTTCTCGCCGAAGAGCTTGCTGCCGAAGGGCAGCACCGCACAGGTCAGCAGCGCAGGCACCATGGTCAGGGCCGGGGCCAGCCAGAAGTAGAACTTGCGGACGTGGGAGGGGGTGAAGTCCTCCTTGAGCAGGAACTTGATCCCGTCGGCGACGGCCTGGAGCAGGCCGAAGGGTCCGACGCGATTGGGCCCCACCCGATCCTGGATGGCGGCGCTGACGCGCCGCTCCGCCCACACCGACATGGCGACCAAGGGCAGGGTCGCGAGGAAGACGAAGGCCACGATCTTGATGGCGGCGGCGATGAGGAGATGCCAATCCATTCGTTCAGAAAAGGGTCAGCCGACAATGATCCCGGAGGCGATGCGCTCTTTTTCGCGCTCGATGGCGGGGATGCTTGCGCCGGTTTCGACGAGGGGGATTCCGAGATCGCCGACTTGGTCCCAGGTGACGCCTTGGAAGGCAGGGATTTCGTTGGCGAGCAGTTTGAAGATTTCCGTGACGCTGTAGATGCCGTTGCCGCCACCGAGGGCGTGGATGAGGTCGCGCACGATCTCCCAGGGCTCGCGGGTTTCACCGGGGCCGTCAACGGCCCGATTGAGGCGCTGCAGTCGCCCGGTGACGTTGATCATGGTGCCGCTCTTCTCGGCCCAGCAGGCTCCGGGCAGGACGACGTCCGCGAGTCCGGTGGTGGGATTGGCGAGGGGGTAGGTCGCCAGGAGAAAATCCAGCTGGCCGAGCAGTTCGGGCGAGAAATTCGCGTCATCGACGAGATTTTCCTGCAGCACAATGAGCGCTCGGATTTGTCCCGAGGCGATTCCGGAGCGGATATTCTCGAGGGAATCCCCGGGCTGGGAGACGCCGAGAACGAGCTCGGCCCCCTTGCTGTTGGGATTGCGGTCGGCAGAGATGAGGTAGCCGTCGGCTTCGCCCGTTCTCGGCACCGTGGCCACCTGGCTGGTCCCCAGCTGGCCGAGCAGGCGCTTCGTCATGTAGAGCTCCTCGTTGGTGAGCCGGGCCGAGGCGATCACGGCCACCTGGTCGCCGGAGAAGGCTTGGAGCCGCTCCGCGGCCGTGCTGAGCGCCTCGTTCCAGGTGACGGGACGATGGAGGCCGTCGACCTTGATCATGGGCTCGCTGAGGCGGGCCTCGCTGTCGATCCAGTGGAAGTTGAGGCGGTGGGAATCCGGCATCCAGTCGCTGTTGACCTCGTTGTTGCGACGGGGAACGATGCGGTAGATGCGGTTCTGGCGGCTGTAGACGGTGATGTTGCAGCCCGTCGCGCAATTGGTGTCGATGGTGTGCGTCTCGCGCATGAACCAGACGCGCATTTGGAAGCGGAAATCCTCCGAGGTCAGCGCGCCCACCGGGCAGATGTCGACGGTATTGAGCGAGTAGTTGTTGGCCAATTCGCGGCCCGGATAAACGGTGAGCACCGTGTGGCTGCCGCGGTCCGTGAAGCCGAGCACGGGATCGTCGGCGATTTCGTCGGTGAAGCGGATGCAGCGGCTGCACATGATGCAGCGCTCGTCGTCGAGGCGGACGCGGGGACCGACGCGCACGCTCTTGGGCTTCTTGACCTTGTGCTCGCGGAAGCGCGACTCGCCCTTGCCGTGTTCGACGCTGTATTCCTGCAGGGTGCACTCGCCGGCCTGGTCACAGATGGGACAGTCCAGGGGGTGGTTGGCGAGGAGGAACTCCATGACCCCCTCGCGACAGCCCTCGGTGAGCGGACTGTTGGTGCGCACGCCCATGTTGTGGGCCACGGTGTTGGCGCAGGCGATGACGGGACGGGGAATCCAGGAGATGGGCAGGTGCCCGCTTTCATCGGGCTGGGGCGGCTCGGCGCCGGGCAGGGGACGCGGCGGCATGCCCGTCTCGACGAGACACATGCGGCAGTTCCCGGGAGAGCTGAGCTTGGGGTGGTAGCAGTAATGCGGCACCTCCACCCCAACCTGGCGGCAGGCCTCGATGAGGCGCGTCCCCTTGGGAAACTGGTACCAGACGCCGTCGATCTGGACGTCCACGAGATCAGGCTTCGTCGGTTCGCTCATTGGAGTCCGGCGGCGGCAGTAAGGGTTTCAGCGTTGAGAATGGCGCCCTCCAACTCGGGCTTGGTGTCGCCAACCAGTTCGTCGCGGAACTTCTCGACAAAGCTTTCGGTGGGCCAGGAGCAGGCCTCGCCGAAGGCGCAAATGGTGCGGCCGTCGATGTTCTTGGCGACGCTGTAAAGGGTGTCGATGTCGCTCGGCGAGGCCTTCCCGGCGACGACGCGGTCAGTGATCTTCTTCATCCAGAGCGAGCCTTCGCGGCAGGGGGTGCACTGGCCGCAGGATTCGTGGGCGTAGAAGTTGTTGAGGTTGTTCAGGACCCAGCTGATGGAACGGCTGTCGTCGATGACGATGACGCCGCCCGATCCCGCCATGGAGCCGCAGGCGGCCATGGTGTCAAAGTCCATGGGGATGTCCCAGATGCTGAGCTGGCGCGCCTCCTCGCCGCGACCCACGGTGAAAGTCTCGTCGGCGCGCAGGACCTTGGCGGAGGAACCGCCGGGGATGACGGCCTTGAGGGAGCGTCCCTCCTTGAGACCCCCGCAGAGATCATTGATGACCTCGCCGAGGGTGACGTGGCCGACCTGGACCTCGAAGTAGCCAGGCTTCTTGACATCGCCGCTGACGCAGAGGATGCGGGTGCCGGTGTTGTTCTTCGTTCCCGTCTTGGCCCATTCTTCGCCCCCGATCTCGAGGATGTGCTTCACGTGGCACAGCGTCTCGACGTTGTTGACGATGGTGGGACAAAGGTAGAGCCCCATCGCCGCGGGAAAGTAGGGCGGCTTGATGCGGGGGTAGGGACGCTTGCCCTCGAGGGATTCGATGAGGCCGGTCTCCTCGCCGCAGATGTAGGCGCCGGCGCCACGGTGGACGTAGATTTCCAGATCGAACCCAGAGCCGAGGATGTTCTGCCCGAGAAAGCCTCTCTCCCGAGCCTCGGCGATGGCGCGCTCGACGATGCGGGCGGCCTCGGGAAATTCCTCGCGGATGTAGATGTAGGCGAGCTTGGCTCCGACGGCGTAGCAGGCGATGGCCATGCCCTCGATGAGCTGGTGGGGATCTTGGTGCAGGATGTAGCGATCCTTGAAGGTGCCGGGCTCGGATTCGTCCGCGTTGCAGATGAGATAGACCGGCTTGGTGTTGCCCGGGGGGATGAAGGTCCACTTCACCCCACAGGGGAAGCCCGCTCCGCCCCGTCCGCGCAGGCCGGACTTTTTGACCTCCTCGGTGATGGCGGCGGGCTCCATGCCCAGCGCCTTGCGGAGCTGCTCGTAGCCGCCTTCCTGGAGGTAGGTGTCGATGCGCGTGTCCCAGCCGACGCGGTCGATGTTGCGAAAGACGACCCGGTGTTCCTTCGGGTGCGGCTCGCGGCCGCTCTTGTAGGTGATGCCGCTCATCGTCAGGGATATTGTTTCAGGATCTCGTCGGCATTGCGGACCGACTCGTGAAAGTCATCGTTGACCATGCAGACCGGGGCGAAGCCGCAGCTCGCCAGGCATTCCACAAACTCAATGCTGTATTTCCCATCGGGACTGACCGCGATGGGATGGTGATGGTTGACGCCGGAACGGTCGATGCCGGTCTGCTTGCAGAACTCTTCCAGCAGCTCGTAGCTGCCGGCCATGGCACAGCTCAGGGTGCGGCAGACCCGGATGTGGTACTTGCCCGGGGCCTCTTGGCGGAATCCGGGGTAGAAGGTGACCACCTCGAGGACCTTGATCGGCTCGAGGCCAAGCTTGGCCGCCGTCCATTCGACGGCTTCTTCGCTGAGGTAACCGAAGTGGTGCTGCAGATGGTGGAGCACCGGCAGCACGGCGGAGCGCTTGCTCACCGGATAGTGGGTGATGCGTTCGTCGATTTCGGCTTCGAGTTCTGGGGGAACAGCTAGCATGGCGGAGGAGGTTGGCCCGCGTTGGGCACCTGAGGCACGACGAGAAGGTCAGGGATTCAGTAGGCGCACAAAGCTCATCGGTCACATTCACCCATCACGAAGTCGAGGCTGCCGAGAATGGAGACGGTGTCGCTCATCATGCTTCCCTGGAGGACCTTCGGCAGGATGCTGAGATTGACGAAGGAGGGGGCGCGGATCTTGAGCCGGTAGGGCACTCCGCCCCCCTTCGAACAGATGTAGAAGCCCAGTTCGCCCTTCGGGTTCTCCGCCCCGAAGTAAACCTCTCCGACGGGGGCGTCGAGCCCTTCGGTGACGAGGATGAAATGGTGGATGAGCTCCTCCATGCTCATGAGGACCTTTTCCTTTTTCGGGAGGCGCTCCTTGGCGTCGACGACGTTGATGGGGCCGTCGGGCAGGTCCTTCACGGCCTGGCGGAGGATGCGGATGCTCTGGCGCATCTCCTCCATGCGGACGAGGTAGCGGTCGAAGCAGTCCCCGACCGAGCCGACCGGGATGTCGAACTCGTAGCGCGCGTAGTCCAGATAGGGGTGGGCCTTGCGCAGGTCGTGCTCGACGCCGGAACCGCGCAGGTTCGGGCCGCTCAAGCCCCAGGCGATGGCGTCCTCCTTGGAGATGACGCCGATGTCGCGGGTCCGGCCGAGGAAGATCTTGTTGCGGCTCAGCAGGGTGTCGACCTCGTCGAGACAGAGGAGACATTCGTCGCAGAACTTGAGGAGCTGTTCGGTGAAGCCCTCGGGGAGATCGCGGATCTGGCCGCCGATGCGAGTGTAGCTCGTCGTGAAGCGCGCTCCGGTGAGCAGTTCGCAGAGATTGTAGATCGTCTCCCGCTGGGTGAAGGTGTAGAGGAAGACGGTCATGGCCCCCACGTCCATGGCGAAGGCGCCGAGCCCGAGCATGTGGGCCGAGATGCGCGCCATCTCACAACAGATCGTCCGGATGGCCTGGCCGCGAGGGGGCAGTTCCCAGCCCATCAGTTTCTCCACGGCGAGGGCGTAGGCGACGTTGTTGGCGAGGGGGGCCAGGTAGTCGAGCCGGTCCGTGTAGGGCACGAACTGGTTGTACTGCATGTTCTCGGCGATCTTTTCATCGCCGCGGTGCAGGTATCCGATGTCGGGATCGGCCTTGGTGATCGTCTCCCCGTCGAGCTCGAGCACCAGCCGCAACACCCCGTGCGTGGCGGGGTGGGAGGGCCCCATGTTCAGGACCAGCTTTTCACCGACGAGGTCCTCGGTCGTCGCCTGGTAACTATCCAAGGACGCGGCCCGGGCAGCCGCGTCTGGGATTTCGATCTCTCGTGAAGTGGTCGCCATGACGGAACCGAAGCGTCCCCGCAAGGGAGGCGACATCGGGTTTCGGAGTATCGGACGCCCGTTTTGGAAGTTCAAGGGGACTTTGTGAAATTTTTCACAAAGTGTTGGCGCATCGGCCCGTTACCAAGAGGGGAGCGGATTCCACTCGCTTCCCGCGCGTGGAAAAGGCAAGATCGAGGCCATGGAAAACCAGAAAACCATCGCGGCGGACGGCAAGGAGAAACGCAGCGTCGTCGGCTCCATCATTGTGGGGCTCTTCGGCGCCGTCGGCGCGGTCTATCTCGTGAACCCCACGGCGGGATTCCTTGAACTGATTCCGGACAACATCCCGGTGATCGGCAATCTCGACGAGGCGGCCGCCACGGTGCTCGTCATCAGTTGCCTCGCCTACTTCGGCATCGACATCGGCGGTCTCTTCGGCCGCAAGCCGAAGCAGGAGGACATCATCGACGTCGAGGTGGAGGACCG
>CAZKGI010000012.1:52098-70694 GCA_964552315.1 uncultured Akkermansia sp. | reverse complement strand
CACTCACTCCCGCCGCTTGTCCTCCTCGTCGCGCACGAGCTCCTCGAGGGGGGTCTGGAGGTCGGCGTGGAGCTCCTTGCTCATTGCCCCCATCTTCAAGGAGCGCAGGGCGAGGATCTTGCGCGAGACCCCCTTGCTGGCGGCCTGCTGGCCGACCCCGTCGGCGGCGTAACGACTGACCCGGTCGGCGGCGATGTTCATGCGCGAGGCTGTGGCGATGGTGTCCGGCCCGGCGCCGAGGAAGAGAAAGTCCCACTGGTACTTCTCGCGCTGGTGGGCGATGCGCTCGGAGACCATGGGCCAGGTATAGCGAGTCGAGGAGTTTTCCTCCCCATCCGTGAGGATGGCGAAGATGACCTGTCCCGGCTTCTCCGCTTCCGCGCGGGCGTCGAAGACCCGGCCGAGCCCGTCGATGGTCTCGCCGACGGCGTCGAGCAGGGCGGTCGCCCCCCGGGGCACGTAGCGCTCGCGGTCGAGGGGGAGCACCTCTGCAATGGGCAGGGAATCGTGAATCCTCTGCGTTTCGTGGTCGAAGAGCACGAGGGTGAGCCGAACCACGCCGGGGGCCGCCTGCTGGTCGCGCAGGAATTCGTTGAAGCCGTTGATTGCGGCCTGGCGCATGGATCGCATGGACCCGGAGCGGTCGAGGACAAAGACGAGTTCGGTGATCATGGGATTCTTTATGGGAGTTGACAATTACGGTGACAAAATCAATGGACTACCCTACAGTCGATTGACTGTGTCGTTTTTTTAGACCCATGCATAATGCGTCGTTATTTTTTACCCGTCAATTCTTTTTACCCATCTATTTTCACGACTGACTATTTTTATGGGCAATGCGAGCAATCGAGATCAATGGGCCGCCCGCGAGCGGCTGCGCCTGATTGAGCGGACCGCCTGGTGGCGCGGAGCCATCAATCGGGGGGACCTGAGAGAGGTCTTTGGCATCTCCGCGGCGCAGGCCTCGGCCGACCTGCAGGCCTACCTGGAGCTGAATCCCGGGGCTCTGGCCTACAATCTGACCTCGAAGCGCTACGAGGCCTCGCCGGACATGAGCTGCCTGCTGCACCGTCCCTGCCTGGAGGAGGCGGTGCAGGTCTTTCTGGGCGAGGGGGTTCCCCTCCCCCCCGGCCCCTCGGCGCCGCCAGAGGGGCGGGTGGACTGGTTTGTCCCTCCCAGCAGGCGGGCCTCGGAGGCCGTGGAGCGGCGCGTCTTTCTCGCCGTGGAGGGCCGTCGTCGGCTCCGCCTCCGTTATTGGTCCGTCTCCAGTGGCCGCGCCTCGCAGCGGGAGATCGCCCCGCACGCCCTCGGGCACGATGGCTATCGCTGGCACGTGCGGGCCTGGTGTTTTGAGCACGAGGACTACCGGGACTTCGTCCTGAGCCGCATCGAGCAGGCGGACTGGCCCGGCGCGGTTCACGAGGCGGCGATCCCCGATCGAGATTGGGAGCAGTATGAGGAGCTCGTCCTGCGCCCCCATTCCTGTCTGGACGAGGTCCAGCAGCGGGCCATCGCCCGCGACTACGGCATGCGCGAAGGCCGGCTCTGCCTGAAGGTGCGGCGGGCCATGAAGGAATACCTGCTGGCCCATCTCCGCGTTGCGGGGGCAGGCGATGGGGGGACCCGCCTTCCCCACCTGGAACTCTGCGAATGATCGGGGGCGCGGCGCCAAGTCCCTGCCCGCGTCGACGGGCCGCCGATCTCCGCCCGGCATCCCGGCATGCAGGCGGGTTGTGGCCATGCTACAATGCCCCATGACCCTGACCGATCTCGGCTGGTGCGACTTTTTCGAAAAGGCCTTTTCGCGCTGTGCGAAATCGGGTTGGGTACCGGCGCGCCTCATTCGCGACAACAAGATCACCTACGGCGCCCTCACCGGCGAGGGCGAGGAATACGAGGTGGTGATGAGCGGCAAGGTCTACCACGAGGCCTCCTGCGACGCCGAACTCCCCGCTGTGGGGGATTGGGTCGCCCTGGAGATCGGCACGGGTGAGCTCGACCACGTCATCCGCGCGCGGCTCCCCCGGAAAACCTGCTTTTCCCGGAAGGCCCCGGGCCGGAGCACGGAAGAGCAAGTCCTCGCCGCCAACGTGGACATCGTCTGCGTGGTCACCGACGCGGGTCCCGACCTGAACCTGCGACGCATGGAGCGCTACTTCGCCCTGATCGGACGCAGCGGGGCGCGGGCCTTGGTCCTGGTGAACAAGGGCGACCTCTATCCCCCGGCGCAGAACGCGGAGGCCGCGGCTGCCATCGAGGCCCTCTGTCCCGAGGCGGAGGTCGTCGTCACCAGCGCCGTGGATGGACAAAACGTCGCCGAAATCCGCCGCTACCTCGATCCGGGGGTCTCCATCACCTTTGTCGGTTCCAGCGGGGTGGGCAAATCTTCCCTGATCAACGCCCTGCTCGGCGAAGCGTGGCAGGAGGAGGGCGAGGTCAACCAGGTCACCGGCAAGGGGCGCCACACCACCACGGCGCGGGAGCTCATCGTGCTGGAAGAGGGCGGCATCCTCATCGACAACCCGGGCATCCGCGAGGTGCAGATGTGGACGGACGAGCACACCCTGCGGGAGAAATTTCACGACGTCGCCAGCATCGCCGCCAACTGCCGCTTTCACGACTGCCGCCACGGCACGGATGCCGGCTGTGCCATCCGCGAGGCCGTGGCCGCGGGGCAGCTCTCCAAGGAACGCCTTGAGGGATTCCTCAAACTGGACGAGGAGATCGCCAAGCTGAAGCAGCGGCTCAAGAAGCGCAAGATGACCCTGGAACGCCGCGCCAAGCGCGATCATCGGGTCAAGGCGAGGAACCTCGTCGACCGGCGCGAGCACGAAGCGCAGCTGCGCCCCCGGCCCACCGACACCTGAAAAACGCCCCCATGAAGATTCAAAAGGCCCGATTTGCCCTGAGCGCCGCCGGCTTGGAGGAATGCCCAGCCCCCAGCCTCCCCGAGTTTGCCTTCATCGGCCGCTCCAACGTGGGCAAGTCCTCGCTCATCAACCTGCTCTGCCAGCAGAAGTCCCTCGCCAAGGTTTCGGGCACCCCGGGGAAAACCCGGACGATCAATTTCTTCGTCGTCAACGAAGACTGGGCCCTCGTGGACCTGCCCGGCTACGGCTACGCCAAGACAGCGAAGTCCGAGCGCGAGCGCTTCAACGACTACGTCGCCGACTACCTGGAATTTCGGGAGGGGCTGCGCCACGTCTTCGTCCTGATCGACAGCCGCCACGAGCCCCAGCGCATCGACCTCGATTTCACCCGCTGGCTCGTGGGGAAAGAAGTGCCCTTTTCGCTGGTCTTCACCAAGGCGGACAAGGTCAAGCCGCGGCAGCTGGAAACGAACCGCCGCCTCTTCCTCGAGGCCCTGGCGGATTTCGCCGAGGGCGAGCCAGCCACCTACAGTTCCTCTGCCCTGGCGAAGACGGGGCGCCTCGAACTGCTCCGCGCCATCCAGGGGATGCTGCGCGAGGCGGCCTGAAATCTCCCCGCCTTTGCGCTGGACAGTTTTCTTCCCGCTTGGTTTTCTAGGGAAAAGCCCCCCGCTAGGGAAAAACCCCCGGAAATCCGCGGCCCGAGACCATTGCTCCCGAGGCTCGCGACGGAGGGATCCCCCCTCCTCATCCGGGTCCTGGCCCGCCCTGACATGAAAGCCGCCCCCGTCCTCGCCCTCTGCTGTGTCTGGGGGGCTTTGTCAGGAATCGCCCCGGCGCAGGAGGCGTCGCCGCGCCCTCACGTGCTCTTCCTCTTCGCCGACGACTACACCCACGAGGCGCTCGGAGCCCTCGGGCAGATCGACATCGAGACGCCCCATCTCGACCGTCTCGCGCGGGAGGGGGTGCGCTTCAGCCACGCCTACAACATGGGATCGTGGTCGCCTGCGGTGTGCATCGCCAGCCGCACCATGCTGGTGACGGGGCGCAGCCTCTGGCGGGCCCAGGCGCTGCACGAGGAAATGACAGGCGCGCGGCAGGAAGGTCAGCTCTGGCCCCAGCGCATGGCCGCGGCGGGCTACCGTACCTGGTTCACGGGGAAATGGCATGTCCGCACCGAAGTCGCGGGACTCTTCGACCGCTTCGCTCATGTGCGTTCCGGCATGCCGAAGGACCACCCCGCCGGATACGACCGCCCGCGCGAGGGGGAAGCCGATCCCTGGAGTCCCAGCGATCCGAAGTGGGGCGGCTATTGGGAGGGCGGTCGCCATTGGAGCGAAGTGACCGCCGACGACGCCCTCGCCTTTTTGCAGGAGGCCGCCGGGCAAGCCCAAGCGCACTTTTTCTACGTCGCCTTCAATGCCCCACACGATCCGCGCCAGGCGCCGCCGGCCTACCTCGACCGTTACCCGGCGGAGTCGATCGCCCTGCCCGACAACTTTCTCCCGGAATACCCTCACAAGGAAGCCATGGGCTGCGGTCCCGACCTGCGCGACGAGCGGCTCGCCCCCTTCCCACGCACCGAGGCCGCCGTCCAGCTCCATCGTCGCGAATACTACGCCCTCATCTCGCACCTCGATGCCCAGGTCGGCCGCATCCTCGATGCGCTGGAGGCCTCCGGCCTGGGCGAGCGCACCTGGATTTTCTTCACCGCCGACCACGGCCTCGCGGTGGGACGACACGGACTCTTCGGCAAGCAGAACCTCTACGAGCACAGCCTGCGCGCGCCCTTCCTCGTGAAGGGCCCCGGCCTGACCGCCGGCCAGGTCATCGACCGCCCCATTTACCTCCAGGACGCCATGGCCACGGCCCTGGACCTGGCGGGCGCGCCGCCTCGGCCCGATGAGGATTTCCACAGCCTCCTCCCCCTGCTGCGGGGGGAACACCCGCCCGTCGCGAGGGACGCGGTCTACGCCGCTTACCTCGACCTGCAGCGGGCCGTCATCCACGAGGGCTGGAAGCTGATCCTGTACCCCCAGGCCCGCGTCGTCCGCCTCTATCACCTCGACGCCGATCCCCTGGAGCAGCAGGACCGCGCCGGGGATCCGGCCGAGGGGGCACGGATCGCCGCGCTCTTCCGCAAGCTCCAAGAATGGCAGCGCCACTATGGGGATCCCCTCTCGCTGTCTCGCCTCTATCCGGAACTCGCCGCCCCCGCCCCCTGATGTCCCCCACCCGGTTTCTCTGTCTACTCCTCTCCCTGGGCGCCCTCCTTGGCAGGGGCCAGGGTGCCGAGCCCCCTCCCAACATTGTCTTTCTTATCTCCGACGATCACGCCTGGACCGACTACGGCTTCATGGGGCATCCCCAGATCGAGACGCCCCATCTCGACCGCCTCGCCGCCCGCAGTGCGCTCTTCCGACGGGGCTACGTGCCCACGGCCCTGTGCCGTCCCGCCCTGGCCACTTTGGCGACCGGTCTCTACACCCACCAGCACGGCATCACCGGCAACGATCCGGCGCTGAGCCCAGAGGAACTCGCCGCGACCAAGGCAAAGGGCAAGGGTCCCGCCCGAACCGAAACGCCCCGCTACGCCGCCTTGCGCAGGCAGCTCATCGCCAAAATCGACGCCGCGCCCACCCTCATGCAGCGCCTCGGGACGCAGGGCTACCTCAGTTTCCAAGCGGGCAAATGGTGGGAAGGCAATCCGGAGCACTGCGGCTTCACCCGCGGAATGACCCGCGGCTATCCGCATCCCGGCGGTCGCCACGGCGACGAGGGCCTGCGCATCGGACGCGAGGGGATGGCCCCGGTCCTCGAGTTCATCGACGAGGCCAAGGCTGCGGAAAAGCCCTTCTTCCTCTGGTATGCCCCCTTCCTGCCCCACACCCCACACAATCCCCCGGAGGAACTCTATCAAAAATACAAAGCCAAGGGGATCGAGTCGGACCACGTGGCCCGCTACTACGCCATGGTGGAATGGTACGACCGGACCTGCGGCGAGCTGCTGGACCACCTCGAGCGCCGGGGCCTCAGCGAGAACACTCTCGTCGTCGCCCTCGCCGACAATGGATGGATTCAGGATCCCCATTCCCCGGCCTACGCGCCGAGGTCCAAGCAGTCGGCCAACGAGGGCGGCACGCGGCAGCCCATCCTCTTTTCCTGGCCCGGCAGGATCCGTCCGGGCGATCGCGGAGAGGAGCTCTGCTCCAGCGTCGACATCGTGCCCACCGCGCTGGCCGCCGCGGGTCTCGAGGTTCCCGCGGAACTGCCGGGCGAAAACCTGCTGCCGACGCTGCGCAGCGGCCAGCCCTCGCCCCGGCAGGAGGTCTTCGGCGAGACCTTTGCCCACGACATCGCCGACCTCGATGACCCAGAGGCCAGCCTGCTCTACCGCTGGATCGTCAAGGGGCGCTGGAAACTGCTCCTGACCTACGACGGTCAGCTCGGCCGCTACGCGGCCTCGCATCCGCGCACGGAAATCCGGCCCCAATTGTTCGACCTGCTCTCTGACCCTCACGAAAACACCAACCTGGCCGCGGCGCATCCCGAGATCGTCGCCCGGCTCGGTGCCCGCCTGCAGGAGTGGTGGCCGGTGACGAAGCGCCAGGGGCTGACGGAATGGAGCGAGGCTCCCGGTCGCTGGGACTAGTCGGCTGTCCGTCCCCCTAGCGGGCGCGGAGACGCACCTCGAGGAGGTCGTAGCCGACGATGCGCTCGTACTTTTCCTCCCGCTCGACGCGCTCCGTGGCGCGGAGTAGCTCGATGGCGGCGACTCGCTGGGGCAGCTTCTGCAAAAGGGTGCGCACCAGCAAGCGCGCGTGCGGCGCCCCCAGGCACAGGTGGGTGCCGAAACCGAAGGACAAATGTGGGTTCGGCTTCCGATCGAGGCGCACCTCGTCGGGAGCGTCGAAGACGGTCTCGTCCCGATTGGCCGAGGCCCAGCAGAGGGAGATGCGCTGACCCGCGGGCACGGTCGTGCCGCCCACCTCCGTGTCCACCGGACAGACCCGGCCAATGTGGGTCAAGGGCATGTAAACACGGAAGAACTCCTCGCTCGCCAGGACGACGCGAGCGGGATCCTCGCGCAAGTAGTCGAGGGACTCGGGATGCTCCGCAAAATAGGCGAAAAGGTTGGAAACCGTGTGGATGATGGTGTCCCGGCCCCCGGCAAAGACGAGATTCGCAAAACCCATGGCCTCCTCGCGAGTGAGGCGTCGGCCGCGGAACTCGGCCTGCACCAGGGCGCTGAAGAGGTCCTCGCCCGGCTCCTGCTCCTTGAGATCAAATTGCTCGTGGAGGTAGGCCTCCAGCTCCGTCCCGGGGCGGACCCCTCCCCGGACCTGGAAGACGTGGATCCCCCAGCTGATCCAGCGCTCCGCCTCGGACTCCGGCACGTTGAGCAGATAGGTCAGGGCTCGCGACTGCAGGGGCAGGGCAAATTGATAGACGACGTCGAGGCTATCCCGACCCAGCGCCTCGTCGAGGAGCCGGTCGACGAGCGTCTCGACCCGGGCCATGGTCTCGGGCTCCTTGGCCCGCTTGAAGAAGGGCTCGACAATGGCCCGATACTCGCCGTGCTCGGGCGGATCCACCTCGATGGGGAGCTGGCGCATGGTGCGGACCTCTTCCTCGGAAGGGATGGGCACCCGGAAGGGGGCATCGGAACTGAAGCTTTGCCAGTCCTTGGCCGCCCGGCGCACCTCCTCGTGACGGAGAATCATGGTGATGGGCTCCCCCCGAAAGGGGCACTGCAACACCGGCGCTTCGGCGCGGGCTTTCTTGAACGGATCGGGATGGGGGTGGGTCATGGTGGAAAGCGCGATCGACAGCCGCAGTCTAAAGAGGCTAAAATTTCCCCGCAAGAACTCAAATCCTGTGCTCCATTTCCCCTAGACCTCCACCAGAAGATGAAGAGAGCCATCCTGCTGACCTGCCTGCTTGCCCTAGCCGCCCTCCCTACCGGACTCAGAGCCCAGCAGCCGCTCAATGGGATTGAAGGGGAAAAGGCGCCCGAGCTCGCCGTCGACACCTGGATCCAACTGCCCAAGGGGAAGGATCGCCTCCTACTCTCTGACTATCCTGACAAGATCATCGTCCTCCTCTTCTTCCAGCATTTGTGTCGCGCCTCCCAGGAACGCGAGCTGCCCGTGCTCAAGAATCTCGTAGAACACTACAAGGGCAACGACGGCATCGTCTTCATCGCCATCCAAACGACCTTTGAAAGCTATCTGGACAACACGGCGGACAAGCTCCCCGTCACCGCCAAGAAGTTCGGTCTCAAGATCCCCTTCGGCCACAGCCCCAAACTGCCCCGGGGCCTGCCCAGCGTGAGCCGCAGCTACAAACCCGGCGGCACCCCTTGGTGGGTCATCATCGACCGCGAGGGCAAAGTCGAATACAACGGCTTCGTCCTCAACGAAGAGGAAGCCATCAAGGGCTTCGACAAAATGCTCGCCGGCCTTCCGGTGGACTGAGACGGCGTCCCTGGCGGCCTTCCCGCCACGAGTTCACTCCCCCTTCCCCACCTTGGCCGCGGCAATGGCCAGCAGGCCCCGAAGGTGCCCCTCGTCGGCCTCGGCTTGGCAAGCCTGTCCCAAATGGCTCAAGCCCGCGGCGATGGCGGTGCTGGCCAGCGAGTCGCCCAAGAGCACGATGGGCAGACCCGCCGCGAAGCGCAGGGCTTCGGCAAGTTCGTGCCCCACGAGCAATCCGGACACGAAACTGCGCATCTCTGAAGCCGCCAGGCGCCCGGTGAGCATGCGGGTGCGCGCCTGAAAGAGTTGGTGCAGCCAGCCGCCGGGGCTGGAGGCCGCCTCGATGCCTGCCCGGAAGGCCGGCGAGTCGGGTTCGGCCGGACTGCCGTCGCCACTGATGAGGCTGTCGCTGGTGAGGCGCTCAAAGGCCTCGCCCGTCATCCAGGTCCGGAACGCCTCGATCCTCCCCTCCCGGCACAAGACCCATTTGGAATGCGTGCCCGGCAAGCTGAGGATGGCTCCCGAGCGGGGCAGGTTGGCGAGTCGACCCAGCACTTGCGTTTCTTCGCCCCGCATCACATCCGTCTGCCCCGTGGCCGGATCATCGTAGCGCACCCCCGGCACGAGCCAGACCTCGCCGAAGACAGCGCTGGGAACGGAGACCACGCCCGTCGCCAGGGCGTCCAGGTCGCAGGGTGCCATGACGTAGGGCACTTCGCGCCAGCCCTCCCGGGCCCCGACCATGCCGCTGATGAGGACCCTGGCGTCAGGGTGCGTGTTTTTCCAGGCGGCGCAATGGCTCTCCAAAATGCTTTCGCAAGAACGCCCGGCGAGATGCCGAATCCCATCCGCCGCACTCCGCTTTGCCTCGACGGCCCCGCCCAAAACCAGCTTGGCCCGAAAATGGGTGGATCCCCAATCGACGGCGATGAGGGGCGGCAGGGAGGCGAGGGAGCTCATGTCAGGCAGGTCGGAAAAGGAGGACACGGGGCCGAGCGCCCCGACGGGAAGGCTACGGGGGCCGGGGACAATGTGCAAGCCCAGCCCCGCTCTCCCGGCCGGACGGGGCTGCCTCGCCCTCCTGACAAGCCCCTCTCGCGCCGGAAGATTGCTTTTCCGGTCCAACTGCCGTAAGCGTGAACTCCTTTCCCGCATTCCGCGTCCCTGCGATGGACGACCCGCCCACCGCCCTGCTCCCCCCTTGCCCCTCGCTCCCGGACGCCGATCCCCGCCTGTCCGCTGTCTCCATTCGCGCGGCTGGTGAAGATCGGGGCGAACATTTTTACCGCCTTGCCTTGGCCTGCGCTCAGGCCCTCTGGCGGCGGGGCCTGCCCGCCCAGGCCATCCTGATGCTCAACCGAGCCTTCACCGCCGAGTTGCGCGGGGACGAAGCGGTCCTGCGCGAATGGCCTCCGCCTTATGCCGCCTTGCGCTGGATCCTCGAGCATCGCGAGGAGGCTCATTTCCTGGGCAACCCCCGGCGCCACTTCCAGCACCTCGCCAGCCGGGTGCGCGGACCGCGGCTAACGCTCCGTTCCTGGAGGGCCTGGGCCTGCTGGCGCATAGCCCGCCAGGTCCGCCCCCAGGACCCCGCCGACGAACGGCAGCTCTCTGAGGAAGGGCTCGTCGAGCCCAGTGACGCGGCCATCCGACAGGGGCTGGAGACCTGTGGCTGGCCGGGCGAAGCCGTGCTTTGGGAAGCGGTGTGTCAGGCCCCCGCCGTCGATCAGGTCGACGCCGTCACGCCGCCCCCCACGGAGCGGCCTTGAGGCCACCGCCTAACGCCCTCCCACCGCCTCAGCCCAGAGCCAAGGGCCCTCCCTCGCAGAAGGTCTCGGTGCCGAAGGTCTCGATGCCGTGCCCCATGGACTGGGCCAGGGCCAGCCAAAGTCGGTTGTGGGGGACCTTGTCAAAGCTCAGGGCGCGACCGCCGCGAATGCCGTGGGCCTTGCCGCCCACCAGGACAAAGGGGATGTCGTTGAGGGTGTGGCTGTTCCCCTTGCCGAGCTCGTTGAGCCAGACGACGAGGGTGTTGTCGAGCATGCAGCCCTCGCCTCCGGGCTCGGGCGTCTCGGCGAGGCGCCGAACCAAGTAGGCCAGTTCGCCAGCGAACCATTCGTTGATCTTGACGAGCTGTTCCACCGCAGTGGCGTTGTCATCGGGCTCGTGGGAGAGGGTGTGGTGCCCTTCCTGAATCCCGAGCCAGTTCATCCGGGCCATGCCGACGGAGCGCATGTACTGCAACGAGGCCACGCGGGCCATGTCGTTGGCCATGGCATTGACGAGCAGGTCGATCTGCATCCGGCTGATCTGAGGGGTGTTGTCGTTGACCAGCTCGATGTCGGGATCGATGTCCGGCACGGGATGGGCCAGCTCGCTCTCTTCGTTGACGCGGGCGAGCTCGATCTCCATCTCCCGAACCAGGGTGAGGTGTTCCTCGAGGAGGGCACGGTCCTCTGCGCCTAGGTTCTTGGAGACGCGCACGAGATCTTCGCGCACGCCGTCGACGATGGAGGCGATGCTTTCGCGATCCTTCATGCGCCCGTAGAGGCGTCCCAGCATCTGCTCGGGATCGTCGATCGGGGCGATGGGCTGGTTCGGCCCGGCATAACACATGCGGGTCCAGGGGTCGGCGCGGTTGGGCACGGCCACCCCGAACTCCAGCGAACCGAAGCGGGTGCGCGTCTCCTCGCGGCTTTGCAGGAAGTTCTTGATCTCTTGGTCGATGGAAATGCCGCTGGCCCACCCCGCGGGCGTGTCCGAGCCCCCCTGGATGTTCCCGGGAAAGAGCTCCGTTCCCGTGAGTAGGCAGCTCATCCCCCGCATGTGGCGGTCGCCGTCGCCGTCCACCTTGTTGCAGACCCCCTTGAGCGTCAGCACCTGATCCTTGAAGGGCTCGAGAGGCTTGAGAATGCGCTTGAAGTCAAGGCTCTCCCCTTCGGGCCAGAATTCCCAGGGAATGGTGCCATTGGGAGAGAAGAGAAAGATGAGGCGCTGTTTCCTGCCCCCCGAGGCGGCCAGGCCGGGCAGGCCGGCGAGGAAGGGAAGAGCGGCACTGGTGGCACCGAGCTGGCGGAGGAAGTCGCGGCGGATCATGGTGATGTCAGGGTGTCAGGGGTGAGCGTCCGTGTCAATGGCTGGCAAGATTCGCGGAGACCGGGCCGGGATGGGCAATGACGCGCAGGGCCATTTGTTCGATCAGTTGGGGAATCCGGTAACCGCAGTCCGAGAAGGCCTGGCAAAGGATCTCCATCTCGTCCTCGCCATAGGCGCGCACGGGTTGCTTGACGAGATGGTGGAACAGCTTCTCGACGAAGGCGCGGTGGGCCGAGGGCGCGCCCGCCGCGAACTCGGCGACGTCGCGGGCGCCGCTCAGGGTCATGGCGTGGTCCCCGTCGGGATGAAATTCGCTCCGGGCATTGACCGGCTTGCCGCGATCCTGCTCGCGCCAGCGGCCGATGCCGTCGTAGTGCTCGAGGCTGAAGCCCAGGGGATTGATGGTGCTGTGGCAGGCCATGCAGTCCTGGGACTTGGTCATTTCGGCCACCTTCTCGCGCATGGTCAGGCTCGGATCGAAGCCGGCATCCTTGAACTCGTTGGCCATGGGCGGGGACTTCAGCGCCATCCCGAGGACGTGCCGGGCGAGGAAGACCCCGCGGTGGATGGGTGAGGTGTTGTTATGATAGGCGAGATAGGAGAGCAGGTAGGGATGGGTGATGAGTCCGGCCCGCTGGCCTCCGTCGAGGGCGACGGGCTGGAAGTCCCCGGGGATCTCCACCCCGTACAGCTTGCCCAGTCGGTGGTTCAGGGGAATCTCGGAGGCCAGGAGCAGGTCGCGATAGCTCGAATCCTGGCCCCAGGTTTTCTCGTCGAGGAAGAGATAGAGGGAGGTGCGCAGGTCCGCCGCCACGGCGGGGTCGAACTCTGGGAAGGTCTCGGGATCCTTGAAAAGCTCGTCGGCGCGCTCCATTTCCAGCCAGTGGTGGTAGAATCCGCGGACCTTGGCCCGGGTGCGCCAGTTCCCCACCATCTCCCTGACGATGCCGGGCAGCTTGTCTGCTTTGTCCAGCTCGCCCCTGCTGGCGAGCTCGATCAGCCTCGTGTTCGGCACCGAATCCCAGAGGATCAGGGCCAGCCTCGAGGCCAGGGTCCAGGAATCCGGCTGGACCGCGCTCAGGTCGGGATAGAGGAAACGGGGAGAGCTCAGCGTCTGGAGCACCATGCGCTTGACGGCTTGTTCCACGGGCGCGTCTCCCTGGAAGTGGATGCGCACGTAGCTGGCCTTCTCGGCCTCGCTGAGGGGGCGGCGGAAGGCACGAGCCACGAACTGTTCAGCAAAGGCCTCGATCTTCTCGCGTCGATCCGGCTGGTCTCGTTTTGTCCGGGCAAGCTCGTCGAGGCGCAGGACGACGTAGTCCGAAGCGGCGGCGGCCCCGGCGGTGACCGCCTCGAGCCAGGCCTTGGAGACCCGCGTGCCGCGCTCGTAGCCGACACTGCGATCATCGGCGGGAAAGGGCGTGTCGAGAATGAGGGATTCATGCACCCAGTCGGGCGTCAGGTTGCGCGCGGGTATGGTCTCGAGGACGCCGTGAGGCGGCTTCCAGAGCAATTCCACCGAGGCGGCCTTCTCTTTGTAGGTGAAGAAATCGAGCCGGATGGGATAGGGTCGCCCCGCCACGAGAAAGACGCTGCCGCTTTCCTCCCGCAGGTCATTGTGGGGGGCCACCCAGGCGTCGATGGCCTTGCGGCCGCCAGCCTCCCCCCGGTCGCGGTCGTTGACCCAGAGCGTGACCCCGTTGCGGGTCTTCACGACAAATTCGTAAACGCCCGTTTCCTCCGGCAGGAGGGTGCCCTCCCAGCGAATCGAAAACTCCTCGGGCGAAAAGCCCCGCGCTTCTTCGTGGGGCGGCACGCCTTCGCCAAAGTCAAAGCGTACTTGGGCATCGACGCGCTGGTACTTGTCCGCTTCCGGCAGGTCTTTCTCGGCCAGGGGAGCCGGTGCCGCATCGGGTGCTGGCGCCGCCGGGGACGCCGCCGCTTCGGCGGACTTGGCGGCTTCGGCGGCCTTGGCGGCCGCCTCCTGCCGGGCCTTGGCCCGGTCGAGAAATTCCTTCCGTTCCGTGAAATTGCGGGCCCCGAAGTAAAGGGCCTTGAGCCCACGCTCCGTCCCGATGTTCACCTCGCCCCGGAAGCTGAGGACGAGGTCGGCGACCGACTGGCGATACTGCGGCACGGTGAGCCGGCTCAGTTCGATCCGGGCGGGCGTCTCGCGGGCTCGGGCGGCCTCGGAATAGAAGGCCTCGTAGATGTAGGCCGCCACCGCCCTCGCCTCCTCCCCGACACAGAGGTCGGGCTCGTCCTCGGGCATGGTGCGCTCGATGCGCTTGGCCAGGGAGTCGAGGCTGCGGTTTCCCACCAAGGGCTCGTCCGCCTTGCCCTTGACCCCCTCCCCCTTGGCCCCGTGGCACTCGAGGCAAAGCTTTTCATAGATGGCCAGGCCTTGCTTTTGGATCGAGGCCGAGTCCTCCGCCACGGCGGGGAGGACGAAGAGTCCGAATCCCAGGGCCGACAGGAAACGGGCGATGGTGGTGGTACGTGGCATAGACCCAATACAAAGATCGGCGGGAAGCGGGGAAAGTCAGGGTACGCCATGCCGCATCGTCCAGAGTACCGGAAAAGGGCCCTTTCAAGGACCGGATCATGGTCGGCAGGTGCCCCGGAGCCAACGAGGCCCTCGACGCCCCCTGGGCAAACCCGGGAAAAGCGCTTGTGTCACGCCACTTTCCCCGTAGATTGGCGCCCCCTCTCTCACTGCCGGCGCTCCATGGGTGGGAGAGGTCAATGATCGGAGCGATGTCGGCAGGCGAACCCAACCGAACAACCCAACCCCAACCCAGACAACATGTCAGCCACCCTTAGTTCATCCGACCAGGACCTCTTGGCCCTGATCGATCAAAAATTCCACACCCACCGCGAGAACTCGATCGTCCGCGGTACCATCATCGAAATCCGTCCCCAAGTTGTGGTGGTCGACATCGGTGCCAAGTCGGAGGGAATCATCCCGATCTCCGAGTTCGAAGACGAAGAGTTTGCCGTCGGCGATGAAATCGAAGTGCTCCTCGAGAAGCTCGAGAACGACGAGGGCATGGTCGTGCTTTCCAAGGAGAAGGCCGCCCACAAGCAAAACTGGGACAAGATCGTCAAAGTTTACGAAGACGGTGGCCTGGTCAAAGGCAAGGTCAAGTCCGTCGTCAAGGGCGGCCTGATGGTGAACGTCGGCGTCGAAGCCTTCCTCCCCGGATCCCAGATCGACATCATCCCGCCGAAGGATCTCAACGAATACGTCGGCAACGTTTACGAGTTCAAGATCGTCAAGGTCAACGACGTCCGCAAGAACATCGTCCTGAGCCGCCGCGAGGTCATCGAGGCCGAGCGCGCCGAGCAGCGTGCCGAGTTCCTGGACTCCGTCAAGATCGGCGACAAGGTCGTCGGCATGGTCAAGAACATCACCGACTTCGGCGCCTTCGTCGATCTTCAGGGGATGGACGGCCTGCTGCACATCACCGACATGAGCTGGGGCCGCATCAACCATCCCAGCGAAATGCTGGCCATCGGGCAGAAGCTCGAAGTTCAAATTCTCGACGTCGACAAGGAGAAGGAGCGCGTCTCCCTCGGCCTCAAGCAGCTCCAGGAAAACCCCTGGGAAGCCATCGAGGCGAAGTTCCCCATCGGCATGGAAGTCAGCGGCCGGGTCACCAAACTGGTGCCCTACGGCGCCTTCGTGGAACTGGAGAAGGGCGTCGAAGGCCTCATCCACGTTTCCGAACTCTCCTGGACGAAGCGCATCACCCGCCCCAGCGACGTTCTCTCGCTGGAACAGGAAGTCCGCGCCGTGGTTCTCGCGATCAGCAAGGAAGAGCAGAAGATCTCCCTCGGCGTTCGCCAGCTCGAGACCAACCCCTGGGACGAAGTGGAAAGCCGCTACCCCATTGGTTCGACCATCAAGGGCGAAATCCGCAACCTCACCCCCTACGGGGCCTTCGTGGAACTGGAGGATGGCATCGATGGCATGATCCACGTCTCCGACCTGAGCTGGACCCGCAAGATCAACCATCCCAGCGAGATGGTGAAGAAGGGCGAAGTCATCGAGGCCGTGGTCCTGGAAATCGACAAGACCAACCAGCGCATCAGCCTTGGGGTGAAGCAGCTTGAGAAGGATCCCTGGAGCGAAATCGACACCCGTTTCAAGGTGGGCGACCTCGTCAAGGGCACTGTGGCCAAGATCGCCAGCTTTGGCGCCTTCATCCAACTCGAAGACGACATCGACGGCCTCGTCCACATCTCGCAGCTCAGCGAAGACCACGTGGCCAAGGTCAAGGATGTCATCAAGGTCGGCGACGAAGTCGAGGCCCGGGTCATCAAGGTCGACAAGGTGGAGCGCCGCATCGGCCTCTCCATCAAGGCCGCCGACTACTCGGAAGAGCAGCTCAAGAAGGAAACGGCCGCGTTCGACGCCCTGCGTCCCAGCTCCGACCTCGTCGGTCTGGAACAGGCCTTCAACCTCGCCACCGAAGAGTGGCGCCCCAGCGAGACCTCGGACAAGGACTGATCAGCTCCTGTCCACCGCCGCGGGATCCAGTCCCTGCGGTGCCGGTTTTCACAAAGAGCGGGGAAGTTTTCCCCGCTCTTTTTTTGTCCCACGGAAACCTCGGTTCTGGACCCTGGCAGGATCGCGCAATTCCCGTCACAAAATCCGATCCGGAGAAAAGAAACTCGGTGAGAATTCCATATGGCAGGGCATTCCCTCCAATCAGTTGTCGCAAACCGAGTTCCTAAAGTTATTGTCTACGAACGTGGCCGTTCCTTGCCTTCTCCCACATGACCTCCGGTACGACTAGGATCACGCTGCCTCCTCCTCGGGCCTACCGCCCTAGGGGGCCGCGGGTACCTCGGTGGGCATGGGCGCTGTTGGTCCTCGCCTCCCTGGGCATCGGCGCCTGGGCGGGGTGGCGAGCAGGGGCCACCCGCCTCCCCCAGGAGGCCTCCACTCCACCTCCCCAGGAAGAGTCGGCTTTGGGCCCGAAGCGAGACGAGGTCACCACCCGGATCGCCGAGGCCCGCGAGGCCGTGGCTTCGGGCGACTGGCTCACGGCCCACCGCCTCTTCGAGGAAGTGCGCCTCCTCGATCCGGAGAATCCGGATGCCCGGGCCTCCCTCCCCCTCATCGAGCGCCGCCTCGCCGAAGCCAGCGGCACGGTTCGCGTCGAGACCCAACCCAGCGGGGCGAAGGTGCAGCTGGGATCCTTGGAGGCCCAGACCAGTCCCGCGATCTTTACGGGCGTTCCCTTTGGGGACCACGAGTTGGTGATCGCCCTCGAGGGACACGACACGGTGAAACGGCGTGTCACCGTGAAAGACGAGAAGCCTCTGACCCTGTCCGGAATCGTCCTGGAGCGCTGCTCTGGACAGATCGAAGTCGTCAGTGAACCCGAAGGGGCGGAATTCAAGGTGGTCCGAACCCGCGAGCGCGAGCCGGTCGAGCTCATCGAGGTCGGCACCACGCCGGCGCGCATCGAGCAGCTCGATCCGGGCGATTACCTCGTGCACATGTCCGTGGCCGGATTCCCCGAACATTCCCAAACCGTGCGGGTGGAAAACAATCGCCACACCTCCGTTTCCGCCGTCTTCGCCAAGGGTGGCTTGAACGTGACCAGCGATCCCAGCGGCGCGGAAGTCTGGATCCGCGAGGCCGAGGGCCGGGCTCCGGCCCGAAAAGTCGGCCTGACACCGCTGACCCTGCCCAACCTCCCCGCCGGAAAGCACCGCATCGAGCTGCGGTACTCGGACTGGACGCCGATCAGCCGCACCGTCGAGGTGACCGGAGGGTCCACCCAGGATCTGGAATTCGCCTGGGAGCGGCTCATGGTCTCCTTTGTCAGCGATCCCCCGGGCGCCGAAGTCTACCTGGGCAACAGTCGCCTGGGCCGCGGCCAACAGCTCACCCCCTTTCAACTTGAGCTGCCCGAGGGCGAATACCGCTTCCGCGCCCGCCACCCTGCCCTGGGAGAGCTCGAGGAGCAGCGCTACCTCAGCAGCAAGGTGGGCAACGGCGACTCCCAGTCCAACCAGGTCGAGTTCCGTTTTCCCTACGGTTCCGTCCGCCTGAACAGCGCCCCTCCCGGGGCGGCGGTGATCTCCGAGGGCCGCCCCTTGGGGCGCACCCCCCTGACGCTTTCCGTGGTACCGCCAGGCGAGCACCGCTTTGAACTGAGCCTGCCCCAGCACCGCTCCACCACGGTCTCCGGTCGGGTGGAGGCGGGGGGAGCCCTGGAGTTCGACGCGACCCTCACCTACGACCCCGCTCCCGTGACCAGCCGAAACTTCACCAATGGACTCGGCCGGGAAATGGTCTGGATCCCGGCCCTGCGGGGTTGGGCCGGTGCCCACGAGGTCACCCAGGCGGAGTACGAGCGGCTCGGCGGCAACAATCCCAGTTACTTCAAGGCGCCCAACCACCCCGTGGACAGCGTCACCTGGTTTGAGGCCGTGCGCTTTTGCGAGGCCCTCACGGACCACGAAAAATCGCTCGGGACCTTGCCGGCCGGCTATCGCTACCGGCTCCCCACGGATGAGGAATGGAACGAGCTGGTGGGCAATCAAAAGCTCGACAGTGCCGTCTCCAGCCTCGTCGAGCGGCGCGCCTCACACGCCCCGGTCGGCTCGCTGCCACCGAACGAGCTCGGGCTCTACGACGTCCGCGGCAACGTCTGGGAATGGGTCAGCGACTGGTATTCCCAAACCATCGTCAACCGCATCCTGCGCGACCGGGCCACGCCCAATCCCGAATGGGTCGGCACCGACCGCAAGGTCCTGCGCGGCGGCGCCTGGAACCGATCCGGCGAGTTTGACCTCGCCGTCGGCAACCGCATGGCCGCCAGCCCCTCGGCCAAGGACCGCTACGACGTCGGCTTCCGTGTCGTGCTGATGCCCGAATAGACGCCTCAGGTCTTTCCCCAGAAGGCTGTCCACGCTTTCCTCACCCCGCCCCTTGCCTTCCCCCACGGGGAAAAACTCGGGCTCGTCGGGCTTCCTGTCTTGCATTGCCCCATGCCAGCGGCTTTGCTCAGGGGAAGCCCGCCCTATCCTTGAACGAAACCGATCCAGATCCTCCCTCCCTCTCTCCCGAGGGCCCTGTGCCCGCCGAAGTGGACTCCACCCCGGACTCCACCCCGGACTCCACCCCGGACTC
>CAZKGI010000012.1:18657-51998 GCA_964552315.1 uncultured Akkermansia sp. | reverse complement strand
CTTCGGACTCGGCTTCGGACTCGGCTTCGGACTCGGCTTCGGACTCGGCTTCGGATGAGTTCGCCCGCAATCCCTACAAGGTCGAGCTCGACATATTCGAGGGGCCCATGGATCTGCTCCTCTACCTCATCAAGAAGGAGGAGATCGACATCTACGACATCCCCATCGAGCGGATCACCAAGCAGTACATGTCGTATCTCGACACCTTCAAGCTCCTAAACATCGGGCTCGCCGGAGAGTTCCTGGTGATGGCGGCGAACCTCTGCTACATCAAGAGTCGGATGATGCTGCCCAAGCACGTCCAGCCCCCTGAGGAGGACGCCGATGAGGAAGATCCCCGCTGGGATCTCATCCGCCAGCTCATCGAGTACAAGAAGTTCAAGGAGGCGGCCCGCCAACTGGGAGAAAAGGAAGCCCGGCAGCAAAGCCATTTCACCCACCGTCCGGACAAGATCGAGGCGGTCGAGGAGGAGCGTCCCCTCGACGAGGGCATCGGTGTCTTCGATCTCATCCGCGCCTTCCAGAACATCCTCGAACGCTTTCAGGACGAGGGGCTCGGTGAGATTGTCGACGACCAGTACACCGTCAGCGACAAGATCGACTACCTCCTCTCGCTCGTGCCTCCGGGAGGCTCCAAGGCCTTCGCCGAGTTGTTCCAGGGAGCCACCAGCAAGCACGAGATGATCGTGACCTTCCTCGCCGTGCTGGAGCTCATGAAACTGAATGTCTTCCGCGTGCGGCAGGAAATCGTGCTGGGGGAGATCGAGCTGATCCGACATCCCGTCTAGCTCGCGCCCCGCCCGCTGCAGAATCCGCTTTCAAACTCCGCCAAGCTGCTTCAGTTTACCGGCCCCGAAATGCAGTTGATCCAAATTGTCGAGGCCCTCATCTACGCCGCGCCCGAGCCAGTGAGCACCGCCGAGATTGCGAAAGCCATCCGTCGCGCGGCGGCGGACAGCATGCTCCCGGCCGCCCGCGACTGGGAGTCCATCGGGACCGCGGAAGTGGAATCTATTATCGCCGAGTTGGGCGAGTCCCTTCGCCACAGCGGGCGCGCCATCGAGCTCCAGGAAGGGGCCAGCGGCTGGCGCTTCGTGACCCGCATCGAGTTTGCGGATTGGATTCGGGCCCTGCTGCCCGAGATGCGCCCGGAGAAACTCAGTCCCGCGGCCCTCGAGACCCTGGCCCTCGTCGCCTACCGTCAGCCCATCACCAAGGCTGACATCGAAGCCGTCCGGGGCGTCTCCGTCGACGGCACGATTCAAAAACTCATGGAGCGCCGCCTTATCCGCACGGGGGGCCGCGCCGACCTGCCCGGCCGCCCCATGCTCTATGAGACGACCGAGGAGTTTATGGAGCACTTCGGGCTGAAGTCCCTCGACGACCTGCCGAACGCCTCGGAACTGCGCTTCGTGCCCCTTCCCAGCGCAGAGCCCGCCGCGCCGGAAGCCGCTCCGGCTCCGGCGGAAACCACTCCTGAAACTGAAGAGACGCCCCCGTCCGCGGAGGCCGCTCCGGTAGTGGACGCCCCAGACGAGCCTGTCGCCACTCCCGATGAAGAGCGGATGCCCGCCCCGGAAACCAACCCCTCATGAGCCTCGAAGACCTCCGTCGCCAAATCGACGCGATCGATACTGACATCATCCGCCTCCTCAACGAGCGCGCCGACATCGTGCACGAAATCGGCGCCATCAAGAAGCGGGATGGTCTCGAGATCTACGCGCCCGAGCGCGAGGAAGCGCTGCTGCGCAGCCTGGTGGCCAAAGGGGAAGGCGGCCGCCTCCCTGCCCATTCCATTCGCGCGATCTACCGCGAGATCATGTCCGCGGCCCTCGCCCTCGAGGAGGACCTCAAGATCGCCTATCTCGGTCCCGCGGGCACCTGGACCCACCAGGCCGCCATCCGCAAGTTTGGGCACAGCGTCAAATATCTCCCCCAGCCCGGCTTTGCCGACGTCTTCGAGCAGGTGGCGCGACGCGTCGCTGATTACGGGGTGGTCCCCATCGAGAACTCCACCGAGGGCGCCGTCCGCGACATGTTCCGGCTCTTTTCGGAATACTCGCTGAAAATCTGCGCCAACGTGCCCCTGCCCATCGAGATCTGCCTGATGTCGCGCGGCAGCCTCGAGGAGATCCAGCGGGTCTACGGTCATCCTTCCAACCTTGCCGCCACCCGGCGCTGGCTTGCCGCCCACCTGCCCAACGTCGAGGTCATCGAGGTGGCCAGTTCCTCCCAAGCCGCGGCCAAGGCCATGGGCGATCCCAGGGCCGCAGCCGTCGGCACCCACGTCGCCGCCGAGACCTCCAATCTCCGCACCCTCGCCACGCGCATCGAGGACGAACGCTCCGTCGCCCGCTTCTCAGTGGTGGGGCGCCTGCCCAGCCCTCCCACGGGCAGCGATCTCACCCTGCTGGCCATATCGGGCTCGGAAATCGGCGGCACCGTGACCGACATCCTCCGTCTGCTTCTCAGCCACGGGGTGGAAGCCGTGCGCATCGACGCCCACGAGACGGCCGCAGAAGCGGCCGCCGACAGTGCCGGCAGCCAGGCCGTGGTCCGCTTGGAGGTGGCCGGCCACGCCGAGCTCCCTCCTCTTTCCGAGGCCATCACGGCCCTGCGCAACGAGGGCAAGGCCGTCACCATTTTCGGGAGCTATCCGCGGCCCACCTGCGTAGACGACGATGCGCGTTGAATTTCCAATAATGCGGACGATGTTCCCCAAGCCTCCTCGCCGGATCTCGCCCCTCCCCAGGCCGCGGTCCGCTGGGGGCGAGATCCCCATGGCGCCGCCTTTTCGTCCCCCTATTCCCAGCCCTTTTGCATGAGCACGACCCTCCAGAGCACGGAACCCATCCGGGTGGCCTACCTGGGTCCGGAAGGAAGCTTCGCCCACCTCGTGGCCCGGAAGCGCTTCGGTTCCAAGGAGCTGATCCCCAAGGGATCGGTGGATGAAGTCTTCGACTACCTGCTGGAGGAACCGGAGAGCGTTGCCGTCGTGCCCATCGAGAACTCCTCCGGCGGGGTGATCACGGCCACGGTGGACCGGATCATGGAGACGGGGACGCCCTACCACATCCGCGAGGAAATCACCCTCAACGTCAAGCTGGCGCTCCTGGCCCGCGAAGGCGAGGTCATCCAGCGCATTTACTCCCACTTCGCTCCCTTCCACCATTGCAGCAAGTGGCTGCGCACCCATTACCCGAACGCGGAGCAAGTCGTGACCCCGAGCACGCCCCAGGCCGCCATCCTCGCCTCGCAGGAGCGCGGCGCCGCCGCCATCGGTGCCCGGGAAAGCGCGGAGCGCTATGGCCTCGACATCATCCACTACCCCATCGAGGCGGACACGACCAACATCACGGAATTCATCGTAGTGGCCCACCAGGCGAACGCCCCCTCGCCCAAGAACTCCCGGACCAGCTTGGCCGTGGAGTTGCCCGACTCCTCGGGCAGCCTCTTCCGCTTCCTCGGTCCCTTCGCCAACAACGGGATCAATCTGAAGCGCATCGAGTCGCGTCCCATCGTCGGCCAGCCTCACAAGTATCGCTTCTTCGTCGAGATCGAAGGCAACACCGCCGACGAAGCGATCCGCCGCGTCCTCGCCGAGGCCGAGAGCCACTGCATCCGAATGAAAAATTTCGGATCCTACCCCGCCGACGTGCGCTTGGAGTCCTGAGTTCGCTGGCTCCCTCCGCCCCCGCCGAGTGGGCAAAGATTCGGCGCCTCCCTTTCCCCGACAAGGCGCCCGTTTCAGGAGGCGTTCTTGCCGACGCGTGAACCCTGCAGCCCTTCAGGGCGGACCCGCGCCCCGACCAGACTTGGCATGTCGCGGGGATGCGGCTAGCTTGCCCAGCGCCATGATCTTAGTCCTCGCCCAGAGCCGCGTGCCCGAGACCGCTGAACTCTTGTCCTCTCTGGGTCTGGCGCTGGCCCTGGGTCTGCTGGTCGGCCTGCAGCGGGAATGGGCGCAAAATGGCCAGGCCGGGATCCGCACCTTCGCCCTGACCACCGTGCTGGGAGCGCTCTGTGGGCTCCTCGGAACCAGCCTGGGGGCTTGGGTGGTCTCGACAGGCTTTCTCGGCATGCTCGGCATCGTGATCCTGGCCCATCTCGGGGACATGAGACAAGACATCCCCGACCTGGGAATCACCACCAAGGTCGCGCTGTTGGTCATGTACACCCTCGGGGTGGCCATCATGCTGGGCCACCGCATCGAATCCGTCATCGTGGCCGGGGGCGTGATGGTTCTGCTCCACAGCAAGGAGCCCCTGCACAACATGATCGGTCGAATCGGTCGCGAGGACCTGCGCGAAATCGCGCGCCTGGTGCTGATCGGCCTGGTCATCCTGCCCCTGCTCCCCAACCGGGAAATGGGCTTCTACGGCGTGCTCAATCCCTTCTCCATCTGGTTGATGGTCACCCTGATCGTCGGGATGAGCCTGACCGCCTACCTCATCGCGAAGAGCATTGGGGGCAAGCGGGGGGCCGTTCTCTCTGGCATCCTGGGAGGCTTCGTCTCCAGCACGGCCATCACCGCAAGCCTGTCCCGCCACAGCCGCCAGGAGGGCGCTGGCGGCCTTCTCCTCGCGGCCGTGGTTTCCATCGCCTCCACCGTGGTCTTCGTGCGCGTCGCCATCGAAATCGCCCTCGTGGCCCCGGGCCGGACCAGAGAGCTGCTCCCTCCGCTCCTTGTCATGATGCTCTGGTGCGGTCTGGTGGGGGCAGTCCTCTACCGCCTCTCCTCCAAGTCCGGATTCACCTTCGTCAGCGACAAGCCGCCTTCCGAGCTGCGCACCGCCATCGTCTTCGGCCTGCTCTACACCGTGGTGCTCGTGGGGATCGCGGCTGCTCGGGAATACCTCGGATCCCGGGGGCTTTACTTGGCCTCCCTGCTCTCGGGCCTGACCGACATGGACGCCATCACCCTGTCCACGGCGAAACTCGTGCAGGCGGAGCACATCGAGAGCCACACCGGTTGGCGGATGATCCTGACAGGCGGCCTCGGCAATCTGCTCTTCAAGGGCGCCATGGCCAGCCTGCTGGGTCACCGGGATTTTGTCCGTCCCCTCTGGGCGGGCTTTCTGGCCATGCTACTCGGCGGATTGGCCCTCCTCGCCTTTTGGCCCTAACCCCTCTGCGAGCACCATGCGGGGCTCAGCAGGCACCGGCCGGAGTCGTCAGGGCGGGAGCGTTGAGATCGGCCCGCAAGCGCGGTTTGAGGACGTAATTCACGTTGGTCTCGCCCGGCTTCCAAGGCCGCAGGCCTCCCTCGCAAAGGTGGTGCACCTCGTAGTCCAAATCCCGAATGCGTTCGAGAACCCGACTTCCGTGCCCTCCTCCATCGAGCGGCTCGTTCACCTCGATGAGAAGGGTGGGACGATGCTGCTGCAAGGTGCGGCGGGCGCCCGCGAGGACTTCGAGTTCGTGTCCTTCCACGTCGCATTTGATGAAATCGATGCGCTCGAGTTCCTGCTGGCGACAGAAATCGTCCAGGGTACAGGTCTCCACCACGACGGTGCGTCCGCTGCCTCCCTCCGCTGCCAGGGAGGCCTCGTAGTGATTCAAACTGCCGTCCTCGCGCTGGGGAATGTGCATGTGAGAGGAACCGCAGCGGTCGGAGAGCGCCGTGCGAAACGAACGGACATTCTTCAGCCCCAGCGAGGTGCAGTTGTGGGCCAAAACGACATACATGTCCTCGGTGGGTTCAAAGGCATAGACCCGCCCCCTGTCCCCCACGGATTCCGAAAGGAATCGGGTGAAAAGGCCAAAATTCGCACCGATGTCCAGGACGACATCACCCGGCTTGGTCAGCAGGCCAATGAGGGCCAAGTCCGGCTCGTCACTGAGCCGGGCGCGGCGCAATTTGCGAGCGTAGTGAAAACGGCGCAGGAGGGATTGAAGCCCCAAGGGAAGCCGCGAGAGCGCCGGCATGAGGATGCGTTTCAGGGGAGAGAGCATGTGGGCGCGGCGCAAATTCGCGTATTTATATGATAATAATGGATTTTATCATATTTTTCCTTATCCACAAGTACAAAGCAAACGCCCGGGGATCCCGGGCGTTTGGAAGAAACGATCGGTGTGGACTCGAGTTCAGTCCTTTTTGGGTCGGTCAATGCGAACGATGTGCTCGCCCTCGCGCTGCAGGTCGAGACGATCCCGGGCCACCACTTCGAGGTAATCCCGGTCGGTTTTGAGCAGGCGATGCTCCTGACGGAGCCGCACCACCCGGCTTTCCTTCTCGTCGCGGACGCGCCCGATACGCTCTTTTTCCGCCTCGAGGAAGTCGAGGCGTTGAAATTGCGGACTGAGGAGCTTCACCGCGGCGCTCAAGAGCAGCGCATAAATGACCAATTCCATCACCAGCGAGAGCCGCCTCCACAGACTCGGTCGTCCCTTCTCCTCTGCGGCTCCAAGGGCCAGAGAAAGTTCCGGACGGTCGATGAAATCGGGATCTCGCATGATTGTGGAATAATCTCAGGAACAGGGATTAAACCCGCATTTTCCCACCGTAGATGGCGTCATCGCCGAGCTCCTCTTCGATGCGGAGGAGCTGGTTGTACTTGGAGATCCGGTCGGAGCGGCTCAGAGAGCCCGTTTTGATCTGGCCCGCATTGGTGGCCACGGCGATGTCCGCGATGGTGCTGTCCTCCGTTTCGCCAGAGCGGTGGCTGATGACGCTGGTGTAGCGGTTCTCCTTGGCCAGTTCGATGGCGTCGAGGGTTTCGGTGAGCGAACCAATCTGGTTCACTTTCACCAGGATGGAGTTGGCCACCCCTTGGTCGATCCCCTTGCGGAGGAAGCTGGTGTTGGTCACGAAGAGGTCGTCACCGACGAGCTGGGTCTTGTCGCCCATTTTCTCGGTGAGGAGCTTCCAGCCATCCCAATCGTTTTCGTCGCAGCCGTCCTCGATGGAGATGATCGGGTACTTGCCTTGCAGCTCGAGGTAGTAGTCCACCAGCTCCGCCGCCGTCTTCTCCGACTGGTCGGATTTCTTGAAGACATACTTGCCCTTTTCCTTGTCGTAGAACTCGGAGGAAGCCACGTCGAGGGCGATGAAGATTTCTTCGCCCAGCTTGTAGCCAGCGCGGTCCACCGCTTGGGCAATGACCTCGAGGGCGTCAAAGGCCGAGTCGAGGTTGGGCGCAAACCCACCCTCGTCGCCCACCGTGGTGGTGAGCCCGCGATCCTTGAGGACCTTCTTGAGAGCGTGGAAGATTTCACAACCCTGGCGGAGCGCTTCACGGAAGGTCGGCGCGCCCTTGGGCATGATCATGAATTCCTGGAAATCGATGGGCGCGTCGGAATGTGCGCCCCCATTGATGATGTTCATCATCGGCACCGGGAGCACCTTGGCGTTGGGACCGCCGATGTACTTGTAAAGCGGCAACTGCAGCTGGTTCGCCGCGGCGTGGGCCGTGGCCAGCGACACGCCGAGGATGGCGTTGGCGCCGAGATTCTTCTTGTTCAGCGATCCATCGATCTGCAACATCAGCTTGTCGATGGCGGTCTGGTCGGTCGCATCCAACCCCACCAGTTCGGGGGCGAGCTTGTCGTTCACCGCGGCAACGGCCTTTTGGACCCCCTTGCCGAGATAGCGTCCTTCTTCCCCGTCGCGAAGCTCCCAGGCCTCGTGCTCGCCCGTGCTCGCTCCGCTCGGCACGGCCGCCCGGCCAATCGCGCCGCCCTCGAGTTCGACATCGACTTCGACGGTGGGATTGCCACGGGAGTCGATGATCTCGCGGGCCCGGATGTTGGTGATGGTGGTTTCTAGCATGTTCAGTACTCCGTTTAGTTTGCGGTTTATTAAGAAATCTTCAATGTAAAAACACCTGAAATTATTGCTATTCCAAGTCTTAGCCGCGATTCGCGTCCCTTACGCGAATCAGGTCGCATTGCAAGCCCCAAACGTGTTGACGAGGCGGGGTGACCTTGGCCCCTAGCCCTTCAAAGTCGCTGGAGAGCCTCTCGCAGGGGCTCCTGGAAACACAGGGCCAGGGCCAGCAGAATCAGGGTCAGCACCAGGCTCACATAGCCCAAGAGCAGGCCCACCGTCCCGAGACTGTGCCCCGGTGCTGGCTGCAGAGGGCTCGTCCGGGCCCGCGCGGCCGCCATGTGGCCAAAAACAATCGCCAAGGGGGCAAAAAGGATGCCCCCGAGAAGGCAGAGCAACAGACTCAGGACGCCCATGACCAGAGCCAGGGCCCCCAATAGCGGCGATGGGGTCCCGGGCGGGTGTCTCCGCCCGTCCCCTCCCCCACCCAAGTTCGCGTCGGCCACGGGCCGGGAATAAGCAAAGGCCTCGGCGCCCGCTTCCACTCCCACGCCACGAGAGGCGGGCAGCGGTTCGTCCGGCGAGGTCGGGACGGGCGCGGGCTCTGCGGACGCCGCAGGGGGCACCGGAAGAAGGGGGCTCGCTGAGGGGAGCGGATCGCGGCGCTGTCCCGGAAAGGTGATCGTCGCGGTGCAGACGGGACATTCCACCGCCGTCCCGTAGAAAGTCTCATCTCCGGAGACCTTCTGGCCACATTTGGGGCATGCCACTTTGATCGTCGCCATCCACTCGTTGCTGCACTGGGCTGGGCATTAAAGAGCCCAGCCCCGCCCTCTGGCAATCATTTTCCCCTGCGAAATCCCATGCGGTTTTGATTGTCCGAAATCATAGTGCCCCTGGAGCAAGCCTGTTCCACTCCCCCCATGAAGCCGACTGATTCCGGACCGTTCCTGTCCACCTTGCTCTTTTCTCCCTTTCGCCGCTGCACCGGGACTCGAGCCCTCGTTCTCGGCCTGCTGGCTCTTCTTCTCACCGGCGGCCTCGCCTCGCGGAGCCACACCCATTTCGACGGGGTGCTCGACTTGCACACCGGAGCGCCAGCCCCGCTTTGGTTTTTCCTCGCCGAGGGACTTCTCAATTGGCTCAGCCTGGCCCTAGTCCTCCTCCTGGCCGGTCGATGGGTGAGCCAGACGACCTTCCGCAGCCTCGATCTCTTGGGCACCCAGGCGCTGGCGCGCTGGCCCATGATCGTGTCCGCCCTCGCCTGCCTGGCTCCGGGCTACCGTCGCTTCACCTCGCATCTCCTGACACAACTACAGAAATCCCCCCTGGAGATGGACTTAAATCATCCCGATGCCCTTGGCTTTTACCTCGTCCTCAGCGTGATCTTGGCCATGACCATCTGGATGGTCCTGTTGATGTATCGCGGCTACACCTTCAGCACCCAGCTGAGCGGCGCGCGCGCCATCGGCACCTTTATCCCGGCGCTCCTCCTTGCCGAGGTCCTTTCCAAGCTGGCCATCGTCGGGCTCGCCCGGCTCCTCTGACGCTCAGATCTCCTTCCAGATTCCCGGAATGGGCACTTCGTACTGCCCATTCTCGTCCGCCACCAGGGGCGGATCGCTGTCGAAGCTGAGGTGATCCATGTGGGGATTGAACTGGAAGTCGGAGTTCATCGCCTCCTCCCAGGTGATGACGCGCCCCATGTGCGTGGCGGCCCGGCCCATGATGGTCGCCAAATTGCTCAGGGCGGCCCGTTTGGCCTGGTTGAATTCCTGATTCTCGCGGATGGCCTTGGTGAAGTCGTTCCACTGGGCCTGCCAGGGAGTCAGCTTCTCCTCGGGAGCCTCCCAGACGACGTGTTCCGGGCCGATGCGCTGGTCGCGGAAGATTTTCACGGTGCCGGCATGGATGTTCCCCGAAAACTGAGCCGCGCACTTTGTGCCGTGAACGTAAGTGGCGAACTCGCTGTGGCACTTCGGGATGTAGCGCACCACATCGTAGGCCTTGGTGCCGTCGGCAAAGGTCCACTCGATGGAGTAGGAATCGAGATTCTGCCCCCGATCCTTGTTGTTGAACGCGCGCCCCCCGATGCCGTGGGCCGAGACGGGATACTCGCCCTTCAGCCAGCAGATCTCGTCGATCTGGTGAATGTCCATCTCCGCCCAAAGGCCGCCGGCCACCCAGAAGAATTTGGTGAAGTTCCGCAGCTGCCATTCCAGCTCGCTGCGCTCCGCGGGCTTCGGTCCCAACTGACCGGCCGCCCCCATGCGATAGGCGCGAATGCTCTGGATGTCCCCGATCTCTCCGGCCCCAATGCGGCGCATCAGCTCCTGGCGGTTCACGGAATGGCGGCACATGACCCCCGCGGCGATCTTCAGCCCCCGGGCCTCGGCTTCCTCCGCGGCCTTGAGCACGCGCCGGACCCCCGGCGGATCCACGGCAAAGGACTTTTCCATGAAGACGTTGACTCCGCGGGAGACAGCATACTCCAGCTGCTGGGGGCGGAATCCGGCATAGCCCGTTAGCATGGCGATGTCGCCGGACCCAGGTCGCAGCGTGTCGATGGCGTGCTTGAAGGCGTCGAAGCCGATAAAGCGCTGCTCTGCCGGCACTGCAACACGCTCCTTGAACTTGCCTTCCAGGGCCGCGCGGGACCGCTCGAGCCGGTCTTCAAACAGGTCGGCCATGGCGGTCAGGGTGACGCCGTCATCGGCTTCCATGGCGTTGGCCACCGCCCCGCTCCCGCGAGAACCGCTGCCGATCAGGGCCAGGCGGATGCCATCGCTGCCCGCCGCATGAACGGCCGGGATGGCGACGCCCGCGAGCACGGATGCCGCCGCCGCCTTGCCCGAATGAGCGAGAAATTCGCGTCGGCTCGCGGCAGGAGAAGCAGGGACAGGCGTGGGCTCGGACGGGGGCAGGGCGTTCATGCGTTTAGCCTGCCAAGTCCTCCACCCCGCGCCAAGCTACGGGTTCGCGCAGCGCCGCGGGGGCCCATCGGGTCCGCCCCTCCCCTTTTCCCTGCCGCTTTCCCTTCCCCGGGGCCAACGGCGCCATGCGCCATTTGCCGCGGCGGCGCCCCCGCCTTAGGATGAGCCATGCCCTCTCTGCCCTCCCTCAGCGAAATCGAAGAGGCCGCGGCGCGCATCCGCCCCCACATTCCCCCCACACCGGCCTACCGCTGGCCCCTTCTCGAAGCGCTCGTCGGAGCCGAGGTCTGGATCAAGCACGAGAATCACACGCCCGTGGGGGCCTTCAAAATCCGCGGAGGCCTCATCTACTTGGAGGAACTGAAGCGCCGCGAGCCCGGCGTGCCGGGGGTCATTGCCGCGACCACCGGCAACCACGGCCAATCCATCGCCTATGCCGCCCGTCAGCACGGTCTACGCGCCCTCATTGTCGTGCCCCGGGGGAACAACCCCGAAAAGAACGAGGCCATGCGCGCCCTCGGCGCCGAGTTGATTGAACACGGCGTGGAGTTTCAGGAAGCCCTGGAGTATTCCCGCGAGCTCGCCGCTCGCGAGGGCCTCCATCCCCTGCCCTCCTTTCATCCCTGGCTGGTGCGCGGCGTGGCCACCTATGGACTGGAACTCTTTCGCGCCGTCCCCGACCTCGAGGCCGTCTTTGTCCCCATTGGTCTGGGCTCGGGATTCTGCGGCCTGGCCGCGGCCCGAGAAGCCCTCGGGGCCAAGGCGGAACTGATCGGCGTGGTTTCGGCCCAGGCACCCGCCTACGCCCACTCCTTTCGCGAGGGGAAACTCGTCGAGGTCGCGAGCCAGACCCGGGTCGCCGAGGGCGTGGCCTGCAAGACGCCCCATCCCGAGGCCCTCGCCCTCATCAGGCACCATGCCCGGGACATTCTCACCGTGGGCGACCCGGCCGCCCTGCGGGCCATGCGGGAACTGCTCCTGCGCACCCACAACCTCGCGGAGGGCTCCGGGGCGCTCGCCTGGGCGGCCCTCCGGGATCAGGCCGAAGTCTGGCGCGGGCGGCGCGTGGCGTGCATCCTCAGCGGCGGCAACGCCAGCAGCGCCCTGATGCGCGAGGCCCTGGACAGCGAACTCCCCTCTCCTCCCTAATCCCGTCCACGCAAAGCCGGCCCGACTTCCCGACCTTCCTTCCGCCTTTGCCAGGGCGGAGCGATCTGCTAGGATCCCCTGCATGGCGACCTTCCCCCCCCTGAAGCCATGTCCTCCCTCGTTCCCCGATTCAATACCAAGCTGCTGGTCCAGATCCTCCTGGTGGCCTGCTGCGGTTCCCTGTTTGCCGGGATCTACGGGATCCTGCACGACCAGGTCACCTACACGCTGGCTCCGGAGTACTTCACCCGCTTCAAGTTCACCCAGTTCAGCTACGCCAATTTCGGCCTGTCGGATCGCCTCTTTGTCGCTATCATCGGCGTCTTGGCGACCTGGTGGGTGGGCTTTGTTGCCGCCTGGTTCCTTGCCCGGGTCGTCCTCATCCGAATCCCGCTTCCCCGCGCCTGGGCGCTGCTCGCTAAGGGCTTCGCCCTCGTCCTGGTCTTCGCCCTCCTCGGCGGGCTGATCGGGGCGCTCCTCCCCCACCTCAAGACGGTGAACCTCCAGCAGTGGGAGCCCTGGATGGAGCGCCTCGCCGTCCACGATGCCGCGGCCTTTGTCCGGGTCAGCTACATTCACAACGGAAGCTACTTGGGGGCCTTCATCGGCCTGACCATCGCCCTCGTCTACTGTTGGCGCTCCAGTCTCCGCCCGACAGGACGCCCCCCGGAAATCCAAGGCTAAACTTCGCGCTCCGACTCCATGCCCCGTCTCGCCGCCTTTCCCAAAGCCTACATGCAGGCGCTCTGCAAGGACGCCAGCATGACGGTTTCCCAATGGATCCAGTTGGCCTCGACCCTCGAGGTGGAAGGCTTGGAATGGTATGCAGGCTTCCTGGAAATGGCCGACGAAGCCAACTGGGCCCGCTTTCGACGCGAGGTCGAGGACAGCGGGCGCTGCATCCCCATGCTCTGCTGTTCGCCCGACTTCACCCATCCGGACGCCGCCTTCCGCGCCGGGGAGATCGCCCGGCAAAAGCGCTGGATCGACATGACCGCGGCTCTGGGCGGCCACTACTGCCGCGTCCTCAGTGGCCAGCGCCGCCCCGAGCTCTCTCTCGAAACCGGCCTGCAGTTCGCCGTCGAGGGCATCGAGAGCTGCCTGCCCCACGCTGCGGAGCGCGGCGTGACCCTGATCCTGGAGAATCACTACAAGGACGACTTCTGGGAATACCCGGAATTCGCCCAGCGCGGCGAGGTCTTCTGCCGCCTCGTCGAGGCCATCGACCATCCCCATTTCGGAGTCAACTTCGACCCCAGCAACTGCTTCCTTGCGGGGGAAGATCCCTTGGACTTGCTGCGTCGCGTTTCTCACCGCGTCGTCACCATGCACGCCAGCGACCGCTACCTCGCCGAGGGTACCCTTGAGGACCTGCGTCGCGAGGAATCCGGAGCGGTGGGCTACGCCAAGCGACTCCGCCACGGCGAGATCGGCCAGGGACTCAACGACTACGATGCCATTTTCACGGAATTGAAGCGACAGGGCTTCGACGGCTGGATCAGCATCGAAGACGGCGTGGACGGCTTCGACCAGCTGGAGCGCAGCGTCGCCTTCCTGCGCCGCAAAATCGCCGAGCACTGGGGGACCGGAGCCAGCGCCTGAGACGCGCCCTCCACCGGCGCGCCAGCCCCTTCTTGTCTCCGCGGCGATTCGCGGCTACCTTCCGCCCTCATTTCCCATGCCGAAAGTCTACTTCAGAACCTTTGGATGCCAGATGAACGAGCGCGACACGGAACAGGTCGCGCAGATGTTCGTCGAGCGCGGCTTCACCGTCACGGCCCAGCCGGACGATGCCGACGTCCTCCTGATGAACACCTGTTCGGTGCGCGACCAGGCCGAACAGAAGGCGCTCGGCAACATGCGGCATCTCGGCAAGTTCCGGAAACGCAACCCCCGCCTTGTCTTCGGCATGATGGGCTGCATGGCCCAGAGCCGCGGGGGAGAGCTGCTCAAGGAAGTCCCCCATCTCGACCTTGTCGCCGGCACCCAAAAGTATCACCGCGTCGTCGATCACTGCGTCGAGCTGATGCGCGCCAAGGAGGAGGCGGAGATGGACGACCTGCGCCTGCCCATCGTCGACGTCGAGGCGGAGGAAGGCTCGCAGAACACCATCCGCGACCACGTCTCCAAGGACTACGGCGTCAGCGAGTTCGTCAGCATCATGCAGGGCTGCAACATGAAGTGCAGCTTCTGCATTGTGCCCTACACGCGGGGTCCGGAGCGGGGGCGGCCCATTCCCGAGATCGTGGAGGAATGCCGCCGCCTCGCCGACCACGGCGTGCGCGAAGTGACCTTGCTGGGACAAATCGTAAACCTCTACGGCCGGCACGAGTTTCCCAAGGTCGACGGCAAAAGCCCCTTCGTGCAGCTGCTCGAGGCCGTCCACGAGATCGAGGGCCTTGCCCGCATCCGCTTCACCTCCCCCCACCCGATCGGCTACAAGGAGGACGTCATCGAGGCCTTCACCTATCTTCCCAAGCTGGTCGACCACGTCCATTTCCCCATGCAATCGGGATCAGATCGCATCCTCAAGCGGATGCGGCGCCCCTACAAGGCGGAGAAGTTCCTCGAAATCTGCGAGCGCATGAAGGAGGCCCGCCCTGGCATTGCCATCACCACCGACATCATCGTCGGTTTCCCCGGCGAGACCGAGGAAGACTATCTCGAAACCAAGAAGGCCGTCGAAAAGGTACAGTTCGACCAGGCCTTCGTCTTTCGCTACTCCCCCCGCCGGGACACGCCGGCAGCCACCATGCCCGACCAGATTCCCGAACGGGTCAAGGAGGAGCGCAACCAGGACCTGCTCGCCCTGGTCGATTCCATCGTGGAGCGCAAGAACCGCGCCCAGGTCGGCAGCACCCAGGAAGTGCTTTGTGAGGGTCCCAGCCGCTACAACGCCGAGCGCCTCACGGGCCGGACGCGCACCAACCGCATCGTCATCTTCGACGGCGATCCCCAGAAGCTGGCCGGGCAGTTGCTCCCCGTGCACATCCGCGAGAGTTCGGGCTACACCCTCTATGGCGAGATCGTGACGGATCCCGTCTTGCAAAAGTCGGATTCGGCGGGAATCTGAGCCTCGTCTCTCGCATGCAGGCGCTCTACAACCTCCTTTACGAGCCGGGTCTCCCCTTGAAATTGACGGGGTTCCTGGTCGGCCTGTGGCTGATCGCCTCGCATGCCTTTGCCCTCCTCAAACCCGATCTGGTGAAGCCCTGGTTGCAGCGCTTCCCCCGCCATGACCAACTCGGGGTCGTGCTCGTGGTGATCGCCTTTGCCTGGAGCTTCGTCATCTGGAGCGGCATGGATCTGGGCGAATTTTTCCGCTACGAGCGCATTGGCCAGCTCATCCTCATCGGCATGTGTGCGGGGGTGGTGATCTACGTCCGCGAATTTCTCGCGGTGCGGGCGCTGGGCTTTCTTCTGATCCTCGCCGCGGCTCCGCTTCTCGACTCGGCCTTTCTCAAGGAACCCAGCTCGCGACTCTGGCTGGTGGCCTTTGCCTACGCCATCGCCCTCAAAGGCATGTTTTGGGTGGGCATGCCCTACCTGATGCGCGATCAAATTCGCTGGATTCTCGCGAAGGAGGCGCGCTATAAGATCGGCGCCGCTGCCGGGGCGCTCTACGGGGTCGTGATCCTGCTGTGCGCCTGGCTGTGGTGGTGATCTTCTTACACGCCTCCCTGCCATGATCCTGCGCCTCCTCTCCCTGCTGCTGCGCTGGGGCTGGGGACTGTACCTGCTGTGGAAGGCGTGGCAATACGCCACTCTGGAGCAGGAGGAATCCAACAATTGGGTCCACCTCGGCCTCGCGGCGGGAGCCTTTATCCTGGCCCTGATCCTAACCTGGCCGGAAGTCTACCGCCTGGCAACCAGTCCCCTACTCGCCTGGATCGACCGCATTTACCTGCCCAAGGATCGCCTTTCCAAACCGATCCTGAACCTCAAGCTCCCCATGCATTACCTGAACGAGGGGCGCTACGCCGAGGCCGAGCGGGAATACCGCTCCATCCTGAGACATTACCCCAGGGAAGCGGAGCCCTATGAACGTCTCATTTGGATCGACGCGGAGATTCGAAAGCGTCCCGAGCGGGCCCGGCGCTGGTATCGTCTCGCCAAGCGCCGCCACGTCCCCCTCGATCCCCGCATTGTCAAACGACTGAAGGAGATGAGCCGTCAGACACGCTGAGGCCGCTCTTGTGGGAATCGTCAGATTTCCGTTGCGGACCCTGGCAAGGATCTCCTAGGTAGGCGCGTGAATCCCGATTCCTCGACAGAGCGAGAGTGGCTCCTGGCAGAGCTGGCTGCGATCCAGGATGAACTGGCTCGAGGGGACACCCCGTCCCTGCAACGTACCGAGGAACGGCTGCAACGCCTGGAAGCCTGGCACGCGGAGGCGAACCATCGCGAAGCGGCCCTTCGCGCCAGAGACGCCGCCGCCATCGAGACCGCCCGAGGCCATTTCGAGCGCCTCCACTACCGCCTCGCCCCCGCCATTCGCGCCTACCAGCTAGCCCTGCAGCACCTCACCGAATCCGGCCTGCCAGAGGAGACCACACGGCAGCGAGCCGCCAACCTCCACACCTACCTTGGTTTGACCTATCTGTTAGGTCCCGACCGCGACCACTGGCTCGAGGCGGCCCGGCAATTTGAGACCTCGATCCTCCTGCGCGAAGCAGATCCCGACCCGGATGAGGAGGCCCAGTGGGGCCTTTCGGCGGCGTGGATCAACCGCGGAGACGCCCTTTCGCGCCTCGGCGAACGAGACCAACTCCTCGAGGCCATCCGCTGTCACGACCAGGGGGCCGAACGGCTCCGCAGCTTCGATCTCGCCGCCAATCCCGCCTACCGAAGCCGGCTTGCCCTCAGCCACCTCAACCGGGCCGCCGCGCTCATGGAGCTGCAGCTCCGCCATGGCGAAACGGTCGCGCCCTCCCCCTTCGAGCATTTTGCCGAGGCGGTCGCCATCCTGCGTCCGGGGGCGGAACTCGGTCTGGAGGAATCGAAACGCATGTTGGCGGTCGCCCTGACCAATACCAGCCGGGCCCGCTTGCTGCTCGAACCCGGCAGCGCCAATTCCATCCAGGAAAGTCTGCGCGAATCGGAGGAGGCACTGCGGTGGATCGAGGGTTTCGACTGCGGCGATTGGGAACTGCTCAAGCTCGACCTCACCGCCAGGCTGTCTTCGGGACTGGCCAGACGGGCCCTGGCCAGCACGCCCGATGACGCCGTCGCAATCACCGACCTCGTCGAGGAAGGGATCGATCATCTGCGCCGCTACCTCTCCCTGGGAGGACGGCTCAACGTCTTGGAAGGCCTCGCCGCCCCCCTGTTGCGCTGCGGGGCGGAAGTCTACGCCCGCCACCTCCCCCACTTCCTCGCCGAGTACCTGCTCGACCAGCTCGATCCCGAGCGGGGCGCGGGCGGGCTGGAACGCTCCGCCCTCTGTCATGAGGCCGCCGTCGAAGTCCTCTGGGCGGAAACGGCCCGGCTCAAGCAAGGCGGCTTTGCCGACCTGGGAACAGAGGCCTATGAGCGCCGCGCCGCCCTGGAGAGCGAATGGCACCAGTGCCGGGAGCGGCTCGCCGCCATCCGCGACCAACAGTTCCAGTGGTGATCGGGGCCTCTTCCCCTGACAGCTCGTCTCTCTGCGACTCGATCGCCGGACAAAAAAAGGGCTGCCCGGGCCTTGGATCCAGGCAGCCCTTGGAGATTCAGGTTATTACGAATCCGAATCCGATCAGAATTCCAGCGAAGCGGTCAGCGAGACCGAGCGGCCCACGCCCGGGATGAAGTGGCCGCCACCCGCGCGATCGACGTAGTCCTCCTCGAAGAGGTTGTGCACGTTGAGTCGCAGGGTCAGGCTTTCGCTGACTTGATAACCCAGCATGGCATCAACCAGCCAGTAGCTATCCATGTAGTACTGCGAGCTGATGTTGTTGATGCGCTCGTCGACAAAGTAGGTGCCGACACCCACTTGGAAGCCACCGGGCAGGTCGTGGACCGTCCAGAGGTTGAAGGTGTTCAGCGGCGTGTTGCCGAGGCGCTTGCCGATGTCGCTGGGATCCTTGGAATCCGTCACTTCGCTATCGGTGTAGACGTAGCCGGCCAGGATTCTCCAGGAATCCGTGACATTGCCGACAACGCCCAGTTCGAAGCCCTGGATGACCTGCTCGCCGTCGAGGGAGATATCGCCGGTCACGGGATCCTGGGTGCGGGCATTGGTTTTCTCCGTGCGGAAGAGGGCCCCGCTGAGAGAGAGCTTGCCCTCGAAAAGGTCGACCTTGCTGCCCAGCTCGAAGGCCTGAGTCTCCTCGGGATCGATATCCGCCAGGTTGATGGTCTGGTTGCGCTCGTCGCGCGTGCTCAGGCCGAGACCGGTGACCGAATCACCCGAGGGCGACATGGAGGTGGCGTAGCCAAAGTAAATACTGGCATTCTCCACGGGATTGTAGACCAGCGCGGAACGCCAGGTCACGAACTCGTCTTCTCGGCCCACGGGAGCCACCCGGTCGTTCACCTCCAGCTCGATGTGATCGGCACGAAGCCCGCCGATGTACTTCAGTGAGTCGGTGATTTCGACCGTGTCGAAGAGGTAGGCACTGCGCGTGTGGACATTGGCAAAGCGCTCAATCCCCGGAGTGAAGGTCACGGAGTAGGGATCGTTCAGGTTCGGGCGGTAAAGATTGGTCCCGGGTGCGCTGTTGGGCGAGGCCGATCCCAGGAAGTTTCCGGTGAAGGAGCCGCTCACCTGGTCCTCCACGGAGAACTCGAATCCGGTCACCACGGTGTGCTCCAGGGCTCCGGTTTCAAACTCAACGGTGAACTCGGTGGTGTTGCTCCAGGTTTCGTAGACCTGGTCGCGGGACTTGTAGCCGCGGTTGATCACGGCCGGCGTCCGCGGCGTCCCAAAGCGGGGTGCCACGATGTAGGAACGCAACTCGTTCTTGGCGTAGCGAGTGAAGTTCCGCATCCGGAAATCGTCGTTGAAATCGTGCTCGAAGTTCACGCCGACGATGTCCGTGGCGGAGTCCTCGAAGTCGAGGCCGCGCAGACCGTAGAAGTTGTGGAAGCTGCTTGCCGGCACCGTGCCGGCCCGTCCGATGAGGGCGGGATGCGTGGCATCCAGGGGAACGAAAGGCAGACCGTAGTCAGGCACGTTGTTCTCCTCGAAATGCATGTAGGAGAGCGTCAGGCGCGTGTCCGTGCCCAGACCAAAGGCCAGCGAGGGGGCCACCCCCCAGCGGTTTTGCTCCACCCCATTGCGGCCGGGCGTGTCTTGGTCGTGGTACAGCAAGTTCAAGCGGAAGGCGGCTCCCGAATCATCCAGAAGGACGCTCTTGCCCCCATAGCCCTGCTTGCCATAGACGCCCTTGCCACCGCTGGGGGCCTCGCTCTGGCGGCGGAAGAGGGGTTCGTTGATGTCCACCGTGACCCGGTAGAGATCGTCGCTGCCGACCATGCCCTCGACCCGGGTAAAGGAATCCAACTTGGGGGTTTTCGTCGCGAGGTTCACAGAACCCCCCGCCGAACCGCGTCCGGAGTTGGTCGAGGAGGGGCCCTTGTAGACTTCGACCTGCTCGTAATTGAAGGGGTCGCGGTTGTAGATGGCGTTGTCGCGAACGCCGTCCACGAAGATGTCCGAACGCGAGCTGAAGCCGCGAATGCGAAGGTTGTCCCCCTGGGCTCCCCCCCCGCCCTCACCAGCGGACATGGTGATGCCAGGGACGTTGCGAAGCACGTCGCGAAGCGAGGTGACGGCCTGCTCCTTGGTGACTTGCTCGGGGATCACCTGCACCGTCTGAGGAACGTCGCGCAGCGGCACGGAGTACTTCGTCGTGGAAAGGGTTTTGACCTGGTAAAGGGAATCGTCAAACACCAAGGCCTCGGTCTCAATCACCGGGGCGGGAACCGGGGCCGGGGCTGGCGCCTGGGGAACGGGACGGGGAGCCGGACGAGGGGCCGCCGCCGGGGCGGTGGCCCTCACTTCTTCCACGGGCAGCGTGTCGCTGGCCTCGCCAGCGTTGTCCTGTGCGTCGACACCGCTTGCGACACAGGCGGCGGCGACGAGGACGACGCCTTCGGTCCGGCTGAACTTGCCCGGGCGGTCCATCTTGAAGTTGAATCGTTTCCTTTTCATTAATGAGTGGCTAGAGGTTCCTGGAGTGAAGGATGGGTCTTTATGCGATACTGAGACACATTCTCAATCTGAGTAGACTAAGGAGCTCTTCCCTGCAACTGGATTTTTCATGCAATCCTTGCCCACGCCTAACAAGTCCACCGCATCCGGGCCGGAAGGTTCTGGGGATCAGCGAAATTCGCGCTCCAGCGCATCGAGCTGGCGGGTGATCGCGTCATTGCGGGACGGTCGAGGTCGCCGTTCGAACTCCCGGCTCATTTTTAAATAGCCGTCAAAAGCGTTGCTGCGCAAGGGGGCCCGGGCGGCTTCAAAATGGTTCAGGGAGTCCGTGACGCGCTCCAAGGTGGCCCGGATCTTGCCACGCGTCTCCTCGATGGCCGCCAGTTCCTCGGCCAAGCCCTTGGTCTCTCCCCGAACGAGGCGTTCCACCGCGCGCTCGTAGGACACAAAGACGGGACGATAAAGCGGGAAGCCGACTCGCTTGAGGTGTTGCAGGCGCTGATGGACCTCGGCCAGGCGGTCCTTGGCCCCGGCCCGCTTCAAATAGGCCTCGAACTGCTCCAAGCCTCCCACAAAGGGCTCGCTGGCCGGAGGGGCCGCGCTCCCCTTGGGCCGCAGTCGCGACAGGAAGCCCTTGCGCGTTTCCCCTTCCACGGGGGTGGCCACGGGCGTGGCATCAAAGCGCAAAATCAGGGCCTCGCTGAGGAGGCGTTCCGTCTCGCGGGGATCGAGATACTCAAAACTTTGCTGCTGACCCAGCGCGGCCAGCTCCAGGGCCCACCATTTCTCCAAACCCTGTTCCATTTCGCGGAAGGCGGGGAAGTGCTGTCGCAACAAGGCCTCCGGATTCTGGTGGACGGGGCGCACCAGTTCGGCAAGCAGCCCCCGGAATCCCAGATCGCCGTCAGGCTGTCCCAGCAAGGCTTCCACCATGGCTGAGGCCGACGCGCGGTAAACCGCCAGGCGGACCGGATCGAGGGAGTCCACCGACTCGATCTCGAGCAGTTCCTGGGGCTTGAGCAGTTGCCCACTCTCCAGGTACCCCCGATAGGACGCACTGGGGCGTCCCCCCCGTCGATGCCGCAGCACTTGATCCAGGCCCTGCACGATCCATTCCGGCACCTGGACCTCCTCGACGGCCAGATTGCCTGCCTGGCTGGCGTAAGGGGTGAGGATTTGCTCCAGCAGCAGGGTGCGGATCAGTTCGATCTGAAAGGCGTCCTCCTCGAAACGGTCGTGCAGCTTGACGTCGACATTCAGGACAATCTGCTGGTCGGGGCGGATCTCCACCCTCCTCTGGACATCGGACCCCAGGTGCACGTCCCGGAAATCGCCCCAGAGAGTCAATTGGATGGGGATTTTCCAGAGATCTCGCCCCCCCATGGGATCGCCGATCCGATGGGGAAAGAGAAGGCGCCGAAAGTCCTCGCGCAGTTCCTCGAAGAAGACCCGGAATTGGGTGCGCGTGTAGGGATCGCCTCCCTGCACCCGGATCTGCCGTTCCGTTTCCCATTGCGCCGAGGGCCGTTCCTCGACCGTGGCCCGCGAGCGCTCCGTGCTGATTCCCGGGCTGAGGGGAGGGTCCTGGGCGATCAGGGCGCAGGCCGTGAAGCCGCTCGTCCCGGCCACCACCGCAGCGAGGATCGATCGGGAGGCGCGGGGCACACCATGGGGCAAATCATGCACAGACGAGAGTTTAAGGGATCCGACCGGTCGACACAAGGGGGCAGCCGTTCTCTGCGCGGGAACGACCTTGGGTCGGCAGTTCAAATGCCGTAGCCGACCATGGCGTCCCCGACCTCGGAGCGGATGAGGTCTTCCAGGCTCGTCTCGCGCCAGCGACGAAGGCAAGCCTCCTCGGCTTCGCGGAAGCAGCGCAGGATCCCTGCTGAACCAGGAAACTCGGGATAGCCCTTCGCGTCGAGAAAGCGCAGCGGCTCCCCATCCGCCGCCTCGACGATCTCGGCGACAGTGATGAGCCGACTGTCGCGGTCCAGTCGATAGCCCCCACCGACCCCGCGCTTGCTGCGCAGCAAGCCCCCCCGTTTCAGCACCAGGAGAATCTGCTCGAGGAACTTGATGGGGATGCGTCCCGCTTCCGCCAACTCCTGTGCCTGGAGACTGCGATCCGGCGGCAGCGCGGCCAGGATCGCCATGGCGCGGAGAGCGTAGTCGGCTTTCTTCGAGAGCTGCATGGCCACTCAGGCACGATAGTTGAAGAGGTCCTCCAAGCCAAATCGCCGCGGCGCCTCCTCTCCGGCCGGGGCGGCCGCCTCCAGGGCTCTGAGGATCTTCTGCTGGATGTTGGCCGTGACGTAGCGCCCGCGCCTGGCCTTCTGCACCTGCTTGTGGGTGAGCTGCTCGCGACTCGCCGCAACGAGGTCGTGATTTTCCAAGCCGAGGGAGGAAAGCAGGCCCTCGAGGGGCTGGGGTCCAAAATCACGTTCTGAAGATTTGTCCATGGACGGGCCAAGCAGATGAACTTGCGCCTTGTTTTCGCGCTGCTTCTCGCTAAGCGTTCCCTTCGCCCATGACAACCCGTATTTTGCTCTCCACGACCAGTTACCAGGACACTCCCGGTCCCCATCACGCCCTCCTCGAATCGCAGGGCTTTGAAATTGTCCGCGTCCGGGGACCGCTCCCGGAATCGGAAATGCTCGACCTTCCCGGAGAGTTCGACGCCTTCCTCTGCGGTGACGACGCCATCACCCGCGCGGTCATCGACCGCTTCCGTCCCCGCCTCAAGGTCATCAGCAAGTACGGCATCGGCCTGGACAAGATCGACGTCGCCTACGCCACCGAGCAGCGCCTCCCCGTCCTCAACACGCCCGGGGTGAACCACACCACCGTGGCGGAGCACACCTTTGGCCTGCTCCTCGGCCTCACCAAGAAGATCTACGAAAACGCCGTCGACGTCGCCGCCGGCAAATGGGTCGCGGGCTGGAAAAAGCCGGTGGGCCACGAGATTCTCGGCAGCACCATGGGCATCATCGGCCTCGGCCGCATCGGCAAGGAGGTCGCCATCCGGGCCAAGGCCTTCGGCATGTCCGTGATCGCCTACGATCCCTATTTCGACGAGGCCTTCGCCGCGGAACACGGCGTGTCCCGCTGTGCCACCATGGATGAAGTCCTCCTCGGTGCCAACGTGGTCAGCCTGCACTGTTTCCTCGACGAAAACACCCGCGGCATGATCAACGCCGAGAAGATCGCCGAGATGAAGGACGGAGTCATTGTCCTCAACTGCGCCCGCGGGGAGCTGGTCGAAACCCAGGACATCCGCGACGCCCTCGTCAGTGGCAAGGTTGGTGGCTACGGAGCCGACGTGCTGGATACCGAGCCGCCGGCTCCCGATCATCCTCTCTTCACCGCCCCGAACTGCATCATCACCAGCCACATCGCCTCTCGCACCTACGAGAGCGTGGAGCGCCAGGCCATGCGGGCCACGAACAATCTGATCCACTTCCTCGAAGGCAACTCGGACTACATCCAAGCCAATCCCTTTTAAGCTCGAATCCTCCACCCTCCACCCCTCCTAACGACTCCATGGCCCTGACCATTCGACCTGCCGAAGAAACCACCTTTGACTGCATCTCCATGGGCGAAGTGATGCTGCGCCTCGACCCGGGAGAAGGTCGCATCCACACCACCCGCCAGTTTGCCGCCTGGGAAGGCGGTGGCGAGTACAACGTGACCCGCGGGCTGCGCCGCTGCTTTGGCCTCCGCACAGCGGTGGTCACCGCCTTTGCCGACAACCCCGTCGGCCGCCTCATCGAAGACTTCATCCTGCAGGGCGGCGTGGACACCCGTTTCATCCAGTGGAAGAAATACGACGGCATCGGGCGCGAGGTCCGCAACGGCCTCAACTTCACCGAGCGGGGCTATGGCATCCGCGGGGCGGTCGGCTGTCCCGACCGCGCCAACACCGCCGCCAGCCAGATGAAGCCCGGCGACTTCGACTGGGACGAAATCTTTGGACGTCTCGGCGCGCGCTGGTTCCACACGGGGGGCATCTTCGCCGCCCTCAGCGAGACCACGGCCGAACTCACCATCGAGGCCTGCAAGGCGGCCCAGAAATACGGCACCATCGTCAGCTACGACCTCAACTACCGCCCATCCCTGTGGAACTCCATCGGCGGTCTGGCCAAGGCCCGGGAGGTCAACCGCGAGATCGCGAAGTATGTCGACGTGATGATCGGCAACGAGGAGGACTACACCGCCTCGCTCGGCTTCGAGGTTGAGGGCGTCGACGAGAACGTCCGCGGCATCGACGTGGGCAACTTCAAGAAGATGATCGAAACCGCGGTCAAGGAGTTCCCCAACTTCAAGGCCACCGCCACCACCCTGCGCGAGGTCCACACCGCCACCTTCAACGACTGGGCGGCGATCTGCTGGCACGACGGCCAATTCCACGAGTCGAACCCCTACCCCAACCTCGAGATCCTCGACCGTGTCGGCGGCGGCGATAGCTTCGCCTCGGGCTTGATCTACGGCTTCCTGGCCCACAACGATCCCGCCGAGGCGGTGCAGTACGGCGCCGCTCACGGGGCCCTCGCCATGACCACCCCCGGCGACACCACCATGGCTTCCCTCTCCGAGGTGAAGAAGGTGATCGGCGGCGGTGGCGCCCGGGTTGTGCGCTGATCGCGGCCCCTGCGGGGCGTCGTTCCTGACGATGAAGCGCCTTCTCCTAGCCCTTGGGGTGACGGGGCTGACCTGGCTCAGCCCCTCCGTCTCCCGCGCGCTAGAGTCGCCGCCTCGTCCGGGACCGGGATTGCGCAGCATCCAACTGCTCAGTGAGCACGACGCCGTCCAGCCCGGCCACCCCCTCACCGTCGGGATTCGCCTCGATCCCCTGCCCGATCACCACACCTATTGGCGCGGCCCGGGGATCGTGGGTGTGCCCACGGAAGTCACCTGGACCCTGCCGGAGGGTTTCTCGGCGGGCAAGCTGATCTGGCCGCCCCCGACTTCGGTGCTCATGGCCGGCATCGTCGCCAACGGCTTCAAGCAGCCGGTGCTGCTGCTCGCCGAGATCGCGGTCCCCGAGCCACTGACGCTCAAGGAGCTGAGAATTGGCGCCCAAGTCACCTGGATGGCCTGTGCTGTGACCTGCAATCCCGGCCGGGCCGAGCTCTCCCTCGTGCTACCCGTGGTGGAACCCGGCACGCCCCCGCCGGTCGATGCGGCCGTGGCGAAGGCCTTTGCCCAGGCCCGTGCGGCGGCGCCGCCCCCGGCTCCCGCAGATTGGCATTTCCGCCCCCTCCGGCTCGATGCGGAGCGCATCGCCCTCGAAGCGCACATCCCCGGCCTCGATCCCGACACGGCCAAGAGAATCCGCTTTTTCTGCGACGACCTGCAGGTCGATTCGGATGCCCCCCAGCGCATCGAGGTGCTGGAGGCCGCCGCCGGAAAATTCCGTCTGGTCCTTGCCCAGCCCTCCTTTGCTCCCAAGGAGGACCCCGCCCTGTCCGGGGTCCTCCATCACCCCGAGGGATGGCCGGGGCTGGACAGCGCCTATGTCGAAATTTCCGCCCCCTGGAAATCCGCTTCCCCCCAACCATGAAGTCCCTGAAATCTGCCCTGCGGAAAGGAGAGCGCTGTAATTCGAAATGGTGCGAGGTGCGCCCCTCCGGTGTGCATGGTCGCGGGCTCTTTGCCAAGCGCCGCATTCCCCAGGGCACGCCCATCATCGAATATGTGGGGGAGAAGATCGACAAGGAAGAATCCGACCGCCGAGGCTGGGCCCGGATAGCCTACGCCAAGGAGACCGGCGATGCCGCGGTCTACATTTTCACCCTTGATGACGAGTACGACATCGACGGGAACGTCCCGGAGAACGCCGCCCGGCTCATCAACCACAGCTGCAATCCCAACTGCGAGGCCTACATCGAGGATGGGGCCATCTGGATCGGCGCCCTACGCGACATCGATAAGGGAGAGGAACTGTTCTACAACTACGGCTTCGGCTTGGAATCCTGGCAGGATCACCCCTGCCGTTGCGGCGCGGAGCGCTGCGTCGGCTACATCGTCGAGGAAGCGCTCTGGCCGGAGCTGAAAAAGCGCCTCGCCCGAAAGGCCGCCCGGGAACGAGCCAAGGCGCAAGAAGCCATCTCGACCAAGTCGTCCCGGGGACGGAAGGCCCGCTGAGGCCTGCGGTCCCGCTCAGGGCAGGCGGAGGCTCTGCCCCACCCGAATTTGATCACTGCTGAGTCCGTTGACCCGCTTCAGTTCGGAAACCGAAGTGCTGTAGCGATTGGCCAGGGCAAAGAGGGTGTCCCCCGAGCTCACCTTGTGGTAGCTCGCGGTCCGCTGGGGAGCCGGCGGGGCGGACTCGACCGCCGGACTCACCGGGGCGGAAGCCAGCAGGACTTCGGAGCTGGAACCCGGTGCCGAGATCGTCGTGTCGGCTGGCCCCACAAAGCTCGCCGGGGCCACGGTCGCAGCCGAAGCCGCAGCCGAAGCCGCGGCCGATCCGGTGGCCCGGGCCGCCGAGGCTTCCGCATAGGTCGGATAGGAACCGGAGGCACTAGTCGAGCTGCTGCTCGACGCGATCTGCGTGGCACTGGAACTGCCCGAGGCCGAGGGATCCCGTCCGGTGGCGTTGTTCTTCACCCAGTCTTTGCGGTAGTTGCCCTGTTCGTCGAAGGGGTAGTCCTTGCGCTCCATGCCGTGACCCGCCGGAGTCTTCAATTTGGCGGGATCATAGCTGATGTCTTTGTAACTTTTCGCCGTCGTCGATTTGCACTGCGTCAGGAAGAGAGGCGCCAGCCCTCCCAGCAGGAGGAACAGGATGACTCGGGACAGCTTTGCAGGGTTCATGTCGAGGAATTCAAGCAATGGAACGATTGAGGGCGAGACTTTCGTAGGAGCCCCCATCAGAAAAATATCAAAATTCCATAAAAAATAAAGATATCTTAACAAAAAATCCCCCCTCCTTTCCCAGAAAGGGCGACTCCATGCGGAGGGGCCGCCGAGGAAGGCCAGCGCCCGTTCCGCCGGTCAGCCTTTAGAGCCCGTGTTTCGGCCGATTTCCTCGAGAACCGCCTCGATCCCTTGGCGCTCGGTGGAGTGGAGGCTGGAATCCTCTTCCAGAAAGGAGCGGAGAATGGTCATCACGCGCGGATGCCGTTCCGCATTGGCCAGCAGGGATTCAAAGGCCAATTGGGGCAGGATTTTGTAGAAAGGCATATAGCCCTCGGGAATGTCCACCCCCTTGGGACGATCCGGGGCCTCTTTGAAGCGGAAAGACTGGACGAGGCGACGGATGGCCGATTCCGAACCGGTGGCGTAGAAATAGCCCCAGAGCATGTCCAGGGTATCCACCTTGTCGAGAGGGCGATCGAGGATTTTCCCCAACTCCTGGGCCTTTTCGGCGTAGTCCGAGCCGTAGGCTTCATCCAGGATCTCGTCGGTTTCCCGAATGCGGGCATAGAACATGGAGGTCAGAAAGACCGCCAGCTGATCCTGGGACAAGCCCGAGAGGTCTTGATACCACTCCCGCACCCGCGCGCGGTTCTGGCGTAGGACCTGGCTCATAAAGGCCACCAGCGCGGGCTGAGCCCCCTGGCTTTGCAAGGTGCCGTCCTTGGCCCAGTCCTTGACGCGTTCCACGAATTCCTCGGGGCGGGGATCCTCGTAGTAGAATTCCAGCCAATCCTTGGGCGCCTCTTCTGCGGGAGCCGCGGGAGCTTCCTGGCCATCTCCACGCCCCGCCACGGCGGCGAAGAGCGTCCCAACTAGGCCCAGGCGGAGGAGAAGAGAGTTCATGAGATAGGGAAGCACAGGGGCTGGTCTTTTGACGAGCTGAATTGTTCATTTTCCGCTTGAATCCTATCGGATAAAGCGCAAGTTCCCGCCCCACCATGGCAAAACAGAGTTGGATCACCCGTAATCAGCGCAAGGCGCGCACCGTAGCCAAATACGCCAAGCTTCGTGAGAAGCTCAAGGCGGAAAAGGACTACGAAGGTCTCACCATGCTGCCGCGCGATGCCAGCCCCACCCGGCTGGTCAACCGCTGTGAAGTGACCGGACGCCGCCGCGGCTACCTGCGCCGTTTCAAGATGTCCCGGATCACCTTCCGCGAAATGGCTTCTCATGGTCTCATTCCCGGCGTGACGAAGTCGAGCTGGTAAGACACCACATTCCCCATCCCAAGCGAAGAGCGGAGTCCGGCGACTCCGCTTTTTTTGTGCCCCCCGCCCCGGGCGCTTGAAAGCGCGGCCATCGCAGCGAATCTTTTCTCCATGCCCCTTTACGAATACATCGCCGCGGATCCCGAGCAAGGCTGCCGCATCTGCCGCAAGGGATTCGAACTGCGGCGTCCCCTCGAGCGCCCGCCTCTGGAGCAATGCCCCCTCTGCCGCGCCCCGGTCAAGAAGCTGATCTCCAAGGGCGTGAATTCTCCCAAGATCACCAAGCCGCTCTCGGTCAGCGATGCCAAAAAGGCGGGCTTCACCGTGCTGGAGCGTCGCGACAAGGGCACCTACGAGAAACTCTGAGCCCGTCCCGCGCTGGGCAGACCGACGTAAACTAGGGCATGCCCTGTCGGCTTGCCGTCACGCTGGCTTCGCCCTTGGCGCGGTCCCCTGTCGAACCGCGCCAAGAGAGCGCCGAGAGCGCCCACTCGTGGCCTCAGGGCTGGCGTTTCGGAACGACAATGAGTCGACCGTCCTGCAGACGGATGTCCTCGATGCGCTCGAAGGTGGCGAGAAACTCGGGCTTCTTGGCAGCCTCCTCGAGGAGATTCTGCGCCCGCATCACTGACATGAACATCTCGGGCACCACTTGGCCGTTGACCTCGAGGCTTTCCAAGTAGAGCGCCGGGCGACCGGCCACCATGCCCAGCTTCAAGCCGAGCTCGCCATTGAAGTACTTGCCCTGGAGCCTGTCCGCAAGCCAACCCTCGGGCAGCGGCAGGTCATCCATGGGGATGCTCACCTTGGCGTTGAGCTGGTCCCCCACAATGTCCACCTCCGCCTTCCCGGCGATCTGGGCAAAGGTCGGATCGTTCCAAAGCACCAGGTTCAGTTCCTCGCCCGTCATTTCCAGAGCGCGCGGCTCGCTGCCCGGCGCCAGGCTGGCCCGGAAGGCCTCGACCTTGGCCAAGGCTGCGGACACCTGCTCCGGGCTGGCTTGGGGAGCTTCCAAGGCCACCGCCTCGTAGGAGGTGTAGGAAACGACCTGCTTCTCGATCCAACCTTTCGCTGCAATGCCCAACACCACGATGGCCACCACCGAGGCGATCAGGGCGAATAGGCAGCCCAGGCCACAACCGAGCCCCGTGCAACCGCAGCCCGACTTCCTCACGGGGGGCTGGTAGACCGGAGGCTGCCCGTAGGGTGGAGGCGGCGGACTGGAGGGGGGGACGGCGGGATGCAGCGGAGGCGGAGCGTCGTTCATAGGGTGGCAATGCGCCGGAGTATAGCATCCTGCCTCACAGAACCGAAAGAAAATCGCCGCCAACAAAGGCTTTCAATCCGCGAGTTCCCGGGGAAGGAGCAACTCTAGCAGGCGCCCACTGCCCCATTCCACTTCCCCCCAATAGGAGACGCCCAGGGAAAACCAGGCCGTCGCCAGCGTGGGAAAGTGGTTTACCCCCCCGCTGCCAAGCAGGTGGGCCGCCTCCTGCATCCCGGGATTGTGCCCCACGATGAGCGCGCAATCCACTCCCTCGTCGAGTCCCTGAATCACGCGCAGGAGGGTCGGCGGCTCCGCCAGGTAGAGCTCGGGCAGGCGCACGATCTGATTCAGGGGGTACGCCAAGCCCGCCGCGAGCAGCTCGGCGGTCTCCCTCGCACGCCGGGCGCTGCTGGCCACAATCAATCCCGGAGCATAGCCGCGCTGCCTCAGCGCCGCCGCCATGCGGGGGCCGTCGCGGCGTCCGCGTTCATTGAGCACCCGCTCGTGATCCGCGAGGCCGGGATGGCTCCAATCTGACTTGGCATGGCGTACCAGACACAGTTGTTTCATCGAGAAATTGAGGGTGGAAGAGACGGTCTTGCGTCACGGCGGGCACCTTGACAGATCCCTCTAAACTGACCAACCTTAAATTTTCACGCTCACGCTGTAATGACCATCCCGACCCGTTCCACCGCCCTCGCCTGTCTGCTGCTGGCCCTCTCCTCTTCCGCCCAGGCCGACAATTGGCCCAACTGGCGAGGCCCCCAGTTCAACGGCTCCTCCCAGGAGAAGGGCTTTCCGACGGTCTTTTCCAAAACCGATGGCGTGGCTTGGATGACGGAGCTTCCCGGCGAAGGGGCCTCCACACCCATCGTTTGGGACGACGCCGTCTTCCTGACCTCCACCGACGACGCGGAGGGCACCGTGGTGGCCATGAGGATTGATGCCGCCACCGGCAAGATCGTCTGGAAAGAAGTCCTCGGGCACGGCACCCGCATCGACGAGCGCACCACCTATGCGGGGAGCTCCGCCGTCACCGATGGCAAGACCGTGTGGTTCTTCAGTGGAGACGGCGATCTCGCCGCCTACGATTTCGAGGGCAAGCGACTCTGGCATCGCAACATCGAGGAGGACTACGGCGACTTTGCCTTTCAATGGACCTTCTCCAGCTCGCCCCAGCTTTACGACGGCCGGCTCTACCTGCAGGTCCTCCAGCGCGACGTGCCGGTGAATGGACGCGGGCGCACCGACGGTCCCATCGAATCCTTCCTCCTGGCCATGGATCCCGCCACGGGGAAAACCCTCTGGAAGCACGTGCGCCCCTCGGACGCCGTTCAAGAATCCCTCGAGGCCTTTTCCACCCCCATTCCCATCGTCCACCAGGGACGCCCCGAGATCGTCATCTCTGGCGGCGATTGCCTCACTGGACACGACCCCGCCACGGGGCGCGAGCTCTGGCGCTGGGGCACTTACAATCCCACCAAAATTGGCCACTGGCGCCTCGTTCCCTCTCCCGTCTACGGGGAAGGCACGATTCTCGTGTGCGCGCCCAAGGGAGACCCCGTCTACGCCATCGCCGCGGGGGGCGACGGCAGCCTGCCGGATGCCTCCAAGCTTTGGGTCAGCCAGGGCAAGGAAATCAGCAGCGACGTCCCCACCCCGCTCTTCTACGAGGGCTACTTCTACATCCTCAACGACCGCAACAAGTTCCTCAGCTGCGTCCACCCGGTGAGCGGACAAGTGGCCTGGACCAAGCAGGTCAACGCCAAGGTCAAGCTGGAGGCATCTCCCACCGGCGTGGACGGAAAAATCTACCTGATGAGCCACCTCGGCGAGGTCTTCGTCATCAGCGCCGGTCCCGACGGCGGGGAACTGCTTCACGAGACCGTCTTCGGCGAGACCCAAAGCGTCAACATCCGCTCCTCCATCGTGCCCGCCAACGGCACCCTTTATCTCCGCACGGATCGGGTTCTCTACGCGGTGCGCCAGTGAGGACCGCTCCGGTCGACGCTTTGCCTCCCCATCCCGGAAGCAGGACCTCCCCTACCAGGCCGTCCAGCCTCCGTCGATGAGCAGGTTCTGGCCGGTCATGTAGCTACTGGCCTCGCTCGCCAGAAAGACGACGGCGCCCTTGAGTTCCTCGGGGCGCCCCATTCGGCCCATGGGGGACTTTTCCTTGAGCCGCTCCACCATGCCGGGGTGGGCTCCGGGACCGGGGAAAGGACCGGGGGAAAGGCAGTTCACCCGCACCCCGTCCTTCGCCCAATAGACGGCGAGGTGGCGGGTCATGTGCACGATACCCCCCTTGAGGGCATGATAGGCGACCGGGCTGGCGGCGACGAGACCTTCGTAGGCCTCGGGGTAGGAGCCCACCACCCCGTACATCGATCCGAGGAGGATGATGCTGCCCCCGCCACCGCGGGAGACGGCGTGGTCCCGCAGCTTCCGGGCGAGGAGGAAGTAGCCGGTGGCGTTGGCCAGGCTGCGGGAGAAATCCTCCGCCCCCACCTGGGTCAGGTCCGCCGCCACGGCGGCATGGCCGTTGTTGACGAGAATGTCCAGCCGCCCGGTGTGGGCCAGGGCCTCGGCAAAGCCTTCCTCAATGGAGCGTTCATCGAGGTGGTCGAGGGCCACCCCGCTGTGCCTCTGTTCTCCGTCGCACGGGAGCTCCGCCGCGTATTCCCGGGCGCGCGCCGCGTCGCGGCTGCTGGTGACGACGTGGGCGCCCGCCTCGGCGAGGGCCCGGGCCATGGCCGATCCCAACCAGCCCCCCGCCCCGCTGATCAGCGCGGTCTTCCCCCGGAGATCGAAAAGTTCGTCGACGCGTCGTTCTACATTCATGACTCCACCTCCTGCCAGCAGGATTCGGCAACGCTGCGATGCGAGGCGAGATTGACCTTGAGGGTGCGGATGGCGTCCGCCAGCGGACAGAGGACCTCGCCCCGGCCCGCCAGGGCCTCGAGGAAGGCCCGGTTCTGGATGCGATAAATCTCGTCCCGATCCGGCACTGGGACGGTCTCGTGATGCCACTCGCCACCGGGCTCGCTCATCCAGGACCAGCGCTGCCTCGCGTAGTCTGCCCGCAGGGTGCCCCGCTCGCAGACCAGCGTGATGAGCACCTCGTTAGGGTGCTGGTAAAGGTTTAGGCTATAGCTGCCCATGGCACCGTCCGCATGGCGTGTCAGGGTGTGCACCGTGTCCTCCACGCTGACTCCCTCGAGGGCCTGATGATCGGCGTCGGTGACGAGGCGCCGGATGGGACCCGCCAGCCAATCCCCCACGTTGTAGAGATGGGTGATCATGTCGTTGATGGCTCCGCCCCCCATTTCCGGCTTGGCGAAATAGATCTCGCGATAGGCCGGTCGGATGTGGGCAAAGGCCTGCCCGGAAGAAAGTGACAGGGTCAGGGGCCGGCCAAAACGTCCCGTGTCGAGCGCCCGGCGCAGCGCCAGGGTGGCCGGATGGGCGCGGTGGACGTATCCCACGGCCACGGTCAGTCCCTGCTCGGCCACGCAGGCCGCGTATTCCTCCACGCCCTCGAGGGAAAGGCTCAAGGGTTTTTCCATCAGCTGGTGGATCCCGAGCTGGGCCAGGCGCAGGCCGATGGTCATGTGGGTCGGAGCGGGAGTGGCCACCACTGCCGCTTCGTAGGTCCCCTGAGTCAGGGCGCTGTCGAGATCGGCAAAAGCCTGGTCTTCGGGAATGCGGTAGCGCGTCGCGATCTCGGCGCGACGTTCCGGATGGGACTCGCAGAAGGCAATCGTCTCGCAGGCCCCCAGCTCTTGAAAGACGCGGAGATGACGTTCACCGATGGATCCGGTGCCAATGACGAGCAGTCTCATGGGTTCGATACGACGGCGCTCCGGCCGTCGCGTCGATCCAAGCCTATCCGCCCTTTTTTGGCAATCCCGGATCTGTGGGACGAGGGGCGCAATGCAGTCGCCGCCCTCTCCGC
>CAZKGI010000012.1:15626-18557 GCA_964552315.1 uncultured Akkermansia sp. | reverse complement strand
CTCTACGCATACCCGCGAGAATTCGCACTTGCCCGTCGCCCTCCCCATCAGCTACCAAGCAAACGACATGAGCGAACTTCTTAGCGGCGTCCTGCCCGTTTTTCAAACTCCCTACCTCGACGACGAACGCATCGACTTCGACACCCTGGCGCGGGAGATCGACTGGCTCTTCGAGCAGGGCTGTGACGGCATCGTCATGGCTATGGTTTCCGAAATCCTGCGCCTCTCCGACGCGGAGCGCCACGAGCTGGCCCGCCAGGCCTGCGCCCTGGCTGCCGGCAAGGGGCCGGTCATCGTCAGCGTGGGCGCCGAAAGCAGCGTCGTGGCGGAAGCCCATGCCCGCCAGGCTGAGAGCAGCGGCGCCGCCGCCCTCATGGCCATTCCCCCGGTCTCCATTGCGGTGGACGAGAGTGAACTGACCCGCTACTACCGCCGCCTCCTCGACTGCGTGTCCCTGCCCGTGGTGGTGCAGGACGCCTCGGGCTATGTCGGTCGCCCCATGTCCATCGCCTTCCAGGCCAGCCTGCTCGACGAATACGGTCCCGATCGGGTCCTCTTCAAGCCCGAGGCCACTCCGATTGGTCCTCGCCTTTCCGCCCTTCGCGATGCCACCGGAGGACGCGCCCGCATCTACGAGGGCACCGGGGGCATCGCCCTCGTGGATTCCCATCAGAGAGGCATTGTCGGAACCATGCCGGGGGCGGACCTGGCCCCGGCCATCGTGGCGCTTTGGCGCGCCCTGGAAGCCGGCGACCTCGAGCGCGCCGGTCGCATTCACGAGCCCCTGGCGGCCCTCGTCTCCCTGCAAACCGGTCTCGACGGCTTCCTCGCCGTGGAGAAACACCTGCTCTGCCGTCAGGGCGTCTTCCGCAACGAGATCGTGCGCGGCCCGCGCGGCTTCCTCCTCGATGCAGAAACCCGCCGCGAGGTCGACCGACTCTTTGACCGGCTCCAGGAAACCCTGAGCTCCCTGACGACGCCATGATCATCGACATCCACAGCCACACCTGGCCCTTTCCCGAGGCCTTCAACGAAGACTTCAGGCGCCAGGCCTCCGCCGCCCGCGGGGACCAGGGCGAGGTGGACCTGACCGTCACCTACGAAGCCTACCGCGCCACCGTCCCTCCCGAGACCCGGAGCGTGGTCTTCGGGGGCAAGGCGAAACTCTCCGGCCTCTGGGTGGACGACCGCTACGTGGCGGACTACGTGCAGGCGCATCCCGACACGCTCATCGGCTTCCTCTCCATCGACCCCACCCAGCCGGGCTGGCAGGACGAGCTTCGCCAGGGGCACCAGGACTACGGCTTGCGCGGCGTGAAGCTGCTGCCCATGTATGCGGGCTTTCCCGTGAACGATCCTCGCCTGGAACCCCTTTGGGACTACTGCGAGACCCATGGCCTGCCGGTCTTGCTCCACACCGGCACCACCTTCGTGAGGCAGGCGCCACTGGAATACACGCTCCCCCGCCTCATCGAATCCGTGGCCCTGAAGCATCCGGACATCCGCTTTGTCCTCGCACACCTCAGCCATCCCTGGGAGGGGGAATGCGTCGTCACCATCCGCAAGCACCCCAACGTCTATGCCGATGTCAGCGCCCTCCACTACCGGCCCTTCCAGCTCTATCAAAGCCTCATGCTGGTGCAGGAATACGGTGTCTGGAACAAGCTCCTCTTCGGCTCGGACTACCCCTTCACCACCGTCAACGCCTCTATCGAGGGCCTGCGTCGCCTCAATCGGATGCTGGAAGGCACGGCCCTCCCCCGCCTGAACGAGGACCAGATCGAGGCGCTCATCCACCGCGACAGCCTCAGCCTGCTGGGCCTGTCCTGAGCGAACGGCGGCGCTAAAGGAACAAGGGGCAAAAGGGAGGGTCTCCCGGATTCCAATCCCGGGGACTCAAAGTCCCATGCCGGGAGGCAGCCCCAGACCGGCGGTCAGCTTGGACATTTCCTGTTGGGTGAGCGCCTTGCCCTGCTCGATGGCCTGCTTCACCGCACTGAGAACGAGGTCTTCCAACAGCTCGACGTCCTCGGGATCCACCACCGCCGGATCGATCTTGATGGCCAGCACGTCCCCCGCCCCGTTGGCGGTGACGCTCACCTTGCCGCCGGCCACGCTCGCCTGAACCTCGCGAGCCGCGAGCTCGGCCTGCATTTCGCCCATGCGCTTCTGCATTTGCTGGGCCTGTTTCATCATTTTGGCGATGTTCATGGATCGGTCTGGTGGGTCAAGGGGTGGGCAAACAAATGTTCAGTTAGGATTGGATGATTCTCGCCTCGAAGGCGGCCAGCGCCTCCCGGATGAGCGGATCATTTTTAAAGTCTTCCGCGGAAACCTCGGGAGCCGTCGGCACCTCGCGGGCGGGCTCAGGCTCCTCCGCCGGGGCGGACACCTCGGCGGGCGGAGGGGCTTCCGGCTCCCCTTCCTCCTCGTCGAAGTCCGGGAGGGTCGCTGGGGCGATCGACTGACTGACGATAATCTCCAGTCGCAGGTCGCCCTCGGCGAAGGCGGCGATGTGGGATTCGAGTTCCTTCTCGTAGCGCACCAGCGATTCCCGGAAGAAGCGCTGTTCGGTGGAGAACCCAATGGTCAAACGCTCGCCCTCGTGGGAGACGAAGCTCGCCGCCATCAACCAGGTCTCGAAGTGAGGCTTCGCCTCGATGAGGGAACGACGACCGGCGTTCCAAAGCGCTTCCCCCTTCAGGCCTCCCTCGGGACGCGCTGCTGGCGCTGGCGCCTCTGGCACATGTGGCGCCTCGGGGACTGCGCTGGGGGGGAGAGGAGACAGATCCGCCCCAATCTCGGGGGAAGGCGCCGCGGGCGGCGGGGCGAAGGCCGCTTTCGCCGGGCGTCCCTTGTCCTCGCGTGAAGGCGAGGGGTCCACCCGCGCCTGCGGGGCTTCGGCCCGTTCCCGGGGCGTTTCCCGGGGCG
>CAZKGI010000012.1:14229-15526 GCA_964552315.1 uncultured Akkermansia sp. | reverse complement strand
TTCCCGGGGCGTTTCCCGGGGCGCGGCGACCGCGGGGGAAACGGGCTCCTTCCCGGCCAGATCCTTGGCTCCCGAGGCAGCCGTGGACACCAGGGCGATGACGTCGTCGAGATTGGCCTCGCTGAGGGCTTGGATGGCCTTGATGGCCCCCACTTCGAAGTGCAGCTTCTTGTTCACCGCCCACTTCATTCGCGCGTCCGTCTCCGCCAGGAGATCGATCACCTTGAGGAGGCGCTGCGTGTCGACCCCGGCCGCCTGTTCGCGAATGTTGGTGAGAATGTCCTTGGGCATCTCGTCCCCCGCGGCGGTGGGGTCCACCTTGGCCACCAGGACGTTGCGGAAGTGACCGATGAGATCCCCCAGGAGGCGGGTGAGATCCTTGCCGGCCTCCGCATGCTCGTGGATCCGTGCGAGAACGGCCGAATTGTCGCGCTGCAGGATCAACGCCCCCAGCTCGGCAATGGACTCCACGGAGTTGAAACCAAAAATATCGGAAACGTCGCCCTCCTCGATGCGCTCCCCACAGAAGGCGACGAGCTGGTCGAGCATGGACTGGGCGTCGCGCATGCCGCCCTCGGCGCCCTTGGCGATGGAAAAGGCTGCGGCCTCGCTCAGCTGCAGTCCCTCTTTTCCGGCGATGTGCAGCAGGTGGGCCGCGATGGTCGCCGTGGGGATGCGGCGCAGGTCAAAGCGCTGACAGCGGCTGATGATCGTCGGCAGGATCTTCTGGGGATCGGTCGTGGCGAAGATGAACTTCACGTGCGGCGGCGGCTCCTCCAGGGTCTTGAGAAGGGCATTGAAGGCCGCATTGGAAAGCATGTGGACCTCGTCGATGTAGTAGATGCGGAACTTCCCGGAAATCGGGGCGAACTTGACCGTGTCCCGCAGCTCGCGCACCTGCTCGACGCCGTTGTTGGAGGCCCCGTCGATTTCCAGCACGTCGAGGCTGGTCCCCTCCCCGATCTCGCGACAGACGGGGTCGTCCGGGTCGAAGTCCACCTTTGGTCCCCCGGGACAATTCAAGGCCTTGGCAAGAATCCGGGCCGTCGAGGTCTTCCCGGTGCCCCGCGGGCCCACAAACAGGTAGGCGTGGGCCAGGCGGTCCTTTTCGATGGCGTTGCGCAAGGTCTGCACGACGTGATCCTGCCCCAGCACGTCGTCAAAGGTGCGGGGGCGGTATTTCCGGGCAAAAACCTGGTAGCTCTCGCTCACAACGACACCATAGGGAAGAATCGGCGAAGGAAAACGAAGAATCCGGGAATTTTTCGCGGTCCTCCGCCTCCTCCGCCTCCTCCGC
>CAZKGI010000012.1:132-14129 GCA_964552315.1 uncultured Akkermansia sp. | reverse complement strand
AAAACGAAGAATCCGGGAATTTTTCGCGGTCCTCCGCCTCCTCCGCCTCCTCCGCCTCCTCCGCCTCCTCCGCGAAAGACGCGGCCGCCTCAGGCGCCTTCGCGAATCGAGGTCCCGGTCCAGCCCATCTTGTGGTGGAGGATCCCAAAGAAATCCTGATGCGGCAGGGTGATCAGCGGCAGGGTGTAGTCCGCCCGACGCAGGTGCACCCGGGCGGGCTCGTCGAGCAATTCCAGAAGATGGCCGTCGACGAGCAGGGAAAGTTCATCCCGCTGGGGGGGCGCCTCGAAGACCAGTTCCGAGCCGGCGTCCACCACCAGGGGCCGGTTGGCCAGGGAATGGGGACAGATCGGCGTGACCACGAACACGCCCGCATCCGGCTGCACCAGGGGCCCGCCCGAGGAAAGCGAATAGGCGGTCGACCCCGTCGGCGTGGATAGAATCAGACCGTCCCCGGTGTAGCGGTTCGCGAAGGTGCCGTTGACCAGGGCCTCCACATGAATGACTCGCGAGGCCACCGCCCGACAGAGGGTGACCTCGTTGAGAGCGTAAAAGGTCTCTCCGCTCGGCCCGCCGTTGCGCTCCAGATAGCCAGCGATGAGGATGCGCTCGGAGCGCTGGTAGTTCCCCTCGACGAGGGCCTCGACCAGGGCCCCGCTCTCCTCCTCCGTGGCACAGGTCAGGAAACCCAGCGTGCCGGTGTTGATCGCCGCCACAGGCTTGATACGAGGCCCCATCTGGCGCAGAAGCCAGAGCAGGGTGCCATCGCCCCCCAGCAGGACGATCAGGTCCACCTGATCCGGAAAATCCTGCAAGGGAATGCCGCCCGAACGGCCCACGAGGGAGGCGCTCCCCGCTTCCAGGATGGCCTCGTGGCCCGCCTGCTGGAAGCGTTCCACCAGATCTTGCAGGAGCGCTGCCGCCCCAGGTTTTTCGGGATTCGCTAGGATTCCTATTCGGGGTGCTTCAGCCATGCCAGGAATTCAAGATTGCCGTCGGTGCCACTGATAGGCGATGGGATCACCCCCTGCCAGCGTTTTCCCAGCGTTTCCGTGGCGAAGACGCGGATCTTGGAGACCGCCTCCTCGTGCAGGCCCGGATCCCGCACGATGCCTCCCTTGCCAATCTGTTCCTTGCGCAGCTCAAACTGCGGCTTGATCAGGCAAATGAGGTCGCCCCCCGGCCGCAGCACCCTGAAGACCGGCCCCAGGATCAGGGTGAGGGAAATGAAGGAGAGATCCATGACCACCAGGTCGACCGGCTCGGGCAAGTCCTCGCGCTGGAGGTGACGGAGATTAAAGCCCTCTCGCGAGACGACGCGGGGATCACTGCGCAACTTCCAGGCGAGCTGGTTGGTGCCCACGTCAAAGGCGTAGACCTTGGCGACGCCGCGCTGCAGCAGGCAGTCGGTGAAGCCGCCCGTGGACGCCCCGGCGTCGAGGGCGACCTTTCCGGAGACCTCGAGGCCGAAGGCGTCGAGCGCCCCTTCGAGCTTGAACCCGCCCCGACCGACGTAGCGGGGGCGATTCTTGACCTCGATGGGGAGGTCCTCCTCGACTTTCTGGCCGGGCTTGAGCGGACCGCTGAGCCCCTCGACGCGCACTTCCCCGGCGAGGATGAGCCGCTTGGCCGTTTCCCGGGAATCACAGAGTCCGCGCCGGAAGAGGAGCTGATCGAGTCGTTCTTTGGCCATGCCGTCTGGGAGCTCGCCGCCCCTGCCAGGGAGCCGGGATCTCCCTCAGTCCAGCACCTTGATCTTGACGTTGCGGAAGGAGACCACGTCGTTGTGATCCTGCAGGCAGAGGTGCCCCTTCGTGGCCTTGCCGAACTTTTCGAACTTCGCAAACTTGCTGGCGGCCACCTTGGCGTCCCAGTCCGCCGAGCCCTTGACGTATTCGACGTACTTGACCCCGTTCATGTAGTGGACGCACTTCTCCGGGGTGATGATGATGTGGATCTCATTCCATTCCCCCGCCGGCTTGGTCGCGTCGGTCTCGCTGGCGTAGAGCTGGTAGAGCCACCCCGCCTTTTGGGGGTCCTTTCCGTCGACATTGTCCTGGATCTGGATTTCCGGACCGGTGCGCCAGGGGGTCGACTCCTCCTCGGTGACGTGGTACATCAGGCCGCTGTTGCCCGCCTTGCTGATGCGGTATTCCAGCTTCAGCTCGAAGGCCCCGTAGGTTTCCTTGGTGATGATGTCCCCTCCTCCCTTGGCGGTGAGGGTGAAGGCCCCGTCCGCCACCTGCCACTTCTCGCTGATCCCCTCCTTCTTGTAGTTGCGCCAGTGAGAGAGATCCTTCCCGTCGAAGAGCAAGGTCCAGCCCTCCGCCTTTTCAGCCTCTGTCAGGGTGTTTGGTTGCTCCGCGGGCACCGGGCTGGCGAGGAAAAGGAGCGGGAGAAGAAAAAGGGCGCGTCGTTTCATGGGCTTCCCTTGTACCACGCCCAGGCAGACTCGGCAAGAACGCGATGCGCCCCGAGACCGTCAGGGCCGGTGGTCGAGATGGCGCGGCCGGATCAGCAGCACCAGGACCACGGAAATCAAGGCCACGCCGGCAAAGGCCCCAAAGGTGACATTGAGCGGCACCTGGCGGTCGTTGAGCACGCCGAAGACCCAGTCGGCGACGCCCCCGAAGGTCATGCTGACGAAGTTCATGATCCCATAGCCCGTCGCCCGCAGCTCCGGACGGGCGATCTGGCAGAGGATGGGCATGTTGTTGCCGTCAAAAAAGCCCCAGCCCACCCCAAAGAGCACCAAGCCAAAGATGGCGAGGGAAAAGGAATGCAACGCCGGAGCATTGCCCACGCTGAAAAGCGCCGGAATGATGAGCACCATGCCGATGGCACTGACATAGATGCGACCGCGCTCGCTGCGGCGCATCCAGCGATCCGCCAGCCACCCGCCGAGGAGGGCGGCAAGCAGGGCCGCCGCCTGCCAGTAGAGAGACGCCGAGACGCCCGCCCGGCCCTGGCTGATGTTGAAGGATTTTTGCAGGATGGCCGGCATCCAGTCGCGGACCACCCAGGCAGCCACGGCCGGGAGGGTGAAATAGGCGACCAGGAGGAGAAAGGAGCCGTTGGTGAGGAGCTCCCGGGCAGCCATTTTGACGCTGGGCTTTGCCGGCAGGCTCGTCGCGGCGGGCCGCGGCGGATTCTTCAGGAGGAAGAGCAAGGGGAGGGCGTAAAGTATCCCAGCCAAGCCCGTCCAGTCGAAGGCGGTGCGCCAGCCCAGGGCCGGGGCGTCGGCCACGTAGCCGGCGAAGCCCCCCAGCATGACTCCGCAGTAGATGCCCATCTGGTGGATCCCCACGGCGCGAGAACGCGTCGGGCCGAGGTGAAAGTCGGTAATCAGCGCCAAGGCGGCAGGGATGTAGAAGGCCTCGCTGATGCCCATCAAGGTGCGGGCCCAGAGCAGCTCCGTGTAGCTGTCGACCCGCCCCGTCCACCAGGTGATGCAAGACCAGACAAAAAGGCTCCCGCAAATGGTCAACTTGCGACTGAAGCGGTCGGCGACATAGCCGCCGATGGGGCTGCAGAGGGCGTAGACGAACTTGAACTTCCCCAGCATCAATCCCCAGTTCGCCTCGCTGCCGATGCTGGGGATGTCGTTCATCACCGAGACCTTCATCGCGGCAATCATCTGCCGGTCGAGGTAATTCAGGAGGGCCACGGGGAAGAGCAGCAGCACCATGATCCAGGCAGTGCGCGAGGCCGAGGGGACCGGAGACGTCAGGGAATTCATCAGGGCGAGAAAGAGGCTTTATAACGCCCCACCGGCGGAGGAAAGGGAAAAAGCCCGGGCGATGCGGCGCATTCGGGGCCCATCCCCATGCAGCCATGCGCGCGCGACAGGCTCAGCCCAGCGAATTGGCATTTCTCAAGAGAGGCCCTTTGCCTCATGCTAGGGCCAGACTTCGGCGGGCGCCGCGGTCCCTCCAAATCATGCCGACCTCCCCAACCCCTACCCTGAATCCCCTGATGAGCTCCTACCCATACCGCCGCCTGGACAAGAACGACGCCGCCGTGCTTCTCGTGGACCACCAAACCGGCCTCGCCAACCTCGTCCACGATTTCTCCCCCGACGACTTCAAGAACAACGTCCTCGCGCTCGCCGATGCCGCCAAGTATTTCCACCTGCCCACCATCCTCACCACCAGTTTCGAGGACGGGCCCAACGGTCCCCTCGTTCCCGAATTGAAGGAACTCTTCCCCGACGCTCCCTACATCGCCCGCCCCGGCAACATCAATGCCTGGGACAACGAGGACTTTGTCGCCGCCGTCAAGGCCACGGGAAAACGACAGCTCATCATCGCCGGCATTGTCACCGAGGTTTGTGTCGCCTTCCCGGCCCTCTCCGCCCGCGAGGAGGGCTACGAAGTCTTTGTCGTCACCGACGCCTCCGGCACCTTCAACCAGACCACCCGGGAGGCGGCCTGGTCCCGCATGGAGCAGGCCGGCTGTCAGCTCATGACCTGGTTCGGGGCGGCCTGCGAACTGCATCGCGACTGGCGCAATGACATCGAGGGCCTCGGCGCGCTTTTCTCCAACCATCTTCCCAATTACCGCTGCCTCATTCACAGCTATCTTTCCGCCAAGGGCGGCACGGCCTGAGCCGCCTTCCGAACGAGCTTCCCGCGAGCCCAGCTCTTCCCCCCCGATCCCCCAGATGAAACACCTTCGCCACATTCACCCCTCGCCGGACCTGCACTGGGTGGGAAACGGATTCCCCGCGCATTCCGTCTTCGATTACAACGGTCTCGGTCGTGAGCTCTCGCCCTTCCTCCTTCTGGACTACGTGGCGCCCCACGCCTTCCCTCCCGGGGACGAGCGGCGCGGCGTGGGCGCCCATCCGCACAAAGGCTTTGAGACGGTCACCGTGGCCTATCAGGGCGAGCTGGAGCATCGCGACTCCAGCGGGGGCGGAGGCCTCATCGGTCCGGGCGACGTGCAATGGATGACGGCGGGACGCGGCATTGTCCATCAGGAATTCCACAGCGAGGACTTCACCCGCCGTGGCGGCGTCCTGCAGATGGCCCAGCTCTGGGTCAACCTCCGCGCCGCCGACAAGGTCGCCCCACCCCGCTACCAGACCCTCCTGGCCAAGGACATTCCCCGCGCCTCCCTGCCGCACGGCGCCGGGGAGGCCCGCATCATTGCCGGGCAACTCGGCGAGGTGCGCGGACCGGCCCTCACCTTCACCCCGATCCAGCTCTGGGATCTCTCCCTGCGCGCCACCGGCCAGGTGGAGCTCCCCCTGACAGATGGCCACAGCACGGCTCTCCTCGTCACCGAGGGGAGCGTGCTCGCCCCGGATGGACGGAAGGCGGTCGCCGGAGACTTGGCCGTCTACAGTCGGGAGGGCGCCACTCTGCCCCTCTCCGTCGAGACGGACAGTCGGCTCCTGCTCATGTCCGGCGAACCCATCGACGAGCCCCTCGTCGGCTACGGGCCCTTCGTCATGAACTCGCTCGACGAGATTCAACAGGCCTACGAGGAATACCAGCAGGGCCGCATGGGCGACCTCCTTCCCTAGTCCCCGTGGGTGGGGACCGATCCGGAGCCCTGGGCCCGGCGGAGGACTCGGCCCTCGGCAGCAGCGAGTTCACAGCCGCTCGTCCTCGAGGATCTCGCCGTCGCGCAGGTGGATGCGCCGGTCGACGCGGTCGAGGAGGCGGTCGTCGTGGGTGGAAAAGAGAAAGGCGGCACCGCGCTCCCGATTGATGCGCCGCATCAGGTCGATGATGAGGTTGGCGTTGCGCGTGTCGAGGTTGGCGGTGGGCTCGTCCGCGATGACAAGGACGGGATCCCCCACGAGTGCTCGGGCGATGGCGACGCGTTGTTGCTGGCCACCACTCAGTTTCTGGGGACGGTGATGGAGGCGGGATTCCAATTCCACTTCGGTGAGGAGCTGGGTGGCGCGCTTGGCCGCCTCAGGCCGGCTGACCCCGAGAATCTGGAGAGGCAACATGACGTTCTCCAGGGCACTGAGCACGGGAATGAGATTGAAATTCTGAAAGACAAAGCCAATCGAGGCATTGCGCAGCTCGCTGCGCCGGGCGTCGCTGAGGCCCGCGGCGGCCTGCCCGGCGATGAGGATCTCGCCCTCGGTGGGCACGTCGAGCAGGCCGATCAGGTTGCAGAGAGTGGATTTGCCAGAACCCGAAGGGCCCCACACGGCCACAAACTCCCGCTCGTCGATGCCCAGGCTGACATCCCGCAGCGCCGACACCTCCGTGTCACCAAAATGATAGGTCTTTCTGAGATTTCGAGTCTCCGCAACTTTCATGGAACGGCCAGGCATTCGAGCTTGCAGTCTAGATGGCCCGGACCATTTTGCACGGGTTTTCCATGATCGAAAAAACCTTGCTGGCATTTTGGGGAGTCTGGCTGCTGCTGATCCTCGCCGCGGCCCTCCGCGTCTTCGGTTTTTCGATCGCCCGGCGTCTTCAGGACCGGCGCTGGGGCGATGGCTCGGGTCCCCAAAAGCCCGTGGCCTTGATCCTTTCCGCCAAGGGCTTCGACCTGCAGGCAACACCCCGCTTCTTCGACACCATGTTCGCCCAGACCTATGGCGACTACCGGGTCATCGTCTGTTTCGAGAGCTGGGAGGACCCGGTGGCCGTCTGGCTCTGTGAGCATCTCGAGCGGAACGCGGAAGAACCCGTCTGGACCCATCCGGATCCCACCAAGGGCTTGCGCAGCATCACCCTGGTCTGCGGTGGACTCGCCGAGGACGAGGGCCAGAAAGTCCACAACCAGCGGGCCGCCTTTGCGGAACTGACGCCGGGAGACGCCATCATCGCCTTCGCCGACGCCGACATCCTTTGCGGACGCGACTGGCTCGCCCGCCTCGTCGCCCCCATTAACCGCGGCAAATACGAGCTCGCCACCACTTACCGCTGGCTCATTCCGCGGCGGCCCACCCTGCCAAACCAACTGGCTTCGGTCATCAACGCCTCCATCGCCACCCAGGGCGGAGCGGAATGGTCGACCGTGCTCTGGGGCGGTTCCATGGCCATGACTCGGGCCGTCTTTGACAAAATCGATGCCCCTAATCTCCTGGCGGGTTCGCTCAACGACGATCTCCGACTCTCCAAGGCCGCCCGCGCCACGGGGCGGCGCATCGCCTTTGTGCGCTCGCTCATCCTCCCGACCTACATCGATTTCACCTGGCGCAGCTTTTTTGAGTTCGCCCGCCGGCAATACACCCAGCTGAAGTTCTTCAGCCCCATTCTCTACACGGGGGTAAACATCGTCTTCGGCTTCTACATGCTCGGCCTCGCCAGCCTCGTGGCCGCCCTCGTTTACGGCTACTTCTACGCCTGGGTGCCGGTCTTTGCCGCCTACGTCATCGACCAATTCCGCGCCGTGAGCCGGCTGACGGTCTACCTCTCGCTCTACAAAGATCCCTCCATTCGCCAGAAGCTCTTTGCGACCTGCTGGCTGGAACACATGTTCACCCCGGTCTGGATCAGCCTCCACTGGCTGCTCCTGTTCAGCACGTGGACCCAGCGCCGCATCACTTGGGCGGGGGTGCGCTACCGCATTCTTTCCAAGTCGAAGACGCGCATCCTCGGGCGCAAGTCGATCACCCCGCCCCTCCCGGCCGGCACCCCGGGCCTCGCCCTGATCACCGAACTGCACGACCGCCGCCGTTCCGACTTCTCGATTTCAGCCCAGAGGGAGGGCGCTGCCCTGGCGAGCCCGGCTGCCGCCGAGGACCTCCCCAGCCCTGCAGTGGCGGAAAGGGAGCCCATCGCCTCTCTCTGGACGGAAGCGATCGAGGAGAAAATCACCGTTCCCGAGGCGAGCCGGAACGAAGAAGCGCTGGAGCCATGCGCCCCAAGCCAGGGGATCCCCCCCTCCTTCGTCCGGGCCATCCCGCCGCTCGCCCGCGTCGCCCCCCCGACCATCACACCCTTGTCCCAGCCCCTCAGTGCCCCCGCGGCACGGCGCCCCCTTGCCGTGCTACGGTCCCCGCACCGCACGGATCCGCCCCGGTTGGAAACGCTCCTGCGCAAAGCGCGCGCTCGGGGCCCTCACCCGGGCCTCTCGCGGTTCTGCGTCACCGTCGGCGCCCCCCCGCTTTCCCCCTGGAGCCCGGGGAGCGATGCCCTTCCCGCGGCCGCCCCGCCTTCCGGGTCGGCGGCCCCCCATCGTCTCCTCAGTGCCCTGGAGATTGCCCTGCGCAAGACGGATACTGGTCGGGCGCAGCCCGCCCCGGGGGAGGCCTCGAGTCCCGAGGCGCCCCGGACCGCCGGAGAAGGGCCTGCCTCCCCGATCGCGGGGCGTCCCCCGCTCTCCTTTCCCTCCCTTTCTGCGGCCGCCCGTCGCGTGGGGCCGGGACGCGTCCACCGCGCCTCCGTGGTCCCGTCCCGCCAAGCCGCCCTCTCCGCTCGTTCTCATCCCGCGCCGCGCCGCGCCGGCCTCCTGCCCACGCGCCCCCACTCTCGAGGGCCCTCTGCCCGCCCGCGCTGAGCCGGCCTCCTGACATCCCCTGCCGACATGCCCGAAGAAGACTTGCCTGACGATTTCGTCTACATCGACCGCTGCGCCCTGATCGTCCGTCCGACCTGGAAGTTCGCCGAATGGGTGAACAGCTTGGACATCGATCCGATCGAGGACGACACCGAGATCTTCATCCAGACCGTCTATCTCGTTGATTTCGTCGACCGACTCGACGCTCCCTCCACCACCGCCGTGCTGGAGGCCTATTTTTACGACATCGCCGCCAGTGAATTCGGCGCGTGGTGGACCGACGAGCGGGACTGGCCACCCATCCGCACTCTCAACGATTTTTTCCAATACTTCGAATGCCAGCCTTCGGAAACCGTCATCGACCTCGCCGCAGAGGAGGATTTCTCCGGGGAGGATTACGACTTCGACGAGGAAGGCGAAGAGGGAGAAGAATGGAAGAATTGATCCGCTAGGGAGGGGAGAGAAATCGCCTCCCTCCAGTGCGAGAGCGGAAGCCCTCGGGGGCCTCAATGCCCCCACGCGCCCCCGAGCCAGCCGACCAAGGCGCAGCCCCCGATCACGGGCAGCAGGCCGACACGACGGGTTTTCAGCAACAGAAAGGCCACCAGGGCGAGCCCCGCCACCAGCCAATCGGTCTCGCGTCCCAGGGTTCCCCCAGGCCAGAGCGCGTGGGTGGCGAAGGTCACCGCGAGGTTGAGCACCACGCCGACGACGGCGGCGGTGATGGCCGCAAAAGTCGCCGAGAGCGCCGCCCATCGGTGCATCCTCTCCAGGAGCGGCGCCGCCAGGAAGACAAAGAGGAAGCAGGGCAAAAAGGTAACCCAAGTCGTGAGCAGGGCCCCGAGCAGGGCGGCCGCCATCGGGCTCAAGTCCCCCGGCGCCTGCCAGCCCCCCACGAATCCGACGAACTGCAGCACCATGATGAGCGGGCCCGGCGTCGTCTCCGCCAAGGCAAGGCCGGCCATCATCTGCCCCTGATCCAGCCAGCTCTCCTCCTCCACGGCCTGCTCGGCCACATAGGGCAAGACGGCATAAGCCCCCCCGAAGGTGATCAAGGCGGCCTTGCTGAAAAAGAGTCCCTGCTTGGCGGGGGTGCTGTCCCAGCCCAACACGGTGCCTACGGCCAGCACCGGCCCCCACCAGAGAGCCAGACAAAGCCCCAAGACCGTGCCCTGCCTTCTCCAAGTGGGCCAGGGCGTGGGCGGCAGGTCCACGAAGCCCGCCTCCTCATCGGGAAGGTCCACATCCGATAATGGCGCCATGGGCAGGGGGGCGGGCGCCGTCCGTCGGCGCCGCGAGATCCACGGCCGAAACCGATGGGACAGGCAGCCAATCAGGGCGCTGGCGAGCAGAATCCATAGAAAGGAGATGCCGAGATAGCGGATCCCCACAAAGGCGCCCAAGGCCAGCAGGACATGCAGGGGACCGCGCAGCGCCTTGCCCCCGATGCGCCAAGCCGCCTCGAACACCACGGCCACGACGGCCGCACTGAGCCCGTGAAAAATCGAGGCGATCCAATGCAGGTGGCCCCCGATGACATAGATCCAACTGAGGGCCAGGAGGATAAAGACGGACGGAAGCACAAAGAGGCTCCCCGCGGCGATCCCGCCCTTGGCCCCGTGCAGTCGCCATCCCAGGTAAGTCGTGAGCTGCTGGGCCTCGGGGCCTGGCAGGAACATGCAGAAATTCAGTCCGCTGAGGAAGCGCGACTCGGAGATCCAGCGCTTGGTCTCCACGAGCTCGCGGTGCAGCACCGCGATTTGGCCCGCCGGGCCTCCGAAACTGATCAAGCCGAGTTTCAGCCAAAAGCGCAGGGCCTCGGCGAAGGAGGGATGGGGCGGTCGTGAGGAGGCCATCAGGAAGGAGACAGCGTATGGATTCGCCTCGAAACCGCGAAAACCAAGTCCCAATTGGGCCGCCGCCATCGGAGCGGGCCAAAAGGCTCCCGTGGGAGCCGGCCCCCCGGAATCAATAGGGCCAATGTGTCTTGGTCCAGAGCCCCCCATCAACGTAGATCGTCTGCCCAGTGACAAAGCTCGCCTCCTCGCTGGCGAGGTGCACCACCATGCGGGCGACATCCTCGGGCAAGCCAATGCGACCCAGCGGGGTCAGGGGGGACCAGGTGCCCGCGTAGTCGTCGGATTCCTCGCGGGTGCGCTCGATCTCGATCGCGCCCGGGGCGACACAGTTCACCCGGATCCCGTAGGCGCCGAGCTCGCAGGCGCTCACCCGGGTGAGTTGCTCCAAGCCTCCCTTGGACGCGCAGTAGTCCACGAGGTTCAGGAAGGGCTGTTTGTTGGCCCCGGATCCGATGTTGATGATGCTGCCCCCGCGTCCCGCCTCGATCATGTGGCGGGCGGCCACTTGGGTGCAGAGAAAGGACCCCTTGAGATTGGTCCGCAGGGTCCGGTCCCAATCCTCCTCTCGCAGCTCCAGCAGGGAGGCCCAGGTCTGCCGTCCCGCGTTGTTGACGAGGCAATCCAGTCGCCCGAAGCTCTCCAAAGCCTGGGCAAAGAGGCTCTCGACCTCGGCCTTGTCCCCGACGTCGCCGGGCACGATGAGACAGCGCCGCCCCATCCCCTCGATGACCGCGCGGGTTTCCTCCGCCCCGGCCTGGTCGCTGTGGTAGTTCACGACCAGGTCCCAGCCCGCCTGGGCCAGTCCATAGGCGATTCCCCTGCCCACGCCTTTGCTCGCCCCGGTGACGAGGGCCGTCTTGGTCGATGTCGCGTTGCTCATGGCGGAAATAGGAGCAAAGCCACGGGCGTCCGTCAAAAGCGATTACGCGACTGCATCGCGTCCGCTGCCCTCGAGCGCAAGCGACCTCGCGCCCTCGCGGAGGGAGGAAGGACAAGCCCTGAACCCCCTGCGTCGAGGGATTCACGGACGAGTCCGATCACGCAGGATCAAGCATTCTCGCCGTCACAGCCGATGGCCTCGACGGGACAGCCTTCCATGGCCTCCTCGCAAAGGGCACGCTCTTCCGGCGTGGTAGGCTGCTTGTAGACGTAGGAATAGCCGCCGTCCTCGTTGCGCGTGAAATTGTCCGAGGCCGTTTCCCGACAGAGGTCACAGTCGATGCACTGGTCATCGACGTAGAAAGGACCGGGCACGTTGTCTTCGTAACGATTTTCGAGGTCTGCCATCGAACGAGTTCTCCAAAAAGGGGGTCTTGTCCGGGGCCGAAATTCGTCACGCCACCGGAATCTGGCCAAAGCTAGGATTTTTTTGATTGGACGCAACCGAATTCATTGGCTTGTTGCCCTGTGTCGCCCTCCCCGCCCCGGCGACGCCATTTTTCCTCATCCCATGCAACCGACCCCACCTGCCTCCACGACCGATCCCGATCGCGTAATCCCCCGAGAAGGCTGGCATGTGATCCACCTGTTTTACCATGTGGAGCAAGCCCAGTGGTCCCTCAACACCGACGAGGAAAAGCTCGAGGCGAAAACCAATCTCACCAAGCTGATCCAGGAGATTCGATCCACCGAGTCCACCCAGCTGCTCACCTTCTCGATGGTCACGCCGAAGGCGGACATCGGATTCATGCTCCTCACCGACGACCTGCACAAGGCCAATCGCTTTGAAAAGCAGCTCGGCCGGGCCCTTGGCCCCGACGTCCTCACGCCGGTCTACAGCTATCTGAGCATGACCGAGCTCAGCGAATACACCACCACCGAGGAACAGTATCGCGCGGACACCGCCCAGGAAGCGGGGATCGCCCCGGACAGCCCGGAAATGGAGGAGAAAATCGCGGAGTTCCGCAAGCGCATGGAGAAGTACAACCGCGATCGGCTCTACCCGAACATGCCTGACTGGCCGGTCTTCTGCTTCTATCCCATGTCGAAGCGCCGTGGTGAAGAGCGCAACTGGTTCCACCTCGACTTTGAATCTCGCCGCCAGCTGATGCTGGGGCACGCCCGGGTTGGCCGCGGCTATGCCGGGAGAGTCCGCCAGCTCATCACCGGCTCCACCGGCCTCGACGAGTACGAATGGAGCGTGAGCCTCTTCGCGCACAACACGCAGGACATCAAGGAATGTGTCTACGACATGCGCTTTGACGAGGCCAGCGCGCTTTACGCCGAGTTCGGGGACTTCTACATCGGCCTGCAGCTGCCGCTCGACGAGCTCTTCCGGCGGGCTGGCCTCTGAGGGCCCCGCCCTCGGAAGGCAGCCCCTGGGGGAACGCGCTCCGGCCCTGGAAAGGGATCGGAGAAGAGGGGGAGCAGCGATGCAAGCACGGAAGCACTGCCAGATCAGCGGCAGCTTATCCGGATATGGCCTCCACGGCCCCCGGCTCCACGGCATCCAGCCGGCTGGCGGGCCGTGGGTTCAGGAGCCGATGACTCGAGTTCGCCGCAAGCGGGAGCTCCCCGTCTCACTCCTCACTGACACCGCGAACCATGCGGGCCGCCGAGGTGCGATTCTCTACACCCAACTTCTTGAGAATCGCCCTAACATGCACCGTAACGGTGCGATAGCTGATACCCAAAATGGTGGCAATTTCGCGGTCGCGTTTCCCCTCGCAGATCCAGTGGCAGACTTCCCGCTGGCGGGGGGTCAGGCTTGCGCAACAGTCATTGGAATAGGACGCGCCGCGGGCACGATTGTTCTCGACGTCTGTGTCGCCGTATCCATGAGACTGGGATTCTCCACTGGAAGCGGTCATCGAGCGGTCGCCTGCGAGTCTTGAAGGCGCAAAATTGTAGGGGTGTTCGGCCTTTCTAAAATCCGTATTTCTACGTATTTTGTCGTTAGGATCCATTTGGTGGTCGGGCCTGGGCCACGAGCTCTCGGCAGGGGAACGCCGGGCTTCATTCCGAGGGGCGCCGTCCCCGGCGAGCTCCCCGGCATTCGTATCAGTGTTAGGACTGCGGAGGCTTTGTCTCACAAGGGTCGCGGTGGACTCCGAGGAATCCGAGGCAGCGTCCATTCTCGTCGAGGCCGAGGGAGTAGAGAGCGTGTCCATGAGATAGCGTGTTTACAAGCGGGTGGTGTTGAATGGGGGGTTCAACCATGAATACGCAATCGGAGATGGATTGTTACGGGGGAATATGTACTTTCATGAATCTCTTCAGTTCCGTCACGCCCCCCTTCAATGGGAAGTGTCTGAATAGAGATCTCATGCCAGTCCCCCTGTGACAGTCCCAGCCCCCCAGTCTTTTCAGGAAAATCTCCTGAGAAATGCCGATGCCATCTGGATTAGCTTACTTGTCAAACAAAGACATAGAAGCCGCCTCCCTGCTGAGGGGCTCGACTTTCCCGATTTCCGTCAGCGAAATGCTCGGCACCTGTCCCCCGCCCCGCTTCAAGCTGGAAGCCCGCCGATGATGATCTGCCAGGTAGTATTTCACTGACCTCAATAGATAACGGCGCAAGCGCCCTTTCTCCGGCACCACGGCGGCGAAGGTATCCTTGGCGAGGAGCCGCGCAAAAAATCCCTGGGTGAGATCCTCCGTATCATGGGATCATGGGATCATGGGATCATGGGATCATGGGATCATGGGATCATGGGATCATGG
>CAZKGI010000011.1:30277-70931 GCA_964552315.1 uncultured Akkermansia sp. | reverse complement strand
TCATTCAGCAAGCTTCCAATCTTTCAACAAATCACTCGCCTGTCTTCGCGCGTAGTCGTGCCTGGCGCGCAAGAGGCCTTGCTTACCTCAGAATTGCTTGAAATCGTCAGCGCAGTGGCCGGCCGACAAGCGTCCGCAACACAGCAGATGCAGTTTCTCCTATCGCCGCCAAATCAAGGAGCGTGGACCCTGAAAGAATTGAACTGGCACGTCGATGTCAAATCAGAAACCCTGGACCATTTGCCTGGGGTCCAAGCATTCTTTCTCATCGATGACGTGCCGCCACACGGAGGGGCGACCCTAGCCCTGTCAGGGTCTCATAAGCTCAGTCAGGCCAGCGTGGGCGCCCGGTCCCGCCTGCGAGAAGCCTTAATGTCGAACGACATTCTTGAGGGCACTCTGCGAGACTTCGGCTTGAAGGTGATCGAGATGTCTGGGCAGGCGGGCGATGTCTACTTGATGGACATGCGCACGCTCCACACGCCGGCCATCAACGACTCCAATAGAATCCGGATGATGGCCACATGTCGCTGTTTGCTGGACTGGCAGTCGGCATGAGCCCTAAGCATTCCATCGAGCGAATCCCCAACCGAATACAGCGGCCGGCTACCGCGCCTGTCAATCGTCAGCCGTCGGATGCGTTCGCCTCTACTCAAGCCATGAAGCCGACAGCTGGGATTGTTCTGATGGCGTTCTCCGCTGTTGCTCTTGGGGACCTCGCGACCATCCTCACGGGCGGCGTCTAATCCGCCTCCCCTCCCCCCCGCATTCCCATCTTGCGCCTGTCGCGCCGTTCCGATACACTCCCGCTCCATGAAGCTCCCCCCCCTGTCCCTTTTTCTCTTGGCCCTGGGACTCTGCCCGGTGTTCGCCCAGGAGAACCCGCCCGCGCAGGGGAGCAATCTCCCTCCGGACCCCTTCAACGCCCTGCCGGCCATCGAGTCCGCCCCGGATTTCGCCCGCAAGGTCGATCGCCGCCGGGGCTGCTTCACCCTGGAGGCCAAGGATGGCAACTACGTCGCCGGGAGTCACTTCGCCAACTGGACCTGGACGCTCAAGGCGCCTCGCTGGGGCAACTTCCAGGCCGGCCTGATCTACGACTCGATGCGCCCCAAGCTGGGGGTGCAACTGAAGATCGGCGAGGAGGCGGTGCTGAAGAGCTACGCCCCGCGCACCAATCCGGTTGGGGAAAAAGAGGCCCTGGTTCTGGGCGAGGTCTACCTGCCCAAGGCCGGGGAGTATCCGGTGACCTTGCTGACCGGCGACCAATCCAACGTGCCCGCCTTCCGCGTCCGGGGCATTCATTTCCGTCCCGCCCCGGAATCCGAGCCCCATGGCCAATCCATCGACGGGACCATCGAGCTCCACGCCAAGTCGGCCACGACCTACGCCGAGGCGCTCCGCTACGAGCCCCAACCGGAGAAGAATTGCCTGGGTTTCTGGAAGTTCGCCGAGGATTGGGCGGAATGGGTCTTTGACGTGAGCGTGCCCGGCGAATTCGACCTGGTGCTGCACTACGGCTGCGACCAAGGCAGCGCCGGAGGCCGCGCCGTGCTCCTCCTCAACGATCACAGCGTGGAGTTCAGCACCGAGGACACCGGCGGTTTCCAAAGTTGGCGGGAGCTGTCTCTCGGTCGGGTCGAGCTGAAGAACAAGGGCGAGAACAAGCTGGCGCTCGTGCCACTGGAGCTCAAGGGGGCGGCCCTCATGGACGTGCAGAAAGTGGTGCTGACGCCCGTGGCCAAGTGAGGCGTCCCCCGGGCCCCGCGGCGCGGCCTCGGGCGCGGCCTCCCTCGCGGGATCGCCGTGTCCCGGAAACACCGCTCTCGCTGGCGATTCTGCTCTATGTTTTCCAGCCGGTGAATCGTTTCTCATCGAAAGCGCGCCTGATTTCTGGTGAAATGGGGCGCGGCTGAAGGACCTGGTCTGAGCTGTTCATCTCCCTGCATCCCCCCCCCTGCCCCATGGAAACGCTCGAAACCCTCTGCGTCGCCCTCGGATTCGCCACTCTCGCGGGCCTCAATCTCTACCTGGTGGTCTTTGTCACCGGCTTGGCCATCCAACAGGGCTGGGTCGACGTCTCGGCCACTTATCCCGACCTGCTGGTGCTGGGGGATCCCCTGGTCCTCACCGCGGCGGGGATCTTCTTCTGTCTCGAGTTCTTCTCCGACAAGGTGCCCTGGGTCGACTCGCTCTGGGACACGGTGCACACCCTGGTGCGGCCCGTGGGCGGCGCCCTGCTCGCCATTCAAACTCTCGGCCCCACCGACCCCGGCTTCGAGGTGCTCATCGCCCTGCTCGCTGGCGGCACCACCCTGGTGGCCCACGGCTTCAAGACCGGCACGCGGCTGGCCATCAACGCCTCGCCGGAACCGGTCAGCAACGTGATCGCCAGCACCACGGAAGACCTCGCCGTGCTCGGGGGCCTCGTCCTGATGGGCATCAACCCCATCCTCGCCGCCATCCTTTTCACGGCCTTCCTCGTCTCCAGCCTCTACCTGGCGCCGAAGTGCTTTCGCCGCACCAAGGCCTTCTGCTGGCTCTGGCTGCGCAAGGCCCTGGCCCTGGTTTCCCGGGGGGATGAGGAGAAGCTGCTCTACGGCAACCTCAGTGCCGCTGAAGACCAGACCCTGGGGGCCAGGCTGGGCGGACGCAAGGCTGACCCGGAATGGTCCGCCGAGGTGCTGGTGACCTACGCCAAGCGCTTCCCCGGCTTCACCCCGGCGACCTTCGGCCGCGTCATCGCCGAATCCTCCCGCCCCGGTCATCTCCACTTTGTGGGACGCCGCTGGTGGCGTCATTACCACGCCGACCTGGCCTTGGAGGGCCTAGAAGTCACCCAGGAGCACCGCTTCCTCGGCGAGGATGTCGTGCTCTACGACCTCGCCGGGACCCGCAAGCTGATCTTGCGCCTTCCCTCGGGACAGGCCGCCCTCGCCAACCGCATCGTCGAGTGCCTGCTGGCACGCGTCGCCGGCGATCGCCTTCCCGGAACCCTGACGCCCGCCGACGTCCAGCCCCTGCCCTCCGAGCGGATCCAGCTCGCCCAGAGCGAGGGACTCGAGGAAGCCGGGAGCGAAGCCGCCCAGCGGGCTTGAGTCTCCGGGGCGCGCCCAGGCTTTAAGGCCGTCCCTCGGCCATCCTCGCCTCGATCTCCTCGGCCTCGATGGGGATGTGCGCCATCAGGTCGACGTTGCCCCCGGCCTTGACGAGGACATTGTTTTCCAAGCGAATGCCGATGCCTTCCTCGCGGATGTAGATCCCCGGCTCCACGGTGAGAACCATGTTCTCGACAATGACGTTTTCCGAAGGGGTGACGTCGTGCACATCCAGGCCGAGGCTGTGAGAGGCGCCGTGCATGAAATAACGCCGGTAGGACCGCTGTTCTTCGGGCAAGTCCTCGCAGGCGCGCTCGGCGGCGACGGTGGCGGCATCGAGCAGGCCGAGACCGATCAGTTCCTCCTCCATGGCCCGGGCCACTTCCTTCTGGTAGACTTCCCGGATGGGCTTTCCGGGAACGATCAACTCGCGGATGCAGAGGCGCAAGAGGCGCAGCACGGCATCGTAGACGGCGCGCTGCCGAGGATTGAAGCGCCCGCTGGCGGGAATGGTGCGACTGAGGTCGGAATTGTAGTTGGCGTATTCGGCGGCGACGTCGAGGAGGATCAGGTCGCCCTCGCGGCAGTACTGATCGTTGGCGACGTAGTGGAGGACGCAGGCATTCTCGCCCGAGGCGATGATGGGCTGGTAGGCAAAGCCGCGCGAGCCCCGGCGGACGAACTCGTAGAGGAGCTCGGCCTCGATCTCGTATTCCCGCACTCCGGGGCGGACAAAGCGGAGGACCCGTTCGAAGCCCGCCGCGGTGATGTCGCAGGCGCGGCGGATCAGGGCGACCTCGGCCGGCGATTTCTCCACGCGGAGCCGATGCAGGAGGGGCGCCAGACGCTCGTAGCGGTGGCGGGGATGGCGTTCCTGACAGTGCCGCCGAAAGCGGTCGTCCAGGGAGAAGTTCACCGGCGCGCCAGAGCGGGCGTGCTCGTTGTGGTTCAAATAAATGGTGTCGACCTCGCGCACGAGCCGCCGGAAGATCGGGTCAAAGGCCTGGGCCCATTCGACATGGGCGATGCCCGAGAGGCGGGCGGCTTCCTCCCGACTGGCCTTGCGTCCCTCCCAGATCGCAATCTGTTCCGATGTTTCCCGAACAAAGAGAATCTCGCGGAGGGCCGGGTCGGGATGGCCAGGGCAGAGGATGAGGACGGTTTCCTCCTGATCCAAACCGGTGAGATAGAAGAGGTCGGAGCTCTGCACAAAGGGCAGGGTGCCATCGGCACTGAGCCAGGGAAGGTCCGCGGAATGGACCACCACCAGGGAGCGTTCCGGTAGCTGGGCGGCCAAACGGGCCCGATTTTCGACAAACAGGGCCGAGGGAATTTCGTCGTACTTCATCGTCAAAAATAAGGGAGAATGGCGGGATTGTGCTATCGTCCCTCCCGCGGTGCGTGCGCCAGTCCCCAGGGTCTACCCGGGGAGGCAACCCTATATGGAAGCAATTGAAAAACAAACGGTCGTTGTCGCGGACAACGACCCCGATTTTCTCGAATGGGCCTCCCGGCACCTCAATGCCGACTCGGTCGACGTGGTCACGACCCGCTCGGCGGACGAGGCCCAGCAGCTTTTCTCGCAGCGGGCCGCCGACCTGCTCGTAGCCGACCTGCAGCTGCGTCCCTTTGACGGCATCGAGCTGTTGCGGCGCGTGCGCATGGACCACCCCAATGCCATGGTCATCCTCAACGGCCAGGTCCATTCGACCAATGCGGTGATCGAGGCCATGCGACTGGGGGCCTTTGACGTGTTGCGGCGGGAATCGGTGAACTTCGAGCTGCGGCAGGTGGCCGAACGGGCCCTTTCCGCCGCCGAACAAATGCGCTCCGCCGAGAACCGCAACGAGAATGATTCGGCGGTGCCGCCCCAACCGACCGACGACCTCATCATCGGCCGCTCGCCAGCGATGCAGGATGTCTACAAGCTCATCGGCCGCGTCGCCCGGGCGGACGCCCCGGTCCTGATCACCGGCGAGAGTGGCGTGGGCAAGGAGGTCGTCTCCAACGCCATCCACAAGTTTTCCCGACGCGCCAAGGCGGAGTACGTGGCCATCAACTGCGCCGCCATCCCCGGCAACCTACTCGAGAGCGAACTCTTCGGTCACGAAAAGGGCGCCTTCACCGGGGCGGTCACCCAGCGCATCGGCCGCTTCGAACAATGCCACGGCGGCACGCTCTTCCTCGACGAGATCGGGGACATGCCCATGGAGGTGCAAAGCAAACTGCTGCGCGTGCTCCAGAGTGGCGAGTTTTCCCGCGTGGGCGGTAACCAAACCCTGCGCAGCGACGTCCGCATTCTCGCCGCCACCAACAAGCGCCTCGAGGAGGAGGTCGAACAGGGCACCTTCCGGGAGGACCTCTTTTACCGGCTCAACGTCGTCCGCATCCACATCCCCCCCCTGCGCCAGCGCCTCGAGGATATCCGGCTCCTCGCCGAGCACTTCCTGCAGAAGCGCACCGAGGCCGGCCGGGGACGTCCCATGCGCTTTTCCAAGGAAGCCGTGGCCACGCTCGAGGGCTACCACTGGCCCGGCAATGTCCGCGAGCTGGAGAACCTCGTGCAGCGCGCCTGCGTGCTCGCCAGCGGCAACGTCATTCTCGCGACGGACCTGCCCATCGAACCCAATGCCCGGGGCGATGCCGACCGCAGTGATCTCGGTCGCGCCGCCAAGCGCATCCTGCGCACCGCGGCGGAAACGGGAACTCCCCCCGTGGCCTTGGCCCTCAAGGTCCTCGCCGAAACGGCCCTGCAGGAAGCCGGGAACGAAGCCGCGGCCGCCAAGCTCCTGGGCGTCTCCGCGGAGGAGTTGGAACTTTACCTGGACGGAAAGCCCGCCAAGGCCCCCGCACCGCGCAAGGCGCGCGGCAAGGCGAAGGCCGACTGAGTCGCCAAAGACCCCGCCCCCCTCGCTCCAAGGAGAGCGGCGGAGGCGGACAGGGGCTACTCCTCCGAGGACTGGGCCAGCCATTCCTCGACGAGGCCCCGGAAGGCGGTCACCGCCGGGTCGTCGCCCTCGCGAGACCAGACCATGACCACAGGCAAGGTTTCCTCGGGAACCAGGGGAACGAGCACGATCTCGGGAGTTTCCGGCAGGACGCTCTCGGGCACGATCCCGATGCCCGATCCGGCCTCGACGTAGCGCAGGATGGTGCCGATGACGCTCGGGGTGTGGGCAATGCGCGGGGCAAAACCGGCATTGGCGCAGGCCGCCAGGATGGTGTCGTGGGAGCCCGCCCCTTCCCGCCGCGCCAGCAGGACGATGGGCTCGTCGGCGAGGGCCCGCCAGGGCAGGCTCGCCTCCCGGGCCAGTTCGTGATCCACCGGCAGGGCGGCGCAGAGGCGCTCCCGGTGCAACAGCAGGGATTGCAGCCCGAGAGCCTCGTGGGCCAAGACTGGACGCGTCAGCCCCACGGAGAGGCGCCCCTTGGAGACCATCTCCCAGACCCGCTCGGGCGTCCGTTCCTCCAGGACGATGGTCACGCCGGGGTAACGACGGTGATAGGCCTTGAGCAATCCCCCGAGAAAGGCGCGGGTCGGGGGGCCGATGTAGCCAAGTCGCAGCTCGCCATCCTCCCCCGCCGCCGCCCGCCGCACCCGTCGCACGGCCTCGTCGAGACGCTCGAAGAGGAAGCCCGTTTCCCGGAGCAAGACGGCCCCGGCCGGGGTCAACCGCATGGCCCGCCGACTGCGGTCCAGCAGCAGGGTACCCAGCTGGGATTCGAGCTCCTGCACCGCCCGGCTCAGGGCGGGCTGGGCGATGTGGAGCCGGCGGGCCGCCTTCGAGAAACTGAGCTCCTCGGCGACCGCGTGGAAATAGCGTAGGTGACGAAGCTCCATCAATACCGATCCGGCATGGATGCCATAGCAAGAATCTATTTACGTTACAAGTGAAATGCGGGTTTGCTGCGCCTGTCCTCCTCGCGACATGAGCAATCTCGACCTCGCCATCCGCTTTTTCCTGCAAATCGCCGTCATCCTGCTGGCCTGCCGTCTCGTCGGGATGATCGCGGCGCGCTTCGGGCAACCCCAGGTCGTCGCGGAGATGGTCACCGGGGTGCTGCTCGGCCCCTCGCTCTTCGGCCTGCTGGCCCCCGAGACGCAGGCCTGGCTCTTTCCTTGGGACCCCAGCCAGCAGAGTCGCGACACTTCGGCCTATCTCTTCCCGGCCTCGCAGCTGGGGCTCGCCCTTTACATGTTCATCGTCGGGATGGAGTTCCGCGTGGACATCGTCCGGGAAAAGCTGCGCAGCTCGGTGGCGGTCTCCTTTGCTGGCATGGCGACACCCTTCGTGCTCGGTGCCGGCCTCGCCTGGATCCTCCACCGCCACACGACCCTCTTCCCCGAGAAGACGAGCCTCTTTGAGGCCATGCTCTTTCTCGGCGCCTCGATGTGCATCACCGCCTTCCCGATGTTGGCCCGCATCATCCATTTCAAGGGGCTCGCCGGCACGACCATGGGCACCGTCGCCATCGGGGCGGGCGCCATTGACGACGCCATGGCCTGGATTCTCCTGGCAGTCGTCCTCGCCAGCATCGACGGCGAACCGGCACGCTGCCTGCTCAACATCGGCGGCGCCGTGGGCTACGTCTCCGTAACCCTGCTGCTGGTGAGGCCGCTCCTCGCGCGCCTCGCCCGCCATCTGTCCAACGAGGACGGCGTAGCTACCGATGCGGGCCTGGCCTTTGCCCTGGCTCTGATGGCCCTGGGGGCCTGGTTCACGGACATGATTCACCTGCACGCCGTCTTTGGCGCCTTCGTCATGGGAGCGGCGATGCCGAGAGGGGCTTTCTCCCAGAGTCTCATTACCCGGATCCAACCGCTCACGGTGGCCCTGCTGCTGCCGCTCTTCTTCACCTACTCGGGACTGAACACGCAGATCGGCCTGCTCGACTCCTGGTTCCTCTGGGGCGTCTGCGCCGCCGTGCTGGCCGCGGCGGTCCTGGGAAAATGGGCCGCCTGCACCCTGGCGGCGCGCGCCACCGGAATCCCCCCCCGGGAAGCCATGGGCATCGGCATCCTCATGAACTCGCGCGGACTCATGGAGCTGATCATCATCAACATCGGTCTCCAGCGCGGCGTCATCTCCGAGGGCATTTTCGCCACTCTGGTGGTGATGGCGGTGATCACCACCCTGATGGCCTCGCCCATCTTTGAGCGCCTCGTCGGCAGTCAGGGACGCGGAGGATCCGGCTCCGCCAAGCTCGACATCCCCATGGCCTGAGGCGGAATCTCGGCTTGCCGAGGAGCGGCTTTGGCCCGAGCCCTTGTCTGATGAAACTCGCCCTTTCCAATCCGCAAGGCCCGGTCTTCGAACTCACCCCCGCGCTGCGCGAAGAGGGCCTGCGCGAGTCCCGGCTCAGTCCCCGCGGCCGCATGTTGCTGCCGATCCACCGCGGGCAGGACGACCTGGTCCAGCGCATGGTGAACTTTCTCCAGCCGCAAAGCTATGTTCGGGCCCATGTGCACCCCCGCCCCTGGGCCTCGGAGACCCTCTTCGTCATCTCGGGTTGCCTGGGCTTTCTCACCTTCGACGAGCAGGGCAAAACCCTCTCGGTTCATCGCCTCGAAGCCGGCGACCTCATCGACATCGAGGCCGGAGTCTGGCATGGCGTCCTGGCGCTCGCCGAGGACACCATCCTGCTGGAGATCAAGCGCGGTCCCTTCGATGTTGAGGACAAGGTTTTCGCGGCCTGGGCTCCGGAGGAATTCTCCGCCGAGGCCGCCGCGCACCTCGACTGGCTCCGGGGGCACTTTACGGACCCGGCGACGCCGGCTTCGTGAGCCCGATCGGCTCGAAGACCTCGGTGTTCCACCAGGCCTCGGTCCGCTCCGGCCCCCCGATCAGCTCCGCGCCCGCCAAGGCGGTGGCGAGGAGGCAGAAGGCGATGACCAACTGTCCGAAGAGGATGAGGAAACCCTTCCAAAGCTGGCAGGCATAGACCGCCGACAGGTAGAAGGCGGCAATCCCGACACTGACAATCCCACCGACCCACATCGTCCCGCTGCCCCCGGAGATCCGCATCTTGAGAAAGGCGTAGAAAGCCACTAACAACCCCATCATCAACCACGAGCCGACAAAGGCACAGACGGCCAGGAAGAGGCTGCGACGTCCCGTGAGACACCAGCCCATCACCCAGTAGCCGAGGCTCATGGCCAGGCCAGCGCCGATGGTGGCCTTGAGGATGACCCCGCGCTTCGAAGGGCTTTTCAGCCAACCTTCCTCCCGCCCCCCCAGGTGGAAGACGGGGGAGCAAAGGAGGCGCTGGCGACTGCGCAGGGAGAGCTCTCGCGTGGGAACGACGCGTTGACGCTCCGAGAGGGGGTCGCGGAAATACACCGTCTTTTCCTCCGCATCGAAGGTGAGCGGCTCGCCGGGCAGGCCTCCCCCATCGCGCAATGACCACTCTGCCGCCGTGGCGGCCGCCTCGACGGCCCCGCCGAGCCAACAGAGGCCCCAGGCAATCAGGAGCGCCCCGTAGCGTCGCCATCCCCCCTTCCCCATCCGAGTTCTCAAGCTGTCCATAGGGGAACGCATCTCTCGGCAGGGGTGGTTGGCGATCGGCTTAGAGGTAGGGGCTCAACTGGCGGCGGACATCGTCCTCGAATTTGCGGATATAACCGAGGGTGTACTCGAGGATGTCGAGCTCGGGATCCTGCACCAGGGGGGTCAGGTCCATGGCGTAGATGAGCATGTCGGCGTTGTCGACCGAATGCGAGTCGAAAAAGGTGGCGTTGGCGCGCCGCCGACCCTGAATGGCCAGGTCGTAGCGCTTGCCACCGGCAATCTGGGAATCAAAGATGCCGTTGAGGGCGGCCGCGAGATTTTCGTGGCCACTGACATTGTGCAAAACCTTGTCCTCGTCGGGCATCCAATCGAGGCCGCGCCAAACCTCGCATCCATAGACCGCCTTGGGTCGGTCCTCGGCGGGCAGCTCGCGCAGGGCGCGCAGGACGGCCATGACCACGCCGATGTGCGAAGCGTGCTTGTCCGCCGGGTTGTGGGTGTAGACGAAGTCCGGGCGCGTCGCCTGCAGGATCTGCCTGAGGTCCTCCTTGAGGGCGGGATTCGCGGGGTCCTTGATTGCCGCGCTGGGATGAGCGAGCTGGATCATCGAGCCGTAGCGCCCCACCAGAGCGGCCATGTCCTGCTCTTGCACCCGCGCCTGCATCATCTCCTCGTTGGTGAAGCGCTCGTAGGGCCCGGTGCGGGCGCTGCCCGCCCCATCGGTGCAGGTCACCCCGGCAAACCACTGGTCCTGGCGATGATAGCATTCCAGAATGCCGTGAAAGGCCATGAACTCGAGGTCGTCCTGGTGCGCGCCGATGCCGAGATGCGTGGTGCGCGCCAAGGCCTCCGCTTCGGCTTGTTGGTCGGGAATGTAGAGGCGGGCCTGGGGATGGGAGAGTTGCATGGCTAGGGAGATGGAGAGAGTTCAGGACAGCTTCGGCAGGCTGGCCGCCGCCACGGCCTGGCCATGGCGCTTGTCCTGCTCGTTGGGCGTGCGCAGGCGGACCTGCCCGTGGAGTTCGGGGAACTCGTCGGCGAGGACTTCACCCGCCTTCTCGAGGATCACCTCGCCGCCCTGCCCGCTGGTGACGCGTCCCAGGATGAGGAGATTGCGCAGCTCGTAGAAGCTCGCGTAATGGGCGATGGCGTAGCCAAAGCAGACGCCGATGGTCTCGTAAAGGCGCTGGGCGCGCGGGTCACCGGCGGCCATGAGCTTCTGCACCTCGACAAGCTGCTCGGCAAAGGGCATGCCCGCGGGCAGGTCGATGCCTGCCAAGGGCACAAGCCGGGCGACGCCCTGCTGCGAGAAGTACTGCACACCGCATCCGATGTCCCCGGACCATTCGTCGAGCGGGGCGTCGTCGCGGTAATCAATGGGCGCAAAGGCCAGCTCGTTGAGCCAGGGAAGGATGCGCCCCTCGGGATTGACGTAGCCGCCCGCCAGGCTGGTGCCCATGGAAATGCCGAGCACCGCGTTGTCGTTCATGGACATGGAGCCGGCCAGGGCGGTGACTTCGCCGTCGTTGACCACCTCGAAGGGCACCCCGCCCCACTTCTCCTTGAGGTCATAGAAAAGTCGGCGGACGCGCTTTTCAAAATCCTCCTCCGAGACACCGCGGAACAGGGAGGCGGCACGGACCTCGTTGTTCACGTAGACGCCGGCGGCGCTGCCCCCGATGGCGTCAACCCGGGGCAAATGAGCCGCGGCCCGGCGGAGGGTGTCGTCGATCCCGGCGAAATGGTATTCGGGATCGCTCTGGAAGTAGGGGTCCCAGACGACCTCCTCGGAAAAGACCACCTCGCCATCGATCAGGGCCGCACACTTGCGGTCGCTGCCGCCGAGATCGAAGCCGATGCGACAGCCGTCGAGATGGCGCCCCAGCGGCACGGAGCTCTCCTGGCCCTCGGGCACCTCATCAAAGGGCACGCTGAGCACCTCCAGGGGATGCCCGTAGATTTTCTTCCCGATGAAGGCGCAGTCGAAGGCGCGCTCGCCCTCCTCGCGATAGATCTCGGCAATCAAGGCGGCGATCTCCGGGTCTCCGCCGATGATGAGGCGATAGCCCCCGCGCTGCCAGAGGAGGAACTTGAAGAGCCGCTCCACAATCTTTCGATTCAGGGCCACGTTCGCCCCGCGATGCGGCAAGACCCGGAGATCGTGACGGGAAACCGTCCCGTCGGGACGGACCAGCGCCAGGGCCAGGGGCTTGGCCTCGGGATCTTGGGCAGCCATCGCGTCATAGGCGCGATGCCAGAGCGAGGCCGGTTGGAACCCAGGGTCGAGAACAGGGCGATGCAGGGGAGAAATGATCATGAAAACAAAAAAAGGAACACCCACACCCGAGGGTTCGCCGGGGCGCCCGCCGAAGGGTGGAGAAAATAAAATCGAAATCTAGCCGAGCAGGCGGAAACTTTCAAAGATCCTGACGAATCTGCGCCATGGATCCCGCGTCCGTCTCGTGCCGCGGTCTGCAGCGCAAGAGCAAACCCTCAGTCCAGAATGGCGAACTTGCGCTCGATGCGTGCGAAGAGGGCGGCCTTCAGGCCCTCGCCCTGGAGTTGGTCGAGGGCTTCGTTCAGGAAACCAAGGCTGATCATCTTGCGCGCCTCCTCCTTGGGTATCCCCCGGGCGCGCAGGTAAAAGATCTCCTCATCGGAAATGGTCCCGGAGGTGGAGCCGTGGGAGCACTTCACCTGGTCGGCGTCAATCTCCAGACCGGGCATGGCGTTGGCCTCGGCCTCGTCGCTGCCAAGGAGATTTCGGCAGGTTTGATAGGAATCGGTGTGGTGGGCGCCAGGGTGAACCTGAATCAGCCCGGAAAAGACCGCACGAGAGCGATCGTAGAGGGCGTTCTTGAAGAGAAGGTCGCTGGTGGTGTGCTGGGCCTCGTGCGACTGCAGAGTCCGCTGGTCGAACTCCTGGACGCCGTTGCACAGGTTGGCGGAGAGAATCCGGCAGTCCGCCCCCTGATCGACCATGCGGCTGACGCATTCGCCTCGCACCCAGGAGGCGCCGAGGTTGAGGAAGCCCACCTTGGTGGCGGCGTCCCGCCCCGCGCGCGTGTGCTGGAGGTGAACAAACTTGGCTCCGCTCTCGCTGAGATCCTGCAGGGCCACGTATTGAATGCGCCCTCCGCGCTGCGCGTCCAGGTCCGCCACGGCGACGACGAGGGCGTCTTGTCCCTCTTCGATCGATTCGTAGAGGTCGGCCACGGAGACCTCGGCGCCGTCCTCCGCGACCACGAGGGTGTGGGGAAAGACCGCCGCGCTCTCCCCGCCAATGAAGTGGTGGATGTAGACGGGATGCTCGGCAACGCAGCCCTTGGGGAAATGGAGGACCACACCACTGGGCGTCGCGGCGTCGTGCAGGGCGGCGAACTTTTCCCCGCCCACGGTGTCGTCGTGGCGCAGGAAGTGGGGACGCAGCCAGTCCGCGTGCTTGAGCAGGGCCTCGGTCACGGGCAGGCACAGGGCCCCCGCCGGAAGACCGGGCGTCTCCGCATGGATGAGGCGGTTGTTGGCGAAGACGAAATGGGCACTGAACTCCGCGGGACGCTCGGCCAGGGCGCGGGCCACCAGCTCGGCCGCGAGGCTTTCGGACACCGGGCTCGCGGGCACGTGGGTGCCAAAGCGCAGCTGCTTGAGATCGGCAAAGCGCCAGCTCTCATCCGTGCGGGCGGGGACGGGCAGGGAGAGGAAACGCTCCCAGGCGGTCGCTTGAAACTCGCGATACCACTGCGGCCAGGCAGCGCCCTCGTCGGTGACGGGAGGGGCCGCACACCAAGTGTCGCTCGGACGGCTCATCGTTGTCTCGGCAGGAGTCAGAACCATGGTCATCGGGAAAGGGGGAGGCGGTCGTCCGCCGGGATCAGTAGGGGCTGGGAAAAATCAATCGCTGGAACAGGGAGCACGGCGCTCAGCCGACACTGCCTTCCATTTCCATGTCGATCAGGCGCTTCAGTTCGACGCTGTACTCCATGGGGAACTCGCGGACGAGGTCGTTGACAAAGCCGTTCACGCTGAGGCTCATGGCCTCGCCCTCGCTAAGCCCGCGCTGTTGCATGTAGAAAATCTGCTCAGCACTGACCTGGCTGACGCTGGCCTCGTGCTGGGCGGCGTGCTGATTCCCGCGCACCGTGATCGCCGGGTAGGTGTCGGTGCGGCTGGTGGAATTGATGAGGAGGGCGTCGCATTCGGTGTTGTTCTTGCAGCCCTTGAGGTGCTTCGCGATGTGCACCTGTCCGCGGTAGGTGGCGCGGCCCGTGCCGACGGAAATCGACTTCGAGACGATGTTCGAGGTGGTTTCGTCGGCGGCGTGGATCATCTTCGCGCCGGTGTCCTGATGCTGGCCGTCGTTGGCCAGGGCGATGGAGATGACCTCGCCCCGGGCCTTGCGTCCCTTCATGATGACGCCCGGGTACTTCATGGTCAGGCGCGAGCCGATGTTGCAGTCAATCCAGCGGATCTCCGCGTTCTCGTGGGCCAGGCCGCGCTTGGTGACGAGGTTGAAGACGTTGTTCGACCAGTTCTGCACGGTGATGTATTGAATCTTGGCGTCCTTCATGGCCACGAGCTCGACCACCGCGCTGTGCAGGGTCGCCGTCTCGAATTTCGGGGCCGTGCAGCCCTCCATGTAGGTGACCTCGGCGCCCTCGTCGACGAGGATGAGGGTGCGCTCGAACTGGCCGAAGTTCTCCGCGTTGATGCGGAAATAGGCCTGGAGCGGGTGCTGCACCTTCACTCCGGGAGGGACGTAGATGAAGCTGCCTCCAGAGAAGACCGCACTGTTGAGCGCCGAGAACTTGTTGTCGCCGGTGGGAATGACCTTGCCGAACCAGGGGCGGAAGATCTCGGGGTACTCGCGCAGGCCCTCGGTGGAGTTGACGAAGATGACCCCTTGCTTGGTCAGCGACTCCTTGACGTTGGAATAGGCCGCCTCGCTGTCGAACTGGGCCTCGACGCCGGCGAGGAACTTGCGCTCCTTTTCCGGAATGCCCAGGCGCTCGAAGGTCTCCTTGACGTCATCGGGCACCTCGTCCCAGCTGCGGGTGGGGCGCTGCCCCTTGGCGAGGTAGTAGCGGATCTCGTCAAAAACGATGTTTTCGAGGTCCTTGCTGGCCCAATGCGTCGGCATGGGCTTGTCCTGGAAGATCTTGAGAGCGCGCTTACGGAACTCGCGAATCCAATCCGCCTCTCCCTTGACGTCCGAGATGTAGTCCAGGGTCTTCTCCGTGAGGCCGTATCCCGCGTCGTGGGCATAGTCCTCCGGGTAGGAGAAGTTCCCCTCGTCTTGGTCGATCGTGACCGCCTCCAATGTCGCGCTGTCCATCATGGTTCTGTTCCTTAACGGGCGGCTCAGGCAGCCAAGCCCTTGGTGATCCAGTCGTAGCCCTTCTCCTCCAGTTCGAGGGCCAACTCCTTGCCTCCGGTCTTCACGATGCGCCCCTCTGAAAGGACGTGGACGACATCGGGAACGATGTAGTCGAGGAGCCGCTGGTAGTGAGTGATGACGAGGAAGCCGCGCTCCGGGGAACGCATGGCGTTGACCCCTTCGGCGACGATGCGCAGGGCATCGATGTCGAGGCCACTGTCCGTCTCATCGAGCACGGCGTATTTCGGCTCGAGCATCATCATCTGGAGAATCTCGTTGCGCTTCTTCTCGCCACCGGAAAAGCCCTCGTTGACCGAGCGGCCCGTGAATTTCCGGTCCATCCCCAGCCGGTCCATCTTTTCGTACATCTCCCGGTAAAAGGCGACTGCGTCGATCTCCTCGCCCTTGGGAAGGCGGGCCTGGCGGGCCGCCCGGATGAAGTTCGCGTTGCTCACCCCGGGGATTTCGTGGGGGTATTGGAAGGCCAGGAAAAAACCGGCGCGGGAGCGCTCGTCGATCTCGAGTCCCAGAAGGTCAATCCCGTCGAGGGTGACCGTGCCTGCGGTGACAACGTAATCCTCGTGCCCGGCCAGCACCTTGGCGAGGGTGGACTTGCCGGAGCCGTTGGGGCCCATGATGGCGTGGACCTCGCCGGCAGGCACTTCCAGGGATAGACCCTTGAGGATTTCGTGTCCTTCGACGGACGCGTGGAGGTTATCGATCTTGAGGGATTGGCTCATGGGATAAAGGGGGAGAAGGGATTCATTCCTCGCCGGAGCGGCGGCATTTCGGGCAGATGCCGCAGACACCCCGCATGGCGACATTCATTTCCTCGACCCGGCAACCGGGCGGCAGGGCCCAGACCGAGGCCGCATCCGCCCCGTTCTCGAGTCCAATGTCGAAGACCTTGTCGCAGTCGCTGCAGTAGAAGTGGGCGTGGGGCTGCAGGTTGGCGCAGTAGCGGGCCGCCTCGCGGTCGATGTGAACCTGGCGAATGGCCCCCGCCCCGGTCAGGGTTTCCAGGCAGTTGTAGACGGTGGCCAGAGAAATGGAAGGCATGCGCTCCTTGGCGTGCACGAAGATCTCCGACGCCGTGGGGTGGAGATGACCGAGCTCGGTGAGGACCTCGTAGACGACCTGCCGCTGCTTCGTCATGCGCAAGCCCCCGAAATCTTCGGAGGCTTTGGAAACGGGCGCTTCTGGAGGGTGAGAGGGCATGTTGGGGTCCAAAGTCACCCTTACGCCAGATTGGATTTAGATCAAGAATAATTCTAAATAGTCCCCGTCCCGTCAGCGCGGTGCGACTTTTGCTTTCCCGCGCCGCGGGCTTCCCCTACCTTCGGTCCATGCTGCGTCCGCTCTTGCAACGCCTCGGCCTGCTCACGCTGCTGCTGGCCTCCATTGCCCTGACTCAGGACCGCTCCAAGGGCCCTCGTCCCACCTACTTCGGCATTCGTGATGGCGAGGTGCCCGAAGACCCAAGGGACTGGCAGAGGGGCCGCTACTATGACTTCCCCGACTGGGACGTCAACGCCGAATTGCCCAACGACGTCTTTACCTTTGCCCGGCTCCGCTACAATTCAGGCACCTGGATGGGGCGTCGGCAAAAATGGATGATCGATTATCCCGACAGCGAGCTGAACTTTTCCTATCGCCTCCAACAGCTGACCTCGCTTCAGGTCGATCCCAAGGGCGCCGTTGTCGACATCGACCCCGAACAGCTGCGCCACTACCCCTTCATCTACATGATCGAGCCGGGGGACATCTGGATCACCGACGAGGAGGCCGCCATTCTGCGGGATTACATGCTCAACGGCGGCTTTATCATGGTCGACGACTTCTGGGGATTTCAGGAATGGAAGAGCTTCGAGCGCGCCCTTCGCCAGATCTTCCCCGATCGCGAATACGTCGAGCTGGAACTGGACCACCCCATCTTCCACATGGTCTTCGACCTTGACCTCAAGCCCCAAATTCCCGCCGTGGGCCTGGCCATGATGGGGAAGGAGGAAGGGATCACCTATGAATGGATGAAGCCCGGTTCCGAGACGCCGCACTACCGAGCCATCCTCGACGACGCAGGGCGCATCTGCATGATGATCTGCTTCAACACTGATCTGGGCGACGGCTGGGAGGAGGAAGGAACAGATCCCTGGTTCTTCCGTGAGTTCTCAGAAAAATACGCCTACCCCCTCGGCATCAACATCATCTTCTACGCCCTGACCCACTGAGGACGTGGTAGGGATCCCTTTGACCGAAGCGCGCCACCGACAAAGGCGCGCGTGCGCCGCCAGGTGAAGGGGGCCCCCTCTCCCCCTTCGGCCCCCTTCTCACGATCGAGAGGGGACCTCGTGGGAAATGTCAGGCTGTCTATCGCCCGCGATGGGACGGCGGGGCTTATTCCCCCGGCTTCGGCGGGGTTTTCGGCAGCGGGATGGTGGGCGCGGAGGGTGCGACCGGAGCGGGCGCGACTCCGGGAGGGCGCAGCGGCTGAGGCACTCCGGGCTTCACCGGTGCCGGAGCGGCCGCCGGCGGGGCGGCCACCGGCTTCACGGGCACCGGAGCGACACCGGGGGCCGCGCCGGGCGGGCGCAAGGGCTGAGGTGTGGTGCCGGGCGCGACGGGGGCCACGGGAGCCGCGCCGGGCGCTTGCGGCGGAACCGCCACCGGCTTCACGGGCACGGGTGCCGGTCCGCGAACCTGGTCGAGTTTCACGGTCGCGCCAGCCGGCGTCGCTGGCGCCGCCACGGGGATGGCCGCCCGGACCGGGGCGGGAGCGCCCCCGGCAGCGGCCACAGCGACCGGCGCCGTTTTCGGCGTGGCTGGCGGCGCCGCGCTCTCCAAGCTGGAAACCACCTCCTCAAGGGAACGCCCCTCGAGTTCCGAAGCGGGCACAAAATAGGCCGGCACGATCGTCCCCAAGACGAGCCGGGCCTTGGGGCTCAGCACCACGCCCTCGCTGCCCACGGCCTGGCCGTTCACCTGGGTCCCGTTGGTGGAGCCGGAATCAATCACCCGGTAGGAATCATTGTCCTTCACCAATTGCCCATGCTTCTTGGAGACCTCGGCAACCAGGATTTGAATGTCGTTGTCGGGACTGCGGCCAAAAGAAATGGCGTCGGCGCCGAGATCGTGGCGGACAGGCTTCTCGCCGGGGAGACAAACAATAAAGGAGTAGGCGTTATCGGACATAGGCGAGATTCAACGAAAAGGAGCCTGCGATGTCAACCCGATCCCTCGGGAAGTGCCGCTCTCCTCGTGAAGTCGAATCTCAACCCAGCATCGACCGTTCGGTGATGCGGATGATGATGTCCGTGGTCAACCCAGGGACGCGCTCCAGGTCGTCATAAGTCTCGAAGGGCCGGCAAGCCATCAGGGTTTCCGCCAGCTGGGAATCCACTCCGGGCAAAGTCAGGAGCTCCTCCAGGGAGGCGTGATTCAAGTCCACGATAGGGCCGCCAGGCTCGCAGTTCGCCTCGCGGGAAGCCTCATCGAGCGCTGGATCGTCGGCTCCAGGAGACTCGGCCGTCTCAGAGACCTCAGAAGCCGTCGTGTCTTCTGGGGCCTCCTCCTCGTCGGGGGCATCCCCTTCGCCCGGATGCAGGTCGACCGGCTCGGCGTGATCACTTTCCATGCCGGGCTGGAGCGAGGACGGCCAGGTTTCCTGCCCCTCGTGCCAGCTCTCGTCATAATTGCTGGGATCGGCATCGGCCGGGTCGCCCAGCGGCTCGAGATCCTCGTGGGCGCTTTCGTCCTGGTAAAGGTGGGCGTGCTCGCGTTCGTATTGCTCGATTTCGGCGCGATGCAGTTCGGCCTTCTCCTCTTCGCTGAGCTCCGAGGCGGGCTTCAACCGGAGCTGCTCCCAGCGGCGGCGCTCCGCCTCTTCCTCCGCCTGGATCCGCCGGGCCCGCGCCCGCTCGAGAAGCACGGCGATGATGATGCAGAGCTCGTAGAGGATGATGAGGGGCACGGCCAGGAGCCCCATGGTGAAGGCATCGGGACTGGGCGTGAGGATGCCCGCAGCCACGCAGATGATGACCCAGGCGTAGGAGCGGGTGTTGCGCATGACACTCGCGGTGAGGAGATCCAGTTTGACGAGAATAGTCACCACGATGGGCATCTGGAAGCTGATCCCGAAGACCAGGACCAGCTGGGAGATAAAGCTGATGTATCGGCCAATCTGGTAGGAGCTCTTGCCGGCCTTGGTCGGAACGATGACCAGCTTGTCGCGATCCTTGTCATAGCGCAGCGCGACGTTGGCCCCCTCTGCGGTGGCGAGCAGGCCCTGCATGTAGGAACGGATCTCGCTGCGCAGCTCCGGAGTCAGGGGCGAGGACGCCTCCTTCTCCTCTTCGGCCCCGAGCGAGGAGGACTTCTTGTAGGGCGGAATGCGCTCGCCATCGATGCCGACTAGGGCAAACTCCGTGATCGGACGCGACATGGCCAGGGTGGTGGGGTCCGTGGCCGAAAGGCGTTCGTTCTCGAACTGGTAGAAGAACTTCAGGGCGAATGGCGTGGCCACGAAGAAGGCAAAGCCCCCCCCGACGAGGAAGAGGACAAAGCCCACGCCCACGCCGGGAATGATGGCCCGTTTCTCCGCCTCCCTCAGACCCGGGATGAGGAACTGAAAGAGGAAGAAGACGGTGAAGGGGAATGTTAGGATGAGCCCGCAGTAAAAGGCGAGCTTGAACATCAGGAAGATCAGCTCCGTGGGGCTGAGCATGAAGAAGTCGAGCTTCTCATACAACGAAACGCCTTCGGCGACGTCGGCGAGCGGGGACTTCGCGGGGAGCTGGACCAGCTCGAAGATCTGCTTGTTGAAAATGAAACAGACGGCCGTGGATATGAGCAGGGTCGCGGCGATCTTGATGAGCGTCGTCCGCAGGTCCTCAAGATGGTCCAGGAAGGGCTTTTCGTAGGCGTCGTACCCCTCGTCCGCCCCAGGACGAAGGCGCGCCGTGTGCTCCCTCATCTTGAAGAGTTTTTGAAAAACGGTCTTGAGCAACATAGGGGTCGTAAGGTGAAAAGGAGCGCAGTCTAGCCCCGTTTTGGGAAACGGCAAAGCCCCGCAAGCAGGGGCCATTGATCGCGTCCGCGCGATTTTGTTACAAAAAAAATTTTGTTAAGTTGACGAGCGTCGCTTGCAAGGAAGGAACAGTCTGATAAGACACTGACCGTGCCCGGGCACGGCGGATTGGGCTGTCGCGGGGGCGAAGGAACGTTTGTTTGGAGACAGGTTATGAGCGGATACGACGCGGACAGGCGGGGCGAGGATCGTCCCATCCATACGGAAAAGATCATTTCAGACCGCAAGGTCTTCTTCCTCGACCTCAAGGAGAACGATCGCGGCCAATTCGTCAAAATCACCGAGGACGTGAGGGGCCGTCGCGACACCATCATGGTTCCCATCGAGGTTCTGGACGATTTCATCGACGCCCTCGAGGATATCCGCGAGGTCGTCGAAGACTGAGCCCGCCCCTCGCGCCATGCGCAGCATGACCGGATACGGGCGGGGCGAAGCCCTCGCCAACGGCTGGAGGATTGAAGTCGAGCTCTCCGGCGTCAACCGCAAGCAGGCGGACATCTCGGTGAACCTCCCGGGAGCACTCCTCGAGCTGGAAAGCGAGATCCGCGGACAGCTGACAAAGGCGGTGTCCCGAGGCCGAGTCGTGGCGAAAGTCTCTCTCGGTCACGCCGAGGGCACCGACAACCGGCTCATTTTCGACGAGGGCCTGGCGCGACAATACCTCGCCGCCGCCCAGAGACTCTCCGGTGAGGCTGGCCTCGAGGCGCGGATCACCGCCGCAGACCTCTTCCGCGCGCCCGGGGTCTTCCGGATCGACGAGGCCGGCGTGGATCCCGACGAAGTCCGCGAACCTCTCATGAAGGCCCTGGAGACGGCCCTGCAACAGCTCCTCAAGATGCAGTCCGAAGAGGGCGCCCACCTCCGCGCCGACCTGCTGGCGCGCCTCGGACAGGTGGTCGACGACATTCAGGAAATCCGGCAGCTGGCGCCTCGCGTTCCTCCGGCCTACCGGCAGAACCTGCAACGCCGCCTCGCCGAGGCGGGCCTGGAAATCGACCTCGACGACGAGCGGCTCCTCCGCGAAATCGCCATCTTCGCCGAACGCTGCGACATCACCGAGGAGCTGACCCGGCTGGATAGCCACTTCGCCCTTTTCCAGGCCCATCTCGAAAGCGATAAGCCGATGGGCCGTTCCCTCGATTTTCTCTGCCAGGAGCTGCACCGCGAAATCAACACCATCGGCAGCAAGGCCAACGATGCCACCATCGCGCATCACGTGGTCAGCGCAAAGACCGAGCTGGAGAAGATCCGCGAGCAGGTCCAGAATGTGCAGTGAGCCCGGGACCTGAACTCTCCCTCAGGCCAGCAGACCCTCGATGAGCTGCCCGTGCACGTCGGTGAGCCGCATGTCGCGCCCGCCGAAGCGGAAGGTGCTCCGCGTGTGGTCGATGCCGAGGAGGTGCAGCAGGGTCGCGTGAAGATCGTGAATCTCGTAGCGGTCGCGCACCGCCTTGTACCCCCATTCATCGGTCTCCCCGATGGACACCCCGCCCTTGACCCCGCCCCCGGCCATCCAGATGGTGAAGCCGAAGGGGTTGTGGTCGCGACCGTCCTCGCCCTGGGCAAAGGGCGTGCGGCCGAACTCGCCCGCCCAGACCACGAGGGTGGAGTCGAGCAGTCCACTGCGGCGCAGGTCCTTGATGAGCGCGGCGATCGGTTGGTCGATGGTCAGGCAGTTCTTGGTGTGCCCCTCGTGGAGCTTGCTGTGCTGGTCCCAGCGATCCCCGTTGCCGCTGGGACAGGTCAATTCGACAAAGCGGACCCCGCGCTCGACGAGGCGGCGGGCCAGGAGACATTGCAGACCAAAGGTTCGGGTATTGGCGTAGTCGGCCTGGAGACCATAGAGCCTTTTCACCGAATCGGGTTCCCCCCGCAGGTCCATCAACTCGGGCACGGCGGCCTGCATGCGATAGGCAGTCTCGTAGTTGCCGATGGCACTCTCGATCTGCGGATCGCTCCCGCTGGCTTCCAGGGTCAGGCGGTCCAGCTCCGCGATGAGACCCAGCTTTTGCCGCTGCAACTCGGGCCGGGGCTCCGAGGGACGGATATTGGCGACGGGGGGCTCGCGCGGCAGGAAGATCGAGCCCTGATAGGCTGCCGGGAGAAAGCCCGATCCAAAGCAATCCAGTCCTCCCGGAGGAATGAGGCCCCCGTTGAGCACGACAAAGCTGGGCAGGTTGCGATTCGCGCTGCCCAAGCCATAGCCTAGCCAGGCCCCCATGCTGGGCCGCCCCTGCAAGCCACTGCCGGTGTGGAGGAAGTAATTCGCCGAGGTGTGCTCGGAGAAGGGCGAAGTCATCGACTTCACGAAGGCGATCTCGTCGATGACCTCGCGGTCGGCGAGATAAGGAAAGAGCTCGCTGACCCAGGCCCCACTCTCGCCGCGCTGGTGGAAGGGCCACTGGTGGCGCAGGACCTTGCCCACCTTGTCGAACTGGGTGGGGGCCAGCTCGCCGATGACTTCGTGAGGATCGCGGCCGTGATACTTCTCGAGGAGCGGTTTGTAATCGAAGGTGTCGACCTGGGACGGACCGCCGTCCATGTAGAGAAAAATGACCCGATCAACCTTCGGCGCGAAATGCGGCTGGCGCGGCGCCAAGGGATCACCGGACAGGGCCGCCCGCGCCTCCTCGTGCAGGAGCGCCTGCAGGGCGACGCCGCCGAAGCCCAGGGCACATCGCTGCAAGAGCTCGCGACGAGACAGGAAGGACGGGTGGAATTGACCGCAGGGCATGGCCGGGATGAGGGGAGTTCAGGGGGTGGAGTCAGCGGACATAGAGAAAGGCCTTTTGGTTGAAGAGGGCGTGGGCCAGATCCGCCCAGGCGCGCTCGTCCTTGGCCCCGTAGAGCGTCCCCTGCTCCTCCAGGAAGCGGACGAGCCGGTCGATCGTGGAGGGGTCTGGGCGCAATCCGGTGGTGGCCTCGTACATCTGTGCGAGTCGGGTGCTGTCGTCCACGCCTTGCTCGGAGAGCTGGCGCTGGGCCCAGCGCTGGGACTGCTCCAGGACAAAGGGATCGTTGAGGAGGGCCAGGGCCTGGGCGGGCACGTTAGACTGGCTGCGGGCGCCCTTCGGGCCAAAGGGGTTGGGTTGGTCGAAAGTCAGGAGCAGAGGGGAAAGGAAATTCCGATAGACCGCCCCATAGAGGGTGCGACGCCCCGCCCCGTCGAGGGGACCGCTGGGTCGGGCTCCACGCCCGCTCATGAACTCGGTGCGATGGGTTGGAATGGAGGGACCGAAAAGGCTGGGTTCCAGGGAACCAGCCACGGCGAGGATGCTGTCGCGGATCGCCTCGGCCGTGAGGCGCCGCACCGGCATGCGGTGCAGGAGCTGGTTGTCGGGATCGGCCTGGGCCAGCGCTGGGGACAGGGAGGGATGCGCCACCGAGGCCTGGGCGTAAGCCTGACTAAGCACCAATTCCCGGATCATTCGCTTCCAGGACCAACCCTGCTCGACGAACTCGGCGGCGAGCCAGTCGAGCAGCTCGGGATGGCTGGGCCTCTGGCCCATGGGACCGAAGTCGTCCACGCTGGCAACGAGGCCGCGGCCAAAGAGATGATGCCAGAGGCGGTTCACCGCGACCCGGGCAAAGAGGGGATTGTCCGGGGAAACCGTCTCCTCGGCGAGGACGAGGCGGTCGCCCTCTCTTCCGCCCAGGGCGCTGAGCAGGCGGCGCGGCACGGCCTCACCCAAGCTGCGATGGCTACCCCGCACGTAGACGCGGGCGCCCATGGGGCTGCCTTCGGCCATGGTCAGGGCAAATCGCACCGGAGGCAGGCCCGCGGAGAGACGGCGGCCCTCCTCTAACCAAGCCGCCACAGCGGCGTCGGTCGCAACGAGAGACTGGGGCTCCGCCTGGACCTGGGTTCGGGGAGGAGGCGTCGCCTCGCAGCGGATCTCGTCGATCTCGAGATAGCCCGGACCGGGATCGACAAATTCAATGTAGGCGCGGTGTCCCCGATACTTCCTGAGGTCCCCGTCAAAGCGCATCCAGACGAATTCGCCCTTGGTATCCAGGTCCTTGCGGACCGTGCCGTTGAAGAGCAAGCCCGAGTGAATGGCCATTTGGTAGTTGTCGATGACGACGCGCATCATCCCCCCCTTGGCCCGGAGCCGCACTTGGATGACATCGCTGCCAATCTCGAAGCTGGGGGAACGCAGGACCCCGCAATGGGCCTCGCCAAATCGCGCGCTGGATACCGTTCCGGGCGTGGTGAAACGGGCTCCTTCCTCCAAGGTATAGCGAGGCCGAGTCCCGGTGGGGGCAAAGGCCTCCCCGATGGCGGTCCAGCCGGGGGGCAAGCTGTCGGAGGCGAAATCCGCCTCGGGAGCAGCAAACGACGTTGCGGAACCCTCGATCGGAGCCCCCTCAGGCAGGGTGGCATCGGCCAGAGCGAGCAATTCCTTCTGCCGGGCCAAGGCCCGGGCGCGCTCTCCGCCCGGATCCATGGAGCGCTCTGTGCGGGCACTGCTGCGAAGGTAGGCGGTCAGGGCGTAGTAATCCGCCGTGGAAATGGCATCGAACTTGTGGTCGTGGCAGCGCGCGCAGGAGAGGGTCAGCCCGAGGAAGGCCTTTCCATAGACGTCGATCTGATTGGCCTGGTGATCGGCCTCGTCGGCGAGCACGTCGGTGGGGCCATGGGTGGCTTCGTTGAAGTACCAAAATCCCGTTCCGAGGACGGACTCGTTGAAGCCCTGCCCGGGATGGCGACGCGGCGCCTGGAGGAGGTCGCCGGCGATGTGCTCCTTGGCGAAGAGGTCATAGGGCACATCCGCGTTGAAGGCGCGTATGAGATAGTCCCGGTATTCGAAGGCGTGGTCGATGGGGTAGTCGAACTCGTGTCCATGCGTCTCGGCATAGCGGACCAGGTCCATCCAATGCCGCGCCCATTTCTCGCCATAATGGGGGGAAGCCAGCAACTGATCGACAACGCGTTCCTTCCGCTCGGCGGAGTCATCCGCGAGAAAAGCGGCCACTTCCTCGGAACGGGGCGGCAGACCGATGAGGTCGAAATAAACCCGCCGCAACCAGAGGCGATCCTCCGCGGGCTCGGCGGGACGCAAGCCGGCCTGCTCCAGGCGCGAGAGGAGGAAGGCGTCCACGGGACCGCGGGGCCAGTCGCCATCCTTCACCTCCGGCACGGGGGGCTTCACCACGGGTCGCCAACACCAATGTTCCGCGCGGCGCTTTTCCAAGTCGAAGCGCTCTTCTCGGACAGGATCTCCCGGACGAGGGACGGCCTCCTCCGGCCAGGGGGCCCCCATGGCGATCCAACGACGAAATTTTTCGACCACCTCTACCGGGAGCCGCTCCTTCGGCGGCATCTGCAGATCGGGATTGCCGTAGGCGATCGCCTCGAGGAGAAGGCTCTGCTCTGGCCGACCGGGATGAAGGGCCGGACCGGTTTCCCCGCCCTTGAGCAGGTGCTCAAGGTGGTCCACCTGCAGAGCGCCCTTGCGGGACTCGGACTCCGCGCTGTGGCAGGAGTAACACTTCTCCGCGAGCACGGGGCGAATATGCTCCTCGAAAAAGCGCCGCGCTTCCGGCCCTGACGCAGGCGCCTGCGCCACCACCCGAGTCGACGCAAGGACGAGGCCGAAGGCGGGGGTCGCGAGTATGGAGAAAGCTCGAGTCATGAGGGGCGCCGCCCGCCACGCGGGGCCGACACGCCCATTGTCCGATGCTTCCCGCTCATCGACAAGTCCCCGCAAAACGGGATCCCGTGCGCCAAGCGCGGCGCGAGCCGCGATCCGAGGGGGCCGAGGTGGCAAAGCGGGGAAACCCACCCGCCGCACCCGGAAGGACACTCAATAGACGTCCCGCTGGTAGCGCTTGGCCTTGCGCAGCGATTCGAGATAGGCCTTGGCCTCCTCGGGGGATTTCTGGCCGTGTTCGGCGATGATCTCGATGAGGGCCTGCTGCACGTCCTTGGCCATGCGAGTGGCATCGCCGCAGACGTAGACATGCGCGCCTTCCTCGATCCAGCGGTAGACCTCGGCCCCCCGCTCGAGCAGGCGATGCTGCACGTAGATCTTTTCGGGCTGGTCGCGGGAGAAGGCCGTGCTTAGCTCGGTGAGCACCCCTTCCTCGAGGTAGTCGATCCACTCCAGCTGGTAGAGGAAGTCGTAGGTGAAGTGCTGGTCGCCAAAGAAGAGCCAGTTCTTCCCCTTCGCCTCGCGGGCGGCCCGTTCCTCGACAAACGCGCGGAAGGGAGCGATGCCCGTGCCGGGGCCGATCATGATGATCGGCGTGTCGTCGCTCTCGGGGAGGCGGAAGTTTTTGTTCTCGTGCAGGTAAACCTTCACCGCATCCCCAACGGCCACCTGATCGGCGAGGTAGCAGCTGCAGACCCCGGTGCGGTCGCGTCCGTGACTGTGATAGCGGACCGCGGCCACGGTAAGGTGCACCTGGTCTTCGTGCTTCTTCAGGCTCGAGGCAATCGAGTAAAGCCGCGGGGCCAGCTTGCGCAGGGTGCCGGTGAAGGACTCGGGCGTCCAATTCTTGTGAGGATAGGCTTCGAGAAGATCCACGAATTGACGCCCCTCCACCCAGGCCTTCAAGGTGGGACGGCCCTCCTCCTCGAGCAGCTTCTGCAGGTCGGGATTGCCGGCAATCGCGTTGTACTTGTCCACGATGGCGGGCTGCAGGGTGGTGATGTCGTAGTCGTAGCGCAGGGCCTCGGCGAGCGTCTTGTCTCCGATCTTGGCATTGGCGCTGAGACCCGTCGCGGCGAGCACCTCGTCAATCACGACGGTCGCGTTTTCGGGAAGGATCCCGAGGGCATCCCCGGGTTGATACGCGATTCCCGAGCCCTCGAGCGACAGTTCCAGGTGGAGCACTTCCTTGGCCGAACCGGTGCCGCTGAGGACCACCTTCTCCAGGAGCTCGGAGGTGAAGGGATTGCTCTTGTCGTAGCTGCCGTGTGAGGACAGCAGGGGCGCTCCCGACAGGGCCGGAGCCGCGACCGCGACCGTCGCCCCTGGGAAGGCTCGCAAGGCCCCCTGCAGCCAGGTGTCGAAGCTCGCCTGGTAGTCCACGTCGCAGTCGACCCGGTCGTGGATGCGCTCCGCGCCCAGGGCGGCAAGGCGGGCGTCGAAGTCCTTCCCCATCTTGCAGAAATGCTGGTAGCTGGTGTCGCCCAGCCCACAGACCGAATATTTCAGTCCCTCGAGCCGGGGAGCGGCGTCGCTCATGAACGCCTCGTAATAGGAGGTGGCATTGTCAGGCGGATCGCCCTCGCCCCAGGTGCTGACGATGACGAGGAGGTTTTCCGCCTTGGCGAGGGCGGCCGGGTTGGCGTCGGCCATGCTCACCACGCTGGCCTTGAAGCCCTGCTTTTCCGCCAGCTTGCCCGCCGACGCGGCCAGCTTCTCGGCATTGCCCGATTCGGAGCCGTAAAGGATCGTCAGCTTGCGCTTGCTCGCCGCGGGAGCGGGAACAATAGGCGCGGCCGAAGCCGCGCCGCCGACTTGGGCGATGCCGGCGAAATAGCCGGAGAGCCAGATCGCCTGATCCCGCTCCAGACCGGTGGCCAGGTGGGCGGCGAGCTGGTGCTGTTCAGGACGCAAAGGGGAACTCGGTAGGGACATGGGATAGCAGGGAAGCGGCTAGCGAATAATCCAATGGGCAATTGCGGTAACTCCACTCGCTCAGAGCGTGGCGGCCTCGGCGGCGGCCACGTCCTTGTGGAAGTCGCGACCGTTTTCGGTGGCCTTCACGTATCCGGCGCGGACAGTGAAGTCGCCAAAGCGCTCACCGGGCAGGCGGTTGCGGGAGTAATCCAGAATGATGGGACGCAGCAGGGGCGTGATCTCCTCGGCCTTCACCGAAGCTCGGTAGAGCTTGTTCAGGCGATCCCCGGCAAAGCCAGCCCCGAGGTAGAGGTTGTAAACGCCGGGGCCTTTTCCGACGAAGGCGATCTCGGCAATGTAGGGCCGCGCACAGCCGTTGGGGCAGCCGGTCATGCGAATGGTGATGGCGTCCTGACGCAGTCCGGCCTCCTCGAGGACCTCCTCCAATTCAGTGACGAGCTTGGGCAGGTAGCGTTGGGCTTCGGTGAGAGCCAGGCCGCAGGTCGGCAAGGCGACGCAGCTCATCGAGTGGAGCCGCAGGGCACTGCGGTTGACGGAGTCGAGAATGCCGTACTGGGCGAGCAGCTTTTCGATGCGCGCCTTCTGCTTCGGCGCGACCTTGGCCACGATGAGGTTCTGGTTCGTCGTCATCCAGAACTCTCCCTTGTGGACCTTGGCGATCTCGCGCAAGCCGGTCATCAACGGATAGTCCGGCGTGTCGCGGACGTGACCGCTCTCGATGTAGAGGCAGTAATGCCAGTTGCCGAGATGGTCACGGGTCCAGCCGAATGGATCGCTGTTCGAGGCAAAGGCGTAGGGGCGAGCTGGCTCCAGTTGGTAACCAAGTAGGCGCTCCATCTCGCTGACGTAGCGCTCCAGGCCGAGCCGCTCGACGGTGTACTTGACCCGGGCATTGGCCCGGTCGTCGCGGTTGCCGTAGTCGCGCTGCACGCGCAGGGCGGCCTCCGCCACGGCGAGGACCTGGTCGGGCGTGCAGAAGCCCGCCACGTCCGCCAATCGGGGGAAGGTGGCCTCGTTGCCATGAGTCATGCCCATGCCGCCGCCGATGGTGACATTGTAGCCGAGAATCGTATCCTGGGCCTCGTTGAGGATGGCGATGAAGCCAAGATCGTGGGCAAAGACGTCCACGTCGTTGCTCGGGGGCACCGCGATGGCGATCTTGAACTTCCGCGGCAGGTAATACTTCCCGTAGATGGGTTCGACCTCGTCCGCTGGCTCGCCCACCAGGGGAGGATCCTGGGTGACCTTGATCTGCTCGCCCGACGCATCCCCGATCCAAATGTCGTGATAGGAAGTGGAGCGAGGCAGAAGGTGGCTCGAAATCGCCTTGGCCAGGTGGCTGACTTCCTCGTTGACCCGAGACTGGGCGGGATTGGGATTGCAGATGACGTTGCGATTGACGTCGCCACAGGCCGCCAGGGTGTCGTAGAGGGCCTGATTGATCTCGTAGATCGTGCGCTTCAGGTTGTTCTTGATGACCCCGTGCAGCTGGAAGGTCTGGCGGGTCGTGATTTTCAGGGTCCCGTTGGCGTACTGCCGGGCGAGACGGTCCATCTCTAGCCACTGCTCGGGAGTCGCCCCGCCGCCGGGAGCGCGGACGCGGATCATGAAGGAATAGGCTGGCTCCAGCTTCTTCTTGCGACGCTCTCCCCGGACGTCACGGTCGTCCTGTTGGTAGGTGCCGTGGAACTTGGTCAGCTTCTGGTCGTCCTCGCTGAGCGAACCGGAGGCCGAGTTGGCCAGGCCTTCCAAAATGGTGCCACGCAAGTAGTTGCTGGCTTCTTTGAGAACTTCATTAGAAGACTTGCCCATGGCGATACGGAGGGTTAAAGCAGACGGGAGGAGGAAAGATTTTAAAGTTGCGTCGTTTACTAATGTATGTTATCGCCGCCTTTGCAAGCGATAATTTCCCATGCGCCTTCCCCTGAAGACCGAATATGCCTGCCAAGTTCTCGCCCAACTGGCCAGGCGGCATGAGACCGGGGAGGTGCGACAAGTCGAGGAATTGGCGGCGGCGGAGCGGCTCTCGCCGAACTACCTCGTGCAGATCCTGACCACCCTGCGGCAGGCTGGCTTGGTGATCAGCCGGCGGGGCAAGAACGGCGGCTACCTGCTGGCGCGGCCGCCTGCGGAAATCACCCTGGCCGACATCGCCCTCGCCATGGAGGGAGGCTCCCTCATCGAGAGCAGCCCTGGCAATGGCGGCGACTCCGCCAGCCGCGTGCACGAGGCTTGGGTGCGGGCCAACGAAGCCCTCATCCAGGCCTGCGGAGCCATCCCCCTCACCGACCTGATGCCGCCCGACACTGCGGATGAGGCGGACTGGGTGATTTGAGCGGCCTGTCCGGGGGCCGACCCCGAGATCCGCTCCGCTCAGGGCTTTGCCGTGTAGTCGAAGACGTAGGATTTGGCGAGGTGGGGCTTGACGCTTTCGACCAAGGCCCGATGGGCGGGATGGGGCAGATAGGTGGCCAGACCCTCGCGGTTCCGGAAGGTCACGAGGAAGGAATGGGTGAAGCCGTCATTGCGAGGCTCGATATTCTCCGACTCGCCCCATTCGAGATCGACAATGACATCGATCTCCTCCTTCAATTCGAGGAAGGCCTTCACCAGCTCTGCGATCTTCTCCTTGCTGGTGTCCTCCTTGAACTGGAAAGAGACGAAGTGGCGGAAGAGTCCGCCGTCCTGGGCTTGGAGCGATGAGGGCAGCGCCAACGAGGCGAGAACAAACAGGGCGAAAAGGGCAGAAGCGGTTTTCATGTGGAAAGCCTTTGCCAAACCCGGCGTCCTGTCGATCCGAAAATGCGGCATCTCCCGTGGGTTCGCCACGCAGCAGGGGACTTCGGAATCAGGGGCAGGACTCCCCGAGGGTGAGCTCGACAAGGCAATTCCCCCTCCCCCCCTCTCCTACTCACTGATCGGCAGCTTTCCTGCGGAAAGCCTTTGCTAAACCAGGCTCACTGTCGATCGTATCGCTTATGAGCGATTGGGAACTCTACCAAAAATCCGTACTCCGATATCCTGAACTGGGCTTCACCCTGGACTGGAGCCTCATGGGCGCGCCCGCCGAATGGCCGGAAGCCCTGTGCGAGGCCATCGCCAAGGCCTTCCGCGACCTGGCGGCGATCGAGGCGGGCGAAATCATGAACCCCGACGAAGGCCGGGCCGTGGGCCATTACTGGCTGCGCAAGCCCGAGCTGGCCCCCGAGGCGGAGGGCCAATGGATCCGCGAGACCAAAGACGCCGTCATCGCCTTTGCCGATCGCGTGCGCCAGGGAGAGCTGACCGCCCCGAACGGGCGGAACTTCCGCCATGTCCTCCTCATCGGAATCGGGGGCTCGGCCTTGGGACCCCAGCTCGTGGCGAAAGCCCTGCTGCCGCCCAATCCCCCCATCGACATCCACTTCCTCGACAACACCGACCCCGCCGGCTTTGACGACACCTTCGCCAGCCTCGGGGAGGGCTTGGCGGAGACGCTCGTCATCGTTATCTCCAAGTCTGGCGGCACCCCGGAAACGCGCAACGGGATGCTCGAGGCCGAAGCCGCCTTCCGCGCCCTGGGACTCGACTTTGCCAAGCACGCCGTCGCCGTCACCGGAGAAGGTAGCCTGCTCGATCGACACGCCGACGCCCAGGGTTGGCTGGCCCGCTTCCCCATGTCCGATTGGATCGGGGGGCGCACCTCCGTGATGAGCGCCGTGGGGCTCCTGCCCGCCGCCCTGCTGGGTCTGGAGGTCGAAGCCTTCCTCGCCGGTGCCGCGGCCATGGACGAGCGCACCCGCGTCCCCGAGGAAAGCGCCAATGCGGCAATGAGCCTCGCCCTGATGTGGCACCACGCTGGCAACGGGCGCGGGGAAAAGGACATGGTCATCCTGCCCTACAGCGACCGCCTCGACCTGATGAGCAAGTACCTGCAGCAGCTCGTAATGGAGTCCCTGGGCAAGGAGCTCGACCTCGACGGTCAGCGCGTCAACCAGGGCATCGCCGTCTACGGCAACAAGGGCTCGACTGACCAGCACGCCTACGTGCAGCAACTCCGCGATGGCCTGGCCAATTTCTTCGCCACCTTCATCGAGATCCGCAAGACCCGCCAAGGAACCTCCATCGGGGTGGACGAAACCGGCGCGAGCTCGGGCGACTACCTCCAGGGCTTCCTGCGGGGCACCCGCCGCGCCCTGGCCGGAAACGGACGCCAGTCGCTCACAATTTCCTTCGACGAGCTCAGCCCCTACACCCTCGGGGCTCTCATCGCCCTCTACGAGCGGGCTGTCAGCTTCTACGCCAGCCTGGTGAACATCAACGCCTATCACCAGCCGGGCGTGGAGGCGGGCAAGAAGGCCGCCGGCGCCTTCCTCGAACTGCTCAACCGAGTCCGCCGCCATCTCGGCGAGACCGGATCGGCGGGCTACACCGCGCAGACGATGGCGGAGACCCTGGGCGTCAGCGACGTCGAGGAAGTCTATCACTGCCTCAACCACCTGGCCGCCACCGGTTTCTGCAACCGCGAAACCGGGGCCACTCCCGCAGAGGACCGCTTCACCACCTGACCCGGTCCCGCGCGACGATGGAACTCAGGGCGGGGGCCTCCCCGCCCTGTGCCCCTGACAAGGACATCCACTCCTCCCCGCCATTCCAGACATGACGGTTTCCGAACTGGAAGAACTGATCGGGCTACTACGGCGCCGTCTCGACACGATCGCCGATCACGAGCTGCGAGCGCAGGATCCGGCCAAACAGCTCTCCCTTCTGCAGGAGATCTCCGAGGCCATCACCGCCTTCCACCAGCGCCACCAGGGTGCGCTGCCGCCACGGCTGAACCATTTCCTGCAAAACTGCAGCTACCAGAAGGCCTTGGAATGGGCCGAGGCCGAGCGGACCCGAGGCTAGATTTGCGCCGCACCGCCTATGGCGCGTGATGGCGTTCCGCGCCGCCGCTGTCCTCGGCTTCAATCTTGAAAGCCCTCGTCCTCGATGAGGGGGCCGCGCTTGCCGTCCGCCGCCTCCGTGGCGAGTTCATCGCAGCGCTCGTTCATCTCGTGGCCGTCGTGCCCGCGTACCCAATGCCACTGGATCTGGTGCCCCTGCGCGGCCCGCTCCAGACGCTTCCAAAGGTCCACGTTCTTCACCGGGGACTTGTCGGCCTTGCGCCAGCCGCGCTTTTTCCAGTTCTCCACCCAGCCCTTGCTCTGGGCGTCGACCAGATAGCGGGAATCGGAATAGATGGCGACGCGACAGGGCTCCTTGAGGATCTCGAGCCCGGCCACCGCGGCGAGGATTTCCATGCGGTTGTTTGTCGTCTTGAGGAAACCCTGGGCCAGTTCGCGCTGGTGCGGACCATAGCGCACCACGGTGCCGTAACCGCCGGGTCCGGGATTCCCACGGGAGGAACCGTCGGTGAAAATTTGCACTTCTTTCATGAGGAGAGAGGCCCGAGCTGTTCGTGCACGAAGGCCGCGATGGCCTCGAGCTCGCCGGGCTCGAGCAGGCGGGGGCGCGCGGCGTAGTGGGCCGCCAGTTGGCGTTGCTCCGGAAAAGCCTCGGGATCCAGCGCCTTCACCTGAACGAGACGCGATTCCCGCCAAATCCAAGCCTCTGGCGGCCAGGGGCCGACCATGGCGGGGTTCGACCAGGTGTGCAGGGAAAGAACGCGCCCGCTCAACCCCGCGGCGAGGTGCATGGGGCCGCTGTCCACGCTGATGGTCCAGGCGGCCTGGCGCAGCAGATAGATCAGCTCGCTGAGGCTGGTCCGGCCCAGCAGGTTGAAGGTGTTGTCAGGCCAATCCTCCTCCCCGGACGACACCGGGACGCCGACGAGGAGCACGGGACGAGGAGCGAGGAGAGCGCAGAGTTCGCGCACTTCCCCGTGGGAGAGCGACTTGCCCGCCCCGCGGGAGAAGGGATGCAACAACACGGGATCCTTGACCTCGGGCAGGGCGGCGGGCCGCTCCCCTTGAGGAAGGAGGAAAACCGGGGATTCCGGGGAGACGCCGAGGGACTCGACCAGGGCGAGGTTGCGGCTCACCGCGTGGCGACGATCCCAGTCGGGCAGTTCGACCCGGTGCTGATACAAGGCGGAGGCTCCCTCCCGGGAACGACGGAAGCCCACGGCCAGGCGGGCGGCCCGTCGCGCGAAATAAGCGCTGCGGAAGAGGCCCTGAAAGTCGAGGGCCAAGTCGTAGCCGGGTGCCGTCAGCTCGCAGCTGGCCCAGGCTCTGGCCCGCCACAAGCCCGCGAGGCCCCGGCATTCCCGCCGGGGAAAGAGTATTCTCCGGGTAAGAAAGGGCAACCCCTCCAGCAGCGGGCTCCACTCGGTGTTGACCAGCCAATCGATTTGCGCGCCCGGAACGGCACGGCGCAGGGCCTCCACCGCGGGCAGGGTGTGCACGATGTCGCCCAGCGAACTCGGCTTGACGATGAGAATGCGCTCGCAGTCGGAAAGCTTCACCGGAAGGAGGCCGTGCGTCATTTGCCGAGCGAAAGCCGCAGCGCCAACATCTCGGGGAGTCCGGCCTGGAGAATCTTTTCCTTGGCCGTCTCGACGTCGTATTCGAGGCGGTGGATCACCACCTCCTGGCTCTCCACGTCAAAGGTGGCATAGGCGGCGCGCCAATCCCCATCGCGGGGCTGGCCCGCACTGCCCACGTTGATGAAGTACTTCCGCCCCATCTCCAGCTTGACGGACATTTCCTCGAGGGGCTCGACGGTATCGCCCCGGACATAGATGCGGGGCGTGTGCGTGTGGCCGTAGAAGCAGAGCTGGGTGAACTGATAGCTGAAGCTCGCCATCGCATCGAACTTGTTGGTCACGTAGGTCCAGCTGCCCGGCGTGTCGAGGGTGGCGTGCACGATGGTGAAGTCCCGCACCTGACGCACCAACTTCAGTCCCTTCAGGTAGGCGCGTTCATCGGCATCCAGTTGGGCCCGCGTCCATTCCATCGCCTGTCGAGCCAGGGGATTGAGCCCCTCCAGGGAGGTTTCCTGAACCGCCTCCTCGTCGTGGTTGCCCTTCACCACGGGACAACCCATCTCGCGAACCATGGCGAGGCATTCCTTGGGGTTAGCGCCGTATCCGACGATGTCCCCGACACAGACGTAGTCCGTACATCCCTGCTGCTCCGCATGCTTGAGGACTCCCTGGAAGCCCTCGAGATTGGCATGGATGTCTCCGAAGATCGCGTACTTCATTCTATCGGACTCACTGGCGGAATGCGCCGAGGGAAAAGGTCGCAACTAACCATAAATAGGAGTTTTCGCAATCCGTTGGAAGAAAAAGGCTGGCAGGCCCTGCGGCGCGATGCCGCCCTTAGCCCCGTCCCAGGTGAAAGAGGCCGCGTTTGAGGGCCTCCGTGACGGCGTGGGTGCGGTCCTTGGCATTCAGCTTGGCCAGGATGGATTTGACGTGGTTCTTCACGGTGTTCTCGGAAAGGGACAGGGCCTCGCCGATCTGCTTGTTGGCCCGTCCCTCGGCGACCAGTTTGAGAATTTCGAGTTCGCGACTGGTGAGATGACTGCTGTGCTCGCTTTTCGCCAACAAGAGCGAGATCTCGGGCGGCAAATAGCGCTCGCCCCTGCCCACGGCGCGAATGGCCTTGAGAAGCTCGGTGCTGTCCTTGTCCTTGGACAGGTAGCCCTGGATGCCCGCGTCGAAGACCCGACGCACGTCCTCCTCCTGCATGTAGCTGGACAGCATCAGGATCTTGTGTCCGCGCAGCGCCTCGGCGACCTCGATCCCGCTCATGTCGCGGAGACGCAGGTCGAGGACGATGACATCGGGACGATGCTGTTTTGCCAGGGCAATGGCTTCCTCGCCGCCGCTGGCCTCGGCCACGACCTGGAGGTCGGGCTCGTCGCTGATCAGGCTGACCAGGCCGCGACGGACGATGAGATGATCGTCGACCAGGAGAACGGTGAGGGGGGATGGGGATTCAGTCATGTCAGGTTCAAGCTAAGCTCCACAGTCGTGCCTTGGGAAGGGGCCGATCGAATCGCGAACTCGGCGCCGAGGCGCTCGGCCCGCTCCCGCATTCCCTGGAGGCCGTAGTGGCCATCCGGGGGCTTAGCGGAAACTTCGAAGCCGATGCCGTCATCTTCCACCGAAATGCGCACGCGATGGTTCTCGTTGGAAAAGCGCAGGCAGAGCCGCTTTGCCCCGCTGTGGCGCAGGGAATTGGCCACGGCTTCCAGGAGGATGCGGTGGCAGGCAAAGGCGGTTTCCGGAGACAAGTCAGGCCGATCCTCCCAGCGACTGAGGTCCACCTCGCAATGCACGCCGGCTTCCTCGCAGCGCGCCTGGGCCGCCGCAAGGGTGGCCTCGGGGAAATCGAGGGATTCCGCGCCGGTGGGGATGCGCAGGCCGATAAGCGACTCGCGGGCCTCCGCCAAGCTGTGCTCGACCATGGCGCGGGCGGTGTCGAGCTTGACCTTGGCCTTTTCTGGATCGCTCTCGAGGTGATTCGCCACCGAGGCGAGCTGATAGCCCACCCCGGAAAAGCCTTGGGACAAGGTGTCGTGGAGCTCTCGGGCGATGCGGTTGCGCTCCTCCAGCGTGGCGTTGGACTCGATCTGCTCGGAGATCAGTGCCGTTTGTTTCTGCACCCGTCGGTTCAGGGCCACCGACCAGGACAAAACCAGCAGGACTCCCGCAGCGAGGATGAGGATGGCCGTCCAGTATCGACGTGGCGTCCACCAGGAGGGGACGGCCAACACCTCCACATCCCCGGCGTGGCGCAGCGCCACCGTGACGGAGCGGACTTCGCCGCGCTCGTCCGCATCGACCCGCTTGACCCCGCGCACCCGCAATTCGCTGCCCTCGGGGGGGAGCTCGGCCGCCAGACCAATCGGCACACTGACCGGCACCAGGGCGTCATCGACTTGGAGATTGATGAGGCTGCGCCCCTTTTCAATGAGGCGACCCGAGAAGCTCACCAACTGGAAGGCATGCTCCCGAGAGAGCGGGGCGTCGTCCTCGACGGGTTCCGCCGGAGGCGCGCCCGTTTCCGAGGCCTGCACGGTGGCGTAGCGCAGACCGACGAAATAGCCCTGGGTCTCGGGGAGCCCCGTGAGTCGCACCGGCTCCCCGACAGAGACCGTGGCCGGTTTCAGAGTGGCAATCCTCGCTCCGTGGGAGCCTGCCTGGACGATCAGGCTGTGCGGGTTCTCGATCAAAGTCACCGTTCCTGTGGTTTCGACCAGGCCCTGACGGGTGCGGCGGGAATCCCAGCGCCCGATCTCATCGAGCCGCACCGGAGCCGATTCGGAGGTGCTCTCGATTACGGAGACCGATTGGTGCCTGGCACAGACGATGTCCGAACCAATGCGCTGCCTCTGATCGTTGAAGAGCGGAGCCCCGCTGCCCCGAATCCGCACCCAGGAACCCACGAGGCGGCGGAGCCCATCGACATCAAAATCCTCGTGGGCATTGCGAAAACGGATGACCAAGTCGCTGTGGCCAGTGACGAGCAATCCCCGCCCCTCGCGCTGCGACTCGCCAAAATTGACGTCGACCATCAGGCCCTCCACCTCGATCCAGCGGTTGTCGCCCAGCCCCGTTTGCACAAAGTCAGGACGAAAATGGAGGGGTTTGGGAGGCGGCTTGGAGCCCTCCCTCTTCATCTCGTCGATGACGACGTAGGGACCGTGGAACCCCCCCGTGGCGTTCCCCGTGATCGTCACCTCATCGCCAATGCGGGGCAGAGCCTCGGCCGGCCATTCAAAAAAAAGGCCCCCGGTGGCATCCTGAGCATCGAATCCGTCGGCCAGGTGTGACAAAACCGTCACCCTCAGGGCGACAGGAGGGGCCAGACGGGACTCTTCGTAGCTGAGCCGGCGAATCTCCGCGACGCTGCGCAGTGGTCGCGCCGAAACCGGGGGTTCGTACGCGAAAGCCCCCACCGGGGTCAGGAGGGTCAGCAACCAGAGCCATGTCGCCTCGCGACGCATTGGCGGGACTGTATCACGGATCCAGGCTGCCCGCGAGGCGCGGGGAGACGCCTCCAGAAATGCGCCGCCTCCCCAAGCCTGCCCCCCTTCGAGAAGGACGGAAGGCAGGACATTTCTTTGCAAAGCCGCCGCTTCCGTCTTAGCATCCCCGCCACCATGGCGGATACGATCCTGACCCCTGAGGCGCTCCTTGCCCGCTTCTCCGGACGGCGCATTCTCGTCGTCGGCGATGTGATGTTGGATTGGTTCCTCTGGGGTAGCGTTTCCCGCATCTCTCCGGAGGCGCCCGTGCCCGTGGTCGAGGTCCAGAGCGAGTCCCGCTACCCCGGCGGAGCAGCCAATGTGGCCCGCAACATCACCCCCTTTGGCGCCAAGGTCGAACTCTCCGGCCTCTACGGGCTCGATCCCAATGGCGCCCTCCTCGAGGAAAGCCTCAGCGAACATGGCATCGGCATGGGACTCTGTCTGCGCCGCGCGGAGAGCCAAACCATCACCAAGACCCGCGTCGTGGCCCGGCACCAACAGGTGGTGCGCATCGACCGCGAGAAGCGCCAGCCCCTCTCCCCCGCCCTCGCCGCGGAACTCGTGGCGCGGATCCGCAAGGTCCTGTCCGAGATCGACGGCCTCATTATCGAGGACTACGGCAAGGGGCTCATCAGCCAGGAACTGGTCACCGGCCTGCTCGCGGCCGCCGCGGAGCATCAGGTGCCGGTCACGGTCGATCCCAAGCCGGGGAATCCCGTGGAATGGCTGGGGGTGGCCACCGTCAAGCCGAACCGCTCGGAGGCCTTCGCCTGCTCCGGACTGGAGGACCTGCACCGCGACACCGGGCTCCACCCGCTCGAGGACGAGCCTTTGCTCGAAGCGGGACGCCGCCTGCTGGAGCGCTGGCAGTGCCGGCAGATCCTCCTGACATTGGGAGAACAAGGGATGCTCGTCTTTTCTGCGGGCCAACCCGCCCCCGTCCACCTCCCCGCCAAGGCCCGCGAGGTCTTCGATGTCTCGGGGGCCGGAGACACCGCCATCGCCGTCTACACGCTGGGATTGTGCAGCGGCCTGCCCCCGGTGCTCGCTGCCCACATCGCCAACCTCGCCAGCAGCGTGGTCGTGGGCAAATTGGGCACCGCCCCCATCGAGCGCGAGGAGTTGTTGGAGGCCATTTCCCGCGATTTCCCCAAGGGGGTGCCGCTCTGAATCGTCCTCACCTCGCCCTTATGAGCGCCGCCGCACAATTGATCCAGGAGACCATCGTCGAGCACCAAGCGACCGTGGAGCGCTTCCGCGCGCAATGCGCCGAGACCATTGCGGAGATGGCCTCCCGCACCGTGGCCTGTCTCCGCGAGGGCGGAAAGATCTGCTTCTTCGGCAATGGAGGCAGTGCCGCCGACTCCCAGCACTTTGCCACCGAGTTCACGGTGCGCTTCCAGCGAAACCGGCGCGGCCTGGCTTCCCTGGCCTTTACCACGGACAGCTCCGCGCTGACCGCCTGTGCCAACGACTTTGGTTTTGAAGCGGTCTTTGCCCGCCAGGTGGAGGCCCTCTGCCGTCCCGGCGATATCGTCGTGGGCCTTTCCACTTCGGGAAACAGCCCCAACGTGGTGCGGGCGCTCGCGTTCGCCCGCAGCCTGGAAATCGCCACCTTTGCCTTCACCGGCGCGGACGGCGGAGCCTGTGCCGAGGTCGCCGACCTGCTCCTCGCCGTCCCCTCCCCCGTCACCGCACGGGTGCAGGAATGTCACCTCATTGCCGGTCACCTGCTCTGCGACCTCGCGGAACGAGCCTTTGCCGACGAGGGTTCGGCCCTGTCCTGAGGATTCGCCCGGGCTGCGCAGGGCAGTGGGCCAACAGGGAGCCCTTCAGTCCTGAGGGTGCATCCCCTAGCACCCGATCACGTCCTTCCGCAGATCGCGCAGCACCCTCAGCTCGCCCCAGTCCGCCCCCCGCATGCGCCGGGCTCCCGTCCTTCGCTTTTCCCCAAAGCGCCTTCGTCGCTTCTGCTCCCGCTGAAAGACACCTTCCACGAAACCCGCCGTGCCCAGCACCACCCCATCGCAGAAATAGCGCACCCGGTGACGCAGGGCTCGCCGCAGGGACATCACCCCCTCCTTCTGCCTCACCCCCTCCACCTCGCTTTCCGCGAATCCCAGCCGGCCAGGCTGGCCCCGGTCCTCGTCCGAGCGCCGCTCCTGACCTTCCTCGTACAGGTAGATCCGATATCGGGCCGAGGTGCGCTGCCAATCGTGGGCATGGGCGGGATCCTGCAAGGCCTCGCCGAGCATCGCGCCCAGCCCCTCGCGGGCGCGTTGGGCCGCCCTCCCGCCTGAACAGGCCTCGCCGTAAGCACACCAGCGGTAGTCCTCTGGCTTCGAGACGAGGCCCGCCCTCACTGGATTCAAATCAATGTAGGCCGAGACGGCGAGAAGCGCGCGCTCGCAGTCCTCAATCAGCACACTCTTGTAGCGCCCCTCCCAGAGCGTGCCGCTGCGGCCGAGCCGCTTGTTCATGTAAAAGGTCACGCGCATCTTCAGCTCCTTGAGAAAGAGGGAGAGATCACCGCGCCGCCTCTCGTAGCGATGGAGTATCTGCCGGCGCCAAGCCTCGTCCCCGTTCTCGCGGGCGCGCTCCAATTCCTGGCGCACCCCCTCGACCGTCTCGCCATCATAAAGCCGCGGCAGCACCACCAGCAGCCCCTCCTCGTCGAGCGGCGCCAGCGAGTCCCGGTCGGGGACCTCCAGAAGCAGGTGGAAGTGGTTGGACATCAGACAGTAGGTGACCACCCGTACCCCCGAGAAAGCCTCCTGATTCCGGAGAATCCGGCGGAAGACTTCCTTGTCCCGATCCTCAAAAACCCGGCGCCGATCCACGACCCGCGAAACGACATGATAGAAGCATCGACCTTCGCCCAGCAGTCGCGCGCTCCTCATGCCCCCAGCATGCCAGCCCCCCAGCCCTACCCGCAAGCAAAATCAACTGATTGTCTGTCCCTCTATTCTATTTGAAAGGGACTGATCGTCTGTCCCTCTATTGCGGTGCTGCTCTAGAAGAGGAGTCGGGGAGAT
>CAZKGI010000011.1:0-30177 GCA_964552315.1 uncultured Akkermansia sp. | reverse complement strand
ACTGATCGTCTGTCCCTCTATTGCGGTGCTGCTCTAGAAGAGGAGTCGGGGAGATTTTCCTTGGGCCTTGGGCCTGGGGGTTATGGCTGGGGAGGCTGCACTTGCAGCCGGGGGAGGGTCGGCTCGAGGAGGCAGGGATTGGTTTCGCGGCGGCGGCGGCGCATCTTGACCAGGGCGGCGGCGTCGACCTGGCCGCGCAGGCGGCTGAAGCCCCCGGTCATTATTTCGGAGAACTGCTCGCGCGGGGCATCCGGCCCTTCTCCGAGGAAGGGGCTTTGCGAGGGCGACAGCCAGGCGAGGCGACCCAGGTTCTCATCCACCAGGGAGGATTGGCCCTGACCGAGAAGATGGCTGACCCCCACGTAACAGCCCAATTCCACGGCTCGAGCGCTGGCACAGCGGCCCACGCGCTCCAGCCCTAGGACGTTCTCCGTGGCACTGGGGACGAGCAGCAGATCCACGCCTTGGCCCCGCAGCGCGACAGCGATCTCCGGCACCTCGATGTCGAGACAAATGACCACGGCAAAGCGGACCCCTCCCAAGGTGAACAAGCCCAACGCCTCGCCGCGATGGAAAGACTTCTCCCAGGGCGTCAGGTTCAGCTTGTCCTGAAAAGCGCCCCGCCCCTCCACAAGCACGGGGGCCCGGTTGTAGAGTTTTCCCTCCGGACTCCTCCAGGGCACGGTCCCCAAGACCACCCCCTTGCGGGGTCGACTTAGGGCCTTCTCCAGGATCGGCCAGCGCAATTCCCAGAAGTATCTTGAGAGCTCCCGCAGGACCGCCCTCCCTGATTCCTCTGAGGCGAGGTCAGAGGGCTCCGGAGTCAGGAAGCGCTCCAAGCCCAGCCAGGAAAATTCTGGCCAGAGGACCAGGTCGGCCCCCTCCTCCCAAGACTGGCGGGTTCGCTCCACCAGCAGAGACTCGAAAGCCTCTGCGGAATCCACCGCTGCCCCCACATCGCAGCTCCAGAGGTCGACGGTCAATCCCGGCATGGCTTCATCCAGAACGTCAGACCTTTGGGCGATTCCTCGTCTTCTCCGATCTCCTTCCAAACAAACTCGGCCCGCAAATCGGGGCGCTTCACGTAGGCCTGGCTCTGCCAGAAGGCATCGAGCTCGCGATAATCTCGCGGCCGCAGGGGATGGCTCGCAGGACGATCCACGGCGCAAAAGGCCATCCACTTCAGCCCCAGCGTTTTCGCATGGGCTTCCCGCAAGCGAAAGAATTCCTTGCCGATGCCCTGGCCCCGCCACTCCGGGAGCAGGATGGACTCGCCGAAATAGCACACGTCCTCCAGGGGGATTCCCGCCTGAACGAAGGGGGCCTGGAATTCCGCCCCCTCATCGATCAGGGGCAGACAGGTCGTCGCCCCCACCACCTCGCCATCCTCCTTCACCACCAGCACCACCAGGCTGCGCGAGGATTTCGCATAGGTCTGGAGATAGTCGCGCTCGTACTCCAGGGTCCCATCGTAGAGGTAGGGATACTCCCGAAACACCTGGATGCGCAATGTCCCCAAGCGATCCAACCAAGGCAACAGCTCTCTGCCCTGCAAATCCACAAAGTGCCAGCGCTCGCTCATCCAAGTAGAATCCCACGGCTCCGATCCAAGTCTTCCCAAAAAATTCCCGGAGTGGTCCTATCCCCTGCCCTCCCAACCCAGAGCGAAGCGCCTTCCCGAGAGTATCCGCCCCTACTTGCGGGCGTTGAGGGCGCGCTCCACGGGGGCCAGAATGCGCTCGAGTTCGGCCAGGGAGGCCTCCGTCGCCTGAATGGTCTGCAGCTGGGGTTCGTAGCGTTCGCGGTGCTCTCGGCAGACCTTGCGCAGGGGCTCAAAGAGGGAAAGAAAATCGCGGTAAAAGGCCGAAGTCCCCTCGGAGAAGGCCGCCCTTTGACGCTTCGCCAGCAGCTCGCGATGCCGGTTGAGGATCGAGGTGTAAAAGGTCCGGGCGCGCTTGACCGAATGCGCCCCCACCACGGCCCCGAGCACGAGGAAGAGCGACGCCGCCCCGAAGGCAAAGGCATCCCAGGGCGACTGCTTCAGCATCATCAGGATGACGGCGCCGAGCGAGGTGAGGACGGCGGCAAAGATGAATCCCCAAATGGTGCGGCTGCGCTTGGCGAAGAGGCCGCCGAGCTGTTCCCGCAAGTCCAGTTCGCGCAGCGCCTCGGCCGTGGCTTCTTCCACCATCGTCTCGATGCGACGATGGGCGGGCGCCCAGTCGGGACTGCCGTCCTCGCCGACGCTGAGCTCGAGGTTGAAATGTTCTTGCATCTCCTCGGAGACGCGCTCCCAGAGGTGAGCCACGTCCTCCATCACCGCGGTGGCCCCGGCGCCGATGCTGCGCCGCACTGCCTTCATCGTCGTCGCGAAGATGAGCCCCTCGATCTCCTCGGCGCTCTTGCGGCGGGGCATCAAAGCGGAAATGACGCGGAATTCCGATTCCAGAAGGGGCTCGGCCTGCAATCCGGCGGCCATGAAACTCTGGTCGAAGGCCTCGAAGAGAGGCTCGCACTTTTTCAGGGTGCGCTCCTGCTGCGTATTGCAAGCGGGCTCCAGCTCGCTGAGCAACTCGTCGTCAGCGCGGATGATTTCAGAGGCCGCCCCCAGGGTTTCCTTGATTTCGCCGAGCACGTAGCAGCAGGCCCGCCAGGCGTGGATGAGCTTGACGAGGCGAGGCTCGGACGATTCCACCACGCCAGCAATGTAGCGCTCCAAGCCCTCGATCTGGCTCTTGCGGGAGAGATCTTCGTGCTCCAGGCCCGAGGTCTTCGCCAGGAAGGCGGTCTTGGCGGAGACGGCGAAGGTCGGGAAATGCTGTCCGAAGCGGTGGTGGGCGGTTTTCTGCAGGTGCTCGAGAATGGCGGAGACTTCCTCCTCGGTGCGCAGGTCGCACTGCTGCAGGATGAAAACGATCTTCTTCTTCCACTGATGGTGGATGCGGTCGAGGAACTCCCACGTCGAAGCTCCCCAGGGATTCGTCACGGAGAAGACGAAGAGCACCAGGTCGGCCATGGGCAGGAACTGCTCCGTGATGCGCTGGTGGGCCGACTCGATCGAGTTGGTACCGGGCGTGTCGACCAGGTTGAAATCCTTGAGGAAGTCGTTGGGACGGAAGACCTCGACGATGTCCTCGGAGAAGTCGAACTCGTGCGGCTCGGCTCCGTATTTGAAAAAGGCGATGCGATCCGTCGTGGGAATGACGTCGGTGGCGCAGAAGTTTTCGCCGAAGAGGGCGTTGAGCAGGGTCGACTTGCCGGCCTTGACCTCGCCGACGACCACGAAGAGAAAGGGATCCTCCAAGTTCGCGAGCAAGTTCTTGAGCAGGGCGAGACGCGCCGGATTGATGCCACTCTCGCGCCCAAGTTCGCTGAGCGACTGAATCGCTTCACTCAGCTTCTCCCGGGTTTGGAAGTAGTTCTTCCCAAGTAGGTCTGTCGGTTTGTCGGCCAAGGGAGTGGGGGCGAAAAGGGGAACGGTTCAGCTGGGCACCTGGTTCAAGCCGACCCTCGCCGGGAGAGGAGGCTCTGGCTAATGGAAGCGAAATATTTCACTTTGCCAAATTAAATTGCGCGGGGGGAGCAGGGAGGTTCTGGATTCACTTGGGACGGGGCATCTGGAAGCGGTCCCGGGTTCGGCAATAGCCGGCGGGGACTTCCATGCGGCCAATGGGCAAAAAGGCTTGGGGATCCACCAGGAGGCTGTGGGGATCGAGAATTCCGTCGCGAACAAAGACGTGTTGGATCAGTCCGAGGACGAGGCGATTCTCGCCAATTTCCAGCGTGGCCCATTCCCTGCATTCCAGGGCCACGGGGGCCTCGGCGATCCGCGGAGGAGCGACGCTGTGGCTCGGCACCGTGTGCAACCCGGCCAGCTCGATCTCGCTCTCTTCGGGAGGCACCTCGGCAGAGGTGAGGTTCATGGCCTCGGCACAGGCCTCGTCGACGAGATGAACCACGAATTCACGCTGGCGGCGAATGTTGCGGGCGGTGTCTTTGGGAATACCGGGGCCTCGATCTCCGGGGGCAAAACCCAGCAGCGGAGGATCGGTACCGAGAAGGTTGAAGAAACTGAAGGGGGCCGCATTGACCCGACCTGTTTCATCCTGCGAGGTCACCCAGGCAATGGGGCGGGGCGTGACCAGTCCGGCCAGCAGCTTGTAGGCCCTCGCCAGATATTCGCCGCCGGTCAGATCGAGCTCCATGGGCGGACTGGAAAGGAGGCTGGCTTACTTCACCACACCCTTCGCCAAGACGGGCGGAGTGACGATCAGCGGCTCTTTGCGATAGGTGCGTTTGAATTTCTCCCCCCAGGCCCCGTTCTCGTAGACCTTGCGGTAGGTGATGGTCACCGCCTCGTAGGTCTCCAGGTTGCCACAATCGTCGCGCTCGGTGATGGTCACGTCCTCGCGGCACCATTCGATGTGGCCGAGCAGTTCCGGCTCGGGATTGCAGATGCCGTGGCGGCGGGAGAAATTCGGGAAGACCTTGCAGAAACTGCGGTCCTTGCGCGGCACATGGCAACGCCACTTGGGGGGGATCTCCGGCTTCGGTTTGGACGATACGGAAGCCACCGACGTCGTCGCCGTTTGTTGAGCGGAGACTTCGCCAGCAAGCAGGAGCAGCGGCAAAAGGGCAAGAAGTAGGGCGGCGCGTCTCATTTCGTGTCGTTCGGCCCTGCATGTTGGAAAGAAACCCCGGTCTTTTCAAGCGGAAAGTCGCCCCCCATCTCCGGCCCCCGGACGGACCACCGGACCGAGATACCCGCTATTTCCTCTTCTCCTGGAGCCTTAGCCTTCCGTGGGAGCGCTTTCCTTGCGCTGCAGGGTGACGACGCATTCGAGGTGGCGGGTCTGGGGGAAAAGGTCGAAGGGCTGGACCCGGACCAGCTCGTAGTGATCCTTGAGCCGCTCGAGATCGCGTATCTGGGTGGCCGGATCGCAGCTGACGTAGACCACCCGCTTCGGCCCGAACTCGACCAGCTGGGCGAGGAATTCCGGGCTGCTCCCCTTGCGGGGAGGGTCGATGACCACGGCGGTGCGGTGAGGCGGATAGCTCACGCCCGCAAAGATGTGGGAGGCATCGCCCTGAACAAAGCGACAATTCGTGATGCCGTTCTGCTCGGCGTTGCGCTTCGCCCAGTCGACGGAGGATTCACTGATCTCGATGCCAACGGCCTCGACAAAGGCCGACGCGGCGCTCAGGCAGAAGAGGCCGGAACCACAGTAGGCGTCGACGAGATGGGAGATGTCGCCATCGCCCAGGGCCTCGCGTTTCACGTGCTCGGTGAAGGCCGGCAGGATGTGGGGATTGTTCTGAAAGAACTCTCCCGCGTGAAAGGAGAAGACGAGATCCCCGACCTGCTCCTCGCACATCTCCGTGGGATCCGTGCGGACTCGACCGTCCAACGAATCTCGCAGGAGCAAGGTGGCTCCTTTTTTGTAGGCCTTGGCATTTGCCCGCGTCTCGCGCCGCAGAACTTCGAGGGCCCGGTTGATGCTTTCCGAAGCAATGGGGCATTGCGGCACGTCGAGGATCTGCTGGCGACGTCCCTCGAGTAGGAAGCCGATGGGACCGATGCGACCCTTTTCCGGTTTTTGGAAATGCGGGGTGATCTTCGATCGATAGCCGTAAACGACGGGCGAGGGATGGACCGGAGACACGGGAAACTCGATGCCGGCCATGCGCTTGAGCAGTTCCGCCACCTGATCCCGCTTCCACGCCAGCTGGGCTGGATAGGAGAGGGTTTGGTACTGACACCCCCCGCATTGGCCAAAGAGGGGACAACGCGCTTCCACCCGGTCAGGACTGGGGCGCAGGACCTCGACGAGGTCCGCTTCCGAGAAGGTGGGATGATTGCGAAACACCCGAGCCCGCACCCGGTCACCGGGCAGCGCATGGGAGACAAAGACCACCCACTCGCCATGGCGACCGACGCCCTTGCCGAGATTCGTGAGGGATTGAATCTCAAGCTCCAGCTCCTCGTGATAGGCGAAGGGTTCGGGATGGAATTTGGGGGGGATACGGGACATGGCATTGAACCTGCTAAAGAAGCGCCAAGCTAGCCCGAATCTCGGAAGCCTGCTTTTGAATTTTGCCATCCTGCCGTATGCTGACTGCGATGCCGCCAAAACTTTGCGCCAGTGCTTCCGATCCCAACGAAATCGCCCTGATCCTGGGAGCGTCGCATCGGGACCCCTTTTCCTTTCTCGGGCTGCATCCGCATCCCGACGGGACGGGGATGGTTTTGCGCGTCTTTCGTCCTTACACGGCTGGCGTCCGGGTGCTGGTCGAGGGCTTGCCTCCCCAGGAGATGAATCGGCTTCGTCGGGAGGGCTTTTACGAGCTGGTTTTTCCCGAAGCAGACCGAGCTTTTGCCTACCGGCTCATCTTCACCTTTGGCGAGGTGGTGACCGATCCCTTGGCCGACCCCTATTCCTTTGGTCCGGTGCTGGGGGAACAAGATGTCTACTTCCACGGGGAAGGGACCCATCGCCGTCTCTGGGAAGTCATGGGGGCCCACCCAACCTGCTTGGATGGAATCGAGGGGGTCAGCTTTGCCGTGTGGGCACCCAATGCCCATCGGGTCAGTCTCATCGGCGACTTCAACGGATGGGATGGGCGCGTGCATCCCATGCGCAACCACAACGGCATCTGGGAAATATTCATGCCCCATCTCTGCCCGGGGGATCTCTACAAGTTTGAAGTCGTCGGGGCGGACGGCTCCCTGGTGGCCAAGAGCGATCCCTTTGCCTTCTTCTCCCAACACGGCCCCGAAACAGCCAGCATCGTCTACGATCTGGACCGCTACCAATGGCAGGATGGCGAATGGATGCAACGCCGTGCCCAGATCGATCTCTATCGCGGCCCCCTGTCGATCTACGAGGTCCACCTCGGTTCCTGGAAGCGGAAGCACGAGGAGGGCGGCCGCCCCCTGAGCTACCTCGAGTTTGCCGAGGAGCTCATCGACTACGTCGTGGACATGGGCTACACCCACATCGAACTGATGCCCGTGGCGGAATACCCCTTTGACGGCTCCTGGGGCTATCAGGGCTGCGGCTATTTCGCCCCCACCAGTCGATTCGGGGCCCCTGACGAGTTTCGGACCTTTGTGGACCGCTGCCACCAACGCGGCATCGGGGTGATTCTCGACTGGGTGCCCGCCCACTTTCCCAAGGACGCCCATGGCTTGGCGCGCTTTGACGGCACCGCGCTCTACGAGCACGCCGACCCGCGTCAGGGCGAACACGCCGACTGGGGGACCCTCATCTTCAATTACGGCCGCAACGAGGTGCGAAACTTCCTGGTCAACAACGCGGTCTTTTGGCTGCGGGAATACCACCTCGACGGGCTGCGGGTCGACGCCGTGGCCTCCATGCTTTATCTCGACTATTCCCGCGAAAGCGGACAGTGGATCCCCAACCAGTACGGGGGACGCGAAAACCTCGAGGCCATCGCCTTCCTCCGCGAGCTCAACCGCACCTGCTACGAGGAATGCCCCGGCATCATGACCATCGCCGAGGAGTCCACCGCCTTCCCGGGCGTCTCCCGCCCCGTGGACACCGGCGGGCTGGGCTTCGGCTTCAAGTGGAACATGGGCTGGATGAACGACTCGCTCCGCTACATGAGCCACGAGCCCGTGCATCGGAAATACCACCACGGGCAGGCCACTTTCTCCCTCATATACGCCTACCACGAAAACTACGTCCTCGTGCTCAGTCACGATGAGGTCGTCCACGGAAAGGGCTCCCTGGTGCAAAAGATGCCGGGGGACCGCTGGCAGCAGATGGCCAACGTGCGCCTCTTTCTCGCCTGGATGTTTGCCCACCCAGGGAAAAAGCTCCTCTTTCAGGGGCTCGACTTCGGCCAATCCGAAGAGTGGAACCACGAGCAGAGCCTGCCTTGGCATCTCCTCGGCTATGAGGAGCACCTTGGCATCCAGCGCCTCGTGCGCGACCTCAACCGCCTCTACGTCTCCGAGCCCTCCCTCCACCAGCTCGACCACGAACCCGGCGGCTTTGAATGGATTGATCACGACGACGCCAAGCACAGCCTCTTCCCCTTCATCCGCCGCAGTCGACAAGGGGAATGCATCGTGGTGCTGGTGAATGCCACGCCCGTGCCCCGTCCCGGCTATCGCTTGGGCGTTCCGGAGGAGGGGTATTACGAGGAAATTCTCAACACCGATTCGACCTACTATGGAGGTTCGAACGTTGGTTCGGCGGGCGGCATACCCACCCGGCCCCAAGAATCTCACGGCCGCCCCAATTCGATCCAGATCGACGTGCCTCCCCTCGGCACGGTCTTTTTCAAGCGCCGCTTAGTCTAAAGCACGGCGAAGTCGCTCGGCCAGACGCGGCGCCCTGAGTTTCCCCAGCGACAAAAAAAACGGAAGGGTAACTCCCCTTCCGTTCCATCGAGTCAAATCCTCTCGTCGACCGACTCAGTAACCGCGATAGCCACGACGCGGGGGCGGTCCATAGTGGCCATGTCCCCGGCGGTGCGGATGACCGTAGTGGCCATGATGGCCGTAGTGATAGCGATTACGCGCGGCTCGATTTTTGGAAATCTCGGATCCGGCGATGGCACCAACGGCACCACCCACGAGGGCGCCCGTGGTATCGCCGACAAGGGCGCCAGTGCCAGCGCCAAGCGCGCCGCCGATGAGAGCGCCGCGTTCGCCGGGTGTGCAGGAGACGAGGGTGGCAGCCGCCCCACAGGCGGCCAGGCTGAGTAGAATGGACTGTTTCATGGGGATCGTGGGCTCACGGTTACCGTGACCTAAGTATTGGACGATCCAGGAGCCTAGCTCATTCAAAAAAAGCGGCGGAAATCAGGCAAATATCTGGTCCTCAGGCAAAGAGTTCCTCGAGCGGACGTCCTCCCGCCGCCACTGTGAAGGGGCGCATGCTCGGAGAGAAGAGCTGCTGTTCCAAGGGGAGCCCCAGCGCATGGGCAACCGTGGCGTTGAAGTCGGGAATCGATACGGGCTTGTCGAGAATTCTCTCGCCCCGTTCATCGGTCGTGCCATAGACACAGCCTCCTCGAATCCCTCCCCCAGCAAGGACGCAGGAAAAAGCCTGGGGATGGTGATCCCGCCCCTCGTTGGCATTGATTTCCGGGGTCCGGCCAAACTCCGTGGCCAGGACCACCAGGGTGTCGCGAAGTAGCCCGCGCTGCTCGAGATCATCCAACAGGGTCGCAAAGGCGGCATCGAGGATGGCGGCCTTCTCGGGCACGTTCACAAAATTGGCATTGTGTGTGTCCCATCCTCCCAGGGAAACCTCGACATAGCGGACGCCGTGCTCGAGCAAACGCCGCGCCAGCAGACAGCCCTGGCCAAAGGGGTTTTTCCCATAGAGTTCCTTCAGATCGTCCGCCTCCCGGGACAAGTCGAAGGCAACGAGGTCCTCGCTGCGCATCAGGCGAATGGCGTCTTCATACATGTCCGTGTAAGCCCGCACTGGCCGTTGATCGTAGCGATCCAGAAAGGCGGCATCGAGCTTCTCCGAGAGATCGCGGTGAAACTGGAAACGTTCCTCGGTCATTCCGCGCGCCAGGCGGCTGTTTTGCAAGCCAGCCTCGGGATCTCGAATAGTCAGGGGGGACAGGCTGGCCTCAAAGAAGCCTGCCCCGGGGTGGGAGGAGCCATTCGCGATGAGCACATTCCCGGGCAAGGAGGGATTATCAGGCCCGCGAAACTTCAACAACCAGGCCCCCATGGCCGGATGCCGGATGGAACTCCGAATCTCGTAACTGGTGTGCATGAAGTAGTTGCCCTGCTTATGAGCCCCCTGGGTGGAGCTCATGGAGCGCACTACGGCCAGTCGATCGGCCCGCCCCGCCAAGAGAGGGAGGTTGTCGGCGAACTTCACGTCATCCACCGGCGTATGGACCCACCGCGTCGGCCCCATGACCTCCGCCTGATCTTTGGGATCGAAGGTGTCGAGGTGAGACATCCCACCGTCCATGTAGAGATAGATGACGCGCTTTGCCGTACCCTCGAACTTTTCCGGTTCAACCGCCCAGGATGGCGTGTGCAACGGCCCCGCAGTCAAGCCGCTGACACCGAGAAAGGACTTGGCGGCACGGTGCACAAAGGCACGTCGGGAGAGATCGGAATGCCAATTCATGGTCGAAACGGGTGGGGCGGGAGATCCCGCCAGTTACTGGATGAAGAGGAATTGCCGGGTATTGAGAAGGGTCCAGACGATCCCCGGAACGTTGCCTGATCCCGAATCCGCGGCCCAAGCGTCGCGGAAAATGGCCCTTTCCTCCTCGGTCGGATAGCGACTTAGCACGGTCAGGTAGATGATGTTGAGGCGTTCCCCCCTCCGGCCTCCGCCTTGACCGCGCAGGTCTCGCATGAGGACGGAGTACCGGTTGGTGACGGCTGAGAGCACTGGCCCGTTGAGCAGGGCCAAGGCCTGGGTGACGGCGGCCTCGTCATTGGCGTTTTCCACCAGCTCCCGATCGCTTTGACCAAATTCCCGTAGGAAGTGACCGGCAGGCGCTGGCTGTACCATTTCGGAGGCCCGGCGCATCCGCCCCCGCACCTTGCGGACATACTGCTGGTACGCCATCCGCTCTTGGCGGGTGTGAACTCCCCATTCCTCCCGCTCCCGGGATCGCCGCTCAGCCTCCTCGGCCTGAATGGCGGCGCTGCGATCAGCAAAAAGAGCGCTGATCAGCGGTTCCACCAGGCCGCGGCTGTCCTCCCCGATCCAGTCCTCCCAGGCGAGATCAAAATCGCGCTCCGCCAAGCCCATGACTTCGGCCAATTGAGTCATGAGATCTTCGGTCCCGAGCGCCCCGTCGGATTCAGGTTCCAAGCCGGCCCCTAGGGCGACCCGCTCCGCCACCCCCTGAGAGGGGGACGCCACCTTGCGTTTCAGGCCTTCGCGATAGACCTGCTCCTCCACCAGCAAGGCGAGTTCCCGTCGCACCGCACGGGCATCGGACACCGCCTGGCGGATTTGCTCGGCGTCCCCGGCGGCCCGAGCCTCCGCCACTCTTGCCTGGGCGGCCGTGATGCGCTCGGCAAGCTCGCCCTGCATCTTGGCCACCTTGCGGAGATTCTCGAGGAGCTCCTGCGGACTCATGTCGGAGACGGCCTCCGCGACCAATTGAACTTCAGCCAGTTTTTGCTCCGAGAGAAGATCGCGAGCGCGGTTGGGCCGATCGGGATCGTCGACACTCATGGCCACCAGGGAATCCCAAATCTGCTCCGCGCTCATGCGCCTCAGCAAGGGACCGGGGAAGAGGTAGGGAACGCCGGGCTGCACTTCCTCGCGCGAGGCCTCCCTTTGGTAGGCTTCGGTTTGATAGAGGATGCGTTGGAAGGCCTGCAGATCGAAACCCAGGTCGACCACGAGATGCTCGAGGTAGTCGAGCAAGGCCGGATTGGACGCGGCACTGTTCTCTCGGAAATCGTCGACCGGCTCGACGAGGCCCAGACCGAAGGCGCGCTTCCAGAGCCGGTTGGCAATCACTTTGGCGAAGCGCGGGTTCTCGGGAGAGCTCAACCAGGCGGCGAAGGCGTGGATGGGGGGTTCGCCTTCGTGAACCGGCGCCTCTTCTCCGAAGAGCGTTTGGGGTTTCGCCACGGAGAGGGGCCGAGCGTCCTCATAGGCATAGTCCCGCGGCAGCCTCAAGGGCCGATCGCTCGCCTCGACGCGATTAAAACGCAGGGGGAAAAAGATCTCCACGGCCGCCCGGCGGAGGGCTTGACGTTCGGCTGGCTCCCCTCCAGGGCCAGGTCGACCCTTGATCCGCTCCGCGCCAGGTCGTCGAGGCCGGGCCGCCGGCTCTAGTAGGGCCAGCGCCTCCTGCAAATGGGGAGGTTCGTTGCGGCCACTCATCCCATGGGTGTAGGCGGCAAAGCGGTAATAATCCAGTTGTGTCCAATTATCGAAGGGATGGTTGTGGCACTGGGCGCAGACGATTTGCGTGCCGAGAAAGACCTGGGTCGTGATCGCCAGGCTGTCGAGGGGCATGTTGAAATCCCGCAGGTAGTAGCCGATGGCCGGGTTTTCCCAGCTGCTCCCCGTGGCGGTGAGCAGCTCGCGCACCCACTCGTCATAGGGACGGTTTTCGCGGATCGCGGCCTTGATCCACTTCTCGTAGGCCAGTCCTGCGGGAGTGCTTTGCCCATTGCCGGAAATGGCCGTGCGGAGACGAAGGAGGTCCGCCCACCAGTTGAACGAATGGGACACGTAGCCATCCGATCCAATGAGGGCCTTGACGAGCGTGGAGCGCTTTTCGGGATCCTGCGAATTGAGGAACTCTGTCGTCTCGGCTCGGGTGGGGATGCGGCCGATGAGGTCGAGATGAATCCGTCGAACGAAGACCTCGTCGCTGCTTGGAGGATTCGGCTGAAGCCCGCCCGCCCGGAGGCCTTCCCTGACGAGTTCGTCGATGCGGTGGATGGCCTCGCGCTCTTCGACTCCATAGGAGAGACCGGACAGGGCGATCAACCAGCTCGCACACAGGGCGCGTCGTAGAACAGTGCGCATGGCAGTCGTTGGGAACGACGGATGAGACACCGGCTCGAGCGATGGGTTTCGCCCGGACGATTATTTTTTGAGCTCGGCGAAGATGAGCCGTCCGGCGCTGGTCTGCACTGCCCCGGCGACGACGACGGTCTGCATGGTGCCAATGAAGCGCTTCGCGTGATTGACCACGATCATCGTCCCGTCGGCCAGGTACCCAACCGCCTGGTGGTCATCGCGACCTTCCTTGATCAGCTCGAGGTCCAGCTCGTCGCCCGTCGAGACGATCGGCTTGAGCGCCAGGGCCAGCTCGTTCAGGTTGAGGACGGAGAGACCCTTGAGCCGGGCGACCCGGCCGAGATTGGCGTCGTTCGTGAGAATCCTGGCGCCCATCAGGTCGGCCAGCTGGACCATTTTCGCATCAAAGGAAAGGCCGCCTTCAAAGGTCTCGTCCCGGATGGTGATCTCGGCCATGCCGGAGCTCTTCATGGCATTGAGGCTGTCGAGGCCGCGCCGACCTCTCGACCGCTTCATGTCATCCGTGGAGTCGGCCATCTTCTGCAGCTCCTCGAGCACGAATCGGGGGACGACCAGAGAACCGCCCAGAAATCCCGCCTTGCAGATCCCGGGGATGCGCCCGTCGATGATGATGTTGGTATCCAGCAGGGTCGGCAAGTCCTGCAGGGCATCCTGACGAAAGCGCACGTAGGGGATCAACAGGGAAAATTCCTCGCGCTTGCTCCGCAGGGCCAGCATGACGCCGATAAAGCCGAAACCGAGGAAGACGGCGAGGTTGAAGATACTCCCTGCCAGGGGGAATTGCTCGGCCCAGCCCGCCTCGAAGAAAACCCGGGTCACCAACCACGCGCAGAGGAGACCAATGAGCAGCCCGAAGGTGCCATGCGAAAAGGTGCGGATCGTGAACTGCCTCAAGAGGATGTCCAACACGATCACGGCGGAGGCGAAGCCGACGCCGAGAATGGCACCGAACCACCAGATGTGCGCGGCTTCCCCCATGGCCACCACCGCGCCAACGAACCCTGCCAGAAGCAGGAACAGCATGCGGATGATGTTGAGAAGGGCGTAGGTACTCATCAAGCGGTGGGCTCTATCTTATCACCCCGCGCTGCGACCCGCCATCCATTTGCCACGACGCACTCGATCCTGAAAAGGCAGGCCGGCCGCCTCGGCAGCGCGGGCCACGGACTCCGCCTGGGTCGCCAGGAAACCCGATACTATGAGCTCGCCCCCCCGGCTCAAGTGTCCGGGGAAAAGGGGAAAGAGTTCGATCAGCAAATCGCTGAAGAGGTTCGCCGCTATCAGGTCATGGGGCCCTTCGGCAGGGGCCGACATCAGGGCCACGGCGTCGCCCTCGAGAAATTCAATGCGGTCGCTGACGCCATGGCGCCTCGCGTTCTCACGGGCATAACCCAGGGCCATCCCATCGTTTTCCACGGCGAGGACTTCGCTGGCGCCCAGCTTTGCGGCGGCAATCGCGAGAATCCCACTGCCGCAGCCGAGATCCAGGGCCCGCCAGGGACGATTCCCCCAGCGCCGGGCAAAGTCGACGAGGTAACGGAGACAGGCAGCCGTGGTGGCATGCCCGCCCGTGCCGAAGGCCAACTGCGGGGGAAAGCTCAGGACCAGGCGGCCGGGGTTCTCGCGGGAGAGGCGATCCAAAGTCTCGGGGCGGTCCGACGCGGACACGAGCAGGACATCGCGGATGCGCAGGGGGGCCGCGTCGTCATCCTGCGGCGCGGGCTGCCAGGACTCCGGCGAAAGGGCGCTGATGGCCCCGCCGAAGCGCGCTTTCAATTCCTCGGCCTCTTCCCGCGTGGCGGTATAGACTGAGAGCACCCAACGACGGCGCTTCACGGGTTTTTCCAACACGTGAGGGATCCCTTCGGTGATGAAGCGAGCCTCCCATTCCTCGATCCGATCCGCCTCAACGAACTTCGACCAGCGATACAAGGTCTCCACAACGGGGTCGGATTTGGAGAGATTGAATGGAGCGGGTGATGAGATTCGAACTCACGACATCAACCTTGGCAAGGTTGCGCTCTACCCCTGAGCTACACCCGCATGGACCGTCTTGCGACGGAGCGGACGGAAAGATGGCGGAGTCCGTCGAATTTTCAACACAAAATTTTCGATTGGCGGGGGGAAGCCGAACGGGCTAAGGGTCCCTCCACCCATGATGAAGAGATTTGGGAACAAACTCGACGAGATCCTCGCCGACAAAGCGGCCGAGGTTGCCCGCTTGCTGCCTCGCAAGGAAAAGCTGCGCTACGCCGCCCAAGACCGCGACGACTTCCGCTCCCTGGAGCGGGCCCTCGGCGGCGGCCTGCGCGAGCGCGCCGAGGACGAAGGCTACGGCACGCAGCCCCTGGCGGTGATCGCCGAAGTGAAAAAAGCCTCTCCTTCGGCGGGAACCATCGCCGCCGACTTCGATCCTCTCGCCATCGCCAAGGCCTACGCGGAAGCCGGGGCGGACGCCCTCTCGGTGCTGACCGATGAAAAGTATTTCCAGGGGCACCTGTCCTATCTGGCCAAGATTCGCGAGGCGGTCGATCTCCCCATCCTCCGCAAGGACTTCATCATCGACGAGGTCCAAATTTACGAATCAGTCGTCGCCGGAGCCGATGCCATTCTGCTCATCGTCGCCGCTCTCGAACAGGACCAGCTCCTGCACCTGCTCGATACGGCCACGGCCTGCCAACTCGATGTGCTCGTCGAAGTCCACGACCTCGAGGAAATGGAGCGCGCCCTGGAAAGCGGAGCCCGCCTCATCGGGATCAACAATCGCAACCTGCGCACCTTTGAAGTGGATCTGGGCACCACCGAAAGACTCAGTGAGGAAGTGAGCAGCGACCACATCCTCGTCAGCGAAAGCGGCATCCACCGCGGCGAGGACGCCGCCAAGGTCCGGGCCTGGGGAGCCGACGCCATTCTCGTGGGCGAAGCCCTGATGCGGGCCGCGGACAAAACCGGCAAAATGGCCGAGCTGAAGGAGACCCAATTGACGGGTCCCGGCGGAAATGTGACGGGAAACTTCTAACATTTCCCCCCCCGATCACGTCCTAGCAGCGTATTGAGCGGTTTGGGCCGATTTGGTATCGTCCCCTCCGGTCAACCGTTGCCCGCCCTTCTGGGAAGGCGGCGGATACGAAACAAAACCGACATCCAAAGCAAAACCAGATCCTATCATGAAAAAACTCCTTGCTACCCTCGCTTGCGCGCTCGTCGCCTCCGTCTCCTTCGCTGGCGAATACCCCGACATCAGCATCAGCGAGCTCGAAGAAGCCATCAAGAAGGGCGACGTCATCCTGCTGGATGTGAACGGCACCAGCACCTACACCAAGAACCACATCCCGGGTGCCATCGACTTCCGTGCCAACAAGGACAACATCACCGCCCTGCTCGGTGAGAACAAGGACAAGCTGGTTGTTGCCTACTGCGGTGGCCCCACCTGCTCCGCTTACAAGGCTGGCGCCAAGGCCGCTGAAGAAGCTGGCTTCAAGAACATCAAGCACCTCTCCGCGGGCATTTCTGGCTGGCTCCAGGCGGGCAAGAAAGTCGAGAAAGACGACAAGAAGAGCTGACCCTCGGCTCCTTCTCCCTTCGAGGGAGATTTTCCCCAAAAGCGCTCTCGTGAACTCGGGAGCGCTTTTTTTTGACCCTCTTCTCCGGGCTCGAAGGGATCTGAACCCGCGGACCTCAGGGCATGGGACCGAATTCCCATGGCAGGATGGGCAGGCCCATGGCCTTGAGGAAGGCGCCCGAGGAGAAGGCGAGGAACAGGGCCCCATCCCCCGGAGTCTGACGGTTGCGGGTGTAGAGAGCTTCCATTACGGGCAATAGGGTGGCGGCCTTCTCCCCCAGTCTCTCCACCGCCCGACAGGCGGGCAATGCCGTCCACCATTCCTCCGCGACGAGTTCACTCGCCAGCACGGCGAGCGCCTCGCCGCGATGCGCCGGGGAGAACTCCGCCAACCAAGAGGCGGCCTCGATGCGCACCGAGGGCTGGTAGTCATCGATAAAGTCGACCAGGGACTCGTGGAGGTCCGGATCTTCCGGAAAGCCCGCCCTCAGGCCGACCAGGCCCCAGTAGCGGACGACAGAATCGCCGTCGTGCAGGCATTCGAGAAGGGCCTCCCTCGAACCTCGACCCACGAGGTCGGCCGCGGCCCAGATCCGTTCGAGATCAGGACGGTGGTTCGTGCGTCCCAGGGCAATTTCCCTCAGCGAACGTTCCTCCTCCACGATCCAAGAGACCATGAAGGGCTCGGGCAGGGCTCCCAGGTCGAGGATTTCCCGTCTCTTTTCCACATAGGCACGGCGGTGGATGTCGAGGGCCTCCTGCTGGGCCTCGCTGAGTTCGCCCTCGAGCAGGTTCACCAGATTCTCCGGATCAGCTTCGACATCGTAAAACTCTTCGACGGGGCGAGTCGGCGAGAGATAGGCCGCCTGGGCCTTGGAGAGACGATCGGGATTCTCGGCTGCGTAGCGGAAGAGCTCCTGCTGGATGGCCCCCTCGTCGGAGTAGACACTGCGCTGCGCCCAAGAGAGGTGGGGTAGGTGATTGCGGATATAGAGATAGCGGGGGCTCCGCACCGAGCGCGAAAGGTCGAAGACTTCGTCGATGCGATCGCGGAAACCGTAGACAAACTCCGGGGGAGCGGAGGCCTCCGGCCCCAGGAAGATATCCCCTTGCAGGCCTTCCGGCTTGGGGAGACCCGCGAGAGAGAGGACCGTCGGGGCGAAGTCCACAAAGGTGACGAGCCGGTCGACCGTTCCGCCGGGAGCCGCGGGCGCGAGGTGTCGATATTTTTCCGGAAAACGCACCAAGAGCGGCACCCGCATGCCACTGTCGTGAAGGAGGCGCTTGTGCCGGGGCATCCCCGAACCGTGATCGGAGAAGATGAAGACCAGGGTGTCCTCGGCGAGACCATCCTCCTCGAGCTGGCGCAAAAGCTCTCCCACCTCCAGGTCGAGCGCCGACACGCAGTCGTGGAAACGGGCCAATTCCCGGCGCACCCGCGGCGTGTCCGGATAGTAGGGGGGCACCCTCAGGGTGTCGGGATCGTGTCGGAGTTCGGGGGGCAACTTGGACTGGACTTCGCGGACGAAGTCGTCTTCAGACCAAACCATGGTCCGCGACTGATGGGTCACCATGTGGTTGAAAACGGCGAAGAAGGGCTGATCCGGGGCGCGATTTCCGCTGCGCCAGTGGGCCGCGGAACTGCTCTCATCCCAGGACTCCTCGATGAGACGCCTTTCGTCGCTGGTGTTGTAGTCGGTCTTGACCCGGTTGGTCGTGTAATAGCCCGCCTCGCGCAAGTAGCTGGGGAAGCCCTTGACCTCGGGGGGCAGGGGGAAGCTGGAGCGCATCTGGCTGGTCCCCAGGCTCGGCGCCCACATCCCGGTGATGAGGCTGGAGCGGGCCGGAGAACAGACCGGCGCCGAGGCAAAGGCATGCGTGTAGCGCACCGCCTCGCGGGCGAAGGCATCGAGATTCGGCGTGCGGGCGTCGGGATCGCCGTAGCAGCCCCAAGCCGGGCTGAGGTCCTCGATGGTGATCCAGAGAATGTGGGGACGATCCGCCGCCCTCAAGGGCAGGACCGGCGCGAGGCAGAGCATCGCGAGAAGGGAGAGCCAGGGGCGCGCTTGCATCGCAGGAGTGGGGGGAGGGGGGGGCGCCGAGTGGGGCCCCGGATTCAGGGCCGGAGTTCCGCCACCCCCTTGGGCAGCGCGTGGAGCTTGGCCACTTCCTCCTCGGTGAGCACGCGGTCAAAGACCGAAAGGTCGTCCATGTAGCCGACATAGGCAGCGCCCAGAACCAACATCACCGAGGTGGGATCCCAGGCAAAGCGCAGGTCATGCCCCTCGATGCGTCCCTGCTTTTTCCCGTCGAGATAGAGCGTCCCGGCCGAGCGCTCCTTGCCCGCATTGAGGTGCTCCAGGGTGAACACGGCATGGGTCCAGCGCTCGCGAGAAAAGGGCGCCGTCTTCAGCTCGACCACGGGGCGGGTTTCCTTGGGGATATTTTCCCATCCCAGGCCCTGGGGATCCCAGAGCTCGATCAAGGGACGAATCGCGTAGCGGAAATAACGAGGGCTGTGGTCCTTGGACCACTCCAGAAAGATGAAGCCCTTCTTGCTGTCCTGACCCACGATCTGGATGGGATCGCAATACCCGGGCTCGAGATCCAGGTCCGGATCCAGACGCATCCAAAAGGAGACCGTGGCGCTCCAGTCCCGATCGTTGTACCCGAGCACCCCCTCGCCCCGGTAGCTGGGACGCGTGGCCCCCTTTTTGGGAAAGTGCAGGGCGCCGCCGTAACGTCCGGCGTCGGGCACGAGCTTGATGTCCTCATTTTCCGACACGGGGACCCAGGTCCCCCCGCTTCTCATCACGGCGGAGGGATCGGCCTTGGAAAATTCCGCATCGAGTCCCTTGTCGAAGGAGGCGTGCAGAACCAAGGCGCTCTTCAGGGCCTCATCGGCGGGAGCGGTGGAGAGGGAGAAAGCCAAGAGGATCAGGGGGCAAAGGGAAAGAATCTTCATGAGGTCAAGATGGGCATCATGGCCGATCGCCTGTCTTTCCCGCAAGCGTTTTTCGATACGTCCTTGTGTCCTCCTCTCCACTAACAAAACAATAATTAGGAACCCTCCAGGCCCTCCCGGACAGGGTTCCATCGGCTCGGTCGATCCGGCCGCAGTCCCTCGATCACGAGCAGTTCGTCGGCGCTGACAATCGCGATCGGCTCTGACCCCTGGGCCTCAAGCAGTAGGGCCCCCTCCTCGCTGAGCCCGGCCGCCCGCCCCTGGAGGAGGCGCCCGCCGCTGCGCAGGGACAAATTCCGCCCGCAGAGACAGTCCCGCTCGCGGATCCACTCCAGGGTGGGGGAGAAATCGAGCAGGCGCTCCGGAAACTCCTGCAGGAAGCCGCGCAGGATGAGCCCCAGCAGAAAGCCGCGACTCGACTCGCAGCCGATCAGTTCGTAAAGCGAGGTGGCGACGGGCTGGAGTTCCGCGGGAAGTTCCTCGTGGCGCAGGTTCACGTTGAGTCCGATGCCGACGACCGCGAAAGGCCGCGGCAAGACCACCGTTTCCACCAAGATGCCCGCCAGCTTTCTCCCCTCGTGGAGCAGGTCGTTGGGCCATTTTGCCTGCAGGCGCAGCCCCGGGCCCAGCACGGACTCCACCGCCGACCCGACGATTTGGGCCGCGAGGTGGGGGAGGCGGGGCCAGAAGCACCGCTCCTGGTCGAGGGGCAAAGCGAGGGAGAACAGCAGGTTGCGCCCTCGGGGTGCTTCCCAACGATCGCCGCGTCGACCCCGCCCGCGGGTTTGGAACTCCGCGCAGATCAAATCAAAGGGCTCGGCCTGCCCGGCCCGGGCCAGCGCGAGGAGCTCGTCATTGGTTGAAGCGGTCTCCGGGAGATGGCGGAAGCGCTCCTCGGGAAAGCGACTTTTTTCCTCCCTTGACCACCCGAGGACGATTTCCTGGTAGAAGGATTCGCTCATCCTTCGGACTCCAAATCCAGGCCGAGGTCCACGGAGCGCACCGAATGGGTCAAGGCCCCCACGGAGATGTAATCGACCCCCGTTTCGGCAATGCCAACGATCGTCTCCAGGGTGACCCCACCGCTGGCCTCGAGCCGGATCTCGGGGGCGAGTCGGTCCCGCAGGGACACGGCCTGGGCGAGGGAGTCGAGGCTCATGTTGTCGAGGAGGATCTGGTCGATCCCCTGGAGGCGAAGGAAGGTCTCGACCTGATCGAGTCGGTCGGCTTCAAACTCGATCAGGATCCCAGGATGGGACTTCCGGATCTCCGCAATCCTCGCGGCGAGGTCGATGGGGTCGGCATTGGCGACGAGGTGGTTGTCCTTCGCCATGATGCCGTCGTGGAGACCCATGCGATGGTTCAAACCCCCGCCATGAACGACGGCGGCCTTTTCCAAAGAGCGCCAGCCTGGAGTCGTCTTCCGAGTGTCGAGCAGCCGGGCCTTGGTGTGGGCAATGGCCGAGCTGTAGCGTCGCGTCACCGTGGCGATCCCGCTGAGGCGCTGGAGGAAGTTCAGCACCGTGCGCTCGGCCGATAGCACCGAGCGGGTTCGGCCGGCGATGGTGGCCACCAGGTCGCCCGCTTCGACTGTCGCCCCATCCGGGACGCGAGCCTCGTAGTGGAGTTCCGGATCCACCGCCGTGCACACCTGCTGGGCGACCTCCTGACCCGAAATCACGCAGGCCTCTCGGGGGACGATGTGCCCCAAGGAACGGTGCTCGGCGGGGACCAGGTACTGGCTGCTGAGATCACCCCGCTCGCCGAGGTCTTCGGCCAGGGCAAGTTCGACAAGAAGGCGGCTGAGGCGGTTCATGGTTCGAGGGGGGAGGGCTGTTCCAGGGTGAGGCGTCGGAAATAGAGGCGGTCCATCCTCGGATCAATGCGCTGATAGAAGTTGATGAGGACGTGAATCTTCTGGTCGATACGGGGGTATCGCACGCAGAGCTCCCAGATTTTTGGATTGGTGAAAAGGTGAGCGGCCAGTTCGTTGAGGTCTTGCTCGATGGAAACCTGGTTGTAGGGGGTCAGGAAGCCGTATTTCATGAGCTCGGGGTCGAGACGGAGCAGGCTGCTCCCACTGCCCCCTGTTTTCTCCTGTTCTGCGGCCAGGACCCGGGTGGCTTCACTGCGGTCGCCCTCCTGCCTTTCAATGACCCCGCCCGCTCGATAGGTGAAGGCCGGATCGTTGGCCGCCAGCCAGCGCATCTTGTCGAAGTCCTTCTGGTGCTCCTGAAGGAGGATGGAGGAGAACTCGTGGTGGAAGCGCTGCTCGAATCCGGTGGCGATAAAGTTGTCGCGGTAAACCAAGACAATTTGCCGGGAATGCCCCAGGTAGGTCCCCCCGTAGTTCACATCGTAAAAGCTCAGCGAGCCGACCACGCACACGCCCCCGAGGTAACGGGAGACCGTGGAATCCGGATACTTGGCGATGGCCTTCTCCAGAATCCGGGTCACCTCCTCGTGCAGGATCTCGGGCAGGGGATCGAACTTGGCCTGGATCGGCGCCTCCAGCCATGACCCCGGGAGGAAGCTCCGTTCCCTGGGGAACGTGATCAGGGAAGCCTCCTGCGCCGAGACTGACCCGGCCCAGACCAGCACCGCCAGAAGGGAGAACAAGCGAAGGCGAGGGGACTTCATGGACGCCATTTTTCCAACCAGACCGCCAACAGGGACACGTCGGCCGGCGTGATCCCACTGATCCGCCCCGCCTGCCCGAGGGTGCGCGGGCGAATCGCCTGGAGCTTGATCTGGGCCTCCCGCTTCAGGCCGGAGATGGAGTGGTAGTCCACCTCTTCCGGAATGCGGCGCTCGTCGGAACGCCGGGTGCGTTCCACCAGATCCTCCTGACGGCGGATGTAGCCCTCGTATTTCACGTCGATTTCAACATGCTCCCAGATCTCCGGGTCGTGGGCCTCGCGCAGGGCCTCGGGGAATTCCCGCCAGCTCGCTTCGGGGCGACGCAGCCATTTGGCGAGAGAGCCTTCGGCACTGTGGGTCGTTTCCAGGGTTTTGCGCAGGGCGTCGATCCGCTCCTGCTTTGCCTGGGTCGCTGCCGCGAATGCCGCCGAGATGAGACCTGCCTCGCGGGCCGTCTCCAGGAGCCGAAGATCGGCGTTGTCGTGACGGAGGAGGAGCCGGTGCTCCGCCCGACTCGTGAACATGCGGTAGGGCTCGTCTGTTCCCTTGGTGACGAGATCATCGATCATGACCCCGATGTAGGACTGGTCCCGCCGCAGGATCATCTCGGGCTCGCCAGCCACTTTCAGGGCGGCATTGGCCCCGGCCACGAGACCCTGACCCGCCGCCTCCTCGTATCCCGAGGTCCCATTGATCTGCCCTGCGAAATAGAGCCCGGAAACCTGCTTCGTCTCCAGGGTGGGGTAAAGCTGGGTGGGAACGCAGTAGTCGTATTCCACGGCATAGCCCGGACGGATGATTTCCGCCCGCTCCAAACCGGGGATGGAGCGGATGAAGTCGTACTGCACCGAGAAGGGGAGGGAGGTCGACACCCCATTGACGTAGTACTCGAGGGTGTGCCGACCCTCCGGCTCGAGAAAGACCTGATGGCGCTCCTTTTCCGCAAAGCGCACCACTTTGTCCTCAATCGAGGGACAATAGCGTGGACCCACCCCCTCGATGACCCCTGAATACATGGGGGACTGATCCAGGTTCGCCAAGATGGTCGCGTGCGTCTCGGGCCGGGTGTAGGTGATCCAGCAGGGCAATTGTTCCACGTGGAACGCGGGGTCAGCCCAGCGGTTCAGGGTAAAGATTTCATCCTCTCCCCAAGGCTCCACCCGGGAGCGAAAGGAGAAGAGCGGAGGCGGTTCATCGCCATCCTGGCGCTCACAGCGGGAGAAGTCGATGGACCGGCCATTGAGCCGGCAGGGGGTCCCCGTTTTGAACCGGCGCACCTCGAACCCGAGGCGGCGGAGGTCGTCACTGAGGGTCGAGGGAGCATCGCCCATGCGACCGCCCTGCTGGTTCTGCAAACCGACGTGCATGAGCCCCCGCATGAAGGTCCCGGTCGTGATGACTAAGGCGGCGGTCTCAAAGCGGACCCCCAGCTGAGTTTCCGCTCCCACGACCCGGTCGCCCTCGACCAGAATCCGGGCGATGTTCCCTTGGTGGAGGTCCAGTCCCGGGGTCTGCTCGAGCAGCCACTTCATCCGGTATTGGTAAGCCTTTTTGTCGCACTGAGCGCGGGGCGCTCGGACACTGGGTCCCTTCTTGGCATTGAGTGTGCGAAACTGGATGGCCGTCGCGTCCGTGTTCAAGGCCATGGCCCCGCCAAGGGCATCGATCTCGCGCACCATGTGTCCCTTGCCCAGACCCCCGATCGCCGGGTTGCAGGACATCTGACCGAGGGTGTCGAGATTCTGACTGAGCAAGGCGACGCGGGCACCGATCCGAGCCGCGGCCAGAGCCGCCTCGATACCGGCATGCCCTCCACCCACTATCAGCACATCGTATTTTTCGGGATAAATGAACATCTTGGAAAGCCAAAGTGTTCCACGTGGAACACGGGGGAAAAGAAGGGGAACGCGGGAATGAAAAATCGCCCTTTTCCCGGTTTCCTTCGCGGGCACTTTAAGCTACCGTTCGCCCCCTTCCAACTCCGGAGGGGCTTTTTCCTTACCGATGGCATCGAAAATCGCTACCCCGCCTGCCGTTCCCTTCGCCGACGCGCCCATCAATGCAGCGCTGAGCCCGGAGGAGAAGATTGAATTGCTGCGCACCATGGTTCGCATCCGGCGCTTCGAGCAGACCTCCCTGGAGTACTATCAGGGCGATCACATCGGCGGATTCCTTCACCTCTATATTGGACAGGAATCCGTCGCCGTTGGCAGCATCTCCCTCCTCGGTGAAAACGACCACGTCATCACCGCCTATCGGGACCATGGTCATGCCCTCGCCGTGGGGATGAGCATGAACGAATGCATGGCTGAACTCTTCGGCAAGAAGACTGGCTGTTCGAAGGGGAAGGGCGGTTCCATGCACTACTTCGCCCCGGACAAAAACTACTGGGGCGGACACGGCATCGTCGGCGGTCAGACCCCGCTCGGCGCCGGCCTGGCCTTCGCCCTGAAATACAAAGGTCTCAAAGGCTGCTGTCTCTGCTACCTCGGCGACGGGGCCATCAACCAGGGCGCCTACCACGAGGCGCTCAACCTGGCCTCGCTTTGGAACCTTCCCGTGATCTACATCATCGAGAACAACGGCTACTCCATGGGCACCTCCCAGGCCCGCTCCTCGGCCCACCCTCCGGAAGGACTGGCCGCTCGGGCGGAAGGCTATGCCATCGACTGGGCCAAGATCGACGGCGTCTCCCTTTATGAGATTCGCGCCGGTGTACAGAAGGCGATCGAGCGCGCCCACAACGAATCCCGCCCCACCGTCCTCGAGATTCTGACCTACCGCCACAAGGGGCATTCCGTGGCCGATGCCAATGCCGAGAAGTACCGCACCAAGGAGGAGATCCAGCGCTACATGACCCAGTACGATCCCATCGAGTTCTGGAAGCGCACCCTCATCAGCGAAGGCGTCATCACCGAGGAGGACTACAAGAAGATCAATCGCGAGGCTGGGGCCGAAGCCAAGGCCGCCGCCGATTTCGCCCTGAAGAGCCCCTTCCCCGACGAGTCGGAAATCTTCGACGACATCTACTGGGAAGTGGACAACCAGACCGCCGCCGGACGCACCGGACGCCACTTCTTCCACGACTGAACCTTCCCGCCTGCCTCTCGCCCAATCGCCATCCGCTAAACCGCTTTACCGAATGCCTCGAGAACTCACCTACCGCGAAGCCCTCCGTGAAGGCCTCGACGAAGAACTCGCCCGCGACGAGAACGTTGTCATCATCGGCGAGGAAGTCGCCCAGTACAACGGGGCCTACAAAGTCACCGAAGGCCTGTGGAAGAAATGGGGCGACAAGCGCATCATCGACGCTCCCATCTCCGAGGCTGGATTCATCGGCCTCGGCATTGGGGCCTCCATGCTCGGCATCCGCCCGGTCATGGAACTGATGTTTTACAGCTTCGCCTACGTCGCCTTCGACCAGATGATGAACAATGCCGCGACCTGTCGCTACATGTCCGGCGGTCTCCTCAATGTGCCCATCGTCGTGCGCGGTCCCGCCAACGGCGGCACCAACGTCGGCGCGACCCACTCCCACACCCCGGAGAACATCTTCGCCAACATGCCCGGCCTGAAGGTCGTGTCCCCCTCCGACCCCTACGATGTGAAGGGCCTCATCAAGTCGGCCATCCGCGACAACGACCCCGTCTACTTCATGGAGAGCACCGTGCTCTACGGCACCAAGGGACTCGTGCCCAGCAACGACGAGCTCCCCGAAGGCGAGCTGATCGTTCCCATCGGCAAGGCCAAGGTCAAGCGCGAGGGCAGCGACATCTCCCTCATCGCCCACGGACGCGCCGTGCTCACCTCCCTCGCCGCCGCCGAGATCCTCGAGGAACAGTACGGCATCTCCGCCGAGGTCGTCGACATCCGCTCCATCCGTCCCCTCGACGAGGACACCATCATGGAGTCGGTTTGCAAGACCCATCGCGCCATCTACATCGAGGAGAACAAGCCCTTCTGCGGGGTCGGGGCCCAGATCTCCTCCATGATCATGGAGCAGTGCTTCGACGAGCTCGACGCGCCCGTGCTGCGCATCACCAGCGCCGACGCGCCGGCCATTTACAGCCCGCCGCTCGAGAAGCTCCAGCTTCCCGTCCCCGAAGAAATCGTCGAGCGCGCCCTCTCCATTTGTTGATCCGTTAGAGTCCCGGCAGCCAGCTCCCAAATTCCAGCTCCTCTCCCCATGCCTTCCTATCTGAAAATGCCCAAGTTGAGCGACACCATGAGCGAGGGAACCCTCGCCAAGTGGCTCAAGAAAGAGGGCGATCCCATCGCCATTGACGAGGAAGTCGCCGAGATCGAAACCGACAAGGCGACGATGACGATGCAATCCTTCGAAGAGGGCATCCTCTACAAGATCTACGTGAAGGAAGGGCAGTCCGTGCCCCTGGGTGGCGCCCTGGCCCTCGTCCTCGAGGAGGGTGAGGAACCACCCGCCGATGCCGACCAGCCCCCCGCCCTCGACGCCAAGTCCACGAGCGCGGAAAGCAAGCCGGAGGCCTCCACGGAATCGTCCGCGCCTGTCGCGGATAGCACCCCCAGCCCGGCCGCCAGCCCGGCGCGATCCTCCAAGCGGCCCGCCCCTCCCGCGCGCCGGAGCTCGACGGCCCGCATCAAGGCCTCGCCCCTGGCCCGCAAGATCGCCAGCGAACGCGGCATCGACCTCGGCCGCCTTGTCGGCAGCGGCCCCGGCGGGCGCATCGTCGCCCACGACGTCGAGAACGCCCCCGCCGGTGGTGGCGGTTCCCTCGGCCTGCTCCCCCCGGCCCTGGCCAAGCCCGACCAAAGCCTGCCCCTTTCGGGCATGCGCCGCGTCATCGCCCAGCGCCTCCTCGAGAGCAAGACGACCATCCCCCACTTCTATCTCAACATCGAGATCGACACCGAGCCGCTCATGAACCTGCGCGAGCAGGTCAACGCCGCCAGTGTCGCCAACGACGGACCCAAGTACACCGTCAACGACTTCATCATGCGCGCCACCGTGCTGGCCGCCGGCGCCGTCCCCGCGGTCAACGCCTCCTTCCAGGGCGATGCCATTCTCCAATACGGCGAGGTGCACCTCTCTGTCGCCGTGGCCATCGAGGACGGCCTCGTCACTCCGGTGATCCGCTCCGCCCAGAGCAAGTCCATCCGCGACCTCGCCGGCGAGCTCAAAGACCTCGCCACCCGCGCCCGCGACAAGAAGCTCGCCCCCGAGGAGATGCAGGGCGGCACCATCACCATCTCCAACCTCGGCGCCTTCGGCATCGCCAACTTCGATGCCATCATCAATCCGCCCCAGGCCGCCATCCTCTCCATCGGCACCATCACCAAGCAGCCGGTCGTCAACGAGCACAACCAGATCGTCCCCGGCCAGCGCATGTGGATCGGGATGAGCTGCGATCACCGCGTCATCGACGGCGCCGTGGGAGCCAAGTTCCTCGCCGAGCTGAAGCGCTTCCTCGAAAACCCCGTCCTCCTCATTTCCTAACACCTGACCCAACCCTAACATGGCCACCTACGACCTCATCGTCATCGGCGGCGGACCCGCCGGCTATGTCGGCGCCATCCGCGCCGCCCAGCTCGGCAAAAAAGTCGCCTGCGTCGAGAACGACCGCGCCGGCGGCACCTGTCTCAACTGGGGCTGTATTCCCACCAAGGCGCTCATCAAGAACGCCGAGATGTACAGCGCCCTCAAGGAGAAGGCCGGCGAGTTCGGCTTCAGCTTCGACAATCTCAGCTACGACTGGTCCAAGGTGATCGGCCGTTCCCGCCAGGTTTCCGACAAGCTGGCCGGCGGCATCGAGTTCCTCTTCAAGAAAAACAAGGTCGACTATCTCCGCGGCACCGGCGCCCTCGCTGGCACCGGCAAGGTGGCCGTCACCGACGCCGAGGGCAAAACGGAGACCCACGAAGCCAAAAACATCCTCCTGGCCACCGGCTGCCGGGCCCGCGATCTTCCCTTCCTCAAGTTTGACGGCAAGCGCGTCATCGGTGCCCGCGAGGCCATGCTCATGGCCGAGCAGCCCAAGGAGCTCCTCATCATCGGCGCCGGCGCCATCGGGGTCGAGTTCGCCTACTTCTACAACGCCTTCGGCACCAAGGTCACCATCGTCGAGATGATGGACCATCTCCTGCCCGTGGAGGACACGGAGATCAGCCAGGCCCTGGAGAAGTCCTTCAAGAAGCAAGGCATCGAGTTCCTCACCTCCACCAAGACCACGGCCGCCAAGGTCACGGACGCGGGCGTCGAACTCACCGTCGAACCCGCCAAGGGCGGCGAGTCCACCACCCTCAAGGGCGACGTCGTCCTCGTCGCCGTCGGCGTGGGTGCCATCCTCCCCGAGGGCGCGGAGAAGCTCGAGCTGACCGAGCGCGGCTTCGTCAAGACCGACGAGCGCTACCGCACCAACCTCCCCGGGGTCTCCGCCGCGGGCGACCTCATCGGCCCCCCCTGGCTGGCCCACGTCGCCAGCTTCGAAGCCGTTCACGCGGTCGAGTCCATGTTCGATCCCAAGCACAAGAGCAAGAAGGTGGAGATCTTCCCCGGCTGCACCTACTGCCATCCCGAAGTCGCCAGCGTGGGTCTCACCGAGCGCGCCTGCAAGGAGAAGGGCATCGCCTACAAGGTCGGCAAGTTCCCCTTCCAGGCGAGCGGCCGCGCCCTGGCCGCCGGCGAGGCCGAGGGCTTCGTGAAGCTGATCTACGGCGAGAAATACGGCGAGCTCCTCGGCGCCCACATCATCGGCGGCGAGGCCACCGAGCTCATCGCCGAAATGGGCCTGGCCATCACCCTCGAGGCCACTTACGAGGAGCTGGAAAACACCATCCACGCCCACCCGACCCTCTCCGAGGCCATCCACGAGGCCACCGGCGCCGCCTTCGGCCGCGCCATCCACATCTGAGGATCGGCCGTCCCCCAGACAGCACCCTCCCGAAAGGCGCCTCGTCGAGGCGCCTTTTTTCTTGGTGCGCAGGAATTGAAAAGCAGAGCCGGAGGCTTCCGCTGCCAGGAGCATCAGACACCCAAGCGGGCGGCCACCGCACGGAAGCTCTCCAATCCCGCCTCGATGTTTTCGATAATCTCTTCGGCAAGGTCGGTCGGCTCGGGCAGATTGTCGAGATCGGCGAGGCTGTCGTCCTTGAGCCAGAAGAGGTCGAGGCTGGTTTTGTCGCGGGCGGCAAGTTCCGCATAGCTGAATTTCCGCCAGCGACCTTCGGGATTCTTTTCGGGATGCCAGGTTTCGGTGCGCTGGTGACGGTTCTCCGGATTGTAGCAGGCGATGAAGTCGGCGAGATCTTCGAAGCGCAGCGGCTTCCGCTTCAGCGTGTGGTGGATGTTGGTGCGGTAGTCGTAATACCAAACCTCCTTCGTGGCGATGTTCTTGCTGGCGGCACGGTTGTCGAAGAAGAGCACGTTCGCCTTTACGCCGTTCGCGTAGAAGATGCCCGTGGGCAGGCGGAGGATGGTGTGGAGCTCCGTCGTCTCCATGAGCTTCTTGCGCACGGTCTCGCCGGCGCCGCCTTCGAAAAGTACGTTGTCGGGCAACACCACCGCCGCGCGACCGGTGGTCTTGAGCATCGAGCGGATGTGCTGGAGGAAGTTGAGCTGCTTGTTGCTCGTCGTGGCCCAGAAGTCCTGACGGTTGTAGACCAGGTCCTCCTTCTCCTGCTCGCCGTCCTCGTTGGTGAAGGTCATCGAGCTCTTCTTGCCGAAGGGCGGATTCGCGAGGACGTAGTCGAAAGTCTGCGAGGGCGACGCGATGAGGGCGTCGGTCGAGGCGATGCGGGTGTCGCCGTCGATCTCGCCGATGTTGTGGAGGAAGAGATTCATCAGGCACAGGCGACGCGTGCCGGCGACGATCTCGTTGCCGTGGAAGGTCTCGTTCTTGAGGAAACGCTTTTGCGCGGGCGTGAGCGAGTGGTGCTTCACGAGGTGATCGTAGGCGGCGAGGAAGAAGCCGCCCGTGCCGCAGGCGGGATCGGCGATGGTCTTGTTCGGCTCGGGCGCGACGCAGGCAACCATCGCTTTGATCAACGCACGCGGCGTGAAGTATTGGCCCGCGCCGGATTTCGTGTCCTCGGCGTTCTTTTCGAGGATGCCCTCGTAGATGTCGCCCTTGGTGTCGGCATCGAGCGTGGTCCAGGTGACGTCGTCCACCATCTCGATGAGGCGCGCGAGTTTGGCGGGGTCTTGGATCTTGTTCTGTGCCTTGGTGAAGATCTGACCGAGCATGCCCTTTTGTGTGCCGAGTTCGCGCAAGGCTTCGACGTAGTGGACCTCCAGCTCGGCGCCCTTGAGCGGACGCATCACCGGCCACGCAAAACGCGCGGGCACGCCGACCTTCCGGTTGTGTGGCGGCTTCGAATACTCGTCCGCCATCTTCAGGAAGATGAGGTAAGTGAGCTGCTCCAGGTAATCGCCGTAGCCCACGCCGTCGTCGCGCAGCGTATGGCAGAAGGACCAGACTTTGGAGATGATGCTGTCGGTGGTCATG